>UQMI01000001.1 GCA_900542045.1 uncultured Blautia sp.
AAAACGGCAGCACCCTTTCCGGCGGTGAGCGCCAGCGTATTTCCATCGCCCGCGCCTTGCTGAAAAACGCTCCCATTATTCTGCTTGACGAGGCAACAGCATCCCTTGACCCGGAGAATGAAGTTCTGGTTCAAAAGGCGATTGCCAGACTGGTGGAAGGAAAGACGGTTATTATGATCGCCCACCGCTTCCGCACAGTTGTGGACGCGGACCAGATCCTTGTTCTTGACAATGGGCGGTTGGTGGAGCATGGAACTCACGACGAGCTGATGAAAAAGAATGGGCTGTATCATAAGCTATTCCAGATTCAGCAGGAGAGTCTTGGCTGGGCTGTGTAAGTTCTCTGCATGAGGCCGATAGTTTCAAAGCACAGAAAATAATGCCTGGAATTCCTTAAGAGATTCTTTCAGGCATACAAGGTAGTAAGTTACGGTTGCCTCCGGGTCAGATACCGGCACTTCCATGCGGATATCTTCTGTCTGCAAATACTTTTTTGCAAGATCCGTGGTGAAGGAGGGCAAAGAGGAGGAACGTACCAGTTCATCAAAACTGAAACGGTCACTTTGCGTCAGAAAACGGGAATCCGGCATTTTTTCTGTGCATACAAAATCCCAGAATCCGATATTGTTCATCAGAATCATATTTTCATAAAACAGTGATTTCCCTCCGGCTTGTGGGTGAGAGCAATGAGCTGATACGTTCCTTTTTCAAGACCGGAGATGAGTAGTGTCTCCTCTGCAACCTCTGTCTGAAGTGTTTTATGGGGATACAGGCTTCCAAGAAGCGGCACTATGATCCAACTGGGCGCAGGAGAACAAACACCAAAGGAGATGGTACGGTTTTGCCGGTCAAAGCTCTGGGCTTTCTGGATAAGCGACTCTGCATCGGTCAGCAATTTTTTTCATGCTCCGGCTTAACGCCGGCTGGGAAAGGTGCAGGATGTCCGCGGCTTCAGAGAGTGTCCCGCAATCCGCAAATACAGTAAATTGCCGGAGCTCATACAGTTCAATCATATTTTTATCCTTTCTGATTTTTTGCAATTCTAACGGCAGATTTATCGTTCTGTTTTATTATTCTACCATAATTCCAGGAGTGTGGAAACAGGAGGCTTTCCAGGCATATTTTCTCAGTTTCCTCTATAAAGTGTTGCCGAAACCTATGAAAGAGTGCTAGAATACGGATAGTTGTATCATGCTCGGCAGATATCACAGTGAAAATGGTTCTGCAGTGCCGAAACGGTACAGCACCTAACGAATAACTGCGCATTTGACGCAGGATAAAAGGAGAAGCAATGCGTAAACTAGCATTAAGTGATGAAATATTATTAAAGGTACAGTCTCCTGCCCGTTATATCGGAAATGAAATCAATTCGGTCATGAAAGATCCGGAAAAAGTGGACATCCGCTTTGCCATGTGCTTCCCGGATGTCTATGAGATCGGAATGTCCCATCTGGGCATGCAGATTCTGTACCATATGTTTAACCAGCGGGAAGACGTCTGGTGTGAACGGGTGTATTCCCCGTGGACCGACCTGCATCAGATCATGAAGGAGCAGCAGATCCCTCTGTTTGCTCTGGAGTCACAGGAGCCGGTCCGGAAATTTGATTTTCTGGGAATTACGATCCAGTACGAAATGTGCTACACCAATATCCTGCAGATCCTGGATTTAAGCCAGATTCCTCTGCGTGCAGCAGACCGGACAGAGGACATGCCTCTGGTGATCGGAGGAGGCCCCTGTGTCTATAATCCGGAACCTCTGGCGCCTTTTTTTGATCTGTTCTATATCGGTGAAGGCGAGACCGTCTATGATGCCCTGTTCGACGCTTATATTGCCAATAAGAAGTCCGGGGGCAGCCGGATGGATTTTCTTAGGAAAGCAGCGCAGATCCCCGGTATTTATGTGCCGGCGTTCTATGACATGGAATATAAAGAGGATGGAACCTTGCTTTCCTTCACACCGAACTGTCCGGAAGCGCCGGAAACAGTGGAAAAGCAGGTGGAAATGGATGTGACTTCCGCCCCGTATCCGGAGAAACCTGTAGTCCCCTTTATCAAAGCCACCCAGGACCGGGTAACACTGGAAATCCAGAGGGGCTGTATCCGGGGCTGCCGTTTCTGTCAGGCAGGCATGATCTACCGGCCCACCCGGGAGCGGGATGTGGAAATGCTGAAAAGTATGGCCAGAAAAATGCTGGAATCCACCGGACATGAGGAAATATCCCTGAGTTCCCTGAGTTCCAGTGATTATTCTCAGCTGAAAGAGCTGGTTACTTTCTTAATGGAAGAATTTAAATCCATGGGAGTCAATATTTCACTGCCTTCCCTGCGTATCGATGCCTTTTCTCTGGATGTCATGAGCAAGGTGCAGGACATCAAAAAAAGCAGCCTGACCTTTGCGCCGGAAGCCGGTTCCCAGAGACTGCGGGATGTGATCAATAAAGGCCTGACCGAAGAGGTGATCCTGCAGGGAGCCAGAGAAGCGTTCCAGGGCGGCTGGAATCGGGTAAAACTGTATTTCATGCTGGGACTTCCCACGGAAACGGAAGAAGATATGAAGGGCATTGCGCATCTTGCAGAGAAGATCGCAAAAGAATATTATGAGACGGTGCCAAAGGAAAAACGAAATGGAAAAGTACAGATCGTAGTCAGTACTTCATTTTTTGTGCCGAAGCCCTTTACCCCGTTCCAGTGGGCGCCCATGTTCACCCAGGAGCAGTTTCTGGATAAAGCTCGGGTCGTTCGGGAAGAAATTCATGCGCAGCTCAATCAGCGGGCGATCAAATATAACTGGCATGAAGCAGACGTTACATTATTAGAAGGATTTCTGGCCAGAGGCGACCGCCGGTGCGCCGATGTGATCCAGAATGCCTACGAGAACGGAGCCCTCTACGATGCCTGGACAGAAAGCTTCCACCAGGAGATCTGGGATCAGGCTTTTGAAAACTGTGGCATTCATCCGGAATTCTATACGCTGCGGGAGAGAGATACAAAAGAGCTGCTGCCCTGGGATTTCATTGATGCGGGAGTGACCAAGGCATTTCTGAAAAGAGAATGGGAAAAAGCCAGAGGCGAAGAAGTTACGCCCAACTGCCGGATGCAGTGCAGCGGCTGCGGAGCAGGACGGTACAAAGGAGGTGTGTGCGTTGAAGGTAAGAATTAAGTTTTCCAAAGAAGGCTGCATGAAATACATCGGTCATCTGGATACCATGCGGTATTTTCAGAAAGCCATCCGGCGGGCAGGACTTCCCATTGCATTTACCGGCGGCTTCAGCCCCCATATGATCCTGTCCTTCGCCGCACCTCTTGGCGTGGGGATCACCAGCTCCGGGGAATATTTTGATATGGAGCTGACAGAGGAACTGCCCACTGCCCAGATCCGGGATAGGCTGGATCAGGTCATGGCCGAAGGGGTTCGTGTGCGCAGCGCCAGGAAAGTACCGGAGGGAAAAGCAGGCAACGCCATGGCTCTGATGGCAGCGGCAGATTACCGGGTACAGTTCCGGGAAGGGCGGACTCCCGATGTTCCCTGGCAGGAAAAGATCCTGGAATTTGCTGCACAGGATTCCATCCCCGTATGGAAAAAAACAAAGAAAAGCGAACGGGAAGTAGATATTCATCCCTATATCTATGATCTGCATCTGGAAGGGGATACCATCTGCATGCGGCTGGCATCTGCCAGCTCCAACTATACCAAGCCGGAACTGGTTATGGATACATTCCTGAAATGGATGGGCGTGGAACCGGATCCCCTGCTGTATCTGGTACACCGGGAAGAAATTTATACGATCCGGGAAGAGGAAAACAGACCTGTATTCCTTTCTCTGGAGGAACTGGGAGAAGAAGTTGAGTAAATTACTGATCACCGCCATGGAAATAGAAGGCGTTCCATGTATCGTGACCGCGCTGGAGGCAGAAGACAGGATCCTGGAATTCCGGTTCCGGCCCCAGGAAGAGAACGGGATCCTGGGCAATGTTTACCTGGCCCATGTGGAAGATCTGGCAGAGCACATCCAGTCTGCCTTTGTGGAGATCCAGAAAGGCGTGAAATGCTATTTTTCACTGAAAGAGCAGGAGCAGCTGATTTTTGCCAGTCCTTTTCGGCAGCCGCCCCTGCGGGAGGGCGATGATATCCTGGTCCAGGTGAGCCGGGACGCCATGAAAGGAAAGGTGCCGGCTGTGACGGCCAATCTGAATTTCACCGGCAAATATCTGGTTCTGACTTCCGGTAAAAAAGACCTGGGGCTGTCCTCCAAGCTGGAAAAGGAAGAGCGGCATCGCCTGCAGCAGTGGCTGAAGGAAGAAAAGACGGAAGAATACGGTCTGGTGGTGCGGACAAACGCCAGAGATGCCTCCAAAGAAGAAATCCTGGAAGAACTGGATTATCTGAAAAAGCGGTTTGATACTGTGGTGAACCGGGGAAGGAGCCGTACGACCCGGTCTCTGCTGGAAGAAGCGGAACCTTTTTATCTGGCAGCCATCCGGGATGTATACCAGGAAAATCTGCAGGAGATCGTAGTGGAGGGAGATGAGCTGTTCTGCCGTGTGAAGAGCTATCTGGATAATTATCAGCCAAAGCTGGCAGACCGGCTGCGGCATTACCAGGACCGGCTGCTGCCTCTCCATAAGCTGTATGTGCTGGAAAGAAATCTGGAGAAGGCCAGACAGGAAAAGGTATGGCTGAACAGCGGCGGATATCTTGTGATCCAGCAGACCGAAGCCTTTGTATCCATCGATGTAAACAGCGGAAAGTATGCCGGCAAAAAGAAAGCGGAAGAAACCTGCCGGAAGATCAATCTGGAAGCCGCCAGGGAAATCGCCAGACAGGTGCGGCTGCGCAATCTGTCCGGGATTATTCTGATTGATTTTATCAATATGAAGTCTGCAGATCACAGAGAAGAACTGCTCCATGTACTGCAGAAACAGGTGCGGCCCGATCCGGTGAAAACTGTTGTGGTGGATATGACTCCTCTGAATATTGTGGAAATGACCAGAAGAAAAGTACGCAGACCTCTGGCCGAGGATCTGCAGGAGATCCTTCAGTACAGACAGGATTTTTAAGGCCGGAGCTCCAGTCGAAAGCGGGGAAGCAGCTTTGTATAAAAGCTGTTTCCCCGGCTGTCTGTACGGAAAGAACAGCAGGATTAAATAGTCTACCATTTTTGTTCTTTTTTTACAACATGTTTTCGGCTGCTTTACATCTGTCAGTGATTGAGCTATAATCGTTGTAGCAAATTGACCGTGTCTGTAAATAAAGGGAGGTTCCCTTTCGGACAGATGCCAGTGAAAAATGAAACAGGAGGAAACATAAGAATGAACAATGTTGTAATTTCTGATTCTATAAAATATGTCGGTGTGGATGATACCACCATTGATCTGTTTGAAAGCCAGTATCTGGTACCCAATGGAGTTTCTTATAATTCCTATGTGATCCTGGATGAGAAAACAGCGATCATGGATACCGTAGATAAGAGAGGAACGGAAGGCTGGCTGCAGAACCTGGCAGCTGTGCTGGGTGACCGTAAGCCGGATTATCTTGTCGTTTCCCATATGGAGCCGGACCACGCGGGAAATATTCAGCGTTTAATGGAACAGTATCCGGACATGCAGGTGGTTTCCACTGCGAAGGCCATTGCCATGATGCCCCAGTTCTTCACCAATGATTTTACCGGAAAGACGATTGCGGTAAAAGAGGGCGACACACTGGAACTGGGTACCCATACCCTTCATTTTGTCATGGCTCCCATGGTACACTGGCCGGAAGTTATGGTTTCCTATGAGAGCAGCGAGAAAATCCTGTTCTCCGCAGACGGATTCGGAACCTTCGGCGCACTGGCAAAGGACGAAGAGTGGATTGCTGAGGCACGCCGCTACTTCATTAATATTGTAGGAAAATACGGCGCGCAGGTGCAGGCGCTTCTGAAGAAGGCAGCCACACTTGACATTGCCATGATCTGCCCGCTTCACGGACCTGTCCTGAAGGAAAATCTGGGCTATTATCTGGAGAAATATAATACCTGGAGCAGCTATCAGCCGGAAGACGATGGCGTTGTGGTGGCCTGCGCTTCCATCCATGGAAATACCATGGCAGCCGGCAGAAAGCTGGCAGAAATCCTGAAAGAAAAAGGAGCGAAGGAAGTGGTCTTCTTCGATCTGAGCAGATCAGACATGGCAGAAGTGGTGGAGAATGCTTATCGTTATGACAAGCTGGTGGTGGCATGCCCGACTTATGATGCAAGTATTTTCCCGGTAATGGAAGACTTCCTGTATCATCTGAAGATCAAGAACTTCCAGAACCGGAAAGTGGCCATCATGGAGAACGGTTCCTGGGCGCCCATGGCCGGCAAGCTGATGAGAGAAGCGTTCAGCTCCATGAAGAACATCACACTCTGCGAGAAGCAGGTGACGATCCGGTCTTCCATGAAGGAAGAGACCGTAGGCGCCATGGAACAGATGGCTGAGGAATTATTAGGCTAAAAAAATTCATCTTTTCTGTTGACGAATGGCGATTCCCGTGCTATTATAATCGAGTATGCCGCACAAAGAGGTTTGAAGAGCCGCAAGGCCACCATATTTGGCGAGTAATGATAATAGGAGGTGCCATATGTACGCAATTATTGCAACAGGTGGTAAACAGTACAAAGTAGCCGAAGGCGATGTTATCAAAGTAGAGAAGCTTGGTGTAGAAGCTGGTGAAACTGTTACTTTTGACAATGTGATCGCGATCAGCGATAATGGTCTGAAAGTCGGCAGTGATGTTGCCAATGCCAATGTTACCGCTTCCGTAATCGAGAACGGCAAGGGCAAAAAAGTGATCGTTTACAAGTATAAGAGAAAAACTGGATATCACAAGAAAAACGGTCACAGACAGCAGTACACCAAAGTAAAAATTGAAAAAATCAATGGTTAATCTGGTGTCTGACAATGATTAAGGTAGTCTTTACGAAGAGCAACGGGAAATATACGGGGTTTACATCCAGAGGACATGCAGGTTATGCGGAAGAAGGACAGGATATTGTCTGTGCAGCGGTTTCCGCATTGGTCATTACCACAGCCAATGCGCTGGACGCCTATACCGATGACAGATTTGTTCTGGAAACGGATGATGGCTTTGTTCACTGGGAATTTCTGGATGAGATTTCAGAGAGAGGAACCCTGTTGATGGATACCCTGGCTCTTGGACTTACTGAAATTCAGAATAGTTACGATAAGAAGTATTTAAGACTGGAATCCAGGGAGGTGTAGAATATCATGATGAAAATGAACCTTCAGTTATTCGCTCACAAAAAGGGAGTTGGTTCTACTAAGAACGGCAGAGACTCTGAATCCAAAAGATTAGGTGCGAAGAGAGCAGACGGACAGTTTGCAAAGGCTGGTAATATTATTTACAGACAGCGCGGAACCAAAATTCATCCGGGAACCAATGTTGGATGCGGCAAAGATTATACATTATTTGCTTTGACTGACGGCATTGTTCGTTACACAAGATTGGGAAGAGACAGAAAACAGGTTTCTGTGGTACCGGTATCTGTTGAATAATGTGAGGGCTTCAAATCGTTACGGTTTGGAGCCTTTTTTCTCATCTTCATTAACAGAGCCACAAGATCACACAGGAGGATGGAATCAATGTTTGCAGACAGAGCCAAAATTATTATCTGTTCCGGAAAAGGCGGAGACGGACATGTCAGCTTCCGCCGGGAACTTTATGTACCAAATGGCGGGCCTGACGGCGGAGACGGTGGCCGTGGAGGAGATGTCATTTTTGAAGTGGATAAGGGAATGAACACCTTATCTGAATACCGTCACAGAAGAAAATATAAAGCACAGAGCGGAGAAGAAGGCGGCAAGAGACGCTGCCACGGTGCCGATGGGGAAGATATCATCTTAAAGGTTCCGGAAGGAACGGTGATCCTGGAGGCGGAATCCGGGAAAGTCATTGCGGATATGTCTGGAGAGAATACCCGTCAGGTGGTGCTCAAAGGCGGCAGAGGCGGCAAGGGAAATATGCACTATGCCACATCCACCATGCAGGTGCCCAAATACGCTCAGCCCGGGCAGCCGGCACAGGAGCTGGAGGTATGCCTGGAACTGAAGGTCATTGCCGACGTGGGTCTGGTTGGATTTCCCAATGTGGGAAAATCTACATTCCTTGCAAGAGTGACCAATGCCCAGCCCAAGATCGCCAATTATCATTTTACCACATTGAGCCCGAATCTGGGTGTGGTGGATATGGATGGCGGAGGATTTGTCATTGCTGATATTCCGGGACTGATCGAAGGAGCCTCGGAAGGCGTGGGCCTGGGACATGAATTTCTCCGTCATGTGGAACGCACCAGAGTCATGATCCATATCGTGGATGCGGCTTCGGTGGAAGGCAGAGATCCTGTGGAAGACATTTATACGATCAACCGGGAACTGGCAGCCTATAACGAAGATCTGGCCAGACGGCCCCAGGTGATCGCTGCCAACAAGATCGATGCCATCTATGACCTGGAAGACAGCCCGGTGAAGCGGCTTCAGGAGGAATTTGAGCCCCAGGGGATCCGGGTGTTTCCCATTTCCGCAGTCAGCGGACAGGGTGTGCAGGAACTGCTGTTCCATGTGCAGGAACTGCTGGCGCAGAATGAGCAGGAGCCGGTGATATTCCAGCAGGAGTTCTTCCCGGAAGATGTGCTTATTACAGAAAATTTGCCCTATACGGTGGAAATTTCAGAGGAAGATCCCCACACCTTTATTGTGGAAGGACCCAAGATCGAGAAAATGTTCGGTTATACCAATCTGGATTCGGAAAAGGGATTTGCATTTTTCCAGAAATTCCTGAAAGACAGTGGAATTTTGACGGATCTGGAAAACGCCGGTATCCAGGAAGGCGATACGGTGCGTATGTACGGGTTTGAATTCGATTATTACAAATAAATCCGGATGTAATGGAGGAAATAAGGAATGACAAGTAAACAGAGGGCTTATCTGAAGAGCCTTGCTATGACAATGGATCCGATCCTGCAGCTGGGGAAAAACGGCGTGACGCCGGAAAATACCGCATCTGTAGCGGAAGCTCTGGAAGCCAGGGAGCTGATCAAGATCAGTGTTCTGCAGAACTGCCTGTATGACGCAAATGAGATGGCGCAGGTCCTTGCAGAACGTACAAAATCACAGGTTGTTCAGGTAATCGGAAAAAAAATCGTTTTATATAAGGAAGGAAAAAAAGACAAAAAGAAAATCATTCTTCCTTGACCATAAGGATGGGATCGCATGACAAGACAGAGAATCGGTATTATGGGCGGTACCTTTGACCCGGTTCATATGGGGCATCTGATCATAGGGGAAAAGGCCTATGAACAGCTTCATTTGGATAAAATTTATTTTATGCCTTCCGGGAATCCTCCCCATAAGAAAAACAGAGCAGGACGGGCCACAGACGAGCAGCGTGTGGAGATGGTCCGCCGTGCCATTTCCACCAATCCGCATTTTGAACTGCAGCTGGTGGAAATGCATGAAGAAGGCTATTCCTATACGTATCGGACACTGGAAAAACTGAAGCGGGAGAATCCGGACACTGACTATTTCTTTATTATTGGAGCGGATTCTCTGTTTACTCTGGAAAGCTGGATGAAACCGGAGCGGATTCTGGCCGCCTGCACCATTGTGGTGGCCACCCGGAATCATACCTCCCTGGATCAGTTGAACAGAGAGATTGCCTGTCTGACCCGGAAATATCAGGGACAGTTTATCCGTCTGGATACCCTGAACATTGATATTTCCTCGGAAATTCTCCGGAGCTGGATCGCGGATCAGAAGAGCATCCGGTACTATGTGCCGGATCCTGTGATCTCTTTTATTGAGGAACAGCAGATTTACCAGATGGGGGAGTGAGAAGCTATGAATGGAAAGAACTACGATTTTGTCAAAATAGAGAAAAAATTAAAAAAATATCTGGATGCGGACCGCTTTGAGCATACCATGGGCGTGATGTATACGTGTGCCTGCCTGGCAATGGTCCACGATGCTCCGATCGCAGATGCACAGCTGGCAGGTCTGCTCCATGACTGCGCCAAATGTATTCCCAACAAGGATAAGCTGAAGCTGTGCAAAAAGTACGGAATTCCGGTGACTCCCTTTGAAGAAGGGCATCTGTATCTGCTCCATGCAAAGATGGGCGCTTATTTTGCCAAAAAGAAATACGGTGTGACAAATCCTGCCGTTCTTGATGCGATCACGTATCACACCACGGGAAGAGCAGATATGTCTGTACTGGAAAAGATTGTCTATATCGCAGATTATATTGAACCAAAGCGTACCCGTGCGCCCAGACTTGGGGAGATCCGGCGTCTGGCATTCCAGGATCTGGATCTTTGCATGTATGAAATTCTGAAGGATACACTGGCATACCTGTCTCAGAACCCCAAGGATCTGGATCATGCGACAGAAGTTGCCTATGCATATTATGAGTCGCTTTATCGTGAACGGCAGAAGAAAGGAGAATTTGCAGAATGATGGATGGAAGAAAAATGGCCGCACTGGCCTGTAAGGCATTGGATGAGAAGAAGGCGATCGATCTGAAAGTAATCGACATTCACCAGGTCTCTGTTATGGCTGATTATTTTCTGATTACCAGCGGAAGCAATCCCAATCAGGTAAAAGCTCTGATGGACAATGTGGAGGAAACGCTGGGAAGAGCCGGTTATCTTGCCAAACATGTGGAAGGCACCCAGAATTCCTCCTGGGTTCTGATGGATTACGGCGATGTGATCATTCATATTTTTGATGAAGAAAACCGTCTGTTTTATGATCTGGAGCGGATCTGGAGAGATGGTACAGTGATCTCCGCAGAGGATCTGGAGAAAGAAGCAGAAGCAAATGGTTGACGATAATATTATTATGTAAACTAAATGTTCTTACTGTGAAATACAGAGATAAATTCAAATAGATAAAGCCCTCCGGACAGGCATTCTGCCTGATTCAGAGGGCTTGTTTTGTGTCGAAATGATTTACCTGTCTGATTTCTCTTATTCGAGAAAGAGCAGAAGCGCAGTTCTGCAGATACTTAGCGGAAGAAGCGGAAGACACCGATCACCTTGCCCAGGATCTGCAGATTCTCCCGGACGATAATGGGATCCATGTGATCGTTCTCCGGCTGCAGGCGGTAGTAATCCTTCTCCCTGTAAAATGTCTTCACTGTGGCGGAGTCATCCAGAAGCGCCACAACCATATCCCCGTTCTCAGCCGTATTCTGCTGGGCCACCAGTACCTGATCCCCGTCAAAAATACCGGCATTGACCATACTGTCTCCCCGGACCTTCAGCATAAAGGTCTGTACATTGGGAAGATATTCGGATGGGACAGGAAAGTAGTTCTCAATATTCTCCACAGCCAGCAAAGGCTGTCCGGCAGCCACCGTGCCGATCAGAGGAATGTTCACCAGTTCACGGCGGGTCAGATTGAAATTGTCATCTACGATCTCAATAGCCCGGGGCTTGGTGGGGTCCCTGCGGATATAGCCGTTGCGTTCCAGGGCTTCCAGATGGGAATGTACGGTGGAAGTGGACTTCAGATGAACGGCTTCGCATATTTCCCGCACGGCCGGCGGGAATCCTTTGTTCATGATAGTGTTCTTTATGTAATCCAGGATCTCCTGTTGCTTGGTGCTGATCTTGCCATATGCCATATGCAATACCTCCTAATTTTGTTTATTCTATCATACTCTGGGGAAAAATGCAAACAGATATTCGAAATATGTTCGGTAATCTGTTCGATAAAACGGTTGACAAACATGTGTTCGATAAGTATAATAAAGGACATAAGAAACAGAACAGATGTTTGGTATTCATACAGGAGGGAGAGTACAGATGAAGAAGATAGGCAGGATCGTGATTGTGTTGGGTATTCTTTTTATTTTATTATTTCTGACCACAGGTTTTTCGTTCAACAGTCCGGAAGCGGTTGCCATGAACCGGAACACGGTGAAGTATTATACAACGATACAGGTGCATGCAGGGGATTCCCTCTGGAGCATCGCAGATGAATACATCACACCGGAATATACAGATATGGACAGCTATATACAGGAGATCTGTGCAATCAACGGCATACGGGGAGATCAGATCCATCAGGGCAGTTATCTGAATATTCCTTATTATGCAGAGGCCGACGGCAATTAAAGGGATGGAGAATGGGAAGGCCGCTGCAAAAGAATGATGCATGTGCCGAATGTAATTTGGCGCAAGAAGCCTGAATAGAGGCCTGAAGGGCCAGAGCTTTATCCGGGATGATGCAGGAATGAGCCCAGTGCCGGATAAGGACATGATGCAGGACTATGATAACGGCAAGAATATAAGAAACTGTGAAACAGGGAAACAGGGAAACAGGGAAACAGAGACTCCATGGATCCCGGCAGACAGCACAGCATGGAACATACAGGTGAAGCAGATGTCCTTTTGGTCAGCCTGCCGGCTGATACCGGAGCCAGCTTCCTTATTGCAGACAATAAGGAACCATAAGGAAGTTGATCCGGGCTGGTCAACGAGTCTCTGTTTTGCTGCGTATGATCTAAATGTATATGTATATGAAGCATACCCGTGATCAAAATGACAGTGATGCAGAATGTCCAGGAGACAGAAGTACCAGGTGTACAGCAGCCGGGATCTGCAGGGAAGCAGCTGAACAGATAAACCGGCAGAGAGAAGTTTTTATTGCAAAAGTGCTCCATTTATGCTATTCTTAATCTATACGACAAACACAGGTTTTTCAAATAGATCGAAGGGAAATTCACTACTTCCCACGAAAACACCTGATTTGTTCCATTACATGAACCATTTTACAGCAGGCTTCATTGTATCGAAAAATAAGGAATCTATGCTTCTGATACAGATCAGACTGACACCGCTTTCAGGATTTTTCATTTTCATCAGGAGCCTCATCGTTATTGAGACCATTTACTGCATCGAGATCAAGAAAGGAAAGAATCATCATGGCCCAGCAAATGACTTACCATCAGGAAACCGATATACAGAATACGCTCAAGCTCCGGGAAATCCTGCGTACCCTTCCGGAGTTCGTCAAGGATTATTTCCGCGCTATTGAACCCACTACTTCCACGAAAACCAGAATTTCCTATGCCTACGATCTTCGGATCTTTTTTCAGTTTCTGCAAGAAGAAAATCCCCTTTTCAAGGACTACAAAATGTCTGACTTTACCGTTTCCGTCCTGGATCAGCTTCAGGCTCTGGATATTGAAGAATATCAGGAATATCTGAAGGTCTATAAATCCGCCGCAGACGACAAGATCATGACCAACGGAGAACGGGGCCTGAAGAGGAAAATGTCTTCGCTGCGCAGCTTTTATGCCTATTACTTCAAGCGGGAAATGATCAAGACGAATCCGGCTCTGCTGATCGATATGCCAAAGCTCCATGACAAAAGCATTGTCCGGCTGGACGCCGATGAAGTTGCCATGCTTCTGGATTACATAGAACACTGCGGCGATACGCTCACCGGACAGAAAAAAGCTTACTACGAAAAGACAAAGGAACGGGATCTGGCACTGATCACTCTCCTGCTGGGTACCGGAATCCGTGTTTCGGAATGTGTGGGGCTGGATGTGGAAGACATTGATTTTAAGAACAACGGAATCCGTGTGGTACGCAAGGGAGGCAATGAGATGATTGTCTATTTTGGCGAAGAGGTGGAACAGGCACTGAAAAAATATCTGGATGTCCGGGAGAACATCACACCGCTGGAAGGTCACGAACATGCACTCTTCTACTCTACCCAGCGGAAACGGATCGGTGTACAGGCCGTGGAAAATCTGGTCAAGAAATATACCAGGGAAATCACCACCACTAAAAAGATCACGCCCCATAAGCTGCGCAGCACCTATGGAACCGCTCTGTATCAGGAAACCGGCGATATTTATCTGGTGGCCGATGTTCTGGGCCATAAAGATGTAAATACCACCCGTCGCCACTATGCGGCTCTGGGGGATGACAGACGGCGGAAGGCCGCTACTGCTGTGCGCCTGCGGGAGACGGGGCCGGAAACAGGCTAAAGCCTGATACGTAAAAAAGCTCCAGTTCCTTTTTGCCTGATGGGAACTGGAGCTTTCTGAGCTCTCGGTCAGCGAAAGCCTTTTGCGGGGCTCTCAAGATTTATTTTCCTGGAGTCGTGTATTTTGTCTGATATTATTGTCTGATGGCTCAGGATTCACCGAACAGGCTCTGCAGGATCTGCTCTGCCGATTTGCTCTTGAAACCGTCGGGATCACTCAGCACATTGCCTGACCACCGGAAGGAATTGATGGCATCATCGGTCATATAACTGTACAGATCCGTTGCCCAGGTACGGGATGAAGGCGGATTCTCCTGAATATAGTGACTGTCCAGAGTCTCCTGATAATAACGCTGCATGTAGGTCTTGGCCAGCCGGATCGCTTCGCTGTCGGCACTGTTGGTGGCCGGATCCGGCGTACCGGCTATCTGCGCACAGGGCGGAGAACAATGAACCAGTACGTAGCTGCCGTCGGAACACTGGCCGATGACGATCCACACATGGCCGTAGGCCTGGGGATCACCCGGCTGATAGAATTTGCGGCAGACAATATCGCCGGCTTTGAACCGGCCCTTATAGCCGTTCTTGGCAAGGGCGCTGTGGGAATAATTGGTTCCCCATCCCCAGCTGGCGTATGTGCGGGCCATATCATAGGATTTTACCACATATCCGTTGTATCCAAGATGGGAGGTCTTTCCCATGAGCTGGTAAGTGCTCCATCCCACAAATCCGGAACAGTCCATCCCTGCGGGCACAGATGTGGAGGTGCAGTACGGCGGCTGCCATCCGCCTCCCAGGACGTAATCCGTGGGCCCTACCGCACGGAGCGCTTCCAGAAGATAATTCCGAAGGGTCTTGGTACCCGTGGACTTTTGCAGCTGGTTTTTGGACGTCGGGGCATCTGTCTGGATCTTCTCCGTCTTGATCAGCTCACCCTTCGAATTAAAAGTACGGCGGTAACCGCTCATATTGTAGGTGCCAACGGCTGCAGCCCCTTTGTTCTTCCCGGTCATGGCCAGATAATATTTCTTGCCTTCATGAGCAAACCAGCCAGTGCGGACGGTACCGTCGGTGTTGATATAATAACGGCGTCCTTCAATGGTATGCCAGCCGGAACGATACCGGATGCCATTGCGGCTGAAGCGGTATTTTCCGGAAGGGATTTCCAGCCATCCGGTCACCATTTTTCCGGAATTGTCCAGATAATATACTTTGCTTTTCCAGGTGATAAAGGTATTCTTTGCCATTACCCCTGTCTTGGGCTTCAGATAATACCAGTATCCTTTATCTTTTACCCAGTTGTTTGTTATTTTTTTACTGTTCTGATAATAATACCAGTTGCCGCCGGAGGACTGATACCATCCGTTCCGCACTGCTGCCTCCACAGTCTGCGCCGACATTTCCTGGTGCCCCATGGTGAATGTGCCGAAAACCACGCCGGACAGGATCAGTCCGGTCAGCAGAAGCGGCCGCCACCACGGCTTCTTTTTCATTTTCCCCATATACGTTTCCCCCAACTTGTATCTGCAAAGTTCGGAACCATACTTATGCAAAAATAACAATAGTATATCCGAAATGTTACGAATTTATTATAACCAAAGGAGACAGACAAGTCAAGGCTGCGCTTCTCTCTTCGTCAGAATTCCTTTTTCTCCATGATATGCAGAGAACAGAACCAGGATGCTGCCCCAAGACCCAGATGGAACAGAACCACGATACCGGCCAGAAGAAGCGGGTGCATCGACTGGACAGAGACTGCGATCTGCCGGTAGTCAATGGACAGCCACTCTCCCACCTGTACCAGGAACATGCCGGCCAGGATCAGAATAACAATTACTCCCACCAGCACGACTTTTCCGTTGTCTCCGCCGAATTTTAACTGTACGGGGAGCGTCACCAGCAGCATAAGGATAACCAGGTAGAAAGTCAGCAGACAGATGCCCAGATTAATGACTGCGGTGCTAAAGCCGTTGCGGATCAGGATAAGCAGCACAGAGATTGCCCATCCGGCGAAACAGCAGCAGATACCGAAACAGTATTTTTCCAGTACATAGGTTTTTCTGGTGACAGGCATGGTCATCAGATAGGCGCTGCTCTTGTCAAACTCATCGTAACTGATGGTGGTCAGGACCATCATGGAAAAACAAAACGTCAGAAAGAAACAGACAAATGAGATTCCATTTCCGGTGACCAGCAGCATCAGTGCCAGAAACGGCAGGATAACATAGAAACGGCAGTTGTGTTTTGTCAGACGGTAATCCTTTATCAATAATCCTTTCATATGCGTTTCCCCTTTCCCAAAATGGTGATCACATCGTCAATACTTCCTCTCTCCACCACGATCCCCGGATAATTCTCCATATAGAACTGTTTTTCTCCGGTCAGACAGCAATAGCCATAGGGCTCTTTCTGTACAGCCAGCAGATAGGCCGGATCCAGCCGGCGGTATTCCTCTTCGCTGACTTTCAGAAGGCCGTAACGGTCGATCAGAACATCTGTCTCTTCGTGGAGGATGATCTTTCCGTTGTGGATCATATACAGGTCATCACAGAGCCCCTCCAGGTCACCGGAAATGTGAGAGCTGATCAGGATGGAACGCCCCGGCTGCTCCATGTATTCCCGAAGCAGATCCAGCAGCTCATCCCGGGCCACCACATCCAGGCCGGCAGTGGGCTCATCCAGGATCAGAAGCTGTGCCTCATAGCTGGTGGCAGCCAGAAGCCGCAGCTTGGCTTTCATGCCTGTGGAAAACTCTTTCAGCTGCTTATCCGCCGGAAGGGCAAATTCCCGGCATTTCCGCAGGAAATTCTCTCTGTCAAAGCGTTTGTACATGGCCTGTAAAATGGCGGCCGCATCTTTTACGGTGAGAAATCCGCTGAAGCCGGATTCTGACAGGACCACACCGATCTTCTCCTTGTCTGCAGGCTGCAGCTCGGACTGGTTTTTTCCGAAAATCTGAATCTCTCCTCCATCAATGGAGATCAGGCCAAGTATGGCTTTAAAAGTTGTGCTCTTCCCCGCTCCGTTCTGACCGATCAGTCCGGTTACGCGGCCTTCTTCCATACTCAGTGAGCAGTCCAGGCTGAATAGATTGTAATTCTTTTGTACATGATTGAGATTGACTATCATAATGAATCCTCCATGATCAGTTCAAACAAGTCTCTGATTTCCTGACTATTCATTCCGTAGCTTCTGCCTTTTTGGATGGCCAGTTCCAAATCGGTCTCTACTTCCTTACGCTGCTCTTCTCTCTGGAGTTCCTGATTTGCAGGAGCAATATAGCTGCCTTTTCCGTGCACGGTGATCACAAATCCGTTTTCCTCCAGACTGTCATATGCTTTTTTCACAGTCAGAGCGCTGATCTTGAGCTCTCTGGAAAGAGCGCGCACCGAGGGGAGCATGTCGCCTTCCTTCAGCTCACCGGACAAGACCATTGCCTTGATCTGTGCAGTAACCTGTTCATAGATGGGCTGCATGGAAGAATTGTTAATGATTATTTTCATATCGATATCCTCCTCTTGATGTAAACAGTATATAACAGTATATAACTGTTGTCAACTGTTATATACTGTTTATTGAAAAATTTTTGAAAACTGTGGAGAAGAAAAAATCCCCGGAAAGAAAAATCCTTCCGGGGAAATCGTGGCGGAAAACTAAAGTGTGGTGGCCGTTCCTTACGCTTCATGCAGGATCTGAATCTGGCAGACCTTCATGGCTTCCAGGGCCCTTTTGTGGCTTTCCGGGGTCACTCCTGCACAGCAGGCCGCATCCACATAAATGGGTACTTCCGGCAGAGCGGCCTTCAGCAAAAGGGCGTTGGAGATCACACAGATATCCGTGCAGAGTCCCACCAGCGTAATAGACTGGATCCCGCCGTCTGTCTGCCCGGCTGCGGCGGCCAGTCTGCCGGCCAGATCCATGCTGCCGAAGGTCACCTTGTCAATGGGCTCTTCCTGGCAATAGGGAAGAAGGGAGGGTGCGATCTCCCATCCGGCAGTGCCCTGGATGCAATGGGGCACCGGAAGCAGCTTTCCTTCCTGAGTATCCAGATAATCCGGCTGATGGGTATCCCGGGTGAACAGTACGGTTCCCCGGAAGCTCTTCAGCTTCTCTTCCACCGCCGGAAGGATGGCCTGGGCCTCTTTGGTCCCGAGGGCGCCGTCAATGAAATCATTCTGCATATCTACAACGATCAAATAATCCATGTTTACCTCCTTCTACGCATTTACTGCGTCAATAATGGCAGATTGGAAAGTTTACTGCCACACTCCTGCCTCTTATCTATACTGCTGTTTTCAGGACGGCTCTTTTACATAATTCAGCGGATTCTGATAAACACCGTACCGTTTTACGCCAAAGTGCAGATGAGGACCGGTGGAATTGCCGGTGGATCCCACATAACCGATGACCTGCCCCTTTTTCACCTTGCTGCCCACGGTGAGTCCGGAGGCAAACCGGCTCATATGCATATACTGGGTGTTCAGGCTCTTGCCGTGATTGATCTCTATATAATTGCCGGCAGAAGGATTGTTGGCCTGCCGGATCACAATGGTACCTGCTGCGGCCGCATAGATTTTGGCGCCGGTATTTGCCGGAATATCGATCCCCATATGGTTGGTGGATCCGATGCCTCCCGGAGATTCCCGGTTGCCGAAATAACTGCTGATGGTATTCCAGCGGGAATCCAGCGGCCAGCGCATATCGGAAGCTGCCGTATAATTGGGAATGTAAGCGCCGTCGGAACCGAAATACCGTCCATCTGCCCAGCCGTTTACCAGCATGATCCCGTTGTGTTTCTTGTCAAAATAGTAATATTTGCCGCTGATCTTCGTCAATCCTATGGACTGTTTTCCCGTTGAGCCGAAATGATAGGTGTTGCCCTTTCCGGAGCGTTTCCAGCCGATGGTGAGGGCGCCTGTCTTCGGATCTGCATAATAGCGGTGCCCTTTGACAGTCATCCAGCCGGTCTGCATGACGCCGTCTTTGCCCATATAGTACCGTTTACCGTTGTCAATGACCAGGCCCACCCGGCGGACCCCCGCCTTGTTAAAATAGTACCATTTGCCGTCAATCTTCCTCCAGCCCACAGTCATGATCCCGTCAGAACCGAAGTACCGGTAGTATTGGCCGATCTTCATAAGACCGGTGGCCATTTTGCCGTTGGCCTGGAAATAATAGGTCTGTCCTTTGGAGTTCTTGACAAATTTCTTCGTGATCATGGCCCCGTCTTTGATGCTGCAGTAATATTTGGCGCCTTTGTAGTTAACCCACCGTGTCTGCATGGCGCCGCTGGTGTTGAAATAATACTTTTTCCCTTTGATGGTGGTCCAGCCCACAGCCATTTTTCCATCGGACTTCAGGTAATATTTTTTCCCCTTGTCGGTGAGCCACTGGTTTCTCAGAAGTTTTCCTTTCTTATAATAGTACCAGTAACTGCCCTTCTTTACCCATCCGGTTTTGCCGGAGGCTGTCATCAGTTCCTGAGTCAGTGCGCTTCCTGCGGAAAAAGCCGATACCTCTGTCACCGGAAGACTGCAAAATACCAGAAGCATCAGCAGAAGCCACACGCCTAATTTTTTCCTGCCTTTCATACCTTCTCCCCTCTTTTTCATAAATTTTCTTTTTCATTTCCCGATCCTTCAGGAAAACAGATTCTCATCCAGCAGAACTGTAAACGGACCGTCGTTTTCCAGTGAAACCTTCATGTAGGCACCGAATTCTCCTGTCTGCACCACAGGCACCTGCTTTCTGCATTCCTCTACAATATACTGGTAAAGCTCTTCTGCCTGTCCGGGATCTCCTGCCTCGGTAAAACTGGGCCGGTTTCCTTTCCGGCAGTTGGCGTACAGAGTAAATTGGGAAACCAGAAGCAGCTGTCCCTGAACGTCCTGCAGGGATAAATTGGTCTTCCCCTGTTCATCTTCAAAAATCCGGAGTCCCAGCATTTTTTTCAGATAACGGTCTGCAATTTCCCTGGTATCATTTTTTCCTACGCCAATGAATACCAGGAATCCCTTCTGGATCTCTCCGAAAATCTTCCCTTCAATTTCTACTTTCGCATGATTCACGCGCTGTATCACGAATTTCATACTTATGTATCCCCCTGTTGTTTGTTTGATCTGTGTGTACAGTCTCTGACCGGATTTGTCAGGAGGCTGTATACCCCCTGCTGGCTGCAGCAGAGAGAATAACTGGACCTCAGATGTCCTGTGACGAAATTATAACATAATATTAAAGAAATGTCACATTTTTTTAATATTGTTTCTGTACTTTTTACAGAGAAATCCGGTATAATAAGCGGGTATGTCTCAATGTTAAGAGGAGGAAATCATGAAACTACAACAGCTGATGAGTGTGACCCGAAAAGCCATTGACGAATTTCACATGATCCAGGAAGGAGACCGGATCGCTGTGGGTATTTCCGGCGGAAAAGACAGTCTGACACTGCTGTATGCCCTGGCCGGTCTGCGCCGTTTTTATCCGCAGCCATTTTCCCTGACTGCCATTACTGTAGATCTGGGATTTGAAGGATTTCATACAGAGAAGCTTGGAGAACTCTGCCGGGAACTGGACGTACCGTATACTGTCGTGCCCACAGAAATTTCCAAGATCATATTTGAAGACAGAAAAGAAAGCAACCCCTGTTCTCTTTGTGCCAAAATGAGAAAAGGGGCGCTCAATACCGTTGCAAAAGAATTAAATTGTAATAAGATCGCATACGCCCACCACCGGGATGATGTGGTGGAGACCATGCTGATGTCACTGATCTTTGAAGGCCGTTTCCATACCTTCTCTCCAGTTACATATCTGGACCGTATGGACCTGACTCTGATCCGGCCGCTGCTGTTCCTGCAGGAGGCTGATGTCATCGGATTCCGCAACAAATACAACCTGCCTGTGGAAAAGAGTCCCTGCCCTGCCGACGGCAACACAAAACGGGAATATGTGAAAAATCTGCTCCGGCAGCTGAATCAGGAAAACCCGGGAGTAAAAGAACGGATGTTCACGGCAATCGTAAATGCCGGCCTGCCCGGATGGAAGGTTCCCCAGATCTGAGGTTCCCAAATCTGAGCAGGATCACAGATTCTCTTCAAAGATCCGGATGGCTTCCAGAATTGCCTTTACAGAGCCATCGATCCCAAAGCGGCCGCTGTCAATGCAAAGATCATAACCGGCGGCCTCTCCCCATTTTTTGTTGGTGTAATAATTGTAATAGCTGGAACGGCTCTTGTCCGTTTTCAGGATCCGGTCTTTTGCCACATTGTCTTTCAGCTGATATTTGTCAGCGATTCTGCGGATTCGCTTATTCAGATCGCAGTGAATAAATACGCTGAAGGCATTTTTCATATCTGCCAGTGCATAATCGGCACATCTTCCAACCATTACACAGGGACCCTCCTGGGCCAGCTTTTTGATGGCTTCAAACTGGGCCAGAAATACTTTGTGATTCATGGGCATCTCAGGAAAAGCCGCAGTACTGTATCCAAAGGAATAGCTGTCCATCACAATGGAATACAAAAGACTCTTCGTCGGACGCTCGTCGTTGCTCTCAAATAGTTCCTTGCAGATACCGCTGTCATTGGAGGCATGCTCCAACAGCTCCTTGTCGTAGCATTTGATTCCGAGGGCGCTGGCCAGTTCCTGTCCGATCTGCCGCCCGCCGCTGCCGTATTGTCTTCCGATGGTAATGACTGTACTTGTCTTCATATGAATCACTCCTCCCGAAATCTTTTTCTCTATTATACCGCATTCCTGCCGGAAAATACAGATTATTTTCTGAATTTATTCAATAATTCTATAAAATATTCCGGTAAAGGGGCGTGAAATTCCACATACTGACCGGTGGCCGGGTGAATAAAGCCCAGACCCTCTGCATGGAGAACCTGTCCCTGCAGCGGCCAGGGAGCTTTGCCGGAGCCGTAGACTGTATCTCCCAGAAGCGGATGACGGATGCTGCTCATATGTACACGGATCTGATGGGTACGTCCGGTTTCCAGCCGGCATTCCACATACGTATAGCCGGCGAAGCGTTCCAGGACCCGGTAATGGGTAACGGCCGGCTTTCCGTTCTTCTCATTAATGGCCATCTTTTTCCGGTCCGTAGGATGACGCCCGATGGGGCCTTCGATGGTACCGGTATCCTGGGTCAG
Source organism: uncultured Blautia sp. (assembly GCA_900542045.1). GTDB lineage: Bacteria > Bacillota > Clostridia > Lachnospirales > Lachnospiraceae > Blautia_A > Blautia_A gallistercoris. The sequence continues at coordinate 22,191 of UQMI01000001.1, forward strand.
ATTGCCGGTGACGATGGCCCGATAGCGCCGGTAAATGGAATGTTCCTTCAGCTGCTCGGCCAGATCCCGGTGGGTGGCATCGTCTTTGCAGACCACCAGAGCCCCGGTTGTATCTTTGTCGATCCGGTGGACAATGCCTGGACGCAATACCCCGTTGATCCCTGACAGATGCCCTTGGCAGTGATACAAAATACCGTTGACCAGAGTTCCGCTGTAATGGCCCGCTGCCGGGTGCACCACCATTCCCTTTGGCTTGTTCACGACCAGAAGATACGGATCCTCATAAAGGATATCCAGAGGAATGGGTTCCGGAAGGATTTCCGGTTCCACTGCATCGGGCACCATCAGCTGCACTTCGTCGCCGGGCTGTACTTTATAATTGGCTTTCACCGGTGTCTGACCGACCAGTACCTGCTGTTCCTTCAGAAGCTTCTGCAGATAGGACCGGGAAAACTGTTCTTCTTTTTCACTTAGATATTTGTCAATACGGATATCCCGTTCCTCCGGGGACACAAGATAAGTAAGGGTCTGCAAGTAGAATCCTCCTGCTTTTTATTTGCTGCTCTCTTTCTTGCGGAAAATCTGATCCAAAAAGGAAAAATCTTCATCTTTATAGTAGAAAAGATAGAAAATGATCAGTAAAATGGCACAGATCACCACATAACAGTCTGCTACATTGAAGATCGGAAAATCGATCAGGGAAAAGTAGATAAAATCCACCACATAATTCAGCCGCACCCGGTCGATGGCATTGCCGATCCCGCCGGCCACTGCCAGGATACAGATGATGTGCATGGGCAGCATCCGCCTGGTATGAGGGAGCAGCCGGTAAAAAAGCGCCACAGCTATGACAAATACTGCGCAGATCACTACAAATACCATCTGATGATTCTGCAGTATTCCAAAAGCGGCTCCACGATTCTCCAGATACTGGAGTTCCAATACCCCGGGAATCAAAGATATTGAGGGCTCTTCCTTCAGAAAATGGACTGCCAGCCACTTTGTCCACTGATCAAAAACCAGCAGAAGCAGAACTGCTGCCAGACCGCCCAGACAAGCCGGAAGATTTCCGGTACCGGTATGTTTTTCTGTCATAACTTTATGCCTCCGTCCAGTAAAAATCCGATTCCCTCACAGATTTCTTCATCTGAAACAGTTGTATCGATACAGGCCTCGCCCAACTGTTTCAGCAGAATAAATTTTACTCGTCCGCCTTCCATTTTCTTATCGCTTTTTGTCACTGCCAGAATCTGTTCTTTTGTCAGTCCGGAAATTCTTTCCGGCAAATGAAAGCGGCGGTTGCCTTCGCAGATAAGGGCAAATTCATCACTGGTCAGCATCCCGCGCTTCATGGAAATGTACGCAGCAGCCAGTGTCCCAAGGCCTACACATTGTCCGTGAAGAAGCTGAAAATCCATAAGCTTTTCTATGGCGTGTCCGATGGTATGGCCAAAATTCAGAATACCGCGGAGTCCCTGTTCTTTGGGGTCTTTTTCCACTACCTGCCGTTTGATATCACAGCAGCGCAGGATCATTTTTGATAGACAGGACAGCTCCCGCGCCTCAATGTCTTTTTGATTCTCCAGAAGCCACCGATAATAATCTGCGTCCCAGATCAGACCGGACTTCAATACTTCTCCCATACCGCAGGCAAATTCCGTATCCGGCAGGGTATGCAGCACAGAAAGGTTCATATAAACCAGTCTGGGCTGATGAAATGCGCCCACCATATTCTTATACTGCTGAAAGTCCACACCGGTCTTTCCGCCGATGCTGCTGTCCACCTGAGACAGCAATGTGGTAGGCACCTGGATAAAGGGAACGCCCCGCAGATATGTGGCAGCGGCAAATCCGGTCAGATCTCCCACTACACCGCCTCCCAGCGCCACAAGAAAATCTTTTCGTTCAAAATGGTTCCGGATCAGATGCTCATAGAGCGCCTGTACCGTGTCCAGATTCTTACTGGCCTCTCCTGCTTCCATTACGAAAACAGTCTCAAAGCTGACGCAGGTCTGCAGTGCCTGCCGGATCTGTTCCAGATAATAAGGGCCCACATGACTGTCCGTCACAATGCAGACCTTCCGGTTCTCCAGTCCCGCCTCGGAAACGGCTGCCGAAAGATCGGAAAAATCTTCACGCAGATAGATTTCATAGGAAAATTCGTTGGCCCGGCAGACCGTTAATTGTTGTTTCATGTTTTTTCCTCCTGTATCTTCCGCGGCACGGCGGGACTCTCAAAGAGGGGAAAGCCGTGCCGGCGGTTGTTATTCATAACGGTATAAAAATACCTGCTGTCTTCCTTTCTTGCTGGTGCCGCCCACATGGTCGAACTGAAAACGCCCCATTTTCCGAACAGATATGATATCGCCTTCTTTTGGCGCATAACCGTTGCTGGTCGTCATTCGTCCGTTTACAAATACCTGTCCGCCTTCAATCAGGGGAACGATACTGCTGCGGGAAGCACGAAATGCCAGAGCGATCAGACAGTCCAGCCGGCAGGAAGCCACAGTGCCCTGTACTGGTACCAGATGGGGAACGGGAAAATCCTCCGGATCCGTCACCATTGTTGTCAGAACCGGTGTATGGCGTACGCTGCACAGATTTTCCATCAGATAGCCCGACATTCTCTTCAGGCAGAAGACATAGGCCCCGGCTTCTTCCACCAGAATATCTCCCAGGACACTTCTTTCCAGCCCCAGGCCCAGAATAGATCCCAGATAATCCCTATGAGAAAGTTTTTCAGAAAAACGGGGGGATTTTGCCTGTACATGAAGACAGGCAATGGGATACTCCCAGTCAAAAGAAAGAGCATCAGGAATAAACGCTGCTATCTGACGCTCTGCAAATTCATAGCCGCCTCCGGTCTGGAGTGTGATGCCCAGTTCACGGTAGCTGCGGCTATTTACCATATGTAATTCATTCAGGTTCAGGAAATCGGTAAACATGACAATCCCTCTCTGATATGCCATGTTTGCCAGCTCCTGGATCCGTTTTGAAAAAAGGTCATCTTTTGTCATAGTGTTTAAAACGCGTTCCGCATGGAAGGAACGGCTCCGCTCAGAATGTCCTGAAAATCTCCGGTAATATCCACATTATAAGGTGTGAGGATAAAAATATAGCTGGAAATCTTCTGCAGACTTCCGCCTAGTGAATAACAGGCGCCTGAAGTAAAATCAATGATCCGCTGTGCGACCTCAACATCGAGTCCTTCCAGATTCAGTACAACGGTAGAGTTGTCCACCAGTGTATCTGCAATCTCTCTGGTATCTTCCATTGAGGTGGGTTTGATTACGCAAACTTCCATATTGACGTTTTGCCCTTTCCTTGCACTGCGCATCGGCGTGATCTTGGAAGAGGTCGCAGCCGGCTGACGGCTCGTCCTGGATGAGGAAGAAGATGTCCTGGCTGTGGCTGTTCTGGATGCGACAGTGGATTTTGCAGTGCTTCTGGCCTTGGAAACCGGTGGTTCCGGCTCGTTATCCAGATAATCATCATCATAGTCATCTTCTTTTTTGAATTTTTCGAAAAACTTCTTACGTGGTTTTTCTTCTTCAAAATCGTCTTCGAAATCTTCATCAAAGAAGTCATCGTCGTCGTATTCATCGTTCAGCTTGATTGCATCTAAAAACTTATCTAAAACACTCATTTTAAAGGATCTCCATTCTTAATCTCTTATCGTGTATAATCTCGGGCGCCGAAAATACCGGTGCCAACACGTACCATGGTTGCACCCTCCTCGATTGCCACCTCATAATCCCCAGTCATACCCATGCTGAGAACACTCATAGTAACATTATCAATGTTTTTGGCAGCGATGTCAACACTTAATTCTTTCAGGCGCCGAAAAACCGAGCGATTTTCTTCCGGATCTTCCACATAAGGCGCAATGGTCATCAGCCCCATCAGCCTGAGATGAGGATAGACAGCCACTTCTTTGACAAACGGCAGGACTTCATCCACTTTCAGGCCAAATTTGCTCTCTTCTTCCGCTACGTTAACTTCGGCCAGCACAGGTACCACTACCTGTTTCTTTGCGGCTTCCTGCTCGATAGTCTGTGCCAGACGGACAGAATCCACAGAATGTATCATGGCGGCCTTATCAACTATGTATTTCACTTTATTTCTCTGAAGATGTCCGATCATATGCCAGCGGATATCTGAAGGAAGCTGGTCATATTTGGCAGTCAGTTCCTGTACTTTATTTTCACCGAAATTTCTGCTGCCGGCATCATATACCTCTCTCAGCATTTCCACCGGTTTCGTTTTGCTCACCGCGATCAGCGTCACCTCGGAAGGATCTCTGTGGCTGCGTACGCATGCCTCCTGTATCCGCCTTTCCACCTCATGTAACTGTTCTGCAAGCATCATGTATGCCTCCTTTATATTATATGTTCATTCATCTGTATCTATTCCCGCGGAAATCTACTGCACCAGATCATCTTCCCTGACCTGAGAACCATCCTGGACAATATAGTCATACTGAGACAGGCCGTAAGAGGTTCCGGTTTCCACGATTGCGAATTCATCGTTCTGATCCAGAATAGAGATCATCCGGAACACCGGATATCCCTGATTAATACAGAACACGCCTTCCAGAGCGCCTGTTTCCCCAATAACATACTGATCGGCCGAATCCGGCAGAGACAGTACATCGCCCTGGGAGAAACTGGATTTTTCCACATAATAACAGTCATCCTTGAAACCGTAAATGGTGGGAGAAACAAATTCCGTAGAGGATCCGCCGTCTGTCTGTTTTAAGAAGCCAAGCTGGTTGCTGTCACCGCCCATGGTAGCGTACTCTGAGGGAATGACATAAAAATCCTTGCTTACAATGGCGGATAATGGAATTTTCAGCCCGCTTTGGATATTAGTGACCAGCTCAATATCCAGGAACCTGTCTGAAGCATACCGGATCAGTCCTTTGTTAAAGTCCAGTTTTCCATATGTACTTCCATCAATTTCGATAACTTCGATATCTCCCATCTGCGAGATTCCGTCTTTCAGGAATTTGACTTTAATACTGGTACGGTCGGCAAGGTCAGATGCCTGTCGTTCTGTCAGAGGTATGATCAGACTCCATGCCTCATCGGTGATAATGGTATAGACTTCCTGACCGCTCTCCACTGCTTCATCTGTTTTCAGATTTACTTTCTGATATGCGTTCTGATCAAAATCCGCAGAAGTCAGCGTATCCACGGTTTTCCCTTCATAACCGTCCATGGAATACAGGATGATACCGTCAGAAGCAGCCTGATGGATATTCTGACTGCCATAACTGACTGTGGAAGCCTGTACATTGTCGGAAGAAGTCTCTCCCGTCTCCTCTTCTCCGGACTGCGTGCTGTCTGTCAAACTGTCCGTATTATAAGCGGCCCCTGCATACTGCAGAATATTGCCCTCCAGCTCATATTTAAAGCTGTAGGTGTCATTAAAATTGCTCAGGGAAAAACCATGAGAGAAATTACTCATCTGCTGCCGGATCTTGGAAAGATCTTCCTGGCTGAGCTCCGCCACATTCTGAACTGTCTGCGTCAGACTGATGCTGTAAACTGTGCCGTTTGCATGGATCTTATTTCCCTCACGGGCGTAATAGGTGATATAACCGCCGGTATCTGCGGTTACTATGGAATCTTCCCGCAAAACCAATCCTGTATAAGTTTCATTTCTGGAAAGGGGTCCCGATATGACCTGATAAGTTGTGTAATGTGTACTGGTCAGATATACAATGGCACTGAAAATAATATATAAAAACAGGGCGCCAAACAGCAGCGTACCGATGTTAAGTGTAAACATTTTCTGAAGAAGGACCAGCATTTTCCTTATGGTGGAAGGAAGCTGATTCTTTGTCTTTTTTTGTTTCGGCAAACTATCTCTCCTTTTCGTAATACGAAGTTATCCGGAAATTTGCATAAAATGATTGTAACATTTTAGACGGATATTGACAAGCTTTTTGTCCTCTGCATAAATCCGGCAGAAAACGGGAAGTATAAGAAAAACGATAAATACCAGGAGGAAATGAAGCATGAAAGGACTGGATTATACAGCACTGACCATTGGAATCATCGGAGCCATTAACTGGGGCCTGATCGCCCTGTTCAGTTTCGATCTGGTGGCGTTTTTATTTGGAAATATGTCGTGGATCTCCCGGATTGTATATGGTCTCGTTGGCCTGAGCGGGCTGTATCTGCTCAGCATGTATGGAAGGATCGGCAGACAGGATGAACGTACACAGGTATAAATAAGATCCCGCAAAACAGAGCTTTACAGGAAATCAGCAGCTCCCCGGATTGAGGAGCTGCTGATCTGCTTCTATATTATATTATCACAGTTTTCTCTATAGCTCTACGACTACTTTCTCCTGGAAGGCAGCCGGGATTTCTTCTTTATCAAGGGAGATGCTGACAACAACGGTAATGCCGAATTTTTCGCTGATTGCATCTAATTGAGCAAGGGTGTCAGTTACATCGCATTCTTCTAATTTTGCAATTTTCAAAAAGCTGTCCAGATAAATCTGTTCCAGGTCATGATCCTGAGAAAGGATTCCACAGATAAAACCAATAAACTCGTCGCTGTTCTTTAACGGGTAGCCGGATACGTCGATGAGACGAACTTTATTATTTAACTCATACATATGCTTCGTGCTCTTGTCTAAGTAAACAATGTTGCCATTGGCGCTCTTAATCTCCTTATTTACTCTGTCTAACAGTACTTTTGTTTTACCCTTGCCCTTCTTACCTACAATTAGTTCAACCATCCTGTTTTCCTCCTTAGACGCATTAATATAATATGTATTTTTAACAAAATCCATATCTAATATGGTTTAATTATAGTGTATTTCAACAATAAATTCAATGTTTATTTTAGGAAATCCTAAAAAAATTAGGCAAGTGCCATAGCAACGGAGGATTACGGTTTTTTCTGCTCAGTCATTGATCTTTTCCAGAAGGGTATTCATCTGCTGATACAGAAGATCCTTGGTGGAAGCACCCATAACGATGGCAACATATGGCTTGCCATATTCATTCTGCGCCAAAAGCGCAAGACAGTTCCCGGCCAGCGATGTGGTTCCCGTCTTTCCCCCCAGGATCGTTACACTTTTCGGCGGTGTTGCCGCCCCTGTCAGATATAAATCGGTGGATTCCAGGAAAATGGAACCTTCTGTACCGTCTGCATGCAGTGGTGTTGCCGTATAGGAAGAAAGCTGAATGGTATTCAAAAAGGACGTATAATTCAGCGCTTCCCGCAGCATCAGATAAATATCATAAGGTGTGGTATAGTGGTTTTCATCCTGCAGGCCATGGGGATTGGTAAAGTGAGTGCCTGTACAGCCGAGGGCCTGCGCTTCCTGATTCATCAGATCTACAAAACCGGAAATACTGCCGCCTACCTGTTCTGCAATGGCTGCTGCTGCATCATTACCAGAATAGACCAGAAGACAGTCTAAAAGTTCCTCCAGAGTCAGCTGGTCTCCCACCTGCAGTCCGCAGACCTGGGATCCGGCTTCCAGATCCAGCGCATTTTCACTGACTGTTACAGTAGCACTCATATCGCCATATTTATAAGCCACAATGGCAGTCATGATCTTGGTAATACTGGCAGGATAAACCCGGTCGTAAAGTCCCTGGGCATACATAACCGTCCGGTCTTCCACATTGAACAGCGCTCCCTGCTGCCCCTCCGGAAGAGAAATTCCTTCATATTCCACGTTATTGCTGTCACTGACGCACAGATTCTGCGCAAAGGACTCAGCCAGTTTGATACCGCTTTGCTGCTGTCGGGATGGAAACTCCGTAAGTATAGAAAAAGCTTTGGGTAATCCGGAAACAGAATGATCCCGAAGCAGCAAAACACCTGCCACGCATGCCAGGACAAGGATACAGATTCCCAGAAAAGCCAGAATCCTTCTTCGTCTTCTCCTTTGACGCATACGGGCCCGCGCCCTTGGTCCCATGGTACGCCCGTTTTTATTTGCATGGACGGACGAGGTATGTTTTGTCTGTTTCATTTGTTCTTCTACCTCCATCATAGTGTCTTTTTCTTATAAGAATAAACAGAGAATCTGGAAATAATCTCTAAAGTCTGTTTCTTTACAGCAGACGTTCTTTCCAGGTACTTTTGTGCAGCTCTTTATATGCGCTGCTCTGCAGCCCCACATTGATCACAAGCCCCATACCAATATAGAGACTCACCAGAGAACTCAGACCATAACTGACAAAAGGAAGAGGGGTACCTGTGTTGGGCATCATGCCGGTGGCTACACAGATGTTGACAAATGTCTGGAACATGATGACCGTAGCTACCCCGCAGCAAATCACCTTTCCGGAAAGATCTTTCGACCGCAGGCTCATCCGGATACATTCATAGGCGATCAAAAACAGCAGGCCAATGATACAGCAGCAGCCAATGAAACCCAGTTCCTCTCCGGCCACTGCAAAAATAAAGTCGGTCTGGTTTTCTGATACAAAATTTCCGTTGTTGGCAGATGCCACATCGTTATTTTCCAGTCCCTTTCCGGTGAGCTGGCCGGAGCCGATGGCCGTAATAGAATTTTGCTGCTGTTCGATATCATCCGCATATTCCTCATCTTCCGGGTACAGAAAGGACATGATACGGTCTCTCTGATAGTCCTTGAGGAGGTTCTGATCCGGCTGCACCACAATACTCAGGAAAATGATCAGCAGCGGGATTACGATCAGTATGGCCCCGCCGATGATCTTGTAGCTCAGTCCTGCCACGTAGATCATGACACAGAACAGCACCGTTACAGTAATGGTATTTTTCAGGTCCGGCTGCATGTAGATCAGCGCCAGCGGGATCATTAGAAGAACGGCGCTTTTCAGTATCGTCCTGGGTGTATTCAGATTCTCTTCGTGATCCATAAAGAATTTGGCAAAGAAAATGATCAGGATGATCTTGGAAAGCTCTGTGGGCTGAAACGTGACAAATCCCAGATTAATCCATCGTGTGGCGCCATTGGTGGATTCTCCCAGCAGATAAACGGCCAGGAGCATGACCAGATTTCCCACATACATGATCCAGGAAAAATTCAGAATCCAGGAAAAATCGATCAGAGAGACCACAAGCATCACGCACAGTCCGAAGATCACGCCAAACATCTGCCGGTTCTGCAGAGATTCTCTGGCGCTTCCCACCAGAAGTACACCAATGATACTTAGAGCAACCAGCCATACGATCAGTCTGAAATTGTAAAAACGCAGCTTGTATTGTTTTAGCATAAGTACTCCTTTATCCTTTAACGATACCGCCGGCGATGCTTACCGTCGGGCGGTTTTGCAGTTTCTTGCCATCAGCGGGATCGTTGCTGACAGGGCAGGCGGCGTCTGGGTCATCTGCAGAATCACATGTTCCTCATCAATGGGAACATATTTGCTGATGGTATGTATTACATCATTTCGCAGCATGAGGATCATCTGCGGGGAGCAGTCCATTCGCTCCGATAAGAGCAGAAGCTTCAGACGGTCCTTTGCAAGATTTCCGGAAGCAGCCTGTTTTCTGTGAAGAAATCTTCTCATACATACACCTCCCAAATTCTAATTTCTGCTGAAAATCCGTTTCAGGAAGCCTTTTTTCTTTTCCACCGGAAGAAAAGGAACCTCTTCTCCCAGAATCCGGCGGCAGATATTCTGATAAGCAGTTTCCGCCGGCGAATCTTTGCCGGATAAAGGTGAACCCTGATTGGTGGCAATGACGATCTGTTCATCGTCCAGAATCGTACCGATCAGATCCACAGCCAGTATATCCACCACATCGTCCACCGACATCATATCTCCTCTTCGTATCATATCCGGCCGTAAACGGTTGATGATCAGATGAATATCGTGAAGCCCTCCGGATTCCAGAAGACCAATGATCCTGTCTGCATCCCGGATAGCCGACACCTCCGGAGTAGTGACTACCAGAGCCTTATCCGCTCCTGCCACAGCATTGCGGAACCCCTGTTCAATACCGGCGGGACAATCCAGAAGGATAAAATCAAATTCTTCCCGCAATTCATCGGTCAATTTGATCATCTGTTCCGGTGTCACCGCACTTTTGTCTTTGGTCTGGGCAGATGGAAGCAGACAGAGATTCGGCTGCCGTTTGTCTTTGATCAGTGCCTGCTTTAGCCTGCAGTTTCCGCTGGTTACATCCACCAGATTATATACGATCCGGTTTTCCAGTCCCATTACCACATCCAGGTTACGAAGGCCGATATCTGTATCTACCAATACGACTTTCTGTCCCAGCATAGCCAGTCCGGTGCCGATATTTGCCACAGTGGTGGTCTTGCCCACACCGCCTTTTCCGGATGTTATCACAATTACTTCACTCATTTTCTTTCCTCCTCCATTCATTTCCGTCTTTGGGATTTCTCGGGAGTATTTTGATTAGTCAGTGGAGGTATTGCTCGTCTCAGAGGAAGCCGCTCCTGTGACAATTTCTTCTGCCGTTTCCTGCCCCAGCGCATAGGCAAAAATATCTCTTGCTACCAGGCATGCATTGCCGGAAGAATAGCCGTAAGGGATACGGACAGCCACAGCAATTTCCGGATCTTCGTAAGGACCGTATCCAATGAACATACCATGAGAAGGCCGGTTCGTTTCCTGTTCTGCGGTACCCGTCTTTCCTGCAACGGAAACACCCAGGTCACTGAACTGCGCATGAGTAGATACCACACGCTGCATACCGCTGTGCAGAGCATCCCAGAGCTGTGTGGGAAGATTGATCTGGCTTTCCACATCTGCAGAATATTCTTCCAGCACATTGTTCTGAGAATCGGTAACTCTGTCCAGCAGTGTAAGGTCATATACGGTTCCTGAATTGGCAATGGCAGTAACGTAACGCGCCAGCTGGCTGGTTGTGTAAAGATGAGTTCCCTGTCCCATATAAGAAGGAACCGCATACTGATCTGTAACATGAGGGCTGGATTCTGTGATCTCCAGTCCGCTCTTCTTATCCAGTCCGAACAGACTTGCGTATTCCTGAATCTTCTGGATACTCTGATTCTCAGAAAAATTTCCTTCGCTGTCCAGTCCCAGCTGATAGCCGATGGTATTCACATACACGTTGCAGGACTGCTCGATGGCGCTGGTAAAATCCAGGTATCCATGTCCGCTTCTGTTCCAGCAGGCGATGGCCGGAGTGACCAGATCAAAGGAACCGGTACATTCAATGGAAGTATCCAGATTGACCACATCTTCTTCATACCCTGCAACCAGAGACACCAGCTTAAAGGTGGAACCAGGCGCAGTTGTCTGCTGGGTTGCCTTATTGTAGAATGGCTGAGACAGATCATTGACCAGCTGATTGTAATACTCGGTATCCATATTGTTGGCCAGACGATTGTTGTCATATCCCGGATAGGTAACACAGGCCAGCGTGTCTCCTGTATTGACATCCGTTACCACCGCAGATGCGGAGCAGGGAGCCAGGGCCAGCTGTCCCGGTGTGATTTCCAGACTGCTGATCTTGGAAATCATAAAATCAGACGCTGTAAGACTTCCGGATGCCAGCCGGTCATAGGTATCATCGCCCTCCTGCAGTTCCAGCACGCCCTGGTCATAAAGCACCAGACAGAGCTCCTGGCCGGAAATGGTATCTGCCTGCAGCATATAATAATACAGGATCTTGGAAAAAGCAGTATCTGTCTTTAAGTAATCCACCAGATATTCTGCAAGAGCCTGATACACCTCTGAGGAATCCAGATAATTTCCTTCCGGAGACAGATCAGAAATATCCACCCAGTTCTGGCTGGCCGCATACGTCAGATACTCCTGCAGACTGATGGTTCCATCTCTGGTATAAGCCAGATAAGTGGCATCCGTCGTGTCAATGGCATCCGAAGACAGGATTCCAAGAGTATCCGTCAGCAGCTCATTTACAATGTAATCCAGATATTCTTTCATTTCATCGTCCAGATCGTTGTAGACAGCCGGAGAATCACCTGTGAGCTCTGCAGTTATTCTATCAAAAATCTCCTGCTGCTTTTGCTGAAATTTGGCATATAGATTTTTTTCTGTGTCAGAAGCATCTGTTTGCGAAAAATGATCAATATCAATGATGTTATTATTGATCAGCGCATAATACACATCATAAATCGGAATACGGATCTGGCTTCGGTCTGTGTTGTTTTCATAATCGAAGGTTTTGGTATTTTCTATATTTGCTACCAGGATACCCGCAACCTGCTGTTCCAGAATGTGATAAATGGTCTCCTGCAGATCTTTGTCAATCGTCAGATAAACATCGTTGCCGGATACCGGATCAACCCTGGACTCTTCATCAATTTCCTGGACTGTTCCCACATTATCCACGTAAACGGTTTCTTCGCCATCGGTTCCCTGCAGCTGCAGTTCCATATACTGCTCGATTCCGGTTTTTCCCACAATGGCGTCAGACGCATAATCCGGATTATCTTCCCGAAGCGTTTCCAGTTCTTCTGCGGAAGCACGCCCGGTGTAGCCGATAATGGAAGAAAAATAGATGCCATCTTCATAATAACGGATAGAATCCTCCAGCACATCAATGCCCTGGAGTTCCGATTTGTTCTCCATAATGGCAGCCACTGTTTCATCACTGATATCTGTGGCAATGGTCACAGGCATATAACGCTGGAAACTGTTTGTGGACAATGCATAACGGATGATCACCATATCCAGAAGTTCAGAAGGCGTATAGCTTTCCGGAAGTCCATAGGCTTCCAGTTCTTCTGCCGTATAGGCATTCTCTCCCTCCAGGATAATGGAAAAGCGTTCACTGCCCGCCAGATAATCAATCATCTCCTGCGCAGTAGCCTGAGCCTGCTCCGGCTGTTTTTCTTTAAACTCATCGATCAAAGCAAATCCATAGATGTCTGCCCGAAAACGGTCCAGATTAAAGCCCTCTTCGATATCAAATTCATAAGTGTTGTCATTTGAGAGTACAATATGGAAAATACTGTTGTCAACTTCATCGCCGTTTTCCGTGAGAATGGAAATAACCTGATAGGCAATGCTGTTCAATGTCAGATTTCTCTCTCTGGTGGTACTGTAGGAACCGTTGTCTTCAAAAGTCAGAGAATAGGAAAGCTGGTTGGAAGCCAGAACCTCTCCATTTCGGTCGAAAATATTCCCACGGGTACTCTTGATCGTACGGGTCTTCTTTGTCTGAGCCTCAAAACTGTTGGCATAAGTATCCCCTTCCAGAATCTGCAGGTGGAACAGCCGGTTCACAAGAGCAAAACACATGAGAAAAAAAACTGCCAGTAAGACGGTGGTGCGCTGAATTGTAAGTTTTCTTAACAGTTGTTTTATTTTATTAACCAAAGTGAATTCCTTTCTTTCCTGTGTACATGCATAAAACGATGGTTCAGTTGGTAGAACAGGCGATAGACAAGAATCGTCAGAACTACGGTTACTAAAATTTCCGGAATCATAATTCTGCCAAGATAATAGAAGAAGCTGGTCCGCCCACGGAGCATAAACTGAAAGACGTAAACGGCGAGACAGTACATAGCATCTCCTGCGGCAACCAGGATCAGAGGAACTTTAATCCTGTTATCATAATAGATTTTGTAGAAAAAACCGGCCAGATAACCGATATACATATAAATCAGAGCATAAAAACCCGGCAGCGATCCATAAAACAGATCAATAAGAATGCCGGAAAAAAAGCCAACAAACAGCCCGGAACGTTTCCCGCGCATCAATCCCATGGATATACAGAGGATCAACATCAAATTCGGCGTAATGTCCGCCACGGAAAGGGCGTTCAGGACCGTACACTGCAGAAGAAAACAGATCAGGATTGTAAAAAACAGGATAATCTTACTCTTCATTGGTGTCCTCACTTCCTGCAGCCCCGGTGCTGTCTCCATTCTGCGCATCTGTACTCTCCGCAGAAGAATCCGTGCTCTCTGCAGCGTCTGCAGCGGAATCCGCATTCGGTTCTCCGCTGTCCGCGCCGGAATCACTTACGTCCTGTTTCAGAGCGGTGATCACAAGAACTTCCCGCAGATGCTGGAAATCCACAGGCGTGACAAGGGTGCCGGTCTTTGTCAGGTTATTGTCATCGTAGGAAATCTCACTGATATAACCGATAAAGATGCCCTCCAAATATTTATCGCTGATATGAGAAGTCACCAGACGCTCTCCCACCTGTATGATATCTTCTTCATCATACAGCTGCTCAAAGTGCAGCTTGCCTTCATCGATCAGCTGCAGATTTCCCTGTACGACACAGGTATCTGACGTACTGGTGGTCATGGCGCTGACATTGCTGCTGTCATCAATGATAGAGCGGACCGTTGACCAGTGTTCATTGGCTTCGATCACAATGCCTGCCAGGCCCTGTCCGGCCAGAACATTGGAATCCACCTGGACGCCGTCTGCCGTTCCCTTATCAATCACAAAGGTATCGTACCAGTTGCCCGGATCTTTGGAAATGACGTTGGCCATGACCTTTGGATACTGGGCGTATTCCTGATCCAGCTCATAAAGCTCTTTCAGCCGTTCCAGTTCTCCCTGCTGCTGAATCAGTGAATTATTCTCCGCAGTGAGCGTGTCTACTTTTTCCTGCAGGGCTTCATTTTCTGCCTGCAGTTCTTCTTTGGACTGAAAATCCTGCTGGATTTCCAGAAGCCATCCGCCTATGGCGTTGATACTTTTCTCAAAAGGAATGATCACATAGCCGGCTGTTTCCCGCAGTCCGTTTGTAGACAATCCCATAAAAAAGGCAGATACGATCAGACTGATGCAGAAAAATGTCATCAAGGCCAGAATATGTTTACTTTTCAGATGAAATCGTGGTTTCTTCTTCATGCAGGTCCCTCTTTAATTAACGAATTACTTTTATATTTTGCGCTGTTTCAGCGGCTTTGTCCATTTTTCCAGATCTTTATTTCGGATGATCTTTTCCAGGCCCGTAATGGTACAGGAATCATACAGGCCGGACAGATTAAAACCGTATCCGCAGATTTCTGCCAGATAAGAATCCATACCGGTCAGACGGGTGCTTCCGCCTGTGAGATAAATTCCCTCTTTTGCAATGTTGCAGGCAATCTGTGGCGGCGTCCGTTCCAGAAAGCGATGAATTTCTTCCCCGATGGAATCCAGACAGTGCGCGATCCCTTCATTGACCACAGAAGAATAGACGATCTCTTCCCTTGGAAGTCCGGTTAGACTGTCGATCCCCACCACTTTCCGGGCGGTCCTGCCGTTTTCTCTCATATTGCCCATGGCTACCTTCAGACGGCTGGCTGTACGCGTACCAATGCAGAGGTTGCATTTTTTACGGACAATGCTGCAGATGCTCTCGTCAAACTGACGCCCTCCGATGGGAATGTTTTTGCTGAGGATCACGCGGTCGCCGGCAATGACGGACATTTCCGTACTCTGGGCTCCTACATTGATGATCATATTCCCCCGGACAGACTCCGGTGGAAGATCCAGGGCTATGGCGTCTGCTATCGGTTTTTCCACAACAAAAACACGGTTGTTCTGCAGAAAACCTCCATTGGCAATGGTGTAATAGGCTCTTTTTTCAATCTGTGTAATATCCGCAGGAACAGTAAAATAGAGTACCGCCCCGAAACGGATGGTCCAGTCGATATTTTTCAGCATACTGTACAGAGAAACTTCCATTGCCGCAGGATTGGCTATCATGCCAAAAGCCATCGGCGATTCCACCTGTATGCTGTCCGGTGCTTTCTCGAACATCTCATACGCTTCATTGCCCACGGCGATCACTTTGTGCTTGTCTTTCACAGCAACCATATTTTTTTCTATGTAGCTTTTATTTTTACTTTGGGAAAACACCTTGATAGTGCTGCTTCCCAGATCGATTCCATAAATCTTACGAAATAGCATGACAATTTCCCTTCAACTTCCATCCCCCTCTATTGTCGTCCCCTTATGTCCGCAAACGACAGCAGACGCACAGACTGACCAGGACTGACAGGAACGTCACAATGCAGACTGTTTTCCCGTACACCGGCTCAGGGCAGAAAATGCTGCTCCCGAAAACTGATGTAGCGCCGGTCTCCGATGATGATATGATCCAGCAGATGGATGTCCAGAAGCTCCCCTGCTTCTGAAATCCTGTGTGTCACGGCAAAATCCTCCTGGCTGGGATCCGGATCCCCGCTGGGATGGTTGTGCACCAGGATAATATGAACGGCCTGGTATTTCAGAGCTGCCACAAAAAGCTCTCTGGGAGAGATCAGAGAAGCGTTGACCGTTCCTCTGGTCAGAAAGATTTCTCCCAACAGATGATTTCTGGTATCCAGCATCATGCACATGAGGACTTCCTGTTCTTCGTGACGGAACTTTTCCATATAATAGGCAGCAATGGTCTCCGGCTGATCGTAACTCAGATGCTCTCTGGCGCCGGCCTGGGCCATGCGCACGGAAAGCTCTGCGATACACTGCAGCTGAATGGCCTTTACCGTTCCGATTCCACGGATCTGCTTAAGTTCCTGAATACTCCTGTGATGCAGTCCTGTCAGAGACTTCCCGTTTCCGCCTGGGAGATCCAGGACAGATCTCGCCAGATCCAGTGCTGATTTACCCACTGCGCCGGTACGCAGGATCACGGCCAGCAGTTCTGCATCCGTTAAAACCTGTGGGCCGGATTGCAGGCATTTCTCATAGGGTCGTTCTGACAAAGGCAATTCCTGTATTCTGTAATTCATCCACACCTCCCGCTCTCTTCCGGGTTCGATGTTTGATAAAATGGCAACATTCATTGTAGCATAGAATCCATGTCATGTACACCGGATTCACAGAATTTTAGAGAATTTTTAGGCCGGCGGGACGGTATTTCCCGGCCACTGCTTCGGCTGCCCGGATGCCGTCCATGGCAGCGGATGTGATGCCTCCGGCATATCCGGCGCCTTCTCCGCAGGGATAGATTCCACGGATATTGCTTTCCAGGCCGGCATCTCTGATGAGCCGGACCGGCGAAGAAGTACGGCTTTCGATCCCGGCCAGCACTGCGTCTGGTCGGTCGAATCCGGAAATTTTCCTTCCGAATGCAAGAACGCCCTCTTCAATGGCGTCTCCCACATAGGCGGGCAGAAGCTTTCGCAGATTCCCGAAGGCCCAGTCGCCTTTCATCTGAGGCTGCACATCTCCCAGAACAGCGGAAAGCTGATTCCTCTGGAAATCCTGAAACAGCTGAACCGGAATCCTTCCCTGGCAGAGACCAAAAGCCGCTTTTTCCAGTTCCCGCTGATAGGCGATTCCTCCCAGTGGCCCTTTTACCGGAAAATCTTCCGGAGACACGGTCACGATCAGAGCACTGTTGGCATTGGCACTGTTTCTGGCCTGGTAACTCATGCCGTTGACGGCCAGATACCCCTTTTCCGAAGAGGCATTGACCACGTAGCCGCCGGGACACATGCAGAAACTGTATACGCCGCGGCCGTTGGACAGTTTATGTGTCACTTTATAGGGCGCCGCACCCAGGATGGTATTTTCTTTTTCTCCGTACATGGCCAGATTGATCAGTTCCTGGGGATGTTCCATACGAAGTCCTACGGCAAAGGATTTGGCTTCCATGGAGATGCCTCTGTCATGGAACATGGCAAAGGTGTCGCGCGCGCTGTGTCCGATGGCCGGTATAAATACTTCCGCAGGCAGGAACTGCTCTCCATTGATCATCAGGCCTTCCAGCCGGTCATCCCGGATCTGCAGATCTGTCACCTGGCTTCGGAAATAAAACCGTCCGCCCATAGCTTCAATCTGTCTGCGAAGAGTCTCTACCAGGTTTACCAGCACATCCGTTCCCAGATGGGGCTTGTGGTCGTAGAGAATCTCCTCTGGAGCGCCGGCTTCCACAAACCGCCGGAGAACTTCCCGGTTTCTTCCCGCAGGATCCTTTACCAGTGTATTGAGCTTTCCATCGGAAAAGGTCCCCGCTCCCCCTTCTCCGAACTGCACATTGGAGTTGGGATCCAGTTCACCGGTCTTCCAGAAGTGCTCCACCTGTTTCTGGCGTATTCCTGCCTTCTCTCCCCGTTCCAGAACGATGGGTGCGTAGCCGGCTTTTGCCAGATAATAGGCGCAGAAAAGTCCGGCAGGTCCGCTCCCGGCGATCACAGGCGCATACTGCAGCGGAATGTCTCCGGAAGAGGGAAACTGATAAACCGCTCCCTTAGTTAACATAATGTTTTTATCGTTAACCCGACGCAGGATCCTTTTTTCACCGGTCATATGGACAGACAGGGTATAGACAAATTTTTTATCCTGCTTCTGCCGGGCGTCTATGGAGCGGCGCAGGATTGTATACGTAAACGTTTCTCCGGATTTCAGACGCAATGTCTTCCGGATCTTCTGTTCCAGATCCTGCCTGGTATGGGCAACCGGCAGTTTCAGCTGACGGATCTCGATCATAAAGCGCCTCCTCCGGCCGCATGTCGGCCGGCCACCATTCCGGACGACCAGGCCCACTGAAGATTGTATCCCCCGCAGGCACCGTCCACATCCAGGATTTCACCTGCGAAATACAGGCCCTTATGCAGTCTGGATTCCAGTGTGTCCGGGCAGACCTGAGACACATCTATCCCGCCGGAGCAGACCTGAGCATGGGCAAAGGACTGGGGACGCACCACTTCCAGAGGAAATTGTTTGATCCCCCGGATAATATGGGGCTGTTTTAACAGCTCCGGGATCAGTTTGTCCGGGAAGAGTCCGATCAGAAGTTCTTTTTGATTTTTATAGGGGGTCCGCTCCTGCCGGTTCTGCAGAAAAGTTTTCAGCTGGTCCTTTTCGAAATCCGGAAGAAAATCAATTTCCAGAGATACCCGGCAGCCCTCTTCCAGGGCCCGGGCTGCATAACGGCTCAGCTGAAATACGGGAATGCCGGAAATCCCGTAATTGGTCAGCTGGAGTTCTCCTCGTTCTTCTTTCACCGGCGCCCCCTGGATCAGAAGGCGGACTACACCTTCGGTGCGTATTCCCGCCCATTTGGCAAAATCTGCCCCCCGGCATACCAGCGGGACCAGAGCCGGAAGGGGTTTGACAATGGAATGTCCCAGAGCGTTGGCTAGGGTATAGCCGCTGCCGTCTGCTCCCGGTACCTGAGATGCCCTGGAACCGCATGCAAGGATCACCGCATCACCTTTGTAGGACCATCCTTCGGTCACCGCCGTCCATCGTCCTGCCTCCCGGGCCAGAAGCTGGATATGGGCATTTGTCTTAATCTTGACCTTCCGGTAGGCAGCTTCCATCAGAAGCACATCCACCACGCTTCCGGCCTGATTGCTGTAAGGATACAGCCATCCGTCCCGGTTTCTGGTATAAATTCCCAGCTCCATAAAAAAGCGGATCGTATCGGAAACAGCAGCCTGCCGCAGAACGGCACCGGGAAATGCAGGATCACTGCATCGGTACGCATCCCGGCGCTCTTCCACATTTGTCAGATTGCAGCGGCCGTTTCCTGTGGCCAGGATTTTTTTCCCCACAGCAGGGTTATGCTCTAAAACTGTTACCCGGGCTCCCATTCGGGCAGCGGTAATGGCTGCCATCAGCCCGGAGGCTCCTCCCCCAATTACCAGAACTTCCTTTTTTTCCATAAGCGCTCCTTTGTTCGGTCAGTCAGACCAGTTCTTTCCGGATCAGCTTCTGATCCATCAGTTTCTGCAGAGACATAAGGATTCCCACTTTCGCATGCTCCCAGGTCAGTCCTCCCTGAAAATAAACGGCATAGGGCGGCTTCATGGGACCATCGGCACTCAGCTCGATGGAAGATCCCTGTACAAAAGCACCTGCAGCCATGATCACCTGGCTGTCATAGCCGGGCATATCCCAGGGTTCCGGCGTCACATAGCTGTCCACCGGAGCGGCAGCCTGGATTCCCTGACAGAAAGCAATGACTCCTTCCGGTGTTCCCAGCGTCACCGCCTGAATAATATCCTGACGGTCTTCGGTTCCGTCTGGCACCACCGGGAAGCCCAGACGTTCATAGATGTTGGCGGCAAAGATGGCGCCTTTCAAAGCACCTTTTACGACCATGGGCGCCAGAAAGAACCCCTGATAGAAGGAACGGTTCACACCCAGGCTGGCTCCCACTTCCCGTCCAAGACCGGGGGAAGTCATCCGACAGGCGGCATTTTCCACGTATTCCTTTTTGCCGGCAATATAACCGCCGATGGGAGCCAGTCCGCCTCCCGGATTTTTGATCAGGGAACCAACGATCAGGTCTGCTCCCACATCACTGGGTTCCACCACATCCACAAATTCTCCGTAGCAGTTGTCTACCATACAGATGACATCAGGCCGTCTCTCTTTGATAAACGCAATCAGCTCTCCAATCTGTTTCACAGAGAAGGAAGGCCGGGTCAGATACCCTTTGGAACGCTGGATGGTCACCAGTTTTGTTTTCTCATTCAGCGCGCGGGCAATGGCCGGGTAATCAAAGGTACCATCCGGCAGCAGCTCTGTCTGCCGGTAAGTGATCCCATATTCGGCCAGAGAACCAGCGGACGGACGGATGCCGATGACTTCTTCCAGGGTATCGTAAGGTTTGCCCACAGGCGACAACAGTTCGTCTCCTGGACGGAGATTGCCGAAAAGGGCAATGGCCAGGGCATGGGTGCCGCAGGCGATCTGGGGACGGACCAGAGCCGATTCCGTATGGAAGGTATCCGCATAGACCTGTTCCAGGGTATCTCTTCCATAATCGTTATACCCGTAACCGCTGGAAGAATGGAAGCATTCCTCACTGACTCTGTTTTTCTGCATGGCATGGAGGACTTTGAGCTGGTTGTATTCTGCAGTCTGGTCAATCTGCAGAAAACGCTCCTTTAATTCCTCTTCCACCTTCCGTCCGAATTCGTAAACCTCCGGGGAAATCCCCAGCTGTTCATACATTTCTTTTATCATAAAATTCCTCTTTCTTTGCATATATTCAGCATAGCATGTAAAATGGCGTCTTCCTGATAGCCATAATCCGCTTTGTTCAGCCAGATGGCGTCCGGTTCCCGCTTAAACCAGGTAATCTGCCGTTTGGCAAAATGACGGGTATCCCTCTTGAGGATCCGAACGGCTTCTTCCAGAGAGTATTCCCCTTCCAGATAAGCCAGTATTTCCTTGTATCCCAGTCCCTGCATGGAGACCATTTCTCGGGTATATCCCATCTGCTGCAGAGTACGCACTTCTTCCAGAAGTCCCTGCTCCATCATCTGGTCCACTCTCTGATCGATACGGCTGTACAGACGGGAACGCTCGTCATTGAGTACGAAATAAGCCAGCCGGTAAGGCGATTCTTTCTGGCGCTGCTCCTGGTTGTGCCTGGAGATGGGCTGCCCGTTCTCATGGTAAAATTCCAGCGCCCGGATCACACGTTTCACATTGTTGGCATGAATTTCAGCTGCCGATGCCGGATCCACGGCAAGGAGCATGTCATGAAGGCACTGGGGACCTTCGGATGCAGCCAGTGCTTCCAGCTCATTTCGGTAGCTTTCATCGCCGTGAGTGGCAGTAAAATCGATATCACGGGTCACCGCCTGAATGTAAAAACCGGTGCCTCCGGTCAGGATGGGGATATGCCCCCTCTGGTAAATCTCTTCCATAGCCGCCTTTGCCATTTCCTGAAAACGAACAATATGAAATTCTTCCTCCGGCAGCAGCACATCAATCAGATGATGGGGCACCCCGTCCATTTCTTCTTTTGTAATCTTGGCAGAGCCAATATTCATATAGCGGTAGACCTGCATGGAATCCGCGGAAATGATCTCCCCGTTCACCGCTTTTGCCAGTGAAATGGATAATTTTGTTTTTCCCACAGCAGTGGGGCCGGTCAATACCAGCAATGGTGGTTGTTGCATACCTTCCTCCCTTGCACCGGACGGATCAGGAAACGATCCGCTTGAATTTCTTTTCCAGTTCTGTTTTTGACATGGAGATAATGGTAGGCCGTCCATGGGGACAGTGATATGGATTATCCAGGGTAAGCAGTTCGTCGATTATCTGATCTGCCTCCGGAAAGGAAAGAGACTGGTTGCCCTTTACCGCTGCCTTGCATGCCATGGTGGCCAGACGGCCGGCAAACAGCTCTTCGTCCGGATGCTGACGGCTGTCACCCAGCTGATCCAGCAGCTCCGTAAACGCCGCACGTTCTGTGAGACCGTACAGATTGGCGGGAACAGCGTCAATGGCATATTCTTTTCCGCCGAATTCCCGGATCTCAAATCCGAACTCCGTAAACAGTTTCTCATGTTCTTTCAGGACATCGATTTCCTGAAGATTCAGAGAAACCACAATAGGAGGGCTGATATACTGGGAGATTACCTTCTGTTCCCGGTAAGCCTTTACCAGCCGTTCATAGAGGATCTTTTCGTGGGCTGCATGCTGGTCGATGATATAAAAATGCTCTTCGTATTCCACCAGCCAGTACGTGTCAAATACCTGGCCGATGAGACGGTGACGGCTTCTGGCCTGTGCCGAAAGCAGGGGCTGCTCAAACAGTTCCATCTGTCTGGGCTTCTCTGAAGCAGCTGTCGAAACATTCTTCTCTGAAAAGTCCTTTGCCGCCGGAGCGGCCTCCACAGATGAATGCGTCTTTGCGGCCGGCACGGTATCTGCAGAAACCACCGTTTCCGAATCCGGCACAGTCCCTGCAGACCTCAAAGCTCCCGCTGCCACAGGGGAATCTTTTTTCGGTGTGCTGTAGGAATTCTGCTCCCGCACTGTCCGGCTGTCGGTCCGTCCATTCCCGTATGCGTTCACAACCGGGGCCTGCCGGCTGGTCTGTTCCTGGAGCGCCATGGACTTTCTGTGTCTGGCTTCAAAAGGTTCCGGAAGGGACCCTCGGGATACAGGTTCCTTTTTCGGCGGCATTTCTCTTCTCTTTTCCAGTTCCACCTCCGGGATCATCTCCTGCTGGCGCAGTGCATTCTGGATCCCGTGGAAAATGGTATCGTAGACATCCTGTCCCCTGGAGAAGCGGACTTCCATCTTGGCCGGATGCACGTTCACATCCAGGTCATTGCCCTCCATCCGGATCTGCAGTACCGCAAAGGGAAATTTGTGCTGCATCAGAAAGCCTTTGTAGGCATCTTCTATGGCCCGGGTAATGATCTTGTCTTTTACATAGCGGCCGTTTACGGAATAGTTTTCAAAATTACGGTTGCCCCGGGACAGCGTGGGTTTTCCCACGAAGCCTTCCAGGGTCATAAATTCATTTTCGCAGTGCAGCTCCAGAAGCTCTCTGGTGATCTCCCGGCCATAGATATGGTAGATCACATCTTTCCGGCTGTAATTGCCGGAAGTGTGAAGCTTCACCTGGCCATTCTGGATATATTTGAATGAGATCTCCGGGTGGGCCAGCGCCATCTGCTCCATCAGACTGCTGATGTATCCGGCTTCTGTGGTGTCGGTTTTCAGGAATTTGCTCCTGGCCGGTGTATTAAAAAACAGATTCCGCACCAGAAAGGTGGTGCCTTCCGGCGCACCGATCTCTTCCAGGCCTTTTTCCACGCCGCCTTCAATGATATAGCGGCAGCCGCTCATGGCAGAGGCTGTCTTTGTGATGACCTCCACCTGGCTGACTGCAGCAATGCTGGAGAGGGCCTCGCCCCGGAACCCCAGAGAGGATATATGCTCCAGATCTTCTACTTTTTCGATCTTGCTGGTGGCATGCCGCAGAAACGCCATACGGACCTGATCAGTCTCGATGCCGCTTCCGTTATCGGTAATCCGAATCAGGGACTTGCCGCCGTCTTTGATCTCCACGGTAACGGCAGTGGCTCCGGCGTCCATGGCGTTTTCCACCAGTTCTTTTACCACAGAAGATGGCCGCTCCACCACTTCTCCTGCCGCGATCTTGTCAATGGTATTCTGATCCAAAACTGTAATTTCTCTTTTCAAGTCATTCACCACCGATTTTTAATCTTCTTCTGAAGACGGTACAGCATGTTCAGGGCTTCCATGGGTGTCATATTGCTCACATCCAGTTCCCGGATTTCCTGAATGATGTCGTCATCCTGCACCGTATCAAACAGACTCATCTGTTCCATATCCACCTGGTCAAAGGTGACTGCCGTTTTCTTTTTGCCGGGAGCAGACAGATCTTTGAAAGCAGACGTAATATCCGATTCCGTCAGTTCTTCCACCAGTTCCTTGGCCCGCTGGATGATAGAATCCGGCACACCGGCCAGCTTGGCCACCTGAATGCCGTAACTCTTGTCTGCACCGCCCCGGACAATCTTCCGGAGAAAAACAATGTCGTCACCCTTTTCTTTTACTGCAATGCAGTAATTGTTCACACCCGGAAGCTTTCCTTCCAGCTCGGTCAGTTCATGATAGTGGGTGGCAAACAGGGTCTTTGCTCCCAGAAGCTTTGTATTGCTGATATGCTCCACCACCGCCCAGGCGATGCTCAGCCCGTCAAAGGTACTGGTGCCCCTTCCGATCTCGTCCAGGATCAGCAGACTTTTGGACGTGGCGTTGCGGAGGATATTGGCCACCTCTGTCATTTCCACCATGAAAGTACTCTGTCCGCTGGCCAGGTCATCAGAAGCACCCACTCTGGTGAAGATCCGGTCCACCATACCGATATTGGCCTTATCTGCCGGCACAAAGCTGCCGATCTGAGCCATCAGCACAATAAGCGCCACCTGCCGCATATATGTGGATTTTCCCGCCATGTTGGGGCCGGTAATAACGGACAGCCTGTTTTTCTGATTATCCAGATAGGTGTCATTGGCGATAAACATATCATTTTCGATCATCTGCTCCACCACCGGATGACGGCCGTTTTTGATATCAATGATCCCCTTTTCGTTCATCTGGGGCCGGACGTAATGGTTCCGGTCTGCCACCAGGGCCAGAGAAGCCATCACATCCAGAAGAGCCACAGATTTGGCAGTCTGTTGGATTCTGGCCACCTGCTCTGCCACCTGATCCCGTACCTGGCAGAACAGCTCATACTCCAGAGCATACAGTTTGTCCTCTGCCCCCAGAATCAGATCTTCCAGTTCCTTAAGCTCCGGTGTAATATATCGTTCTGCGTTGGCCAGAGTCTGTTTGCGGGTATAGTAATCCGGAACCAGGTTTTTAAAGGAATTGGTCACTTCCAGATAATAGCCGAATACCCGGTTATACTTGATCTTCAGATTCTTGATACCGGTTTTGTCCCGCTCCTTGGCTTCCAGGTCTGCCAGCCACTGCTTGCCTTCAGCCTTGGAACGCCGGTATTTATCCACCTCTTCGTGAAAACCGTCCCGGATGATGCCGCCTTCTTTCATAGCCAGAGGTGGATCTTCCACAATGGCTTTTTCTATGATCTCACATAGGTCTGCCAGATCGTCCATTTCCCCGTCCAGCCGCACCAGCAGCGGGCACTCAAATTCTTTCAGCAGCTGTTTCAGATAAGGAAGCATGGCAATGGACGACTGAAAGGAGATCAGATCTCTGGGATTGGCCGACTGGTAGCTGATACGGCTGACCAGCCGTTCCAGATCATAAATGGGATTTAAGTATTCCCGAATCTCATCCCGCAGCATGGCTTTTTCATTGAGTTCGGAAATCGTCTCCAGACGCTCTTCCACCGCTGCCTTATGGATCAGAGGCTGTTCCACAAAGGACCGGAGCATTCTGGCTCCCATGGCTGTCCGTGTCTTATCCAGAACCCACAGCAAAGAGCCCCGCTTCTGTTTTTCCCGCAGGGTCTCCACCAGCTCCAGGTTTCTCCGGCTGGAGCTGTCAATAATCATGAATTTCTCCGCCGAGTAAGGCCGGATGGTGGTCATATGGGTCAGGCCGGATTTCTGAGTCTCTGTAAGATACTGGAACAGAGCGCCTGCGGCGATAGAGGCGTTTTCATAATCCTTCAGGCCAAGACCTTCCAGGGTGCCGACGTGAAAATGGGTCATCAGTGCCCGGCGGCACAGATCGTCGTCAAAATACCAGGCATCCAGAGGAAAAATACAGATGCCCAGCCGGTTTTTCATATCTTCCAGATCCAGACCGCA
Source organism: uncultured Blautia sp. (assembly GCA_900542045.1). GTDB lineage: Bacteria > Bacillota > Clostridia > Lachnospirales > Lachnospiraceae > Blautia_A > Blautia_A gallistercoris. Next base: position 48,142 of record UQMI01000001.1, read on the forward strand.
TACCTGAAATGTTTCGTTGCAGACAATTTCAGCCGGAGAAAATTTATTGATCTCATCCATCATTTTCTGGGCATTGTCCACTTCCGTCACAAAACAGTCTCCGGTGGTAATGTCTGCCACTGCGCAGCCGAAACGGTCGTCAATGGAGACGATAGCCATGATATAGTTATTCTTTCCTTCATCCAGCGCAGCCGTATCCAGGTTGGTCCCCGGCGTTACCACACGGATGACTTTTCGTTCCACCAGTCCTTTGGCGGTCTTGGGATCTCCGATCTGCTCACAGATGGCCACCTTGTAGCCTTTTCCGATGAGACGGTTGATGTAATTTTCTGCTGCGTGATAGGGAACGCCGCACATGGGTGCCCGTTCTTCCAGGCCGCAGTCTTTTCCGGTCAGCGTGATCTCCAGTTCCTTTGATGCAGTCAGAGCGTCCTCAAAAAACATTTCATAGAAGTCACCCAGTCGATAAAAAAGGATACAGTCGCTGTATTGTTTTTTGGTTTCTACATATTTTTGCATCATTGGTGATAAAGCCATCTTATATCTGTTCTCCTATATAATAAAATCCTTTGCATTCTGTCAGTTTTACGGAAAGTGTCTGCCCCAGAAGAGAGATATCGCCAGGGAAATGGACCAGCAGATTCTGGCTCATGCGTCCGGTCATGTAGCCTTTCTGTGAACTGCTTTCCTCTTCTACCAATACTTCCTGCACGGTTCCCAGAAAACGGCTGGACGCTTCCCGCCCTTTTTCCTGTACCAGAGAAAGAAGCCGGTTAAAACGTTCTTTCATCACTTCTTCCGGAATCTGTTCCTCCATAACGGCTGCCGGTGTGCCGGAACGCTTGGAATACAGGAACGTAAAGGCTGTGTCGTAGCCGATCCGTTCCACCACATCCAGGGTCTCCTGAAAGTCTTCTTCAGTCTCTCCGGGGAAGCCCACAATGATATCGGTGGTCAGAGAAATATCCGGCACGGCCGCCCGGATCTTATCAACCAGGGCCAGATAGCCCTCCTTGTCGTAACGGCGGTTCATTTTCTGAAGGATCCGGCTGCTGCCTGACTGCAGTGGCAGATGCAGATGCCTGCAGATCTTTTTGCTTTTTGCCATAACCCGGATCAGTTCATCTGACAGATCCTTGGGATGGGACGTCATAAAGCGAATCCGCTCCAGACCCGGTATTTCTTCCATTTGCTCCAGCAGCTGAGCAAAGGTGACTGGTGTTTCCAGATTTTTTCCATAAGAATTCACATTCTGCCCCAGCAGCATAACTTCCTTGACGCCGTCCTCTGCCAGGCTCCGCACATCTTTCAAAATGGCATCCGGTATCCGGCTTCTCTCTCTTCCGCGCACATAGGGGACAATGCAATAACTGCAGAAATTGTTGCAGCCAAACATGATATTGACACCGGATTTGAAGGAATACTTTCGGTCACAGGGAAGGTCCTCCACGATCTTGTCTGTGTCTTTCCAGATGTCAATGACCATGCGCTTGGACTCCATGGATGTGTAGAACAGCTCTGCGAATTTGTACAGATTATGGGTTCCGAAAATCAAATTCACGAAAGAATAACTTTTCTTTAATTTTTCCACCACATGGGCTTCCTGCATCATACAGCCGCACAGAGCAATCATCATGTGGGGGTTTTTCTTTTTCAGACTGTGCAGATAGCCCAGTCTTCCATAGACACGCTGATTGGCGTTCTCCCGTACGGTACAGGTATTATAAATGACAAAATCCGCCTCTTCAGAATCCACCTGCTGATAGCCGATTTCCTCCAGGATACCGGTGAGTTTCTCGGAATCTCTGGCATTCATCTGACACCCGAAGGTAACACAACAAAAGGTCAGGGGACGTCCCAGTTTCTCCCTCTGTTTTTTTACTGATTTTTTGCTCTGCTCTATAAAATAATACTGCCGGGCGGGCTCTTCTAATGGCGCATTTCCAAAGATTTCATTTTCTTCTATTCTTTTTTCTTGGTTTGGCATAATGTTATCTTCTCTCCTTCGAATTCTATATTGCGGCTCAATGAAATCAATCCCTGTCTGCTTGATTTTTTATATCCAATTTTCATACTTTATCTATATTGTGGCGCCGCAGTCTTACATCACCTCCATTAGCTCTGATAATTCTATTATAGCATGGAGACAATCCTAATACCATTTTGCAAACAATCGCGTTTTCTGTTTATTCGTTAAAAAATTCGCATGTTTTGCTGCGAATCCTTGAGTTCCTATGTTCGTTGGTTCTAAATTTAAACAGCTTCAATTATAGCAAACCGCCTAAAATCCTGCAACAATAAAAATTCGGACAGCCAGTACAGGAGATTGGCTGTCAATCAGCCCATGGATTCCATAGGATTTTTTCAATTTGTTTGATTAAAAAAAGCAAATCATTGTATAATTTATAATCATTGTATAATTCATAATATTATCACTCTTTCGCCATAAATTTATCAAATTTTAAACACATTTTTTCTCTATCATAAATCACGTAAAGAAAAACAAGTCTCCAGCAGTTACACTTCAGAAACAGAAGATGCCTCATCAGATTCCTCAGATTCTTATTCTTACAGTACAGATTCCGATGATACCGCAAGCGGCTCAGACAGCAGTGATTCTGACAGTTCGTCGACATCCTATTGATCATGGAAGGATAATTGTGATTCAGACCTGTCCTGGCGGGCGCAGCAGGCATTAATCTCGAACCGCGGAGGTCTGAGCGATCTTACCTTCTGCACTGAGAAAGCGGACAGGGGCCGGAGCGACTCATATGAGCCGCTCCGGCCCCTGAAATTTCATACCAGGCAGAAGATTATTCCTGCTCTCCGCGTTTCTTTTTCATTGCCACAGTAACAGCTGCCAGAGCCGCTGCGCTGCCGCCCAGAAGAACCATGGGAACTGCATTGGTAGTATCCCCTGTGCTGACAGAAGAAGTTTTGTTGGTGCCGGTACCGGAACCGGAACCACTGCCGCCCGTTCCAGAGCCGCTCCTGCTGCGGGGAGTTGTAGTAACTGTTGGGCTGGTGGTTGGGCCTGCATCATTCAATACAATATCTACGGTCTTCGTGTCTGTTTCACCGGTGGCCACCCACTCGGTTCCATTGTATTCCTGCTGCTGGAACACAACTTCCAGCTGATACGTTCCCGGATCCACTGCACCGCTGAAAGATCCCCGGTATCCTTCCCGGAAGGTCTGATTCTTCAGATCCCCGATTCCCCAGCTGATGGGCTCATAGCGCACGTTGCCTTCCTTGTCCGGATAGTCCATGCCGGCGCCGGTGGCGCTGAAGCTTACGAAATATTTGTAGGCCTTCGCATTGGAGTCATAATAACTGCGGTTATAAGAGGATGCAATGCCGTTGATGGTATTGTCATCCGGATTGGCAACCTGAATTTCTTCAGCAGCAGCTGGAATGACCACATTCAGCACAGTACTGTAATTGTCAGATGCATCCTTAGCCACGATAAACAGAGTATGCTCTCCGGCGGTCATGCCTTCCACCTGATACTCTACATCCATATTCTCTCTAAGGCGCATGCCTTCTCCGGAAATATCCACATCCGGATCATCCAGACTCACATAGTAGCGTCCCGCTTCGTCAGAGCGGAAGGTCACCAGGGCGATCTCATCGGAGATACGCTCCACGGAAACTTCTGTTAATGTAGGTGCTGTCGTATCTTTCTGCGGAACTTCTGTCAGAGTTCCGTCCTCTCCGATCTGCAGCGTGTCAGAACCCTCATAAGTAAATGCCGCAAGGGAATCGCTGAGGGAAACACCGGAACCGGCTTTTACCACTGTCTGACCGGCTTTGGCGTTGACTGCCTGGATTCCCAGTCTGGCAGAAGAACTCAGTTTGCCTGCCAGTGTCACCACAGACTGGTCAGACAGAACGATGTTGCTCTTGGCGTTCTTGTCTGTATCTTTATAATTATCAGAGATCACTACGGAACCGGATACTTTAAAGGTACCTGTATTGTTAACAGCACCGGCTGTCCGGTTGCTGTTGTTCTTGATAGTTCCGCCGGTCATGGTAAGCGTTCCCTTATTGTAGATCGCGCCGGCTGTACCGGTGGAATGGTTGTTCTGAATGGTGACGCCACTGGAAATCTCCAGACTACCATCTACTTCAAAAAGCGGTGCATCAGACTTCTCTGTGCCGTTTACCGTAATCGTGCCGCCGTCTGCCACGGAAAGCTTCAGTGCCGCACCTTCATTGACCTTAAAGGACGCCTTCGTAGCGGATGTGCCACGGCTGATTTTCACATTTGTTGCCGCTGTCAGTGTCACTGTCATACCAGCGGGAATCTCCAGCGTCTGATCCAGTGTCTGATCTTCCTTCAGTTCGATGGTGAGACTGGACTGACTGCTGTTGTCCTGGATCGCTTCCGCAATTGAATCATAGGCCTTGTCTTCCACAAGGACACTGCCCTCTTCTGCTGCCGGAGTCTCTGTCACCGTCGGTGTAGGAGTGGCAGATTCGGTGGGTGTCGCTTCCGGCGTAGGTGTTGTTTCTTCCCCCTCATCCGTATCTCCGGTCAGAGCTTCTGTGGAATCCGGTGTTTCTGTTTCAGCAGGCATCGGAGTTTCTGTTCCCTGCAGAGTATCAATGGTTTCTGTATTCTCACTGGACACTTCTGCACTCTGTGCCGCATCCGTTCCCGCTGCCAGAACAGGAACGCTGCCTAATGTCATACAGCCGGCCAGCAGCAATGCAAGAACTTGTTTTTTTCTCATTTTTATAATTCCTCCCGTAGTCATTTCTGATACGTTTTTTTAAGATATCCCGGGCGCTTTTTCCGGCTTCTCAAATACAGAAACCGTAAATCGCCGAAGCTATAATCAGATAAAGTATAGCACACCTGTTTCAAAAAATCCATGCCCTATCCGGATTTTACAAAATTGTCACAAAAACAGGCGTTTTTCGGTCACTATGATCTGGGGACGGATGTCGGTAGGTTCCACAGGAACCTGTTTCATGATTTGAAATTCAAAGGCCAGCGCCAGAGTCGGATGCCCGGTATGTACTTCCAGAAAGCGGTCGTAGAATCCGCCGCCGTAGCCCACTCTGTGCCTGTCGGTATCAAAGGCCACGCCGGGCATGATCATCAGAGCATCCTCCCAGTCTGCCGCAGTTTTGCCGACAGGTTCCGGAATATTGTAATATCCGGGCTCCAACTGGGAAAAATCCGTCAGTTCATAATAGATCATATCCTTGCCGACTACTTTTGGTACGGCCACCTGTTTGCCTGCCTTCCATGCAGCTTCGATGATCCCGCCGGTCATCACTTCATGATTGTAGTCCGCATAGGCGTAAATGGCCTTCGCCTGCCGGAATACTTCCAGCTCTGTGACCTTTCTGCAGATCTCCCGGCTCATTTCCAGGATCTGTGTATCGGTATATTCTTTTCTTCTGGCAAATACTTTTTTTCTAATGTCTTTTTTTGTTTCCATATTTTTCTCCCAGATTTACAATACTTCCATCTTTTTCCTGTACGTCAATATTATCCAGCTGTGACCGCAGATTCATGCGGATAGCCGCAATGTATTCCTGGCGCAGTCTGGTCTGTTCCTTTTTTTCTTCTTCCGTCAGTCCCACACTTTTGGCCTTGTGGGCCAGCGTGTTGATCCTGTCGATCTTTTCCATATCCATGATATTTTCCTCCTATACTATGCTTGGGTCAAATAGACCAAACTATGCTGCCAGCGGATTGTTCCGTGCTGCGCACTCTCACAATCCTGCCAAATATTCGGAATTCATGGGGCCCCTGCCCCACTTCTTTCTCATATTCTGGCGGGGCAAAAGATCATCCATCCGCCTCTGTGCAGGCACAGACGGATTTTGACCTTTTGCCCCTGGCATCACTATACGATCAGCTTTTCCAGATAATCGATCAGGTAAAATTCTTCTTTCTGATTGGCTGCAAATAAAGTTCCGATTGGTTCTCCGTCTATGATCTTATGGATCACATGGAAATCCTTTCCGTTTGCAATAATCATGTCTGCGCCGGCAGCTGTGGCAAATTCTGCCGCCGTCAGCTTGGTGGCCATGCCGCCCGTTCCCACATTGCTGCCGGTGGACCGCTTGCCCATCTGCTGGATCTGTTCATCCATATTCTCCACATAATCAATAAAGCGGGCATCCGGGTTCTGATTGGGATCGTCACTGAACAGACCGTCGATATCTGACAGAAGAATCAGAAGATCTGCTTCGATCAGCGCCGCTACCACTGCAGACAAAGTATCGTTGTCACCAAACTGCATTTCATATGTAGAAATGGTGTCATTCTCATTTACAATGGGAATCACACCCATTTTCAGCAGCGCATTAAAAGTATTTCTGGCATTCATCCGGTTCAGATTGTCCAGCATAGTATTCTTGGTCATCAGAATCTGCCCTGCTTTCTGACCATATTCAGAACACAGCTTCTGATAGATCATCATCAGCCTTGCCTGTCCCACAGCGGCACAGGCCTGTCTCTTATCCAGTTCCTCCGGCTTTTCCTGAAAGCCAAGGACTCCGCATCCCACGGCAATGGCGCCGGAGGATACCAGTACCACTTCTTTGCCCTGATTGCGCAGATTCGCCAGTTCCCGTACTAGAATCTCCAGTTTGATCAGATCCAGACGCTTCGTCTCTGTATGGGTCAGAGACGAAGTGCCGATCTTGATCACAATTCGTTTTTTATCTTTCAAGCCTTCTCTGAAGTTCAATTTATGTTCGCCCCTTTACTCCGGTATAATCCCATACAGTTTACACCATTTTGGGGAATTCGTCCATACATTAGCAGGAATAGTTCTCCAGAAAATTATACAGCTCTTCTTCTGTATCGATAAATTTTCCCTGCCGGATCTCCTCCTGCACCCCTTCCGGAAGGGAGGACACCAGAATTTCCGTCGGTTCAAACAGCGTCTTCTTGTCTCCTTTATATACCGTTACCTTTCCGTCCTCTTCCACAAGATAATAGGTTCCGTACAGGGTTCGGCTCTGCCGGATCACCACATGCTCCGGTGAAAACGCCACCAGGGAATACCGGTAATAGGCGGTATTGCTGTTCTGCAGGAACGTGGTCAGTTCCTGCCGGTCCATTCCGATCAGATTGTCAGCGGCAAAGGTGGTGGCCTCCTTCAGATCTCCTGTATTTCTGTCGTATTCTTCAATGGTACATTTTGTGGATCCGGTGATCATCTGACTGGCTGATCTGGCCTCTTTGCTCTGTTCTTCTTCCAGGCTGGATTCCAGATTGCGGATCTTCAGGCGCATGTCAGAAATCTTATAAGAACCATAATACCCCAGAGTCAGGATACAGAGGATCAGAAAAACACCGATACCATAGAGTGTCTTTCGCATAGGTGCATCGCTCCTTTTTTCTATAGTATCGGCGCTGAGTTTGAAATTATTCAGTTAGCTGATGGCAATACTATCCGTTTCATCGTTTAATATGATAGCCACCCAGGTTTTTCCAGTATTCAGTCGGATCTCCTGTTCATTTCCATCAATGTAGTGGGTGACGCCGTAAGGCGCGTCCTTTTCCCAGCGGATGTCAATGGCCTTACCGTGAGTGATGTATTTGCCGGTGCCGGCTGTAATGGGATCAATATTCAGATAACCATTCTGATCATACACTTTATAGCTGGAATACTGCAGGATAATATTGTCATAGGCAAGCTGCTCCTGGGTCAGTTCATCAATCTGCGGTCCTCCATACTGGAACCGTTTGTACGTCTGAGTTGACGCATCGTATTCAAACCAGGGCTTGTTGACGGAATAGCAGTCCAGGCTCACCTTGTTGGCGGCAGTACCATTCTCCAGTTCCACAGACTCTCCCACCTTTGCGAACTGATAATGTCCGTCATAATCGGCGCTGTATTCCTGAGAATAGCCGCACAGCTCAATGCCCTTCTGGATGCCTTCGTAGCTGGTATAGGCATTATGCGGCGCCACCCGGTCTGTGGTGCGGTAATACACCTCGGAGCCATAGGAAGAAAGCCCGCTGAGGTTGTGTACAAAATCCTGTTCCAGATAGGGAACGGCATAGGCTGCCTGTCCATAGTGGGCATAGATCGCGTCAAACTCCATGGCATAGAAAATATAATAATCCCGGCAGCTTCTGACAGACCCGATCTTGGTCAGATCATCGTAATCTTCAAAAATCCCCATGAGTCTGGTGATGTCTCCTTCCACCGGCGCTTCATAGACGACACCGGCATTGGCGATGCCGCTCTGGGGAACGGCGTCCTGGATATTATTCAGCATAACTGCCACCGGACGCCGTCTTCCCACCGCTTCCGGCACATATTCACCGGTCAGATAGCTGACCACCTGTCCTTCCGGAGCCTCTGTCTCCTGGCTTTCCTCACTTTCCTGTCTGGCCTTCACATCATCCGCTGTCTCAATATGAATCTTCGATTCATCGATCACACGTTCCTCATCCTGCTGTGAAGCAGAATCTTCCGGTTCTGTCTTGTTTCCGCCGCAGCCGCCAAGCATCAGCGCAGCCAGCAGACAGATACCGAATCTCATTTTCCATTTCATACGTTTTTTCTCCCTTCTTATCTGGTAATGGAAAGGGCCTGAAGAGCCGCTTCCTGTTTTTCCTCCATAACCTTTGCTTCCTCCTGTGTCATATGGTCATATCCCAGCAGGTGCAGCATGCTGTGTGCGATCAGGAAACAAAATTCCCTCCGGATGCTGTGTCCGTATTCCTCCGCCTGCCGGATTACCCTGGGAACAGAAATCATGATATCTCCCAGCATCAGTTCTCCCGTGTCCAGATCCACGTACGAATCATCCTCTTCCAGGATGGAATACTCTCCCGGATATGGGAAGGGTATCATGGGAAAAGAAAGTACATCCGTAGGCGCATTGATATCCCGGAATTCCAGATTTACCCGCTGGACCTCTTCCTCTGAGGTGAGCACCACATTAATCTGTGCCTCATAAGGGAACTGTTCCATCTGCAGCACCTGCTCCGCCACCTGATTCGCCAGGGCTCCGCAGTCCAGCTGCAGATCTTCTTCTGCTTCATATTCCAAATCAACGGTCATTTCTCTGTCTCCTGTTCTTTGGTGTTTTACTGTTGTTTTTCTTTTCATAGACATCATAGGCCTGTACGATCTTCTGCACCAGCGGATGGCGCACCACATCCTTACTGGTTAACTGACAAAACCCAATGTCATCGATTTTATGCAGCACTTTCAGCGCCACATCCAGTCCGGACTGGGTATTGGCAGGCAAATCTTTCTGCGAAGCGTCTCCTGTTATGATAACCTTGGAACCAAATCCGATACGTGTCAAAAACATTTTCATCTGTGCGGGGGTAGTATTCTGGGCCTCATCCAGGATAATAAACGCATTATCCAGTGTACGGCCGCGCATATAGGCCAGAGGCGCCACTTCAATCAGTCCTTTTTCCATGTTTTTGGCAAAGCTTTCTGCCCCCATGATCTCATACAGGGCATCGTACAGAGGGCGCAGATACGGATCCACCTTGCTCTGCAGATCTCCGGGAAGAAAACCCAGCTTCTCTCCGGCCTCAATGGCGGGACGGGTCAGGATAATCCGGCTGACTTCTTCATTGCGGAAAGCAGTTACCGCCATGGCCATGGCCAGATAGGTCTTGCCGGTGCCGGCCGGTCCGATCCCGAAAACGATCATTTTTTTGCGGATGGTATCCACGTAGTCCTTCTGACCCAGAGTCTTGGGACGGATGGGCCGTCCCTGTATGGTATTGCAGATATGATCGCTGTCAATCTCTACCAGAGATTCCTTGCTGTCTTCCATAGCCAGCGCCAGTGCATAATTCACATTCTGTGTGGTAATGGTATTTCCCTTTCCGGCAAGAGCCGCAAGCTGACGGATCACTTCCCTGGCCCGGCGGGCTGCCGTCTGGGTTCCCAGGATCTTCAGGACTCCGTCTCTTGCGATCAGAGTAACATTTAATGTCCGTTCAATGAGTTTGAGATGTTCATCAAACTGTCCAAAGACATTGCTCTCCAGTTCTGCCGGAAGATCTGCCAGCAGTTCCATAATCGTATTGCTCATCTATTCTTTCATGTCCTTTCCATTTGGGTATCTGTTTTTTCTATTTTACCATTATTTTCAGCTATTTGAACCCCTTTTCCGGTAATTTTTCTGTGTAAATGTAAATTTCTATCTGTTTTTCTGCTCTTCCACTGCGTCTGCTGTGTTCCAGGACGGCTGACTTTCTTCCGGAACAGCTGTGATCTGCGGCTGTTCCAGATCTGTCAGTCCCTTTTCTTCTACCGCGTTTTCCACCAGAAGAAGACTTCCCGAGGTGACGCATTCCGAATCTGTGACCGTAGTTTCTATGGTATTCTGATAAATCTGGACCCCATCTTCCAGCAGCTGCTCCAGATATGTGTTCAATTTCCGGTCCGCTCTGGCGAAAGCTTCCTCCCTGGTAAGAAACTCCTCCCTGAGCCCATACTCCATTTCTGTGGTTTTTCCATAGGAAACAGGGAGCCGGAAATTTTCAGTCAAATATACCAAATGGGAAGAGCTTACGGAATCATAGGTTTCGAAACCGGTAAAAGGAATTCCCAGAGAGATCCGATGATTCAGGATCTGGACATAATATTGAGTTCGGGTATTGCCGGTATAAACTCTTTTCTGATACCGGAGCGGGAATGTTTCTTTGTATTGTACACGGTAAGAAAGATATACATCCGCATCAGCACAGACATATTCATAACGAATGATTTCCTGGGCATCGTTGACAATGGGGATCTGCCCTTTTACCAGGGTCTCGCCCTTTTTTACCTCTGCTCCCACTCCCACAGCAGGAATCCCCTGCCGCGTGATCATCTGAACGATCTGCCCGCTTTTTTCTGCCACCAGATCACAGGGAGCGGGTGAAGCTTTTTCCATCTGTCCGGCAGTGATGTCATTTTCCTGAATCGTAATCAGCAGCCGTGTGCCCAGAAGCCGTGCAGATACCCAGGTCACATCTGTATATTCTTTCCGGATCCAGGCGGCAATCTGCGCACAGTTCACATCTTTTTTGGCGATTCCGTGACGGATCTCCTTTTCTTCCAGGAACCGCAGGATGACCTGGGTACTGTTGCTGTAATTGCCTTCAATATGAATATTCCAGACACGGGTTGAAAGAAATCCGATCAGTCCAAGGGCCAGGAAAATGCCAATAAAAAATGCCTTTCTTTTTTTATTTCTGTAAAAAAAGAAGGGCAGTCCATATTTACCGGTGATCCGGACTTTTGTATGGGTCTTCCGGCAAATGCTCTTTAATTTCTTAAAGTCCCCTGCAGGGATCCGGCAATGGCAGCCGTCGTCTGTCTGGACTAGATCTTCTATGAGGATCCCGTGGTGCGCACACAGGTTCAGAAACCGTTCCGGCTTTTCGCTCCGAAAACAGATGGTTACATACCCTTTCAGATAGGAAACTGCAGATTTCATGAAACACCTCCTGCTTGCCTCAGTTATTTTTCCACTGAAAATTACAGATACAGCCGGTAATCTTCATTTCATCTGCAGTGTAATAGACAATTTCCATCGATCTCCCCTGGATTTCCAGTGGGCCATTCTGGGTCAGCACAATGATCCTGTCCGGGCGGTACAGAAGCAGGCTCCGGTAATTCTCTATGGTGAGATCAGTCCGTCCAAGCAGCGTCAGGATCGATTCTTGATAGGCCAGATCTCTGGGAAGCTCCAGGGCGTTGACCAGTCCGTTTTTTACTTTGTTCTGTCTGGGTTTCTTCATGGGGAACTCCCGGGCTTTATTCCTTACTATATGTATGTGTTCGGAATTTTATGAATCCTTTTCCCGGATAAAAATCATGGAAAACCAGAGGATCGTATTTCCCCCCAGCTGATATTCCATCTGCTGCTCTTCCACAATCTCGGAAACCACAATGCCGTAGCTCTCCACGCAGGGATGCATTTTTTCCGGGTGTCTGCAGGGTGCATGGGGATAGGTGCATTCCGGACAGATATCGCAGGATTCTGTGGAAAGAATGAAGCAGTCGTATCCCTGTTCCCGCAGAAAAGCGCCGATGGCATTTGTAATGTTTTCATGCTCCCTTCTGGTGGCCAGTGTTTCTTCCAGATTCAGCACGTCGCTGACTTCCGCCACCGTGGAAAAAAAGACCGCTTCCGGATAGGCCATACACTTCTCCCTGCATTCCTGCAGTTCTCCCACCGCAGGGGGACAGGCCCATGTACTGTTGTAGCGGGGGCATTCCTGTTCACAGACCATCCGCACTCTCGGTTCAAACCGAAGGCGGTCCGTATCAATGATCCGATATTCAAATACCGGGTAATCGGCAATAAATGTGTCTAATTCTGAAATCTGCTTCATAATGCAAAACTGCTCCTTCCTGTTTTAGTCTCTTTCAGTCTGAAATCACTGATTCTGGCATATAAATAAACCAATTCTGCCGGCAGATCCGGCAATGAAAAAAGGGATTTTATGAATAAAAACGTATCTTTCAAAAAAGGACTGGGGATCCTTCTGCTGTTTGCCGGAGCCTATCTGGCCGGCTCTGCTCTCCGGCAGGCATCTGCTCCGGTTTCTGTCCAGACCTCTGCCGTTTCTGCAGAAGAAAACTGGGGCCTGAGTTTTCCTGAAGAGGGAGCAGCCCCTGTGGGAAATGCCACTTCCCGGGAGTTGGCCAAATACCGGGCTGTCTATATGGACGATACCGATGAAAAGGTGATCTACCTTACCTTTGACTGCGGCTATGAAAACGGCGTCACAGAAACCATTCTGGATGCTCTGCAGAAGCATCAGGCACCTGCCGCCTTCTTTGTGGTGGGCAATTTTCTGGAAACCAGCCCGGATCTCATCCGGAGAATGGCCGATGAAGGCCACATCGTCGGGAACCATACCTATCATCATCCGGATATGTCCCAGATCTCCACGGCAGAAACCTTTCAGAAAGAACTGTCTGATGTGGAAACTTTGTACCAGGAGATCACCGGAGAAGAAATGCCCAAATACTACCGGCCTCCCCAGGGGAAATACAGCCTGACCAATCTGGAAATGGCCGGGGAACTGGGCTATACCACTTTCTTCTGGAGCCTTGCTTATGTGGACTGGTACCAGGATGACCAGCCCAGCCATCAGCAGGCCTTTGATAAACTGCTGCCCCGGATCCACCCGGGCGCCATTGTGCTCCTGCACAGCACTTCTGTAACCAACGGAGAGATCCTGGATGAACTGCTGACCAGATGGGAGGAAATGGGCTACCATTTCGCACCCCTTACACAGCTGGCGGAAAAACTGGAAGCCTAGAAGGTCCGTATATCACATTCAGCAAACAGTCCCTCCACGATTGCTTCGTATTCCCCGGTCTTCTGGACCTTACGGATCTTCTTACCGTAAGAAGCGGTGTCTTCAAATGAAAACAGCATATGGTTCCAGAGTTCCTTCATTCGGAACAGTACATTGCGGTCGCCGGACAGCCGTTCCTGATACGCATGGTAAATACAGTCATGAAAACCCTGCAGCTTCTCTCTGGTCATGGGCTTTCCCTCCCGGACCAGATCCAGAAGTCCTGGGTATCGGATCACACCCCGCCCGTACATGAAACGGTGTACCTGAGGGAATCTTCCGGAAAGGGCCTGACAGTCTTCCGGAGTGAACAGATCGCCGTTATAACAGACCGGAACGTTTATGTTTTCCACTGCCTGGGCAAACGCCTCCAGATTCGGAGCATTCCCATAGAAGTCAGAGAGCAGGCGGGGATGCACAATAAGCTCTGACATGGGATATTTCTGGAAAATCTTCAGCAGCAGTTCCCATTCCTCCGGGTCGTCGATGCCGATCCGGGTCTTGATGGAGATGCGAATGTCCAGCGCAGAAAAGATTTCATCCAGAAATGCCTCCAGCTTCCGGGGCTCTCCCAGAAAACCGGCCCCCTTTTTCTTGGCGGCTACAGTTCCGGAGGGACATCCCAGATTCAGGTTCACTTCCCTGTGTCCATACTGCTGGAAAATACGGGCCAGCTGAATAAAATCTTCCGCCTGATTGGTAAGGATCTGCGGGATCACGCACATGCCTTTGTTTTTCTCCGGCGAGATCTCCTCCTCCTCTTTCTGACTGAGACGCTTGTTGTGCTTTCCGGATATGAAGGGGGTGAAGTACCGGTCCATGGGATGGAAATACCGGTGATAGGCCGTCCGGTAGATCCAGTTGGTAATGCCTTCCATGGGCGCCAGATAATCCTGATATTCTTTAACCGTTTCCATTTATTTTTCGTTTTTCCTTCCTTTCAGCCGTACGTAAATCTGTTTCTGTCCATTCCCCAGAGCCACCTTCTGCACTTCGTAGACACCCAGGGATTTAACAAACGGTGTCAGCTTGGAAAAACCAAAGTTACGCACATCAAAATCCGGAAGTCTCTTGGAAAGCTGATCCCCTAGTTTGCCGGAAGACAGCCATCCGTCTTCATCAGAGAACTTGTTGATGATGGCGTTGATCGTATTGCGGATCCGTTTCAGATCGTCCTTCCGGCTGGTATCCTTGGCCTTTGCAGGCGGTGTCTCCGCAATGCGGCTTTCTTCCTGACGTTCCGAAGTCTCTTCTTTTTCTTCCTCCTGCTGATTGGAATACAGCAGATCCAGATACTTGAACTGGTTGCAGGCAGAGATAAAGGGCTGGGGCGTTTTCTCTTCTCCCATTCCAATGACCTGCATTCCGGATTCCCGGAGTCTGGACGCCAGACGTGTGAAATCACTGTCGGACGATACGATGCAGAAGCCGTCTACGGTGCCGGAATAGAGAATATCCATGGCATCAATGATCATGGCCGAGTCTGTGGAATTCTTTCCGGTGGTGTAGCTGTACTGCTGCATGGGTATAATGGAATTCTCCAGGAGCACCTGCTTCCAGGATGCCAGCTGGGGATTGGTCCAGTCTCCGTAGATCCGTTTATAAGTTGCGATGCCAAAATTGGATGCTTCATCCAGAATGATCTTAATATACCTGTCTGAGATATTATCAGCATCGATCAGTATGGCAAATCGTAATTCATTATCCATCTGTTTCCTCCTGCTTTCGGAGCATTGCCGGTGCTGCCGGAGTATGAGTTCTCAGGCGGCCCTGCTCCCTGTTTATACCGGGCGCTTCCGGATCTCATCCCAGAAGCTGTTCCCGGAAATGTGGTCTCCCTCCAGTCCAAAGACAGAAAGGATCGTTTTTCCGATGTCGGCAAAGGCAGTTCTGGTACCCAGACTGCAGTTTTCACGGATGCCGTCTCCGTACACCAGCAGCGGTGTATATTCCCTGGTATGGTCCGTTCCCGGAAATCCCGGATCACATCCGTGATCGGCAGTGATCATCAGAATATCCTCTTTGTGCATCTGCCCCATAAATTCGCCCAGTGCCTGATCAAATTCCGCAGCTGCCTTTGCGTAGCCGTCGATATCGTTCCTGTGGCCGTAGAGCATATCAAAATCCACCAGATTCACAAAACAGAGCCCGTGGAACGCCTCTTTCTGCATATCCAGAAGCTTGCGGATCCCATCGGTATTGTTCCTGGTCAGGATACTTCTGCCGATCCCTCTTCCGGCAAAAATATCATATATTTTTCCGATACTGATGGTATCCAGTCCATGGGCAGACAATACGTCCAGCATGGTTTCTCCCGGCGGCTCCAGTGAAAAATCATGACGTCTGGAAGTACGCACATAATTGGGAAACTCCCCTTCAAAAGGCCGGGCAATGACTCTGCCCACTCCGTGTTCTCCGGTGAGGATCTTTCTGGCGATCCTGCAGTATTCATACAGTGTCTCCACCGGAACCACTTTCTCGTGGGCAGCGATCTGAAATACACTGTCTGCCGAGGTATAGACGATGAGCTTTCCGGTCTCCTCATGTTCTCTGCCGTATCTGGCGATCACTTCCGTGCCGGAATAGGGCCGGTTGCACAGTACGCCTCTTCCGGTCTTCTCTGCAAAGGCCCGGATCACCGAATCCGGAAATCCCTCCGGGTAGGTGGGCAGGGGCTTTTCGGAAATCAGTCCGGCGATCTCCCAGTGTCCCACAGTGGTATCTTTTCCTCTGGATTGCTCCTGCATCCTGCCGTACGCCCCCAGGGGAATGGTCGCTGACTTTTTGCATTCCACTCCATCGATCTGGAACAGCCCCAGCCGTTCCAGATTCGGCGTATGGTAAAAAGGCGACTGCACGATGGTCGCCAGTGTATTGCTGCCCACATCTCCAAAATCTCCGGCATCCGGTTCCGCACCAATGCCAAAACTGTCCAGAACAACCAAAAAAACACGATGATCCATTCCACAAACCTCCTGTCGATCTTCCCTTATGCTCCCGTTCTCCAGGGGCAGTTCCCCGGGCAGAACGAAAAGCTCTCCGGGGCAAGTCTGAAAGCAGCAAAGCCATGTATGGAAAAGATACATGGCTTGCTCATCTTCTGGCTTTTTCAGATTTTACTGCAGTTTTTCTCCTGTGAGCATCTCGTAGCTCTGCAGGTATTTATCAATGGTCTTCTGTACAATGTCATCCGGCAGTGTCCAGTCATTTCCCGGGTTGGCCTTCAGCCAGTCTCTGGCAAACTGCTTGTCAAAAGATGGCTGTCCGTGGCCGGGTTCGTAGCCGTCTGCCGGCCAGAAACGGGAGCTGTCCGGTGTCAGCATCTCATCTCCCAGAACAATATTGCCTTCCTCATCCAGACCGAACTCAAATTTGGTATCTGCAATAATGATGCCGCGGCTCAGTGCGTAATCTGCACATTTTTTATAGAGAGCAATGGTGTAGTCACGAAGCTTGGAGGCATATTCCTCTCCCCTGCCCGGGAAATATTTTTCCAGATGCGCAATGCTCTGCTCATAGGAAATATTCTCGTCGTGATCGCCGATCTCTGCTTTCGTGGACGGTGTATAAATGGGCTCCGGCAGTTTGTCGGATTCCTTCAGTCCCTCCGGCAGTTTGATCCCGCATACAGTCCCGTCTTTCTGATAGCTTGCCCAGCCGCTGCCGGTGATGTAGCCGCGGACAATACATTCGATGGGGAGCATATTCAGCTTCCGGCACATCATGCTGTTGCCGTCGAACTGCGGCTGCTGGAAAAACTCCGGCATATCTTTCACATCTGTGGAGATCATGTGATTGGGCAGGATATCTTTGGTCATATCAAACCAGAATTTTGACATCTGTGTCAGCACGGTTCCTTTTTTTGTCACCGTATTGTTCAGAATCACATCAAAACAGCTGATCCTGTCGGTAGCCACCATGATCAGATTATCGCCGTTGTCATAAATCTCACGTACTTTTCCTTCTTTAATCGGTTTCATGTTCTATACCTCACTTTTCAGATGAATTGTTAGCGTCTGTGTATCAGGGACTAATACGCCACTGTATATAGAATAAACAAAATAATGAGAATAGACAATAGTATTTTGAAAAAAAGTTAAAATTTAACTTTTTATTCCAACAGCCGCTTCAGCAGATACTCCCGGTTGTTGATAAACATTTCCGTCACCTGATAACTCTCCGTCTCTTCATAACCCACCCACTGAAGCTCTCCATTGCCAAAAGACAGAATATGAGCGCCCGGATAGCCCAGAAGGATCGGCGAATGGCTGGCAATAATAAACTGTGCGCCCCTTTCCACTGCCCGTTTCATCTCGATCAGAAGAGTCAGCTGCCTCTGGGGTGAAAGGGCCGCCTCGGGCTCGTCGAGGATATAGAGGCCGGGTTCAGAAAGTCTGCTCTGCAAAACGTCCAGAAAACTTTCTCCATGTGAGCGCTGGTGAAGCCGCATGGAAGGATGGCGTTCATCCGCATATTCCATTTCCCTGGTTGCCACGTTATAGAAGCTCTCCGCTCTGAGGAAATACCCCCATTTGTTCCGCTGGATTCCCTGTTCCAGAATAACCGCGTCACACAGCTCTGAATGGGAATCATAAGTGGAAAAGGAATAATTCCTGGTACCTCCCTCCGGATTAAATCCGTAAGCCACGGCAATTGCCTCCAGAAGCGTGGATTTTCCGGTTCCGTTTTCACCGGCAAAGAAAGTGACCGGACCCTGAAAGCAGATTTCCTCCATGCCGGCCAGAGCCTGAATTTCTCTCAGGTAGCTGTCCTCTGAAACCTGGTTCCAGTCAATCCTCACTTTTCTGACAAACATTGTATTCATGATCTGCACATCCTTATCATTTCTGGTATGACGTCACGACCGGCTTCCCTTCCCTGTCAAGCAGCGGCGTAAACCCTGCCGGACTGCGATCAGACGCAGCACGTCTTCATATACCCCGTCCTGGTCTTCCACATCGATCATCAGCCATTTCTGACCGTTTCCCGTATCTGTCCTTCCGTAGATTTCCGATATATTCTCCTATCTCTTCCAGAACAGGACAGTATGCTCTGTCTTGTATATCGATCATTGTACACTCCTCTGAACAATGAAGCATATGGCCATGCTCCTTGTTCTTTTTCTTTGCAGATTTAAAAACGGATTCGTCTCTCGTTTACAAACATTCCCTGGAATTTTTCCGCCTGGAATTTCTCCATGAACCAGTCGCATTTGCACAGAAACAGATAATAGATATTCAGTCCGCATCCGTGAAGCGTCTCGAAGTTGCCCTGTCCCTTTGAGATGATCAGATCTGCCGACCGCAGCATCTCTTCTGCCTCTGCGCTGACATCTGAAAGATCCGTGCCGGCAACTGTGCTTCCATTGCCCATGACCGGCACAATCTTATCCAGCCCCACATATTCTGCCGAAGCCATATCTGCATCGTTTACCACAGGAGCTCCTCTGACGATCACCTGGATATCCAGATCCGGATACTGCTCTTTTAATAGTTTCAGGGCGATCTTGTCCAGAACGATCTCTCCGCAGTTATCCGTCAGATACACCAGCCGTTTGGCCTCGTTGAGTTCAGCCGTAAACAGCGCATACTCATCTGCATCCAGCCCGCCTTCCGCCTGTTCCTCAAGGAGTGCCAGGAGCTTTTCCCGGGAAAGATCTTTCACAGATGCATAGTCGATATAATTTCCCGTTCTGGCATAGGTAAGCGCGGCTCCCAGCGTATCTTCGTGACCGCGTATCTCCCGCTCCAGATCCTGTTCCATGGAGAGCAGGTAGTCATTGAATTCCTGTTTGATCCTGTTCACAGCAGAATCAGGATCCGATTTACCCCAGTACTTTTCATAAATCCTGGACAGCGGCAGTACAAGGGCCGGGGCTGACAGTTCCGGGTTGCATGTGCCGAGAAATTCCAGAATTTCCCGCATGTAGCGTACTTTTTTCTCTTCGTCGTCAAATGCCCTCACCTGATTCTCCTGCATCTGAACCAGACAGGTCAGACACTGTGCATTCACTTTCATAATACTTCCTCCATTCCAATGACTTTAATGTCTGTTCCACTCTCTTTTCCAATACTCTATTTTATCCAATCAGCTCAAACACCATTTTGCAATATCATCAATCAGTTGGGCAGGTAATTCTCTGTCATAAGGGAAATATATTGCATTTTTCTTAGCAGCAAATTCTTTCAGCTCCAATGCAAACGTTTCAATAGCTTCCGCCCCTGCATAAAAACTGATGTGGTTTTTGCAGGCAGAAAAGGAAATACTTTTTCCGTCTTTCTCGTAATAGGGCATACTCCACAATATGCGCTCCGTTACACCTGGAACACTGTTTTGCAATATGGTCACCATTTCTGATAAATGCGCGCGTGCCTCTATGGGCTGCGCATCTATATATTCTGATACTGTTTTGGGCGCTTTCCCACAATAATGACCCTGATTTGTTCTTTTAAATTCGCTTCCGCATTTTGGACATATCCACATATTCGATTTCCTCCGTAATTTCTGATCCGGCAGATTGGCGCCAAATGATCGTTGACTGGCTTTGCCAGTTGAATGTAATTTCCTACTCCTTTTTTAGGAATCCAGATTTCACTGTATGCGTAGTCCGGTTTTATTTCGTCCATTTTCGTAAACGAGAAAGAGAGCGACTCTGCCAGCTTATAATCCGCTGTCACAAGCCATTCAGAATAGATTCTTGCCATTGTATCCTGCAAAGTAAACGGGAATCTTCCCTCATTTGGAAAAACTGCCCATGAATACGCTTTAACAGGGAATGTGTCCAGATTACTGCTAATATCATTCTTCGTTGTCAGAACACCAATCAGATGTGTTAACTCTCCGGCCTCTTCCAGGAAATCCGTACCAGATTCACAGGAAACATTTACAATTTCACAGGGATCCATATTTTGTAAACGGTGCATTTCCTCTTTCTGTTCCTGTTATTAGCAAAATGAAATCTATCACCAAATATCCCGAACACCAAATGTATCTGTCCATAAAGGCATATAACCGCTTCGGATTGCAACTGCCTGTGATGCGATATTGGTCACGGAAGCACTGTAAAATGGTAGTTTTCCCTGTTTCAATATTTCAACAGTCAAATTACGCACTAACAGCGAAGCCAGTTTTTTTCCGCGAAACCCCTTCTTAACATCAATTCCAACTTCCCGCAATTCGCTATTTACATAGGATGCGCCTGCCAGTGCTATAATATCATTATCCTTCTTGGCATAGAGGGCAATGCATGTAGAAGTATTGCCATCCTCATCAAATGATAATGAATTATCAAATCCTCTTATCCCATATAGTTTCCGTATTTCATCGGCAGCGACTAATTCAAAAGTATATCCTTCAATAAAAGGCAATCGTTCCATCTGGTTTATATCCGGAATGTAATGCAGTGTCTGACCAAACACATAATTGCTTTCATATAGTTCATCCCGGCTTTTTCCGCAAAGGTGCCTTATGCACTCGGAAAATATATCTGAAGATAACGTAATGATATCTGTATCTTCAACACTTAGAATTTTTATATACTTCTCTGGTTTCTTACTATCCTCAATAAAAACTGTTTCACCCGCATGTAAATCTTGTCTGCTGCAATTCATTTGTTCTGCAATATAACTATAAATCGTCTCCCTTATGTCCTGCCGTCGAATCATATTTCCCCCTGCAAATCTTAATCTCCCGAGCATGTTTCCTTCATTATACCATTCGATTATTTCCCTGTCATTTTATTTCTCGCTTCTCACCTGCACAAAAAAGAGGGACATCATCTGTCCGCTCTTTTACCCAAACACTGTACATGTTTCATTATTTTGCTCCATATCATGTCCAAATATATAAGCCACTCTTAATTTTGCTGCAGTTCTCCATGACAGATTCAAATGTAGTTTTCAAATTTTACTTTTCTTTATAGTTTACGCCTTTAATTAACCGTTGATTTTTAACTTAAACCATAGTAAGATTTTAAAAAGATGGCAGCACTATTAGTTTGCCATTTCATTTATAACAATATTTTCCCATCATCCGAATAAAGGAGGACTTACAAGATGAAATTGACTGCGATTCATCATATCGCAATTATTGTATCTGATATTCAAGCAGCAAAGGAATTCTATGTAAATAAACTTGGCTTCGAAATTATCAGAGAAAACTACCGTGATGAAAGAAATGATTGGAAGCTGGATTTGAAAATTGGAGACGGGCCAGAAACAATTGAATTGGAAATCTTTGCAGAGCCGCATCCTCCAAAACGTGTCAACCGACCTGAAGCCTGCGGTCTACGTCATTTAGCGTTTCGCGTAGAAGATATTACAACAGCTGTTGCCGAATTAGAAACTCTCGGAATCGAATGTGAACCAATTCGGTATGATAACTACACTCAAAAAAGAATGACCTTTTTCTTTGACCCAGACGGACTTCCATTGGAATTGCATGAATAAAGACAACCTGCTTTTCAACAGGTTTATTCTCATTTGTCCAAAAATAAATCCAGTATTCTCCCATTCTAAAGATTTGAGGCATTCTCAAAGCCTCCTTCCTGAGAGAATTCAATAATAAGATGAGCAGTTGATCTTATTATCTCTTCAAATTGCTTAATCTCTTCTTCTGAAAAACGGTAAATATCTTCCCATGTGTAATCGGGAAGCCAGCATGTAGCATGTTTAAATCCGTATTTTTCATCTGGTCTCTCAATATACACTTTTACTCTTCCATCATTCTGCATATCAGAATGAACAATTTCTGTCTCGTCATTCAATGTCATAAATGGATACATCATATCATCATTCCTCCCTGCTTTTTATACGCTACTTATTGTTTATATTATATCCCATTGAGAATATTTTCAATTAGGATTTGTCATACAAACCGGAAACTGAAAACTAAAACTCATACCTTGTTCCATGTGAAAGTAACAGTCCATCGGTTAATTCTACACATAAAATTATAGTATTCTCATCATCAAAATTATTATGTCCCTTGTCAATCCACTCAGAAAATACTTTTTTTAATAAGCATTTACATATCGTACAAAAGGCACCTCATTTTCTACTGTTGCCAATGTAATAATGGTATCTTTTCCAAATCGTTCCGACATTATTTTTTCAGTGTCTTCACTTAATTTTTTCACAAGCTCATCTCCCTTACCAATTCCAATCAGCCAACCAATTTTTCTTCATTATACTATACGTTTATTCCCCTGTCATTTCATTTCTCGGTACTACAAAAAAAGAGTGAAACACTATTTGTCCACTCTCTTTTCAAACGTTTTATTTGATTTATTACTTCCCACCATATCACAGGCTAATGCGAAAAAATTCTCTTTACTTGTGATACGGCTCTCCGTTCGTGATCCGGTAGCTGCGGTAAATCTGCTCCAGCAGGATCACCCGCATCAGCTGATGGGGAAAAGTCATCCTGGAAAAGCTCAGGGCGAAATCAGAACGGGCCAGGACTTTTTCTCCCAGTCCCAGAGAACCGCCGATGACAAAGGCAAGGCTGCTCTTCCCCTGAATGCCAAGCTGCTCCATTCGGGAGGCCAGTTCCTCGGAAGTGAGCATTTTCCCCTGGATCTCCAGAGTGATGACGTACATATCTTCGTTGATATGTTTCAGGATCCGTTCCCCTTCCTTGTCTTTGATCTTCTGACAGACTGTCTCGCTGGCCTGATCCGGCGTTTTCTCATCCGGTACTTCCAGAATCTCCAGCCGGCAGTATTTGCCCAGACGTTTCGCGTATTCCGCTACGGCATCTTTCAGATATTTCTCTTTTAACTTTCCTACGGTAATGACTGTAATCTTCAAATGCTGCTCCTGTCTTTTCTGTTTATTGTTCCGGTTCCGATACGCCATCTGCAGGTTCCGCCTGGGGCGTATAGGTATAGGTCCGGCTTACAATATCGCTTTCTTTTCCGTTGGCCGCCACCAGAATCCCGTAAAATACATGGGTTCCTTCCGGCATTTCCACCGGTCCGGTATATTCCTGGCTGGCAGTGCTCACCTGGCTGGAATCAAAAGTATAATATCCTTTGCATCCCTCCGGCACTTCCATGGTAATCGTGACGGGTGAAGTATACGTTCCTTCTTCCGGCGTAACCTCCGGCGCATCCGGTCCCTTGATGACTACCGTGTACTTTCGGTAAATAATGTCGCTTGGGATATGCTTCTCGTTGATGCAGACAGCCTTCAGCTCGGTAACACCTTCCGGTATCTCGATGGGTTCGGTATATTCTATGCTGTCTGCTGTGGGATCGCTTCCGTCTAATGTATAATAAATGGTTCCGGCGTCAGACTGAAGCTCAACCAGCTGCTCTTCATCATAGACTCCGGTATCCACAGATGCCGTGGGATCCGTTACCACATACTCCTGAAATTCCTCCAGAATATCCTCGTTCTCACACTGGCTGAACAGCTGATGGATTTCTTCGTACATTTCTTCATTTTCGTAAATGGAAACCAGCGCACGATAGAGTTCCGGCTGATCCGGCTGTGTATCCAGAAACATTTTCAGCATATTGACTGCGCTCTCCACGTCCCCCTGGGCAGCCAATGCTCTTGCGTATAGAATGTTTACGTCCAGATCTGCGTCGTCCAGCTCCAGGGCACGGTCAATATAGCCCAGGGAAGATTCATAGTCTCCTTCCTCATAGGCAGCCAGCGCACGGTCATACTGATGATCAAAAGAATAATAGGCCCATACTTCCCAGGCAATCTTCAGGACAACGGCCAGAAACAGAAGAGCGCCGATTAACAGCAGCCCCCATTTCCTTTTCCGCCGCTGTTTTTTCTGAACCTGCTGTTTCGGATGCTCTTCTTTGTGTTCTGCCTTTTCTTTCTTTGTCTTTTCTTTTGTCATCAGTGTTTCCACTGTATTGTATTCCGGAACCCATGGTATTTCCGTCAGGCATTCGGGACAGAACAGAGTTCCCGGTTCTACTTCAATTCCACAATGTGGACATTTCATGCAAATACCTCACTATCTATCATGTGCTGCAGATGGATAAAATTTCCGCTGACAGTTCCTGCCTGAACAGACAAAACCGCCTTATACTCCAGAAGATCAATCACCGGAATTCTCTTCCAGATATTTTTCAAACTCTTCCGCAGTCATCAGAACCTTCCGCGGCTTCGTTCCTTCTTCCGGCCCTACCACACCGGCCTCCGAGAGCTGGTCCATAATCCTGGCCGCACGGTTAAAGCCAATTTTGAACATTCGCTGCAGCATTCCAATGGATGCTTTGTCTTTTTCAATGATAAATTTTCCTGCGTCGGCAAAATAGGCATCTCGTTCGTTGGATGCTCCTCCGGCTTCACTGCCGGCCCCCGCAGTTTTCAGTTTTTGTTCAATTTCACTGCTATACTCCACAGTGGGATTCTTACTGGATAAAAACTCCACCACCTTGCTGACTTCTTCATCCGAGACAAATGCTCCCTGAAGACGGGCCGGTTTCGGATATCCCTGGGGATAAAACAGCATGTCTCCCTTTCCCAGCAGCTTTTCTGCACCGTTCATATCCAGGATCGTCCGGGAGTCCACACCGGAAGACACGGCAAACGCAATACGGGACGGCATATTTGCCTTGATCAGTCCGGTAATGACATTTACAGAAGGCCTCTGGGTAGCAATGATCAGATGAATGCCGGCTGCTCTGGCCAGCTGCGCCAGACGGCAGATGGCATCTTCCACTTCTCCGGGCGCCACCATCATAAGGTCTGCCAGCTCGTCCACAATAATTACGATCTGGGGAAGCTTCTTCGGCGCTTCACTTCCTTCGTCCGCCGGCATGTCCGCGATCCTGGCATTGTAATCCTCCAGATTCCGCACATTATACTCAGCGAACAGATTATACCGGTCAGTCATCTCAGCCACTGCCCAGTTCAGCGCGCCGGCAGCTTTTTTCGGATCAGTGACCACCGGGATAAACAGATGGGGAATTCCGTTGTATACACTCAGTTCCACCACCTTCGGATCGATCATGATCAGTTTTACCTCTTCCGGCGTAGCTTTGTACAGAATACTCATGATCAGTGTATTGATACATACAGATTTACCGGAACCTGTGGCACCGGCGATCAGCAGATGGGGCATCTTTGCAATATCGGCCACCACTGGTTGTCCTGCGATATCCTTGCCTGCCGCAAAGGACAATTTGGATTTGGCATTTTGAAAAGCCGGAGACTGGAGAAGATCCCGCAGCATGACCGGACTGTTCTCCTTATTGGGAACTTCAATTCCCACCGCTGCCTTTCCCGGGATCGGCGCTTCGATCCGTATGTCCGCCGCCGCCAGGTTCAGCTTGATATCATCGGTCAGACTTACGATCCTGCTTACCTTCACGCCCTGCTCCGGCTGCATCTCGTAGCGTGTCACTGTCGGTCCGCAGCTTACGTTGGTGATGGTTACGTTGACACCGAAATTGTGAAGGGTATCCTGGAGCTTCCGGGCTGTCTCCCGCAGATGGGCATCAGAATCTCCCTTGCCCTTGCCGCCCTTTTTCAGCAGAGAAAGGGGCGGATACACATACTTTTTCGGCTTTTCTTCTTTCTTCTCAATTTCTTTTTTTATGTTGATGATGCCGTTCTCGATTTCTGCCTGTGAGGAACGGGGATTTCGCACCGGCCCTTTTACGGCAGTTTCCGTTTCAGCAGTCTTGCCGGCCAGTTCTGTCACAGCCGCTGCCTCCGGCATTGTCTGTACCCTTTCATCGGAAACGGCAGTTTTCTTCTCCGTATTCTCCTCAGCGCTCTGGTCACCCCGGTGGATGGCAAAAGACAGTTGTCCTGACTCTCCCTCTGCATCCGGCTCTATGGCCAGCTCCGGCTCCGCTGCTTTTGACATGGACAATTTGGTTCCGTCCAGAAAATGTTCAGGCACGGAACTTCCCTTATGATGCTTTCTGCGGGTAGATTTCTCTTCGGCTTTTGCTTCGGATCTGGTGCCTTTTTCCTTTTTCTTCTGCTGCCGCTCTTCCTGCCGCTGCAGCTGTCTGGCTTCCCGCTCCGGCCGACTGGCCTCTCTCTTTTCTTTTGCGCTTCTCACCTTTCCGGTGAATACGGAAAACAGCCGGTTCATAAAACTGAAAAACGACCTCTGGGTCACCAGGATCAGCATAATGATCAGTAAAATGATGATCCAGACATAAGCCCCCACCACACCGAAGGCATTTACAAATATTTTACATACCAGACCGCCGAAAAAGCCCCCTCCTGATTTATACGCGGAAGAGTTCTTATAGTAATCCAGAAACGTCGTACTCTTCATATAACCTTCCGTCAACAGTTGCATCAGTGCGCAGGCCAGAAGGAAGAAACAGAGTCCGGCGGCAAGCTTTTTATATGCCAGTTTATTCTTACGGTTGGAAATAAAAAACGCCACTCCAAGAAACAGCAGAAATGGAAATGCATAAGACATCAGTCCAAAAAGGCCAAAGCCGAACTGACTTACTGCATTTCCTATCGTTCCTCCGATTCCAAAATTACTCAGCAGCAAAACCAGTGCTGCTGCCAGAACCAGCAGCAGAATAATCTCACTGCCAAATCCTCCTGATGGTTCTTTCTTTTTCTTTTTAGCAGCAGAAGTACTTTTTTTTACTGCCATAATGCTCCCCTCCAGATGCCTGCATTCCAGGCGTAGTATTGAAATGGCCGGTCAAATTTAGCGTACAAGATAAACTGCCAGCACCGCAATGCCTATCAGAAAACTGTAATAGGCAAAAATCCTTAATTTCGCTCGTTGCACGATCCGCAGCATCCAGCGCATCACAAGCATACCTGTTACTGCGGCCACAACAGTCCCCAGCAAAAAGGCAAAAAACAGCCCCGGAGTCAGATTCCCCTGCCCAAGATGAGGCACTTCCACAAAAAACGCACCCAGGATTGCCGGAACGGATGCAAGAATGGAATAACGCACAGCAAAAGACGGGCTCAGTCCATTGAGCAAACCGGCCGAAACGGTCAGTCCCATCCTGGATACACCGGGAAAGACAGAAAGCCCCTGACAGATTCCAATCCACATGGCGCAGTCATATCCTGTGTCCCGGGGAATTTTATTTCCCTTCTTAATAAAATCCACAACCAGGAGCACCACACCGGAGATCAGGAAGCCAATGGCAGGAAACAGAAGACTGCTTCCCCATGCGCCTGCCAGTTCCCGTGACAGAAAACCAAGGATCATGGTGGGAATGCTGGTTACCAGCAGCAGAACTACCAGCTTTTGATAATTATTATGTATGAGTCTCCGATAGGCATTATTCCTGCCGGTTTTCCGGTTGTCCATATAAATCCGGAGATTCGTCAGGATATCATAGATGATACGGCAGAATTCCAACAGCAGCCGGAGAATATCTTTTTTCATTCCCCAGATAATGGTCGCCAGACTGCCGAGATAGAGAAATGCAGCCAGCGGCAGTCCCGTGTAGCTGTCAATCCCCAGCAGATTTTCCAGGACCACAATGTGTCCGGAAGTGCTCACCGGCAGAAACTGAAGGATTCCCTGTACCAATCCCAATAAAATAATATATAAAAATGACATAATCCGTTCTTTTCCTTTTCTTATTTTCTGTCATGGATTTGAAAAAAATCCGTATTTATCCTGTAAATTATAACATATCTCTGTAATTTGTACAATCAGAAGTTCCGGCAGAAAACGGCAAAAAGGCGAAAAGCTCCGCCTGAAGCTCTCCGCCTTTTGCTGTTTCCTGCATGTGATTGCTTAATATTTTCCGTATTTGTCCAGAGTCTCAAACATAGCGTCCATGTTCTCCGGCTTGCAGTTTTCCAACGAACCGTTGAAATCAAAGAGATAACCGCCGCCCGGTGCGCAGACATCCAGAAGCCGTTTGGTTTCTTCGATAATGTCTTCTTTTTTGCCGAACTCCATACGGCTGATGGACAGATTTCCGCAAATGGCCGCTGTGCCGCCCAGTACTCTCTTGGCTTCTGCCATATCCACATTTTCAAAATGATAGAATACTTTGCCTTTGGGAACGTCTGCCAGGAATTTCAGTCTGGTATTATATGGTCCTTCTGTATAAATATACGGTGTTACACCCATATCGATCAGTGCCATCATAATCTTACGCAGCGGTTTCCAGTAGAACCGCTCATACTGTGCGTCACTCA
This sequence comes from uncultured Blautia sp., assembly GCA_900542045.1. Taxonomy (GTDB): domain Bacteria; phylum Bacillota; class Clostridia; order Lachnospirales; family Lachnospiraceae; genus Blautia_A; species Blautia_A gallistercoris. The sequence continues at coordinate 76,579 of UQMI01000001.1, forward strand.
TAAAGCCGTCCATGGCCTTATGAAGCGGGAAGAACACTCTCTTTACAGGCATATCTACAAAACGGAAATACTGCAGTGCCTGGATCTGCTGCTCTGCGAACATATCGCAGGCTTTATCGATATAATCTGCCATATCCGGATCTGTGATATCTTCAAAGATACCCATGGTCCCACGGAAGTAATCGCCCAGTATGTCATAGGGAGCCTCTGAAATTCCTGTCAGCATCGGCGGGAATCCCATCTCGGCCAGGATTTGACTGTATTTTGCCGAAGCCGCAGCCGCCTTAGCATCTTCTGCACCGATCTGTGCGATCTTCTGAAACGTTTCCTGGGCTTCTTCGCTGTAATAGGGCGACAGCATTCCTGTGTTCAGTACGACTGTGGGGATCAGATGCAATCCGGCAGTTCCCGTCAGATTTTTGTAAGCTCGCGGTACATATTTGCGGAGCATAAATCCGGAAAAATCGTTTAACATCTCCGGATATTCCTCCGGCATCATCAACTCGCGCTCAATGATCTGATGTGAACTGTACGGGCTGACCACCGTACCAGGTCTTCCCGGCCAGTCGATCATTGTGGAGCCGGCGATCTCATTGGCTTTGCCGCTGGTAAACTGCGGAGTCAGTCCGATGTCAAGCTGGGGATGATCCCGGTGGAACTGCACTGCCGCCTGGCCAGCCTTCTCAAAATCATAATAAATGTCAGCATAGCTGGAACCATAGGCTCTCTGAATATAAGAAGAAAAGAAAGTAAATACCGGCACCCTGTCCGGTGTACCAAGATGGATTGCCGTCTCCACCCGGTTCAGTCTCTCCTGGAACAGTTTCTGTCCCGGTGTCAGAGTTTTGTTGTCCGCTACATTTTCACTCATAAAAATACCCCCGTTTCCATCTGCTGTATTTCACTGGATATCTCTATTTTACTGCACTTTCTCAGCAGAAAACAGACGCGCGGTGTTGAAAGATCCCGGGAATCACGCTACAATATATAGCGTACAGGGAACGCGTCAGAAAACGCCACGCTCCCATTTTCCAAAAACAATGCCGTATCTTTCTATGGAGGTATTCTGATGAAAATAACCGCTTCGCTTTTATTCTATGCCTTTGGCAAGACGGATCATACTCTGTCCATTTCCTGGGGAACCGACCAGCTGGCACTGGAAGAAATCTGTGTCTGCGCTCCCTCCGAAACAGAGCTGCCCCGGGGATCTTATTTGTATATTCAGGGGAACCGTCTCTTCACACCGGAACCCCGTGGTTCAGTCTGTATGGTCAGAGACGGTCTCTGCGGCAACGACCTGGCTTCCGCCATTCTGCAGATATGGAACCGTCTCCTGACCTGGGAAAATACACTGTGCAGCCTTCTGCTCTCCCAGGCCCCGGTGGAAACTCTGTTCGCCCATGGCCTGGAATATCTGCACCCGCGCTATGCTCTGGTAACCCGGAATTTCCGTCCCATGCTCATCAGCCCTGTCATGCGCCATGATCCTCAGATCACATATTCCCCGGAAATCCATTCCGCCGTGTTTCAGGAAGAAGTCATCAATACACTGCTCCTGGACAAGAAGTTTCATGCAGCAGCAGCCCTGCAGGAGCCGTTCTATTACGGAAGTATTCCGGAAAGCTTTTGCTACTGCCAGAATATCTTTATTCATGAACAATATTACGCCCGCTTCATCATGATGCTGGAACGTTCGGAAGACAGACTGTCTCCGGGGGAGGAGCAGATCTTCGCCATTTTCCTGACTTATTTGCAGCAATATTTTCGAAACCAGACCGGGCTTCTGTACCGGTCTCCCTCTGATATCATCCACCAGATCTGCCACACTCTGATCAACGGCGGTACCGTCTCTCTTCAGCTTCTGGAAGATACTCTGAAACATGCAGACTGGAAGATCACGCACACTTATGTAATGACCGAACTGCAGTTTTTTGAAGAGAGCGGCTGGAAATCGCAGCTGGAGACAACGCTTCCTTATCTTACACACAAACTGGAGCAGGTATGGCCCCACTCCTGCATCCTGACCAGAGAAGACAAGCTTCTCTGTCTTACGAATCTGACACTGACAGAGCCGCACGCTGATACGGAAACCGCGTTTTCCGGCTTCTGCAAAAAGCTGGCACTGTTTGTCCGGGAAAATGTCTGCACCGCCGGTGTCAGCTCCGTCTTCCGGGATTTCACACAGGTCCGGGACGGAGCCATACAGGCTTCGGCTGCACTGACCATCGGACGGGAACAGGCCCCCGGCTACTGGTACTATCTCTACGATCAGTACCGGCTGCCCCATATCCTCCAGGCGATCACAAAGGAACTCTCCCCGGGCATGTATCTGCATCCGGCTCTTTCTCTCCTTCGCCAATATGACAGAGAGCACGGAGCTCAGCTGGCAGATACTCTGAAAGCATATCTGGACTGCGGCCAGAATATGTCAGCCGCCGCGGCCAGCCTTTATATTCACCGGACTTCTTTTTGCCGCCGCATGGACCGGATCCGGGAGATCACAGAGATGGATCTGAATGATGCGGATACCATCTTATTGCTGCGGCTTTCTTTTGCACTGGAATCCGGGACTTTTTCCGCCAGATAAAGACGGGGACTTCATCTTTTATTTATTCCGGGTAATCTCAACAGGCGGTTCGATGCCGCACCGGTTCAGCGTCAGCCGCACCGGGGTTCCTTCGGCATACATCACAGGGAAAAGCTTTTTATGCAGGGGAAGTTGCGTAAAATAGTTTTCATCCTGCAGATAACAGCACCAGTCTCCTTCGTAAGAAAACGTATAACGGTCCAGATACCGCTCATCACGCACAGACACAAGGGACGCCCCTCTCTTCGTGTCACCCGGGTAAATCATCGCATGGGCAAAATAGCGCTGACGTGCATTCAGCTTCTTTTTGGAAACCTCCTCTGCCTGCAGACGATACTCTAATAAAGTCTCCAGATCCCGGAAATACGGCGTTCTGTTTTTCCATTCCAGACAGCCAAGCTTCAATTTCTTCCTCTCGGAAAACTCCCCCATAGGAAGCTGCCGCATTTCTTTTCTGTCTTGCAGACAGGTCCCTGCATTTCTTTCGGCCTCCCGGTATGGTATGCCCTTTATAGGGAGCTACATCTGCAGACTGGACGCTCAGTACGGCCTCTTCAATCAGCCTTCTTTTGTTTTCTGTTGTCAGTTTCATTTCCGCCATACCTTTCTTTTTCATATTTCTTCGAAAAAAGAGGCTTCCATGATCGCTCACGAAAGCCTCTTCTTCAGAATTGATTGCTCAATATTTTATTTACTTCCTGTACTTTTTCTTATGCCTCTTTTTTTGGTACTCTCTCATCGATCATATTGGTCAGATGATCGGTACATTTCAGAGGATCTGCAAATCTGGCATCTGCAACTTCCACGAGAGCAGCACCTTTGCAGGCCAGTGCTCCGCCGGAAATCTCGCCGATGTAAGCTTCTCTGTAATAGGGAAGTTCTGCATTCATCTCTTCTGAAATGTCAGCTGCCTCATCGTACGGCATTTCTACTTCGTATACATGTGCAAGTTCGGCTGCAACCTCCCAGTTATTGAATACCACATCTTCATCAATGGCCTCTTCCACAACCTGAAGTCTGCGTTCTGTGTTGGTATAAGTACCGTCTGCAGATGCAAAACCAGTTCCAGGAATCACCACGTCTGCCTTTTCTGCAGTAGCAGTCATATGGGTATCGCAAACCATCAGGAATTCCAGATTCTCCAGATACTTCGGATCCACATCTTCACCAAAGTCGATCAGCGCTTTTACGCCGTCCATGGCTTCTGCTCCTGCGGTAATACCCAGATCATTAATACCCTGGCTGTTGTTCTTTGGACGGAGCATCAGGATACCATCTCTCGGCTTGCCGATATGTCCGGATACCAGAGCCAGATCTGCCAGTAAGGTAGCAGCTTCCACAGTAACCAGATTCTGCTGGAATACGATCATTGCCTTCTTGGCATTGGCATACAGATCTGCAATCTCTTTGATCTCGTCTGTTACTTCTGCATTTTCCACACTCTTGACAAATGCTTCATAGCCTTCCACGTCTGATCCCTTCTGTGCGGCAACTGCTTTTGCAATACCTTTCAGGAAGGACAGGTCGTTTGCTGTATAGATTGTCTTATATGCGAACTGGAAGTGCTCCTGCTCATATCCTTCCGGATTGATCAGGATAACCTTGGCACCGTTCTTGGCAGCTTCTTTTAATTTCACCCGGAGTACCTGAGCACCGTCAAATCCTGTTACCAGGATCACTTCTGTGGAAAGCAGCTCATCAATGGTATTGGGAGATGCATTCACGCCCAGCACTTTCTCCAGGCCGCAGACACGGTTGTTGAAGCACAGCGTCTTCGCGCCGATGGCATCTGCGAATTTCTTCATCACATAAGCTTCTTCATTGGTATATCTGTCAGAAATTGCCACTGCCACAGCATCTTTGCCGTATTTTGCAGCCACAGATTCCGCTTTCTTGGCTGTCAGAACGAAGGCATCGTGATAATCCACTTCTTCCAGCTGTCCTTCCGTGTTCTTTGCCATAGGATCGTACAGCTTGCCTTCCACCATGGAGCAGTCAAAGCCGAATTTACCCCGGGCACAGAGCAGACCTTTGTTCACTGCACCTTCACGGTCCGGCATTGCCTTGATCAGCATATCCCCGTATGTCTCCAGATGCAGACTGCATCCGATGGAGCAGTGGGAACAGGTGGTATCCACTTCCGTGGTTTCCAGAGGAACAGACTTCTCGATGGAAAGTCTCTCCTGCAGAGCACCGGTAGGACAGCAGCTTACGCACTGTCCGCAGGAAATACAGCCGGTCTCAGCCAGCGGCTGCTCCAGAGCAGGCATTACCACGGTGTCAAAACCACGTTTTACAAGGCCGAGAGCGCCAACACCCATTACCTCGTCGCAGACACGCACACAGGTTCCGCAGAGGATACACTTGTTGGGATCTCTCAGGATGAACGGATGCTCATCTTCAAATTCTGTCAGGTTGATGTCGCCGGCAAAACGATCCGGTTTCACATCGTATTCATTTGCATAGTGGATCAGCTTACATTCAAAGTAGTCACCGCATCCGCATTCCAGACAGCGGGCTGCATCTGCCTGTGCCTGCTCTTCATCGTAACCGAATACCACTTCTGTAAAGTTGTCTTTTCTCTCTTCTGCGCTCAGCTGTTCCATCTTCGGACGGCACATTCTCTCTCTGTCTTCGAAGGAAGCCGGTGTCAGATCATCTCTTTTCACCGTATACTCAGGCTTGTAAGCCACGGCCTCGCCATTCAGGTATGCGTCTACCACATAACTTCCCTTTCTGGCATCTGCAATGGATTCCACAGCGATGGAGATCTTGTCATTGCCGCAGTCACCGCCGGCAAACACACCGGGAATAGCTGTCATAAAGGTATCTTTATCGTAAACGATTCCGCCTTTTCTGGTCAGCTCTACGCCGTCCATACCTTCTGCATTGACTTTCTGTCCAATGGCAAGGATCACGGTATCCACATCAATGGTCTTGGTCTCACCCTCTACAGGGATCGGCGCACGGCGTCCGGAAGCATCCGGCTCACCCAGCTTCATTACCTGGAGCACCATCTGACGGCAGTGTCCGTTCTCGTCGGAAATGATCTCCAGAGGATTGGTCAGGTTCAGGAAGATAACGCCTTCTTCTTCTGCCTCTTCGATCTCCACCATATCTGCCGGCATTTCATCTTTGGTTCTGCGGTAGATGTTGTATACTTTCTTGGCGCCCAGACGAACGGCTGTACGGCAGGCGTCCATGGCAGTATTACCGCCGCCTACGATGGCCACGTTCTCGCCCAGATCAATGGATTCGTTGCGAACCACTTTGCGCAGGAAATTGATGCCGCCGATCACGCCGTCTGCATCTTCGCCTTTGCAGCGAACGCCGGTGGAAACCCAGGCACCGATACCTACACATACGGCATCGTAGTCTCTCTTGATGGTTTCAAAGGAAATATCCTGTCCGATCTTGGTATTGGGGATCATGGTTACACCCATCCGTTCGATCAGTGCGATTTCCTCATCCAGAACTTCCTTGGGAAGACGGTATTCTGGAATACCGTAGCGGAGCATACCGCCCAGCTTGGGCATTGCTTCATAAATGGTGATCTCATGGCCCATCTGACGCAGGAAATATGCCATGGAAAGGCCATAAGGACCACCGCCGATGATGGCCACATTCCTGCCTGTGGACGGAGCGATCTCCGGCATAAAGGGATCCTCACCAAACATATCCGTATCTGCAGCAAATCTCTTCAGCCATGCGATGGAAATCGGCTCATCTACCATTCCTCTGCGGCAGGCAGTCTCGCAGGGATGAGGACATACGCGTCCGATGGATGCAGGAAGGGGAATTTTCTCTTTGATCAGCTCAATAGCCTCTTCGTAACGGCCATTGGCGATCAGGCCCACATATCCCTGGCAGTCGGTTCCTGCCGGACAGGCCAGTACACAGGGAGGACGGCAGTCGCCTCTGTGGTTGGAGATCAAAAGCTCCAGATTCGTCTTTCTTGATTCAATGACACGGTCTGTCTTTGTGTTGACAACCATGTTGGGTGCGATCTGGGTTGCACATGCCTTGCAGAGTTTGGGATTACCCTCTACTTCCACAACGCAGAGTCCACAGGCACCATAGATTTCTGTTCTTTCATCGTAGCAAAGAGTAGGGATATTGATATCGTTCTCTCTTGCCACTTCGAGAATCGTCTGTCCAGGAACACCCAGGACTTCTTTTCCGTCGATATTCAATCTGAATTTATTCACAGTCTCCGCCTCCTAAATTCTTTCTACTGCGCCAAATTTACAGGATTCCTCACACTTGCCGCACTTGATACATACATTGGGATCAATCTCATGCATTTTCTTCTTCTCACCGCTGATGGCGCCCACCGGACATTTTCTCGCGCAGGCTCCGCAGCCCTTACATGCCTCAGTGATCTTGAAGGAGATCAGTGCCTTACAGGATTTTGCTGTACATTTGTGATTGTAAATATGGTCCTCGTATTCATTTCTGAAATAACGAAGGGTAGTCAATACCGGGTTGGGGGCTGTCTGTCCCAGACCGCACATTGCACCGTCTTTGATCTTTCCGGCCAGTTCTTCCAGAAGCTCGATATCACCGTCTCTTCCTTCTCCTCTGGTGATACGCTCCAGGATCTCCAGCATTCTCTTGGTTCCGATACGGCAGTAATTACATTTACCGCAGGATTCCTTCTTGGTGAAGTCCAGGAAGTATCTGGCCATATCTACCATACAGGTATTCTCATCCATAACGATCATACCGCCGGAACCGACAATAGCTCCTGTTTTTGTAATATCTTCATAGGTAACCGGCGTATCGATCAGAGAAGCCGGCACACAGCCGCCGGATGGTCCGCCCATCTGCACAGCTTTGAATTCCTTGTCGTTCTTGATGCCGCCGCCGATTCCATAGATAACATCTTTCAGAGGCAGACCCATGGGAACTTCCACCAGACCGCCTTTTTTGATCTTGCCGGCCAGGGCGAATACCTTGGTTCCCTTGGAAGGACCTTTGCCCATAGCCGCGAAAGCTTCGCCGCCGTTTGCCAGAATCCACGGAACGTTTGCATAGGTTTCCACGTTATTGATATTGGTGGGCAGTTTCCAGTAACCTTTGGCTGCCGGGAACGGAGGTTTCAGACGAGGCATGCCTCTCTCGCCTTCCAGAGAAGCAATCAGAGCTGTCTCTTCACCGCATACGAAAGCGCCGGCACCGGCCTTAATCCGGATATCAAAACTGAAGTCAGAACCAAACAGATTCTTGCCCAGAAAGCCCTTTTCTCTTGCCTGCTCCATGGCAATCTCCAGACGGGTGATGGCCAGCGGATATTCGGCACGGCAGTAGATAATGCCTTCGGTGGCTCCGGCAGCAAATCCGCCGATGATCATTCCTTCCAGCAGAGAGTGGGGATCGCCTTCCAATACGGAACGGTCCATGAATGCACCGGGATCGCCCTCGTCAGCGTTGCATACCATGTATTTCTGTGCGCCGGAATTGGATTTGATCGCATTCCATTTAAACCAGGTAGGGAAACCGGCGCCGCCGCGGCCGCGAAGACCGGACACTTTGATCACATCAATCACTTCGTCCTGGGTCATGGTGGTAATTACTTTCTTTGCAGCTTCATAACCGCCTCTAGCTATGTATTCATCGATCTTTTCCGGATTGATCTCGCCGCAGTTACGCAGAACAATACGCTTCTGCTGAGACAGAAAGGTCTTGTCTTCCTCAGAGATCATGTACTCTTCCACCGGCTGGCCGCCTTCCAGATGTTTCTCCACCACCTCTGCTACTTTATCCGGCTGCAGCTTCACATATCTGGCTTCCAGTTCTCCCTCATCGCTGTATACATCCACGATGGGCTCCAGATAACAGGTACCGATACATCCGGTCTTGTCAATAACCACATTGGTCAGATTCTTTTCTGCTACCAACCTCTCGAATTCGTTAGAGGTCTTTTTCGCACCGGTAGCGATTCCGCAGCTACCCTGTCCAACAACAACTTTCATTCTTTATACCTCCTACGCATTCTGTGCCTTGATATCATCCAGAATTTTCACTACGGATGATTTTGTCAGGTTTCCATAAGTTTCTTCGCCATCGGTGGTCTTGATCATCATGACCGGCGCAAGACTGCAGCATCCAAGACAGGCAACGTTGTTCAGTGTAAAAAGTCCGTCCTCAGTGGTTTCGCCGTCCTTGATTCCCAGATGTTCGCTGACTGCTTCTTCGATCATGTCTGAACCGTTTACATGACAGGCAGTACCTTTGCAGAGCATGATCAGATATTTGCCGATGGGCTGAAGTCTGAACTGTGCGTAGAAGGTGGCCACACCGTAGATCTTCGCCGGCATAATCCCTGTTTTTTCCGAGATATAATTGATCGCATCCATGGAAAGGTACCCATAAATGTCCTGAGCCTGCTGCAGAATAGTAATCAAACTTCCTGGTACTTTCGCGTACTTTTCCAGTACCGGTGCCAGTTCAGTGAAATTCGCTTCGGCTGTTCCACCGCACTGGCATTCACAATTCTTGCTATTCATGATTTTCCCTCCTAGATATAGATTTACAATGATAAAATAATAATCCATTAAGAATTATAGCATAATATGCCTAAGATTCAAAGGAAAAATTATCGAAAACCAACAAAGGAATGCAGTCTTCTACCTTTTTCGGGAAAAGACTGCACAATTGAAACCATTTTGTATTTGCCGGACAGGAAAAGATCCCGGAGAGCCTCCTGTCAGGACAGCTTGTACTGAATTTTATACATTCTCCCGAAAGAAACGGACAGTTTTTGTGATCTTATGCATCAGCGTATCGAACATTTCAGGCGTCAGCGACTGCGGACCATCACAGAGAGCCTTTGCCGGGTTGTTGTGCACCTCGATCATCAGTCCGTCAGCTCCGGCGGCAATGGCTGCCATCGATAGCGGTTCCACCATAAAACGAAGGCCCGCCGCATGGCTGGGGTCGATGACCACCGGCAGATGAGTTTTCTTTTTCAGCATGGGAATGGCAGAGATATCCAGCGTATTTCGGGTAGATGTCTCGAACGTTCGGATTCCTCTCTCGCAGAGGATCACCTGTTCATTTCCGCCTGCCATGATATATTCCGCGCTCATCAGCAGTTCATCCAGTGTATTGGCCATGCCCCGTTTCAGCAGAATCGGTTTTTTCAGTTTTCCAAGTTCTTTGAGAAGTTCAAAATTCTGCATGTTCCGGGTGCCCACCTGGATCACATCCACATCTTCGAAAAGATGAATGTGGCTGGTACTCATGATCTCTGTCACCACAGGCAGGCCTGTAGCCTTTTTGGCTTCCAGAAGCAGCTGCAGTCCATCTTCCTGGAGTCCCTGGAATGCGTAAGGCGAAGTCCTGGGTTTGAATGCGCCGCCCCGCAGCAGTCCTGCACCGGAACGTTTCACATCTTCTGCCACTTCCACCATCTGTTCTTTGGATTCAATGGAACAGGGTCCTGCGATTACCTGGAAATTTCCTCCGCCGATCTTTCTTCCACAGATATCGATCACTGTAGGAGCCGGATGGATGGTTTTATTTGCCAGTTTATAAGGCTCCCGGATACGCTTGACATTTTCCACTGCTTCATAAGTCAGCAACTGGTCTTCCGACAGGGATTCTGTATCACCCACCAATCCCAGTATTGTAGTAGTCTTTCCCTTGGATTCATGGATTTCCAGTCCTTTTTCCCGCAGATCCGCTTTCAGTTCTTCGATGCATTCTACTGCAGCATCACGTTTCAAAATTACGATCATGAATGTATTCTCCTTTCTTGTCTCCATAAATACAAAAGGACCGATGCCTGCTGTACACAAACATCGGTCCGCTGCTGCTTTGTTTTCAAATAGTCTGTTCTATTCGCTACAAATCTTCCCGGGATGTCTGTACAGCAAAAAAGCCGGCGCTGAAATAAAAGCCCCAGAAATAATAAAAAGAATATGCAGTTGTATTTATATTCACTGCTGCTGTCATAATCAGAACTCCCGTATTTCAAATATGTCCTATTGTTTGCCTGTCTCCCCTGGCATTCCGGAACCCAGCGTAAGAAATCCAGGCAGACTTTTTACCTTAAAGCTTTAAAGATTATAGAATCATTATACCTGTCGTTTTATTTTTGTCAATTCTCAATTGTCAGATTCTTTGTATTTTTCTTCGTACAAATAGAAATTTCAACCATAAAGAATGGCTTTTTTTTCGCACTTGTCCAGTGCCTGGTACTTCCCGAACCGGAAAAGATGCCGTCTGTAGCCGCCATATTTTTACTTTCTCCTGGATTTCCGTGGATTTTTTTCGATCATTTCGTAAAGCTTCTCCATGGCCTGACGGATTCCTCCCACTTCATCAATGAGACCTTCCCGCACCGCATCCTCGCCCTCCAGCATGGTTCCCACATCTTTTACCAGCTGTGACGTATCCAGCATCAGTTCTTCAATCCGTTCTTTACTCATATTGGAATGGCTGGATATAAAAGTAGTGATCCGGTCCTGAATTTTTTCCATATTTCGATAGGTCTGAGCAACGCCAATAAACATGCCATTGGACCGTACCGGATGAATCACCATGGTAGCGCTTGGTACTACAAAAGAATAATCCGCAGATACTGCCATGGGTACACCGATGGAATGCCCGCCTCCCAGCACAAGCGAAACGGTGGGGACACTGAGAGAAGCGATCATTTCCGCAATGGCCAGGCCCGCCTCCACATCTCCCCCTACCGTATTCAAAAGAATCAGCAGTCCGTCCACCCCTGCATCATCCTCAATCATAGCCAGCTTTGGCAGCACATGTTCATATTTTGTGGTTTTGCTCTGCGATGGCGCCGATTCGTGTCCCTCTACCTCTCCGATGATGCTGAGAAGCTCCACCCGATGGTTCTCTTCGTTCTGATTCAGTGTGGTCTGCCCCATTTCTCTGATTTCTTCATTTGCTTTGCCGGAATCTGACATTCCTTTTGCAGTATCTTTCATCTGTTCGTTTTTCTGCATGATGCACCTCCGTCTGAAATTCTTTTTTCTTATGTAGTATGCGCAGGTTTCTCCATCTGAATCCCCGGGAAAGCGAAGAGTGCTGTGAAAAGGCAGGCAGTCTCCTATAAATTTTCTGTAAACGCATATCAATGCAGGATGCGCGGTTATAAAACCTGCTACAGAAAAAAGGTGCCCCCCCAAGCCATAAAATGACTTCAGAGACACCTCCGTATCACATTTGTCTCAAAGCGGCGTCAGCTTGGACGTATCTTTTGTGATCACGACCTTTACTGCTTCTTTTTTCCGCATCAGATCCATTCCCTTGGACCAGTCCTGCAAGGTGATATAATGAGAAATCATTCCGTTGAGATCCAGTTTGCCCATTTCCAGCAGATTCAGCACATTTTTCCAGGAAATATAATCGTATCCGAAATGTCCCTGGATCGTAATGCCCAGTTCCGGCAGGCAATCCAGACTGCAGCCATAAGGCTGTTCATCGTAGCCGATCTTTACGATCTTGCCTCCCTTTTTCACCACGGACAATGCTTCTTTCAGCACCTGATTGGCTCCTGCAGCATCAATCACCACCGGAACTTTGCTGCCGCCTGTGATGCTTTGCAGCTCCTGATCCAGATCCTGTCCATTCATCACCACGGTATGTGTAGCCCCGTACTTGCGTGCAATGGCAAATCGCTTCTCATTGCCGGGGCGGGCCAGCGCAATGATTTTCCCGCATCCCATAACATGAGCAATCTGGATCACGCAAAGCCCAATGGGTCCAACACCAAATACGGCAATATTTTCTCCCGGAAGTATGCCGGATTCCTGAACCACAGCTTTGTAGGCATTGCATATGGGGTCCAGTATTGCAGCCTCTTCAAACGAAACATTCTCAGGAATCCGGAACAGTGTATGGGGATTTCTGGCCAGAAGATCTCCCCGTATCTTTACATAATCCGTAAAGCCCCCGTCCATGCCATATCCCAGTCCCAGCCGCTCCGGACACATCAGATACTGTCCGGTGGTGCAGGCATCGCATTTTCCGCAGACGTAACCGGTATTATCGGAAACCACACGGTCACCGATTTTCCATTCTGTGACATTTTTTCCGGTCTTTGCCACAATACCAGAAAATTCGTGCCCAAGAATCACAGGGCAATTCAGCTGATTCCCGTGTTTTCCGTCGTCATATCCCACATCTGAACCGCAGATTCCGGCAGCCCGGACTTCGATCAGCAGATCATCTTCTCCTATTTCAGGAACCGGAACTTCCCGCAATTCTGTTTCTCGGGGACCTGTTCCATATTTTACCAGTGCAAGCATCGTGTCCTCCTCCTTTACTGATTCGGTTTTTTGTTTTTTACCGCCAGATCGCATTTGGCGCTTTTCTGGGTGCCGTCCGTTTATACTTTACGGAAGGATACCCCAGCAGCAAGCAGGCTTTTATGGGAATTTCCGGAATTCCCAGCCACTCTTTCGCCTGGGGATTGGTTTCTGTGATCCGGGCCAAAAAGCCATTATATAGGCAACCCAGTCCCTGCGCAGCAGCCATCAATTCCATATTCTGAGCAGCCAGCCCCGCATCCAGCGGCCAGTCAGAAGCAAGATATACAATGACCGGTGCATTCCGGAACAGATAATCATCTGCGGCATCTGCTTTTTGTCTCCGGAGAAACGATACATAAGGGCGGAAATCCTCTGGTATGGCATCTCCATACTCTGCTGTCTTCTTCTCAACAAAATCCCATATCATCTGTTTCAACACATCACGCTTCTCCTGCACAAAGATAAAATAGCAGTCCTGGTTGTTTTTCGCAGTCGCCGTATACCGCCCTGCCTGCAGGAGCTGCTCCAGCTTTTCCTGCTCTACCGGACACTTTTTGTAATCACGAATGCTTCGCCGGCTTTTGATACTGTGCAGCAAAGCTGCTGGATCCAGGGAAGATAACCTGCCTTCACACAGTTCCGTATCCGCCGCCAGATATTCCTTTGGCATTTCTACCGCTGTCTCCGGACAGACCGCATAGCAGTGTCCGCACAGCAGACATTCATCCAAAACCTCCGCTTTTCCCCCTTTGATCTGCAGATTCAGTGCCAGACAATCTCTGACACAGGCACCGCAGCCGATACATTTTTCCTGATTTATGGTAATCATGATCGTTCGCCTCCCAATATATTTCATTTCCTGTTCCTGTTACTTTTTCTATTCTATCATATATTATTTGGCGAACACAAGCTGTAGTCTCTACAGTAATTTCCGGGGGAATGGCTTGGCTAATGTAGTTCGGCAGCTTCCTCTACGGTGGTTTTCCTGGATTTTTGTCTGGCCACCGTAATTTCTGGTGTCCTTTACGGTGGTTTCCCTAGATTTTTGTCTGGCCACCGTAATTCTAGGACTTCTCATACGGTAGTTTTCCCGGTTTTCGGCCCAGTCACCGTAATTCCATCCATAAACCCAAAACAATTTCCTGCCAGCCCTCTGTAATTTCCAATATATGCAGCCCAACCCGCACTTTTCCTCCGCAGAACCTGCCTTCTCAATCACTTGGAGACTCTTTCTTACTTTTCTCAGCGCTGTCTCTGTACAGATCCGGTCTAAACAATACCTTAATGGCTGCTGCTGTAACAAAAGCCAGGAAAAGAGCTGCTGGCAGACCTCCAATATTGGTAATAATCTTCAGTCCATCTGCTCCATTTCCCACATTCATCATGATCATGGCAATAGCTGCTGTAACAACCGCCCATGCAACCTTAATCCGCACCGGAGAATCCGGATTTTCCGGGCTCAGTCCGTGGGTAGACAGATCCGCCATGGCAATGGTGGTGGAATCTGCAGCCGTAACAAAAGAAAGAAAAACCGCCGCCAGAAAGATCACTGTCAGAAGTCCGGTGGCCGGCATATTTTCAAAAAGCTGATAAATCGTATTTTCAATTCCGGAGGAAAAGGCCTCTACCATATTGCTGTCCGCTTTGTTTAAAGTAAAATTGATGGTAGAGCCGGACAATACGGAAAACCACAGCACACTGAATAAAGATGTGGAAAACAGATTCATGGCAACCAATTCCTTTATCTTTCTTCCATATGCGATCCTTCCCAGGAAAATTGCTGTAATCGGTGCCCAGGCCATCCAGCTCGACATATAAAATACAGGCCAGGATCCGGCCCATCCATCGGTATCAAAAGTCCCTGTATACAGCGACCGGGTAAAAAAGTTGCTGATATATTCCCCCAAGCTTTCCACGGAAAAAGAACAGATAAACTGCGTACCGCCGAAAATCAGTACAAACACAAGGATAATAATATAAATATAGACATTGATATTGGACAGGCGCCTTACTCCATTCATAATTCCCGATATGGCAGATGCCAGAAACGTAGCCGTTACGATGATCATAACAACAGACCACACCATAGGCGTAGACGGAATCCCCAGCAGTTTATGAAGGCCTCCGCTTAGGTTCAGCACACCAACCCCCAGAGAACCTGCCAGCCCCGCAACCAGAGTAAACAGGCATACGCAGTCAATCACCGTATTGAGAAGTTTGTTTTCTTTCTTCCGTGTCAGCACTGTGATCATGGTTCCCAGCGAGAAAGATTTTTTCAGATTATAATATCCAAATGCGAACATCACCGCCGCAATGGTATAAATGCCATAAGGAAGTACCGTCCAATGCGTATAAATGGCCGACATGGCAAATTTTGCTGCTTCCGGAGACATTGCCTCAATGTGGAGACTTTCCGGTGGATGCAGCAGATGCTGAATCGGTTCCGCCGCAGACCAGAAGATAATCCCACAGGCAATGGTAGTACAGATATTGATACTAAACCACTCCAGAACGGTCATAGTCGGTTTTGCTTCCTTACATCCAATCCTTACCTGCCCGAATTTTGAAAAGAAAATTGCCACACACACCAGAAAAATAAGAACCGACAGAAAGATAATCAGCCATCCAAACTTTTCTGTAATAAAAGCATTGATTCCATTCACTACCTCTGTAAAACCACTGCTGTCTATCAGATTAAACAAAATACAAAAAAACAATAGCAGAAATGGCGGAAGAAAAACTTCTGACTTTATTTTCAACATAGAATCTCCACCTCCCAGAAACCAGGCAATGCCAGAGAAAAAATTTTCTCCGGACATTGCCTGCAAAAGTCAGTTGTTCTTTTTTATATACTGACGATTGATGAGCACTGCGCAGAGGATCGCTGCCGCACCACACAACGCCATAAAAATAAATAACTTATTAAATCCTCCAATGGGATCCTGATCCAGCCAGCCTCCCACCATGGCTGTGATAAATGCATCCGGGACATAGGCCAGAAAAGAAATAATCCCGCTGGCGGCACCGGTAAGATCTCTTGGAATCATTGCCTCATCCATAATGGAATAATAAACCGACTTGATCATATAATTGATTCCGGAAATAATAACCGATACCACAATAGCTGCCCACATATATCCGGACAGCGCAGGCATAATAGCACTGGCAATGGTTGCTCCGGCCAGAGCCAGCATCAGGAAACGAGACCGGTATTTGAACTTATCAATGACAATACCGCCTACGATACCCAGCCCAATGGCCAGAATATAAGTACGCAGGATTTGCAGACCACTGGATACCGCCTGGCTGGTATGCAGTACCTGTGTCGTATAGGTACCAAAATAATAAGCGCCGCCGCAATTCAGCGCATAGCAGAAGAAAATGAACAATCCCACAAGCCATACACCGGGCAGCTTCATTGCAGCCAGAATATTTCCCCTGCTCTCTCTTTCCTTCTTCTCTGCTTTGGCAGTATTCGGAAAGCAAACCAGCGCCAGGACTGCAAATACAAAATAAATGACTGCCGCAATGATCAATATCGCCCGATAACCGCCGGTTTCATTGGAAAACAGACTGAAGATCCAGATAAAAATGAAACCAACCACTGCGGAAACCACACTTCGCATCGATTCGCTGATTCCAAACAAGCGTCCCTGTTCTGCATCTGTTCCAAAACTGCGCATCATAGTAATATATGGTGACCACAAAGTTGCTGTGGTAAAAACAGCATACAGACAGTAAATGATGATCAGGCATGTATAAGATGGAAATGTAGCCTGCCACAGAGAGACTGCGCCAGTCCCCGCCAGAGAAACCGCAATCAATAGTTTCGGACTGAATTTTTGTGCCAGGATGCCGCCAATTCCGTAACAGAAAATAGCCAGCGTTCCATAAACGGAGCCCAGAATTCCCATCTGAGCATTTGTCAGCTGCAGAGCAGCCACTGTCTGATCATAAAACGAAATACGAATATAAGGAATAAAATAAATCATTCCCACCATGAAACTAAGGAGCGTTACCAGAAAATTTCTTCTACCCTTTGTGAATTCCATTGTATTTCCCCCTTTTCAACACATCAAACACATTATCCCATCACTGCTTTTTCGATGTCTTCCAACTGAATTCCTTCGTTCAAAAGAAGTTGCTGCAGCGATTCCAGAACCGTTTCCGAAACCGCCGGCTTATGATAGGCATTCAATAATTGCTGCAGACGTTTTTCAATATTTTTCTGGAATTGTCCATTTGCATCTTCGTGAGGTCCACGAACGCTGAGAGCCGGAATACAGAACTCTTTTCTGCAGAATTCCAGTGTGTGATCCTCCATCAAATACTGCCCATCCTGACCAAGCTCACAAATCAAATCCATGGGGATGGTTTCCTCATTTACTTCAATGTCACGCAGGTATCGTTTTACAAAAGCCTGAATCTCGAAATCCACCACCAGCTTCTCATAAGAAACCGCCAGATAACTGTCCAAAATGCCAGCACTCTGGGTCATAATGTTGATACCGCTCTCCTGGCATGCCATGCAGGTCAGCATGGACTCATAGCCAGCCTGCGCATTCAGTGTCTTGGCATCACTGAGAGCTCCGCCTGCCCGGCTGGGTATTCCATAGAATTTGGCCATTTCTGCACAATATTTGTAGCATAGAGCCCCTTCCGGAGAACCAATAGCAATGGAACAGGTTCCCATATCTGCTGCTGTAGACTGGGATCCGTAAATTACCGGCGCACCGGGAGCAACCATCTGTGCCAGCGCAATGGATGCAATCACTTCTGCGTTAACCATTGCCATAGTTCCTGCCAAAGTCACTGGCGAAGTAGTTCCTGCCATGGCTGCAGAAGCTATGATCACCGGCTGTCCATATCTGGCCATTGCCATGATCGTCTCTGTCATGGTCTTGTCCAGCTGCAATGGCGTATTTGTATTGGCAATCGTACAAAGTCTTGGTTTTTCTCTCAGATCTTCCTCGGTGATCTGATAACGGACACAAGCCATCTTCACCAGCAGATCAATGGTATGATAAGGTCCTGCTGCTGTAAAAATGCATTTCCGGGTATGCGTCATACTGGCAAGAGCCAGCAAAACAGTGGCATATTCCGCAGGAATATCTGTCGGCTGGCAGGCCAGACCACCATTCAGATAATAATCCGGATTTCCTTCAAACAATTTGACCAGTCGGATAAAATCTGTAAACACCGCATCTCTGGTACTGCCATCTGTTTCCCGGATAAAAGTCGCACCTCCACAGGGCCCCACATACTGTTTATTGTCTCCGATCTCCATATCAAAGGCAGGATCCTCCGCATATAACTTTGCTACAGCAGGCGCTTTCTTCACCCAATACATAATCTGTTTCTCTGTGAAATATGCCACATTTCCCTCCACCCGGATTCCATTTTCCTGTAGAATACGGAGGGCATCTTCGTGATGAAATTTCATTCCAGCTCTGGCAAGGATCTGCATACTGGCCTGATGGATTTTCTCTACGTTACTGTTCATAAGTTTTACTTCTCCTTTCCCAATGATAAGTGAACTAGTTCACTGCAACAGCAAAAATAAAACCTCCTTTCTGGATCTGGTTAACAAGTTCACCTTTTGTTCACAATGATAGGAAAGTCAGAATCGCTTATTCTGCTTTCCTTTCCTATCAAATTTTTTCTATTTGAAACTTTGCTGCAATTACCATTCCTTTTCCGAACTCTGCTCTTACTTGATCAAATACATCCGGATATTTTTCTCGATCAGATCATTGCACAGACTGACCGCTTCTTCATAGACTGTCGGATTTCTGTAATCATACATATGCTGATGTAGTAATCCCCGTGCAATCAGACAATTGATCTTGCTGATATATCTGGCATCATCGTAAAGGAGCCATCCCTCTGCAGCAGCCCTTCGAAACCAGACATAATCCCGTTCTTCTATGCTCCCACTGAAAATCGAAGTGTAAAACAGTGCAATATCCTTGCCCCGCACTTCAAAAGGATACATTTCAAAGTAATCCTGCAGGATCGATTCCAGGAAATCTTCTTTATCACTCCAGAATAAAGTGATAAAAAGATAGGGATAATGAAACGCATATTTATTAAAAAGCTTCCAGGCATTCATTTCTGCATCAATAATATTTGCATCCTTCATCAGATTCTCCCGCAGTTCTTCAATATAAGGCTGCAAAAACTTAAGCGATGCTACCCCCAGCAGGTAATCCAGGCTCTCAAAATGTTTATACAGAGCCGGCGGTGAACAACCGGCTCTCTTTGCCAGATCACGCACCCGGATATTCTCAGCTCCAATCTCCATAATCATTACATACGCTGTCTCCACCAGTTTTTCCTTTAAACTGGATTTCACCTCTCTTTTCACAATTCATCAACCCCTACTTTTGTGATTCCGTTCTGTCTGATTATTGGTTAACTAGTTAACTTACGAATATTATATAATTATAATTCTGAATTGTCAATAATCTTTTTGAAACAGCAACAACAGACTGTGACCGAAAGAAAAAACTCCATGCAAATGTCCTCAACACTTGCATGGAGTTCCTGTTTCCTTTTATTGCATACAGATCCGTCTTACTTCAGATCTTCTCTGTCTCTACTGCCACCAGGCAGAAGAAATATCCTTTATTCATCCCAGTTATGCCATACATACTGCACGTCATCGTCTTCTTCCAGAAGATCCAGAGTTTTCTGCAGATCCTTGATATCTTTTTCGTCTGTTAATTCCGTATAGGTCTGAGGAATCATGGCAATCTCCGCATCCATCATGGGCACGCCTGCCTTTTCCAGGGCTTCCCGTACCACGCTGAAGTCATCCGGATCTGTGAGCACTTCATAGCTTTCTTCCTCTTCTACGAAATCCTCCGCCCCTGCGTCAAGGGCCATCATCATCAGATCATCGGAATCCATCTCACACTCTTCTTTATCTATGATGATCTGGCCTTTGCGGTCAAACATAAACGACACACATCCCTGGGCACCAATGCTTCCGTTTCCTTTGGTAAATGCGCTGCGCACGTTTCCCGCAGTACGGTTTTTATTGTCAGTCAGCGCTTCTACAATGATGGCAATTCCCTTGGGGCCATAGCCTTCGTAGGTAACTGAAACATAATTGTCTGCTGTGGCATCTCCCGCTGCCTTCTTGATACCTCGCTCAATAGTATCATTTGGCATATTATTGGCTTTTGCCTTGGCGATCACATCTCTCAGCTTACTGTTATTGGCAGGGTCCGGTCCGCCTTCTTTGACAGCGATCACGATCTCTCGTCCGATCACTGTGAAAATCTTCCCTTTCTTCGCATCATTTTTTTCTTTTTTGTGCTTTATGTTCGCGAATTTAGAATGTCCTGACATACTATGTCTTCTCCTTTCGTTTCTTTCATATATATTTTTTCTGCCCGTACTTTTTCAATCACATTGTTGGCAACAGACAGAATCTGAAAGCGGTATCCATCTGTGATTACTTCCCGGTCTTCCTGCGTGGGCACATGCCCCAGTATATTGGTCAGATACCCGTTCAGGGTATCAAACCGCTCACCGGAAAACTCTATTTTCAATTCTTCCTCCACATCTTCCAGCTGAGTCAGGCCGTCCATCAGAACACTGCTGTCATGGAGCGGCTGGATTAAAAGTTCTTCTTCATCGTATTCATCTTCGATCTCGCCCACAATTTCTTCCAGAATATCCTCCAGTGCCACCAGACCATCCGTCTGCCCATATTCGTCCACCACAATTACCATATGGATCTTCTTATGCTGCATCGTCTGAAAGATAGCGCTGATGCTTCGGGTTCCCGGAATAAACACAGCCTTTCTAAGCAGCTCCGGAATCTGCAGAATCGTTTTGCTGCCTGCATCCTTCTGTTCTGTGATGATTTTTACCACATCTTTAAAATGCAGGATGCCGATTACATCATCCAGATCGTTCTGATATACAGGATAGCGGGAAAATCCCTCCTCCAGCATCACCATAATCACACGATCCAATGTCATATCCGACTTCAAAGCCACAACATTTTTCCGGTGTGTCATAACGGCATCCGCTGTTTTGTCGCTGAAACCGATAATATTCTGGATCATCTCTGCCTCATTTTCCCGGATTACCCCCTGCTCATGGGCTTCGTCAACAATGGAAATGATCTCCTCTTCTGTTACATCCGTATTTTTCCGGTCCGGATCAACACCGAACAGCCGCAGCATCAGATTGGAAATACGAACGATAATCCAGGCCAATGGCTTGAAAACCCCGAGAAAAAAGCAAACAAAGTTTACAAGCAAATAGGAAGCTTTTTCCGGATAGCTGGCACAGATCCTTTTTGCCGGAAAAACCCCAAGTGACAATAAAAGGATCACAGCAATCAGAATCACCAGGATCAATGCCAGCTCACTGGCTATGTAATTGCTGAAATACCTGCCCAGACCACTGATTCCGAAAGTTCCGAAGCATATTCCAAGCAATGTGGTGATAATGGTGATCACCTGAATCAGGCTCGATGGCTGCTTTATCAGCTTGCAAAGCTTTTTCGCCTTCCTGTCTCCTTCTTCCATCTTCTGTTCCACATCTGACTCGTTCAGATTCTGGATCGCCGCGCCAAATCCGTAAAAAATACCATTGAAAATAATAAACAGTACAAAAACGATACAGCCGACTAAAGGACTACTCCCGTCTTCCATAAATTCCTCCGATGTAATAGCTCACAGTAACATACAAAATATATCATTTCAGCAACCATTCGTCAAGAACTCCCTGACTTTCCGGCTATCTGCTCCGACAGCCGGTTACCGGTCACCTGTTGGCAGCCGGTCTATGTAGTCAGCTCCAGACTGATCTCCAGCGCATGGTTCACCCGTTTTAACACCGACTGGTCCAAATGACAGACCTTGTCTTTCAGCCGGCGCTTATCGATGGTACGAAGCTGCTCCAGCAGGATCACAGAATCTTTAACAATCCCATATTCAGAAGCTTCAATTTCAATATGGGTGGGCAGTTTAGCCTTGTTCATTTTCGAGGTAATGGCAGCACAGATCACCGTGGGACTGTGCTTATTTCCCACATCATTCTGAATAATCAGCACTGGCCGGATCCCGCCCTGCTCACTGCCTACCACAGGCCTTAAATCTGCATAAAATATATCCCCTCTTTTTATAACCAAACAATTCACACTCCGCTTCTATATCCTTTTCCTTTTACAGCTAGTATTTCCATTTTTTTCTGCGGTATACTGTTTGGCGATTATTTATTCACAGCAATATCCTGTAAAACAGAAAATCAAAAAATCTCCCTGCCATGGCGGATATAAACACGCGGAACCCGTTTGCTTATCTCACAGACAAATTCATAGCTGAAACGTCCGCTTATTTCTCCCAACTCCTCCACAGACAGAAATGCACCTTCATTCTCCCCAAATAAAGTGACTTCATCTCCCATGGCTGCTTCCGGGATTTCTGTGATATCCACCATAAACTGATCCATACATACACGTCCCAGAATCGGAGCCTTCTTTCCATGAATCAGCACAAAGCCCCGATTGGACAGCCCTCTGGAATATCCGTCTGCGTATCCCACAGGGATTGTAGCGATCACTGTTTTGCCTTTTGTCACATAGGTTCCTCCGTAACTGACTGCCACACCTGCTTCTACTGTTTTTATATGCGCAATATGGCTTTTCAGTTCCATTACCGGCTGCAAACGCACGGTATCCCGTTCCACCTGTAACGATGGATAAATCCCGTAGATCGTAATACCCGCCCGCACCGCATCCAGATTAGCTTCCGGAATCCGCAGAATCCCGGCGCTGTTGGAACAATGCTTCACAGGAATAGAAATTCCCGTTTCCTCCAGCCAGGAAACAAAATCCTGATAACGCTGCAGCTGCACATACGCAGGAGCTTTATCTGTCTCGTCTGCCCGGGCAAAATGAGTAAACAGTCCCTCTGTCACCAGCCAGTCAGACTCTGCGATCTTCCGGATTGTTTCCACGCTTTCTCTGGTATCCGGAAAACCGATCCTGGTCATCCCTGTGTCCAGCGCAAGATGGATATATGCCTTTTTCCCAAGCCCGGCAGCCACTTCATTGATCTCACAGGCCACATCCCACCGAAATACCGTCAGCCGTACTTCCTCCTGTATCAGTTTCCGGTAATATTCCGGAAATACATAGCCCAGGATCAAAATCGGTTTTGCAATACCGGCTTTTCTCAATTCCAGAGCTTCCTCCGCTGTAGCCACCGCAAACCCCCATATGTATTCTTTGCTTTCCATAAGTCTGGCAATGGGAATCGCCCCATGCCCATATCCATCTGCTTTAATGACAGCTATGATCCTGGTTCCTTCTTTCAGATTATTCTTCATCGCCTCAAAATTATGCAGGACAGCATCCAGAGACACTGTCGCTTTTACCCGGCTGTATGCTTTCATTTTACTTTTTCCTCCCGGCGCTTTTATCGCGCCAATCCCAGTAAATGTGAAAGTTCACTTTCACATTTTATCTTCATTCTCTTTTAATACCTGCGAAATTCCATGGACAATATCGCCCGCCAGCATTCCCCGGACTCCCTTTTCCAGACTTGCGTATTCTCCGGCCAGGCCGTGAAGAAAAGCCCCCAGAGCCGCCGCCTTCACCGGTTCTAATCCAGCAGCCAGCATTCCCGTAATCGTGCCGCACAGCACATCTCCGGATCCGGCCGTTGCCATTCCGTCATTACCGCTGATATTCAAATAAACCGTGTCTGTCTCTCCTGCTATCCATGTGCGGGCATCCTTCAGTACACAGACTGTCTTCGTCCGCTCATGAAATTTTTTTGCCTGCTCTGGAGCAGTTCTTTTGATTTCTTCCGTGCTTATCCCGGTAAGACGGCTCATCTCACCCACGTGGGGCGTTACAACACAATGCGCTCCCAGATACTTCATCCAGGAAGGATACCGGCTGATCATATTTAATGCATCCGCATCCAATACCATGGGTTTTGTGTTGTTTTCCAGCAGATACTTCAGCAACTCCTGGCTGTCTGCGCCGGTCCCCAGACCAGGCCCCACAGCCACCACATCACACCAGTCTAGATCGTTCCGCAAAAGCTCCAGATCCACCTGAACTGTCTTCTGAGTTGAAACCAGGGCCTCCGGCAGCAGTGTCTGATAAATGATGCGGTTCTCTTCCACCGTATGCAGCTTTACCATCCCGGCTCCGGTGGCAAAACACGCGCTGGCGCAGAGATAGCCGGCTCCCGCCATATTCTTCTGAGAAGCCACCACCAGTATCTTGCCGAAAGTACCTTTGTTGCCTCCCGGATCCCGGGCCGGAAGCCAGGACCACAGATCCTTTTTTTCCAAAACCGCAATCTCCAAAGGGGTGTCTGTCTCCCGGTAGATTCCAATATCCGCTGTTTTCACATGACCGGCAAACTGCTTTCCCGGATAAAGATACAGGCCTGGTTTGGCGTAGGCAAAAGTCACGGTTTCCTCCGCCTGCACTGCCTTCTGAAGAACCTGCCCTGTATCTCCGTGGATACCGGAAGGGATGTCCACAGCAACACGGCGTGCCTTACACCGGTTCATTGCTTCAATGACCCGGGCAAATTCTCCTTCCACAGCTCTGGTCAGGCCTACCCCGAATATTGCATCTACAATAGTAGTATATTCTTTCCAATCCGGGTTATTCACAACAGGAACCTGATAACTTTCCGCTATAGCCATCTGCCGCCGGGTCTCTTCGGTCATTTTTTCTCTTTTTCCCAGGAAAAAAATATCGCAGGCATATCCCTTGCCATTCAGGATCCGGGCAATGGCAATGCCGTCTCCTCCGTTATTTCCGGCTCCGCATACACACAGGATCCGTTTCAGAGTTTCCTTCCTGGTTTCCAGTTGTTCCACAACGGCACAGGCCGCCCGCTCCATCAAGACCAGAGATGGAATCTTATGCTCCTGTATGGTGTGGGCATCTATTTCTTTCATTTTTCTGCAGCTTACAAACTCTTTCATTTTACACCGCCTTTTCCGAAAATTAAATAGAGTCAGATCTCTTTTCCCTGTCTGCCGCATATTTTACGGCCGTCTTATTGCGCAAAAAGAAGCTGCCGCGAAATTGCGGCAGCCGTATATTTGCTGTTCC
The DNA here is from genome assembly GCA_900542045.1 of uncultured Blautia sp. GTDB lineage: Bacteria > Bacillota > Clostridia > Lachnospirales > Lachnospiraceae > Blautia_A > Blautia_A gallistercoris. The sequence continues at coordinate 101,555 of UQMI01000001.1, forward strand.
ATTTGGCAAAATCTGATCTTCTTGCCGAAATTTGCTTATTCTTCGGTGTGTTCCTGACGATACTTGCTTAAATTGTAGGACAGTGTCATAAGGCTTTCGGACAGATGGACATTCTCCACAATCACATCCTCCGGAACATGAAGATCCAGATGGGCAAAATTCCAAATTGCTTTGATTCCGTTGTCCACCAGCATGGCCGCCATCTCTTCCGCCCTGTTCTTCGGAAGTGTCAGCACTGCGATTTCCACTTTGTTCTCCCGCAGAAATAGCGGTAAATTACTGATCATCTGCACTTCTATACCGCGGACACTGATTCCCTCCAGGACCGTATTTACATCGAAGATGCCCACCAGCTTAAATCCCCGTTTCTCAAAATCGGAATAATTGGCCAATGCCTGTCCCAGATTGCCGGCCCCGAGAATGATCATGGGATGCACCTGATCCAGACCAAGGATCTTTCCTATCTCTGTATATAAAAAGCGCACGTTATATCCATATCCCTGCTGTCCAAATCCGCCGAAATTGTTCAAATCCTGACGAATCTGTGAAGCAGTTACATGCATTTTCTCGCTCAAATCATTCGAAGAAATCCTTTCGACTCCTTCTTCCATTAATTCACCCAGATATCGATAATAACGTGGCAGCCGCTTGATGACCGCCTTGGATATTTCTTTTGCCTCCACGAAAATTCCCTCCTACCTGCTCTTTATTATTATATATAAGTGTCAATTTCTTGTCAATTGATTATTTCGTCTTTTTGCAGGTTTACCATCGTATTTTGCCGGTCTTTTTCCTGTTTTTTTCTCCCTTTTGGTTGCCATTTCCCTAATTTTCGATATAATGATAACGGTAGCCCTTTGGGCAGTCATTGAATATGGAGGAAATTATGATATTATCATGTCAAAATATTAGCAAATCCTTTGGAGAGCATGTCATTTTAGATAATGCGTCCTTTCATCTGGAGGACAGGGAAAAAGCCGCCCTCATCGGCAACAACGGCGCCGGCAAGACCACTTTATTACGGATGATTGTCCAGGAAATCCCCTGTGATCAGGGACAGGTTGTCCTGGCCCGGGATAAGGTCCTGGGATATCTGGCACAGCATCAGAATATCACCGGTCAGCAGACGATCTTTCAGGAGCTTCTGGAAGTCAAGCGTCCGGTGCTTCTTCTGGAAGAAAAGATCCGTGCACTGGAAGCACAGATGAAACACGCTGCCGGTAAAGAGCTTGACCAGTTGATGGATACCTACACCAAATGCACCCATGAATTCGAACAGCAGAACGGTTACGCATACCGCAGTGAAATCACCGGTGTGCTCAAAGGTCTGGGATTTACAGAAGAAGACTTTGAGCAACAGGTTTCTACCCTGTCCGGAGGACAGAAAACCCGTGTGGCTCTTGGAAAACTTCTTCTGTCCCGTCCTGATATTCTGCTTCTGGACGAGCCTACCAACCATCTGGATATTGATTCCATCGCATGGCTGGAAACCTATCTGACCAACTATCCGGGCGCTGTGTTCATCGTCTCTCATGACCGGTATTTTCTGGATAAAGTGGTGACAAAAGTAGTGGAGATCGAACAGGGACATTTAGCAGTTTACAAAGGAAATTATTCTGCCTACAGTCTGAAAAAGGCTGCCATCCGTGACGCCCAGTACAAAGCCTGGCTGAACCAGCAGCAGGAAATCCGTCACCAGGAAGCGGTAATCACCAAGCTTCGCTCTTTTAACCGCGAAAAATCCATTCGACGCGCAGAAAGCCGTGCAAAAATGCTTGAAAAAATGGAACGGCTGGAGAAACCAGTACAGGAACAGGAGCAGATCCGACTGGAACTGGAACCCCGCACCGTCAGCGGCAATGATGTGCTGACAGTGGAGGACCTGGGAAAATCCTTTCCCGGAACTCCTCTCTTCTCCCATGTTTCTTTCGAGATCAAACGTGGCGAGCGAGTGGCCCTCATCGGAAATAACGGCACCGGCAAGACCACTCTTCTGAAGATCATCAATGGCCTGCTTGGGCCGGATGAAGGAAAATTCACCCTGGGATCCAAGGTCCAGATTGGCTATTACGACCAGGAACACCATGTCCTGCACATGGAAAAGACCATATTTCAGGAGATTTCCGATACCTATCCCTCCCTCACAGAAACCCAGATCCGCAACATGCTGGCTGCTTTTCTGTTTACCGGAGATGACGTATTTAAGGAAATCTCTGCGCTGAGCGGCGGCGAACGAGGGCGTGTTTCCCTTGCCAAACTCATGCTTTCAGAAGCCAACTTTCTAATCCTGGATGAGCCCACCAACCATCTGGATATTGCCTCCAAGGAAATCCTGGAGGAGGCGCTGAACAGTTACACGGGAACTGTTTTCTACGTTTCCCATGACCGTTATTTTATCAATCAGACTGCCACCCGGATCCTGGACCTGGTGAACAACGCAGTGGTCAACTATATCGGAGACTATGATTACTATCTGGAAAAGAAAGAAGAACTTACCCAGATCTACGCTCCCGGAAAACAGGAGGAAAAGCCGGCCGCTGCTGTTTCCGATACCAAATTATCCTGGCAGCAGAAAAAAGAAGAACAGGCACGGCAGCGTAAAAAAGAGAATAATCTGCGCAAAACCGAAGAACAGATTGCTTCACTGGAAAAGAGAGACAAGGAGATCGACCAGCTCCTGTCCCAGCCGGAAATCGGCAGTGACCTGGTAAAATGTACAGAATTATCCCAGGAGAAAGCAGATATCCTGAAAGAACTGGACTCCCTTTACGAAACATGGGAAACTCTGATGGAAGACTGACACCGCAAAAGAGGATGCTCTGTAAGTCAATGGACACCGGCTTACGGAACACCCTCTTCTTTTTTTACTTATTTACAGTATTTTTTCTAATTTGGCGCGCACAGCCAGGATAAAATCCCTGCTGTTCAGAATTTTTGGATGTTTTAATGTGGTGATCAGCGCCAGATCCTTCGTCATTTTACCATCTTCAATGGTGCCCACAGTGGCTTTCTCCAGCTTGTCTGCGAAATCGCACAGCTGCTGATTGCCGTCCAGCTCCCCTCTCTTGCGCAGTGCGCCGGTCCAGGCAAAAATAGTGGCCACAGAGTTGGTGGAGGTTTCTTCCCCTTTCAGATGACGGTAATAATGACGCTGTACTGTTCCGTGGGCTGCCTCATACTCATAATATCCGTGAGGAGACACCAGCACGGAGGTCATCATGGCCAGAGAACCAAACGCTGAGGAAACCATATCACTCATCACGTCGCCGTCATAGTTTTTGCAGGCCCAGATAAAGCCGCCTTCTGCTTTCATCACCCGGGCAACAATATCATCGATGAGGCTGTAGAAATAGGTGATCCCGGCTTTCTCATAAGCTTCCTGGAACTCTTTTTCGTATACCTCAGCGAAGATTTCCCGGAATCTTCCGTCATAAGTCTTGGAAATCGTATCTTTGCAGCCGAACCAGACATCCTGACGGGTATCCAGTCCATAAGCGAAGCAGCTTCTGGCAAAACTGCGGATCGAGTCGTCCAGATTATGCATACCGCTTAACACGCCGCAGCCCTGAAACTCATGGATCAGTTCTCTCTTCTGGGTTCCGTCTGCTGCGGTGAACAGCAGTTCCGCTTTTCCAGGGCCATCAATGTAGAGTTCTGTATTCTTGTACACATCACCATATGCATGACGGGCAATGGTGATGGGCTTTTTCCAGTTTCTCACACAGGGTTCAATGCCTTTGACCACAATAGGCGCGCGGAATACCGTGCCGTCTAAAATAGCACGAATTGTTCCGTTAGGGCTCTTGTACATGGCTTTCAGATCGTATTCCTTCACACGGGCTGCATTGGGTGTGATCGTGGCACATTTTACAGCCACTTTATACTTCTTAGTGGCATTAGCCGCATCAATGGTTACCTGATCATCTGTCTCATCCCTGTGTTTTAGTCCCAGATCATAATACTCTGTATTCAGATCAATATACGGGGAAAGCAGCTCTTCTTTGATGAGCTTCCAGAGAATCCGGGTCATCTCATCTCCATCCATCTCTACCAGAGGTACAGACATTTTAATTTTCTCCATTTTGGGATTCCTCCTGTTTTCCTAATTTTATTTCTAATTTGGCACATACCTGATCGATCACCTGCTCCAGTTCGTCATCTGCCATAACCGTCACACGCCCATCCTCATACTGCTGATCTACCCAGGCCTTTACCATTGCCACCAGCTCACTGTTCTTGTCCACCTGGTCATCCCCTTTTAACCGGTAATGGGTATTCATCCAATGGGCAATTCCCGCTGCGCCGGAAGTATTGGACACTGCCACCTCCACCGGACGGTTCAGGAATTTGTCCGTATCAAATATATTATAAATCTCTTCGTTTTTCAGCAGACCATCCGCATGGATACCAGCTCTTGTCACATTGAAATACTTTCCCACAAAAGGCGTTCTTTCCGGAATATGATAGCCGATTTCTTTCTCGTAATATTCTGCCAGTTCTGTAATCACTGTAGTATCCATACCGCCCAGATTTCCCCGAAGCTGCGCATATTCAAACACCATGGCCTCAAGAGGTGTATTTCCGGTCCGCTCGCCGATCCCGAACAGGGATGTATTTACGCCGCAGGCGCCGTACAGCCAGGCTGTCGTGGAGTTGCTCACCGCTTTATAGAAATCATTGTGTCCATGCCACTCGATCAGCTCAGAAGGAACACCTGCATGGGTCATGATACCATAAATGATTCCCGGCACAGAACGGGGGATCACTGCTCCCGGATAGTTGACTCCGTATCCCATGGTGTCACAGCAGCGCACCTTGATGGGGATCCGGTACCACTCCATCAGCTTCATCAGTTCCAGACAGAAGGGAATCACGTATCCATAAATGTCTGCTCTTGTAATATCCTCCAGATGGCAGCGGACACTGACACCGATTTCCAGACATTCTTTTACAATGCTCAGATAATGCTCCATGGCTTCCCGGCGGGTCATCTTCAGTTTGTAAAAGATATGGTAATCCGAACAGCTTACCAGAATTCCTGTTTCCTTCATTCCCATATCCTTTACCAGCTGAAAGTCCTTCTTACTGGCCCGGATCCAGCTGGTTACCTCCGGAAATTTGTATCCCCGTTCCATACATTTTTCCACTGCGTCCCGATCTTTCTTGCTGTACAGAAAGAATTCGGACTGTCGGATCCTTCCGTCAGGACCGCCCAGTTTATGTAAATAATCATAGATCCGTACGATCTGCTCCGTAGAATACGGAGCTCTGGACTGCTGCCCATCACGGAATGTGGTATCTGTGATCCAGATATCATCCGGCATATGATGCGGCACAATACGGTCATTAAATGCAATCTTCGGTACTTCATTGTAAGGGAACAGGTTATGGAAAACATTTGGCTTCTTTACATCCACCAATGGATACATGTATTCTTCCAGCTGCAGAAGATTCGTATGTGAATCCATGCGCACAGCCCGGTTGTCAGTCTCTCTTTTTCGGTACATAATTAGCCTCCTCCTTCGTTTTGTCAGAAATTCCAGGACCGGTACAGACGGCAAAATCCACACACCATCATCATTCCGGCCTGCTGTTCCCCGGAATCAGGGAGTACATATTCTTTTCTATTTTTATACTGCAGGCCCCATCCGCCTTCTGCAGGCGGATTTTGGCCTTTCGATTCTGGTATCATTCTATACAAATTCTGTTCGTTCGTCAAATATTTTTGTCTCTGCTGCCGCCGGTTCCGGATTTATAAAGTTTTTCAATGAGAACTTTCCCCATCCCTGCAGGTTATGCGGAAGTCCAAGATCTTCCGCACAGTCCTTCAGCCGCAGTTTGACCTCCGCATTCGTAAGTTCCGGCTCTTTTTCCAGCAAAAGCGCAATGGCGCCTGATACATACGGCGTTGACATCGACGTCCCGCTTTTTACTGTATATCCATTTCGATATGAAGAGCAGGAAACAATCTCATGTCCCGGTGCAACGATGTCCGGTTTACAGACACACTCCAAAGTAGGGCCTCTTCCTGAAATCCCTTTGTGCTCCCGGATCATGTCACTGGATCCCACGGTGATGATCTTCCGGCTGCTCCCCGGCGCAGTGATGCTCCCGGGGGCAGGACCCTGATTTCCTGCCGCGGCAACCACCACCAGTCCCTGGTCCCAGAGCTGCTCCACGCCGGCGATCAGAGCCCGGTGCTCTCTCCATGTATTGCAGGTGGTACCCACAGATATATTTACAATACGGATCCCGTAGGATTTATAATTTCTGCGCAGCCATAGAAACGCCTGCAGCACATCTTCTTTTCTTCCATTTCCATAGCGGTCCAGAACCTTCATTCCCACCATATGGCAGCCAGGCGCGATTCCCCGGTACTGTCCCTGGGAAACCCGGCCGCTTCCGCCGATGATTCCTGCCACATGGGTGCCGTGTCCATTATCATCGTAGGGATAGCGTTTTCGATAGACAAAGTCTGCGAACCCTTTCAGGCGATGGTCAAAATCTATATGAGGCGCGATTCCTGTATCCAGGATCGCCACTCCAATGCCTCTGCCAGTCCATTCTTCCACAGCTGTTCCTCCTTCTCTTTTGGGAATACTATACAATATTCAGATTTTTCTTCCTGGTGCGTTTAAAAACTTTCTGCAGGAATGTAACCCATTTCCTTTTTTGTACATATGATGGAGTGTAATCAAAAATTTGGAGGACTTATGAATGAGTGATTTAGCTGCTACAAACTGTGGATGCGACAATGGATGCGGATGTGGATGTGACGGAAATAATGCCGGCCTCTTCGGCGGAAATTCCTGCAACTGCATTATCTGGATTCTTCTTCTGTCCTGTCTCTGCGGCGGTAATGGCTTTGGCGGCGGATGCGGCAATGGTTTCGGCGGCGATAACTGTTGTCTGATTATCATCCTGCTGCTCCTGTGCTGCGGCAATGGAAATGGATGCGGGTGCTGACAAAAAAATCAAGGGGGCCTGAACGCCCCCTATCTGCCGGGAGGCAGGGGTTCAGCGCCCCTGCCTCCTGCTTTTGTCTGCGGTATTCCGCTTTTTATTCTCTTTTTGTCTGCGTTTCCAGCACTCCAAATCTATTTCATAAACGGCATTGCCTTCAATAATCAGCTTTTCTTTTTTTTCTTCTTCCACAAAATATTTCCTTTCTCTTCTTCTCTCCCTTTATCATATGTAAAAAATACCAATCAGTTATATTCCTTTTTTTTCACACATAGGATAAAACAAAAAGGAGTTCGCCATGGAAGAAAAAAGCCATCCGATGACACTTTTTGATGAAATGGTGGGGGATGACAGGGTGCAGATGCTGAAAGCAGCCCTTCCCTATCTGCCCAGACAGGGACAGCGCTTTCTCTCTGCCTATATTAAAGCCACGGAATTCCGCAATACACTGACCATGTTTTCCGGCCCTGTGCAGGCCATGGAAACCTGTGAGGAAACAGAGCCTGCCGACCCTGTTTCCATGCTCAGTGAGATACGGCCATTCTGCTGTGGACAGACAGGGGTACAGATTGATCAGATTCTCCAGGCATTCGCCCTGGTACAGATGATCGATATCCTTCAGGAGTCATGACCGTATCTGTCAGAGAAACTGTCGGTTCTGCCTTTTGAAAAAATCAATTTCCGATTCCTATCAAAACATGGAGGTCCTATGCAGTCAAATTCCAATTCGAACAACTCATCTCAAACTTCTCCGGAGCATTCCTCTTCCGGCAATGACTGGATGAATCATCCCAATCTGGCCGGAATGGACAAAAGCAAGTTGGAAATGCTCCAAAATCTGGCCAATCAGGGCAGTCAGAAAAGTCAGTCAGACCTGATGCCGTTTCTTCTGGCCGCCGCGAACCAGGGCAAATCCAACGGTCTTTCTTTCAGTTCCAGCGAGATCAGTACTATTATCGAAGTCCTGAAAGCGGGAAAATCGCCTCAGGAAGCCGCAAAACTTGACAGGATTGTCAGTCTTATGCGAATGATGGGCAGATAATCCCGGGCAGGCCTACAGTTCCATTCCTCCGATCATACATCTCCGCAGAAGTGTCAACGCATAAACTACCGCCTGCTCCCGTATTTTATTCCTGCCCCCGGTAAAATGACATTCCTGTACATTTACAACTCCGTTCATGCAGCATCCGATAAATACGGTGCCAACCGGTGTCTGCTCGGTTCCCCCATCGGGACCGGCCAGCCCGGTGACAGAAATGCAGACATCAGAACCCGAGGCACGGCAGCCGCCTCGAGCCATTTCCTTTGCAGTTCTCTCACTGACAGCGCTGTACAATTTCAGAGTGGATTTTTTGACCTGTACTTCTTTTCTTTTCGCCCGGTTGCTGTAGGTCACATAGCCAAAACCGAATACTTCCGATGCCCCGGCTACATTGACGATCCTGGCTGCTATGGCACCGCCTGTACAGGATTCCACTGTGCTCAGCGTCATCTTTCTCTCCCGCAGCAGATCTACGACAGCTTCTTCCAGTGTCTTATTCTCCTCGGTAGCATAGATATGCGTACCAAACCGTCCTTTCAGCTCACGCACCATGGGTTTTACCAGCTTTCTTGCCTCTTTTTCATTTCTTGCCCTGGCTGTAACCCGCAGATGTACTTCTCCCACCTTTGCATAAGTGGCAATCGTAGGATTTGACTGGTTTTCGATCAGATCCTGAATTTCCGTTTCCACCTGACTTTCTCCCATACCGCAGATCTTCACCATTTTAGAGTATATCACCTGCGGCTGTTTTTCATGGAGATACGGATAAATCTTATCCCGGAACATGGGAATCAGTTCTCCGGGAGGTCCGGGCAGCAGGATCGCCGTCTTGCCCTCCTGCTCCAGGATCAATCCGGGCGCCGTTCCATTTTCATTGTCAATCACAATGGCATCTCTTGGCACCATTGCCTGTTTCCAGTTGTTTTCTGTAATCTGAAACTCCGGACTGTTTTTCTGGTAGATTTCCAGAAAATGCTCAATCCGTGCTCTGGTATGGGTATCTTCGATCAGATCCATTCCAAGAACCTGAGCACACACTTCCTTTGTCAGGTCATCCTTTGTGGGCCCAAGTCCTCCGGTGAGTATCACCACATCAGAACGCTTCCAGGCCATGGAAAACGTTTCCTTTAGCCGCTGTTCATTGTCTCCCACCACACTTTGAAAATAAAGAGAAAGTCCCAGCCTTGCGCACATTTCCGACAAATACGCGCTGTTTGTATTGACAATGTTTCCCAGCAGCAGTTCTGTACCTACCGCAATCAGTTCAACGATCATAAGTGCCTCCTTCTTTTGTCTCCTGTTCTGCCGTATTGGTACACGGCGTTTGGCAGTCTGTAAAGCCCCTCTTTCTGCCCCCGCTTTTACTTCTGCATGGAAATTACCTGGCGGTTCTTCCATATGTAGTCCACCAGAGAGATCACCGTCAGTACCAGGGACAGATACAGGAGAAGGGTCTCCAGCGTCTGGAAGCCGCCGCCCAGATCCATCAGCATGACAATGGTCATGGCCATCTGTGATACGGTTTTAAATTTTCCCCAGTAGCTGGCTGCGATCACGATTCCGTTGTCAGCAGCCACCAGACGGAATCCGCTGATGATAAACTCCCGTCCAATAATAATGATCAGTGCCCAGGCCGGGATCTTGCCCAGATCCATCAGACAAATCAGAGCCGAACAAACCAGCAGCTTGTCCGCAAGAGGATCCATAAATTTTCCAAAGTCGGTAACAAGATTATTCTTTCTTGCCAGATAACCATCCAGCCAGTCTGTGGCGCTGGCGATCACAAAAATAGCCAGAGATACCCATTTCCCGGCACTGCCCGGGAAATCCCCCAGCATGACGGCCACAAACACAGGCACCATGATCATACGAAAAACAGTTAATTTATTCGGTGTATTCATCCCATATCTCTCCTATCAAATCATACTCCAGGGCTCCGGTTACCCGAACCTCCACAAAATCGCCGGACATCAGCAGCTCTCCCGTCTGCACAAAAATATAGCCGTCCACTTTGGGCGCATCGCCATAGGTTCGTCCCACATAGGCGTTTTCATCGGCCACTTTACCCTCGATCATCACCAGCATTTTCTGACCGATCCTTGCCTGGCCTTTTTCCAGTGAAATCTCCTGCTGCAGTTCCATCAGCTCCGCCTGACGCGCTTCTTTCACTACTTCGTCTATCTGATCCGGCATTTCCGCCGCAGGCGTATCTTCCTCCTGCGAGTAAGTAAAGACTCCCAGACGGTCAAATTCCATGTCATTGACAAATTCCATCAGTTCTTCGTGGTCTTCCTGGGTCTCTCCCGGAAATCCGGTGATCAGCGTGGTGCGCAGAACAATGTCCGGGATACGCTCCCGCAGAGTCCGGATCAGGGACACCAGCTGCTCCTTGCTGGTCCTGCGTCCCATTCTCCGCAGGATCCGGTCGCTGGCATGCTGGATAGGCAGATCCAGATAATGACAGATCTTCTTTTCTTTTGCCATCACATCAATAAGCTCCGGGTAGATTTCTTCCGGATAGCAGTACTGTACCCGGATCCATACAAGGCCCTGGATCTCACAGAGCTTTTCCAGAAGTACATGCAGGGATTTTTTTCCGCAGAGATCCACGCCATATAAAGTGGTCTCCTGTGCCACCAGGATCAGTTCCTTCACACCCTGGCTGACCATGGAACGGGCCTGTTTCAGCAGACGCTCCATGGGTACGCTGCGGTAGCTTCCCCGCAGCCGGGGAATGATACAGTAGGTACAGTGCTTTTCACAGCCTTCTGCGATCTTCAGGAAGCCATAATGCCCGCCGGTGGTGAGAATGCGTTCTTCCTCCACCAGAGGCAGCGCATTCACATCCGGATAACTTTCATAAGGTCTTCCTTCCAGACAGCTCTCCAATGCCTGGAGAATTTCCGGAAACCCGGTGGTCCCCAGTACCGCATCCACCTCCGGGATCTCCTGACGGATTTCTTCCTGATATCTCTGGGCCAGACATCCCGTGACCAGCAGAGCGCGGCAGCTGCCTCTCTTACGGTATTCCGCCATTTCCAGAATGGTCTGGATACTTTCTTCTTTTGCATCATGGATGAAACAGCAGGTGTTAATGACAATAACCTGGGCCTGTGTTTCATCATCCGTTATTTCATATCCTCTGCTGCTGAGCATACCCAGCATTTCTTCCGAATCCACCAGATTCTTGTCACAGCCCAGAGAGATAAAAAGTAATTTCATAGACATTTCTCCTGTTATGATTTGGGTATTAAACGATACCAGACATCTGGTATCGCGGAGCGTTTTTATGTGACAGGAAAATCAGAACGAAACGTTCTGCCTTCCTGCCGCATAAAATAAATGCCACAGTCGTTTGTTCCTGCGGCACTTATTTCCTGTTATTCTTCTTCCTGACTCTCTTCCTCGTCAGCGACAATTTTTACCTTTTCTCTGTACAGTTCTTCAATGGCAATGGACAACGGCTTTTTCCCTGTGGGATTCACAAGAGGATGCGCCCCTGCAATGATCTCTCTGGCTCTCTTGCTGGTGGCCAGAACGATGGAATAACGGCTTTTCAAAACCGGCGGCATATCTTCTGTATCGGTTCCTTTGCTCACTACCTCCATTAATTCTGAATAAGACGGATGAATCATATCTGTTTGGCTCCTTTCACATATTTTTCCAGATCATTTTTCATTTCTTTTATAAACATCTGATTCCGCTGTGCTCTGTAATGCTCACTGCGAATGATCTCATGCATGGTATCCACGCAGTCCTGCAGATCATCATTGATCAGAATATAATCATACTGATCCATGCTCCCGGCTTCCTCTGCTGCTCTGCACAGTCGGGAATGGATCACCTCTGCCGTTTCCGTTCCCCTGCCTTCCAGCCGGCGTTTCAGCTCCTCTGCAGAGGGCGCGGTCACGAACAGCAGTACGGCTTCCGGTATCTTGTTCCGTATTTCCTGAGCGCCCTGGACTTCGATCTCCAGGATTACGTCCTTCCCGGCATTCAGCTGTTCCTCAACATATGCTCTGGGTGTTCCATAATAATTATTCACATAACTGGCGTATTCGATAAATGCGTCCCGGGCGATCATTTCCTCGAATTCTTCTTTTGTCTTGAAAAAGTATTCCACCCCGTCCCGTTCGCCGGGCCTTGGGGCCCTTGTGGTCGCGGAAACAGAAAGCGCATAATTGTCATGCTGCTCCAGCAGGGCCTTCATCAGCGTGCCCTTTCCTGCTCCGGAAAATCCGGAGACCACTGCCAGGATCCCTTTTTTCATGGTAACTTCTCTCCCTTGTCTTCATAATCCAGCCCCTCGGAAAACCGCTTGGTGATCGTTTCTGGCTGAAGCGCAGACAGTACGATCTGTCCGCCTTCCGTAACGATCACCGCCTTGGTCTTTCTTCCCTGAGTGGCATCAATCACATCTCCATTGCTTTTGGCCGTCTGCACCATCCGTTTCACCGGAGCCGCATCCGGGCTCACCACCGCAACGATCTTGTCTGTATTCACCACATTGCCGAAACCAATGTTGATCAGCTTTGCCATACCTCCTGCCTCCGCTATTCGATGTTCTGAATCTGCTCTCTGACTTTCTCGATCTCTGTCTTCAGATCAATGGCCAGATTGGACACTTCCAGGTCACTGGACTTTGACAGAATGGTATTGGCCTCCCGGTTCATTTCCTGGGCAATGAAATCCAGCTTTCGTCCGATCCCTACTCCTTCTTCCAGTACGGTCTTCATACTGTGAATGTGGCTGTGGAGCCGGACAGTCTCTTCATCATTGCAGATCTTATCCGCAAAAAGGACCACTTCCGCCGCCAGACGGCTTTCATCGATCTGTACCTCTTCCAGCAGCTCATGCAGCCGCAGCTCCAGTTTTTCTCTGTATGCCGCAACCACTTCCGGTGAACGCTTCTCCACCAGATCTACCTTTGCATCCAGAGCATCCAGCTTTTTGATCAGATCATCTTTCAGATGCTCTCCTTCCAGTTCTCTGGCAGATACAAATTTCTCCGCTGCTTCCCGGACGGTCTTCTCCAGCACCGACCACAGTTCTTCTTCGTCTACGCTCTGCTCCTCCATGGTAAAGACTTCCGGATATCTGGACAGATTGGAAACCCGTATATCATCTTCCAGTCCGAAATCCCTGCTCATCTCCCGCAGATAGTTCAGATATTCCGCCGCCAGCTCCCGGTTGTACTTCAGGGACACATCATTCTGGGTGTAATCTTCGTAGGTGATGAACACATCCACCTTTCCGCGCTGGATATAGGTTTTCAGAAGTGAACGGATCGCCGCTTCGAAAAAGCCCAGCTTCTTCGGCATCTTGATATTCATATCCAGATAGCGGTGATTTACGGATTTTAGCTCAACGGTTAATTTACGGCTGCTGTCCGCCAGCTCGGACCGGCCGTAGCCTGTCATACTTTTTATCATGATGTCCTCCGTATATGCATGGAAAAACCGGCTGCAGCATACTACTCCCGCCGTCCATACATTTTTAATGAGAGGATGCCTCTCACTTATTTTTTTGCATACAGACTAATTATAGTAGATTCTGATATACTCGTCAAACCTTTTTCGCAAAATATCCGGCTTCTAAAACAATTATAGCAATTTCCCCGCACTTTTGCTATAATGAAAACCATCATTTGCCAGAGAAAGGATGACGAATATGGCTTTTGACGGAATTACCGTATCCGCCCTGGTCTGCGAACTGCAGAAACAGCTGGTGGGCGGACGTATCAATAAAATTGCACAGCCGGAGACAGATGAACTTCTGATCACCGCCAAGGGGACCAATGGGAACTGCCGGCTCCTGATCTCTGCCAGCGCCTCTCTTCCCCTGCTTTACTTTACAGAGAAGAACAAGCCCAGTCCTCTGACTGCACCCAACTTTTGCATGCTTCTGCGCAAGCACATCGGCAGTGCCAGGATCGTTTCCATTACCAAGCCCGGACTGGAACGGGTGATCCGCTTTGAACTGGAGCATCTCAACGAACTGGGAGACCCCTGCCGGAAATACCTGATCGTGGAGCTTATGGGAAAGCACAGCAACATTATTTTCTGCGATGAGACAGACCGGATCCTGGACAGCATCAAGCACGTCTCTTCCCATATGAGTTCTGTCCGGGAGGTACTGCCGGGCAGAAATTATTTTATCCCTCATACCCAGGACAAATACGATCCTCTGACCATCTCCGAAGACGAGTTCTACCAGACTGTCTGCCGGAAGCCGCTTCCCGTGGCCAAAGCGCTGTACACTACACTGACGGGCTTAAGTCCTGTCATCGGCGAAGAGATCTGCTACCGTGCCTCCCTGGACGGAAGTCTTCCCACGGACGGTCTTTCCGAGATTGAACGGATCCATCTGTACCATACCTTTGCCCGGGTCATGGAGCAGGTCCGGGGCAGCGATTTCACTCCTTCCATCATTTACCGGGAGGGAATACCGGTGGAATATGCGGCCATCCATCTGCAGCAGTATGAACAAGGCCATGAGGAAGAAGTCTTTCCAAGTGTTTCTTCCATGCTGGAGCGCTATTATGCCCAGAAAAATATCATCACACGTATCCGGCAGAAATCCTCGGATCTGCGCCGTATCGTGCAGACGGCCCTGGAGCGGAACCGAAAAAAATATGACCTCCAGCAGAAGCAGTTAAAGGATACTGCCAAGAAAGACAAATACAAGGTCTACGGAGAACTGATCCATGCCTATGGCTATGGACTGGAGGAAGGCAGCCGCTCCTTCCAGGCTCTGAATTACTACACCAACGAAGAGATCACCGTTCCCCTGGATCCCACTCTCACACCGGGAGAAAATGCCCAGAAATATTTTGACCGCTACAACAAACTGAAGCGTACCGAGGAAGCTCTGACGGAGCAGATTGCAGAGACCGAAAGCGAGATCCAGCATCTGGAATCCATCGCCACCTCTCTGGATATTGCCCGGTCCGAAAGCGACCTGTCGCAGATCAAAGACGAGCTGACGGAATACGGATACATCAAAAAGCATTATACCGGCAGGAAGAAACTTCAGAGCAAGTCCAAACCTCTGCATTATATATCCAGCGACGGTTATCATATGTATGTGGGAAAAAATAATTATCAGAACGAAGAATTGACATTTAAGTTCGCCACCGGCGGCGACTGGTGGTTCCACGCCAAGGGTATGGCAGGTTCCCATGTGATCGTAAAGAGCAACAATGAAGAGCTTCCGGACCGTACCTTCGAAGAAGCGGGCCGGCTGGCCGGCTATTATTCCAAAGGCCGTACCGCGCCCAAGGTGGAAATTGATTACATTCAGAAAAAACATGTGAAAAAACCAAATGGAGCCAAACCCGGATTTGTGGTGTACTACACCAATTACTCCCTGATGGCTGAGCCGGATATCACAGGGATTCAGGAACTGGATTCCTGAATCCCGGCACTGCCGGAACCGGTCATCCTCTTCGGGACAAAACCGTTTTTCATAAAAAAGAATCCTGCACCACAGGATTCTCCGCCTGCGGCGGGTTGCTTTTGGCAACATGCTTCTTTTCCGCCGCAGTGCGATCCACGCGGAGCGTTTTTGATTCTGTCAATGCTGTTCCTCAAAGGCTTTCACCGCATCCTCACAGGAACGCATGGCCAGTATGGTCTTCTCAAACAGCTCATTCAGATCCCATTCCAGCATGGCTGCTCCCTCTTTGATGATATCACGGGAGCACCCTGCTGCGAATCTCTTATCTTTGAATTTTTTCTTCAGACTGGACACTTCCATATCCTGCACACTTTTGGACGGACGCATTTTCGCTGCTGCCCAGATCAGTCCGGTAAGTTCGTCCGATGCAAACAATACCTTTTCCATCAGATGCTCCGGCTTCACATCGGTGCAGATTCCATATCCGTGGCTGCACACGGCATGCACCAGCTCCGGCTCCGCCTGGATCTCCGCCAGCAGCTCCGGTGCTTTCTTACAGTGCTCTTCCGGATATTTTTCAAAATCCACATCATGGAGCAGCCCTGCCATGGCCCAGAAATCCGCTTCTTCCCCATAGCCCAGTTCACTGGCGTACCAGCGCATGACACCTTCTACTGTCAGGGCATGTACCAGGTGAAAAGACTCCTGGTTGTACTTTTCCAGCAATCCCATTGCCTGCTCTCTTGTAACTTTTGTTTCCATAATTTCTGCCTCCTGTATTTGTTATATTCTGTCAGACCGGCCAGGCCTTTTTTGTCCCGGGAGCATGAACGCTCCAGCCGCCGGCCTTTGAAATCGATCCGCATTACAGCGGACCGGTTTATGACCGTTTTTTTCCACTGATCCGGTGGATCAGCATACAGATTCCTGCCAGAAGAACGATACTGATCACAGCCACGATGTTCTCCAGAAATCCATTGTACCCGGACAGCTTGGATGACATTGGCATAAACAGATAATTGAATACCATGTGTGCAATGACACAGTTCCGAAGGTGCCAGGTTCGATAAAGCAGCCATCCCATGAACAGCCCGCAGACGAAGGCGAAGCCCGCCTGCAGAGGCGTCTGGTGGTACAGGGCAAACAGCAGCGCCTGCAGCACATTTGCCACCCAGAACGGAAGGATCTTCGCCAGATATCCGAAGGTCAGCCCGCGAAACGCCAGTTCCTCCACGATCGGGATTAAAATGGCCAGAGCCAGAATTCCCGGCAGACTGCTCCGTGAGATCTGGCTGTATTTTTCATAGAAATCATTAAACAGCGAAGCATTCAGACCGGCGCTGTTCAACAGATATGCCACGGTAATCCTCTGCAGGAGCAGTCCCATGACCGCAGATAATACCAGAATGTCCGGCCGCAAGGAATTCCATCCGAAACCGCCCCACCGCTCCCGCTTTCTGGTACTTCCGAACCAGTACCAGATACTGAAAAACAGCAGCATGAGCACTGCAAAGGTCAGAAACCGCACCGTATAAGACGCCTGCTCTATATTCCCCGGGAAGAATCTCCAGAAAAATCCCTTTCCCCAGTATTCCCACAGAAGATTCCAGCCGTTCCACAGAACAAACACCGGACAGACAGCCAGCAGAATGCACTCAATGACACTCATCTCTTTTCTTGTGGTGTTCAAATGTGTTTTCCTCTCTTTCCTTTTTTATCGGGTCCGGATCCTATTCGGAAACAGCATCCCATCCGGCCGCTTTTTCCAGCTGCTCAATATCCTCTTTCTGCGTGGCCCAGCTGGTGGCAAAGCGAACGATCGTATGTGTCTCATCTGCTTTTTCCCAGAAACTGAACCGGATCTCTTTCGCCAGCTGCCGGACCGCCTGGTCTTCCAGAATAACAAACTGCTGGTTCGTAGGGGATTCCCAGGCAAACTGACAGCCCTTCTGCCTCAGCACCCGCTTCAGCTCTTCCGCCATCTCCAGCGCATGGGCACTGATCTGAAAATACAGCTGCTTCGTAAAAAGAGTATCAAACTGCACTCCAAGAAGACGGCCCTTTGCCAGCATTGCCCCTCTCTGCTTCACAACTGTCATAAAATGCTCCGGTCCCTTCTCCGGAAATACCACAGCCTCTCCGCAGAGAGCGCCTGCCTTCGTTCCTCCGATGGTGAACACATGACAGAGCCTTGCCACATCCGGCAAAGTCACATCTGTTTCCGGGCTCATCAGCCCATATCCCAGCCTGGCTCCGTCCATAAATAACGGAATATGATAGGTTCCGCAGATCTCTGAAATCTGACGCAGTTCTTCCAGGGTGTATAATGTGCCGTACTCCGTTGGATGGGACAGATAGACCATCCCTGGGAAAACCATATGTTCATGGTTCTCATCCTGATAAAAGTCATGAAGGAACTGCTTCAGCTCCTCCGGGTCTATTTTTCCGATGTGTCCGGGAACTGTCAGCACCTTGTGCCCGGTAAATTCCACCGCACCGGCCTCGTGCACGGCAATATGCCCGGTATCCGCCGCTATAACACCTTCATACTGCCTCAGCAGCGCTCCGATCACCACCGCATTGGCCTGGGTGCCTCCGGTGAGAAAAAATACCTCACCATTCTCACAGTCACAGGCCGCAAGAATTTTCTGCTCTGCGCTTTTGCAGTAAGGATCCTGTCCATAGCCGGACAGGGGCTCCAGATTCGTTTCCATCAGCCGCTGCAGCAGGGCCGGATGCGCGCCCTGTATATAATCATTTTCAAATGAAACCATGTTATCCTCCATCATTGTTCTTTATTTTTCTAATAGATATCCGCCTGTTCCCTCCAGCAGCGTTTATCTTCTTTTGTGATCTTCGTCCTGTGCAGTATAAAGCTGCCCGGACAGCACGAATTCTTTTTCTGCCATTTCGTCACTCCTTTGGTTCTCTCCCGTAACAGTTCTGATTTTACCACAATCCCGGCAAAAATACAGCATCTTTTCGCAACTGCATTTTAACTGTCCTTTCATTTCGCTCTTCCTTTCTGCCTCCCGGAAACGCAGAAATATCTTTGCACTCTTTATCATTATCCGCACATACCGGGAGCTGAGCACCGATGACGCAGCGCCTGCCGCGGCAAAGGAGGGAATTTAGATGAACAGCAATCGAATCATCAGCCGTGAATTGGCAGCGGTGCCTTCGGCATTGATACCTGCGCATCCTGACCGATCCGTACCAGAAAAAGTAATACACTTTCCTGCCGATAAAAAGAAAAATACCACTTTTGAGCAAAAATCCTGTCTCACGAAGGGGTTTCGCTTTAAAGTAGTATTTTCCTGTTTATTTTCTTTTCTCAGAAGTACATCCGGTGATCTCGTACTGGAGATAATCGAGGCAGCTGATCTGTTTTTCTTTGCTGTGGATTTCCTCCAGGATCGCTTTTCTTTTTTCATTCAGCATCTGTATACGCTGCTGATCTGTCTTTTCTTCCGAGCTTTCCAGCCTCATATACGCTTCCGTCTCTTTCTCCGAAAAACCGATGCCCCGCAATGTCATGACCATTCCCAGCCGCTCCAGATCCGAAGCATCATAATCCCAGTGCCCCTCTGTTTTGTCTTTCGTACCGCACAGCATCCATCCTTCATAGGCACAGAGCACTTCCATCGGTACCATATATCTTTCGTGAACTTCCCTGTCTGTCACAGATTTCCCTCCTTGTGACACCACGTAAAATGTCTGTCACTCTTCATTTTTTTCAACCTGGAGCGTTCCGGACAATCCTGAAATATACTCTGCCCCGGAAACGGCTTCACCCAGTTCATACAGACCGCCTGCTCCGCCGAAATCTTCATAAAACATTACCACATCACCCCAGGGAGCATAGTAAGCGAGTGTACCGGCGCCCGCTTCTGCCAGAGGTGCATCGCTGACATCCAGCTCCTGCGGCGGATAGAAAATTTTCTCATTGGTGCTGTAATCTTCCACCTCGATGCTTAACGGCAGCTGTTCGTACAGCTCACGGGCAGCCTGGCTGTCATTCAGTTCAAAAACGATTGTGTTCCCATTCGACTCCACACGGATCACCCTGTCAGACAAAGCAAGTCCGCTGTCAGCTGCATCTAACCGGGCGTCTGCTGAATTTTCTTCCTGTGTCCCGCTCCTGGTTTCATTCTGGAACTGCTCTGTCTGGCCGCAGGCTGAAAGACCGAGCAGAAAAGCAATTACACACAGGGAAACAATTCTTTTTTTCATAGACACCTCCACTTTATTCTGAATCTGAGAGCTCCAGGGTAACTGATACATCGCCCTGACCAATAATGGTTCTCAGTTCTTTTTCAGTGTAGCATCTGTTTTTTAGTTCAGCAAATACTTATATTTAATCGTTATTTATAGTTATTTTCTATGACTGTAGACAAAATATGACCAACAATATGACTAAATATGCAAGCCTATTTCAACTCTCCTGCCAATCACTCTCAAGACTCCGAACACATTGCTCACCAAATGTACCTTTGGTTTTCGTCAGTTTGCTTTTTTATAACATTTTTTTAATCATATTATTTCTTCATAATTGATAACTATAGGTGTATCTGATATACTAAGATATTAATAAAACAGCAGACCGATCGACGGTGTGGGATGGCCGTGCCGGTATACCAGCTGCAAATCTAAAAGGAGGCTATTTTATATGGAATTACGTGTCCTTCAATATTTCCTCGCAGTAGCAAGAGAACAGAGCATTTCCGGAGCTGCCCAGTCTCTGCATCTGTCCCAGCCTACCCTTTCCACCCAGATAAAAGCCATGGAAGAGGAACTGGGCAAGCAGCTCCTGATACGGGGAACACCCGGATCCCGGAAGATTACCCTGACCGAAGAAGGCATGATCCTGCGGAAACGCGCAGAGGAAATCCTCTCTCTGGTGAACCGTACCACCAGCGAGATCGCCCTTTCTGACCAGTCCGTCGCCGGCGATGTTTACATCGGAGCCGGAGAAACCGACGGGATCCGTATTCTCACTCAGGCCGCCCGAACAGTCCAGACCCGGTATCCCCATGTGCATTTTCATATTTCCAGCGGAGACGGAAAAGATGTGCTGGAGAACCTGGACAAAGGCCTGATCGATTTCGGCCTTCTACTGCAGCAGGTGGATATTTCCAAATACGAGATGCTGGAGATACCTGTAAAAGAAACCTGGGGAGTGCTGATGCGCAGAGATTCTCCTCTGGCCCGGAAAACAGTCATAGCGCCGGAAGACCTGTGGGACGTACCTCTTATCATCTCCCGTCAGGCCTCTTCCAGCGCCATGCTTTCCTCCTGGCTGAAAAAAGATCTGTCTGCCCTCAATATCGCAGCCACCTACAGCCTGCTGTATAACGGTTCCCTTATGGTAGAAGAAGGGATGGGCTATGCCCTCTGCCTGGATAAGATCATTAATACCAGCGGCGACAGCTGTCTCTGCTTTCGTCCGTTTTCTCCTTCTCTGGAGCTGAGCGTCTATATGGTCTGGAAAAGGTATCAGGTGTTCTCCAAAGCTGCAGAAACATATCTGCATACGCTGCAGGAATATATATCATCGATTTCAGAGTGAATTTCCGGATGAACTTCCGGAAATTCCCAAAAGAGACTTTTTTAATCAGCAGTTATTCTGCCGGAACACTTCGCGGATATAATCAATAAACTTATGAGCCGCCAGTCCCTGATCCATACGGTCTTTGATATGGTCAGCCGTGGCAATATACAGATCAAAGACCACTGCAGGATACCGTTCATGAAAAGCCTGGAACAGCCTTGCCAGCATTTCCACACTTCCCAGATCACCGCAGCCCACAGAAACGGTGCCTTCCACATTTTCTTCCTGTTCTGTCAGCTCTTCCTGGTGATGCTCTCTTCCCGGACCACTGTTAAAAAATATCGCAAAACCCGTAACTCCATATGTCTTCCTCCCCGGCATTTTCTGCAGCGGCTCATGCAGCAGGGATCTGTGTCCCCATGCTTCGCGATCCTGCCTCGCCTGCTTTTCTGGTATATCTGTCTTTCGTTATAACAAACCCATGCCTGACGGGCAAGATTTCCCTGTTTTCTTAAACGGAAGCATATATAAAGCGGGCTGTCTTCTGCACAGCCCGCTGCCAAAACTCCCATCATGAAAACCTTTGCTCAGGTCTCCTGCCAGATCCAGCACATGCCATTGTAAAAATATTCCATGGCATACTCCCCGCTGTGGGTCCCGCCTTCCTGCTCCAGGAAGTACAGATTCCCCTGGCTTTCATTGTCTGCAACCCGAAATGTTCCATCTTCCACATCTGCCATGGCCTCGATCTGATTTTTGAAGGAGGCATAGGCAAAATCCTCTGTACCGGATGCGGCGAAAATAAAGAAATCATTCCAGTCATGTCCTGCATCCCGCACAAGAGAAGCCATATACTCACCGTCAGAAGTGAGATTGCCGCTGGAAGGCATAAAGTAGCGGAAATAGTCCAGACAATACTGGAACGTCCGCCAGGTAGCCACAGAACCCATGGAGAAGCCGCAGAAAGCCCGGTGATCTCTGGATGCCTGCAGTCCTTCCGGGGTGGTGTCTTCTGCATAGGTACTGTAGGTTCCCTCCACTGCCGGAATCAGATCATTGATCAGCTCATTGTGATAATTCTCCGTCAGCCGCAGAGCCAGAGAATAATCCGCACTGTCCTCCTCACTTTCGTTATTGTAAGTGGGGCAGACAACGATCATTGTCTGCATCTTCCCATCTGCCATGGCGTGATCCAGAACATTCTTAAATTCAGCCGGCTGCTCCGGCGTTTCCAGATAAGTGGTTTCGTTGCTCCATCCTCCGTGCATCAGATAAAACACATTGTAATTTTCATCTTCTGTATATCCGTAAGGAAGATAGACGATGGCCCGCTTTGTCAGAATCTGACTTTCCTCTTCATAAGTCATGGATTCATAAGTATCATAGTTCAGTTCCACCAGTGTTCCCGGATATTCCGATTCTGAAAAATACTCCTGCGGAATCTGAGCCAGCTCCGCCGGAAGGCTGGCGCCAGTCACAGTCTTTTCCCCTTCCTGCTTTCCCTGATCATTCGTATCATCTGTATTTTCTCCATTCATAGATATTTCCCTTTCCGATACAATGCTTCCTGTATCTGTATTTTGCTCCGCAGTCACCGCATTACTCCCGCAGCCGGTCAGCAGCGTCAGCATTGCCATAATTCCCGCCAGTATCCTGTTTTTCTTCATCGTCTCACCTCTTGTTATTTATTTTTCCAGGAATCTCCGTTTCCATTCCTGCTGTCATTCATTATAAAAAAACGAGACCCGTTCAGAAGTCTCGTTTTGTTAAGCAATATATACCGTAAGGTTTTGACTGGCGGGCTGTGACGGCCATGTCACCAGAAATATCTGTTGCAGCTGGTCATTTTTTCATTTCTACTCCCACTCCATATCCTGAAATAATTCTCCCTCAATCTCCAGAATATCCGGCAGAGGGATTACCTGTCCGCCTTCCAGTTCCAGCACACGGCGGTTTCTCCGAAGCTTCTCCGGTCTTCCCCGGACTGTAAGGCAGGCGCCGCCTTCCTTCCGGTCATCCGGCTGAAAATAAGTGACGGCGATCTCCGGCAGCAGACTGCCGGCAGCGGCCGCCTGTTCCATACATCGTTCCAACAGCAGAAGCCTGCGGTTCAGTTCTTCCTTACGGCTGTCTGTCAACTCCTGTCTGGGATCGGTCAGGCGGGCTGTCTCCCGGATCACATCTCCATAACCGGTCAGTGCGGCAAAGGGTGAAAACTGCGCCGCCCGTTCTTTCATGGACATCTGAGGATGTTTTCTGGAAAACGGATGCGGCAGATGGATAATATCGTCATAAGGTCCGTTCATGCTTTGTGTCCTCCAATGGTTCGGTTGCGTTCCCGGGCGGTGGCGCCCTCTTCCAGATTCATGCCCCGCAGCACTGCGTTCTTGCCATACTTTTTCTTGATCTCCAACATGGCTTTTTGCCACTTCTTTTCTCTTTCCTGCTCTTTTTCCTCTTTATTTCGCTGTTCTTCCAGCAGTTCATAATCCGTGAACAGTTCCAGCTGCTCAAAGGTTTCCTTTCGGGGGATTTGTTCCTCATCTACCACATGGGTGGCCGTCAGGTACAGCCGGCGGATCAGCAGTCCGGGATCCACGATCCGGTCAAACAGCTGTGCCGCTGCTTCCATCAGTTTTTCTGACGATGCCGTATAGCGCTCCAGATTCTGTGTCCCATGGGCATGCCGAGGCACCGCCCGTCCATAGCGGTCCCGGGTCACTTCCCCCTGGTATCTGCGCCTGCCAGAAGAAGAGTTCAGATTCTCACGGTCATACCCGGCCGTGAGCACCAGCTGATTCGTCACCAGGTTCCGGTCCACCAGCTCCAGCGCCAGCATGTCTGCCATTTCCCGCAGCACCAGTCTGGCTTTTTCGAAGGGATAGGGACAGGAAAGGACCTGGCCGGATCCCACACTGTTGGACGCCGGTTTATAGGCTTTGATATCTGCAATGGTGCAGGGTTCCCAGCCCCAGGCATGATCAATCAAAAGCTCTGCATTTACGCCGAACAACTGATACAGCAGATCTTCATTCAGATAATCATTTTCCTTTCCCAGCGAACATCTGGCAATATCTCCCATGGTGAACAGGCCGTGGTCCTCCAGCTTTCTGGCATATCCCCGGCCCACCCGCCAGAAATCCGTCAGGGGACGGTGCTGCCAGAGCAGCTGGCGGTAGCGCATTTCATCCAGTTCCGCGATCCGCACGCCATTTTCATCTGGCGGGATATGTTTTGCCACAATATCCATAGCCACCTTGCACAGATACAGATTCGTTCCCACGCCGGCTGCCGCAGTG
Source organism: uncultured Blautia sp. (assembly GCA_900542045.1). Lineage (GTDB taxonomy): Bacteria > Bacillota > Clostridia > Lachnospirales > Lachnospiraceae > Blautia_A > Blautia_A gallistercoris. Next base: position 125,808 of record UQMI01000001.1, read on the forward strand.
ATCCCCACAGTCCTCTGCACATCCAGGATCATGCGGGACGCCAGTTCCCGCGCAGTAATCCCATAGGTTTTCAGGTATCCGGTGGCGTCCACGAAAACTTCGTCAATAGAATACACATGAATATCTTCCGGCGCCACATATTTCAGATACACTTCATAAATTCTGGAGCTGTACTGCATATAAAGGGCCATCTGCGGCGGCGCCACCAGATAGTCCACTGCCAGTTCCGGGTGATCCCGCAGCTCACAAGCCATCCAGGAGGAACCGGTCAGTTCCTGCATCGGCGCCTGCCTTTTCCGTTCCCGATTGACTTCCCGGATCCTCTGTATCACTTCAAACAGCCGGGGTCTTCCCGGCACGCCATATTCTTTCAGAGACGGAGAGACAGAAAGACAGATGGTCTTTTCTGTCCGGCTCTGATCTGCCACCACCAGGTTGACACCCATGGGATCCAGGCCGCGCTCCAGGCATTCCACCGATGCGTAAAATGATTTCAGATCAATGGCCAGATATATCCTTTCGGACATCAGCAATCCTCTCCTTCCATACTGAGATAAAAGCTAAAAGAATTGTATTCATTGTTCACATCTTCCGGGTCTGTCAGATAGGTGGCTGAGCAGTTGGCATTTTCATCATGTATATTGATGCCGTCATAATATGATCCGCTGTGCTTTTGGAAGACATGAATTTGGGAATGTAAATCGCCGTCAGCAGCAGAATCGGCCCAAAGATCATCAGCAGCACATATTTTTTTGTGCGGGGCACGGGAACACGATAAAACTCGGCTATTTTCACTGCATCTCTTTTCACAGAACGCACCGTCTTGTTGACCACATTCACAGTCTGGACGGCTGCTCTGGCCTGCATGGCGTCTCCCGCCTGGGCAAGAGGTGTATCTTCAAAACGTCCCATTATACTTCCCGCTGCGTTCATGCCATGGACCTGCCGTAGCTGTTCCGGATCCTCATATTTCCCTGCGATCAGACCTGCTCTGCTCATCAGATTTATCCAGACCGGATTTTTCCCGGCTGCCCGGGTTTTAGGAAGCACAGCTCCATATTTGTCCTGATAAATTATAACATGATAAAAAGCGGAATACCACCGCTGAAAAAATCATTTCTGCCTGACCTGCCTGATTCCTGATATACAGTGGATTTTCCGCTTACTCAATTTTCGACCGTATTTTAGTGCTCCCCACTACGGGCGTTTTTCGCATTTTCCCATATCCCGCGGTAACGAAGCACTTCCTGGTACGGGCGTTTCCCGCAGTTTCTTTTATCCTGCGGTAACAAAGCACTTCCCAGTACGGGTGTTTCCCGCACTTTCCTTTATCCTACAGTAACGAAGCACTTCCTGGTACGGGTGTTTCCCGCACTTTCCTTTATCCTGCGGTAACGAGGCACTTCCTGGTACGGGTGTTTCCCGCACTTTCTCATATTCCGCGGTAACACCCTTTTATATACTGTACCCTATAAGGCAGACACGGTGAAAAATCCTCTTATACGCATTTGAAGACCCAGATTCAACCTGTGAACACAGGTCTGTCTGGATTTGAAAGCACATCTTTCTCTTTTTCCATCTTATGGACATGGATCTGTCCAGTCAGAAGGAAAGTTTGAACGGGCCATCCTCTTTTCCCAACTTACAGACACAGATCTGTCCAGTCAGAAAGAAAGTTTGAACGGGCCATCTCCTTTTTTTCAACCTGCAGACACGGATCTTACCGGGTTAAAGTGGTTGGCGTATGATTTTCCCCATGAATTCCGGATATTGTATAAAATCACGCACCACGTACAGGGGGCTGCCACACAATCGTGTGTGGTGCCCCCTGTGCTGTTATTCTATCTTAAATTAGGAGGTCATTTATCTTGCGATCAAACTTGTTATTTCACGTATTTCTGCAGCACGGTCCGCAACAGCGCCGGCAGAAGTGATCATTTCTTTAAAATAACCGCATACCGTATCTGCCGTTCCCGCTTCATACAGATCCACGCCGAAAATACCGGCGTTTTTCAGGATCGGGCGCAGTTTTTCTTCCACATCTCCGTCAAATCCCAGATGAAAGTCTGCAACGCAGGGGCAGACCACATCCAGCAGCGGACACTAAGCGAAGCCGGGGCGGAACAGAGGATCTCTCCTTTTTTCACAGACAACTCGAGCCCCCTGTAAGGCTCTTTCTGCAAACAGATAATGGACCCTTTTCTCAGAGAAATCCGTATCTTCTGCTGCCAATTCTGGGGAATGAACAGGATAATCTTCTTTTGCCGCCCCTCGTAATACTGGATCACCAGATTCTGGTTGAAGCCGTCCCGGATCTCCACCTGTGCGTTCCTCTCCCGGATCTGGTATTCCCTGGCATCTTCCTCCGTCAAAACAGAAGTGCTCCACTGCAGCCGTTTCCGCGCTCTTTTCCATTCACTGAAATAGTCTGCCATCGCACGATCCAACCGGTTTACAATTTCCCATCCCATTTCATAAGCCGTCTCCATTGTTATTTTCTCCATCTCTGCTCTCTTTTTCTGCACTTTTTCTCCCAGAAAAAAAGCTGCAGTTACTTTCTCACTGATATGTTCCTAAATATAGACGACAAATATTTGGGATTTATCTGTGAAACGTTTCTGTCTTATTAATTTTCCAGCTTCTTCGCTCTGCTGATCCGGCCAGACAAAATAGCATGTTCTGCTTTCCTTTCATCAAAAAAACCAGGGGGCTATCAATTTCCCGACAGCCCCTTTTTTTACACTTCTACGATTTCGTCAAAATTTTACTTCTAATACTTCATTCAGCCATTCCACGCTGTCTTCCACCCACCGGGGCACACGGCTGCAGATCTCCTGTCCGGGCTTTAAAACAGCCGGATCACCTGTACTGAACCCGTGGGCGCCATAAGAATAAATGTGGCTTTCATACGGAACTTCTTTTTCTGTCAATGCCTGCAGAAACTTCACTGTATTCTCAATGGGAACCACATTGTCTGTCCGGGCGGCAAATAAAAAACAGGGACACATTCCTGTATCCACCCTGCCGATCAGACCCGGCGCATTCCCCACATACCGGCGTACAGTTTCCTCCTGAAGGACTGCATAGCCAAGCACTGCCGCATTGGGCCGGTTCCTGCCCATAACAGCCCCACTGGCCGCCAGATGACCGCCGGCGGAAAATCCCACCACTGCAATTTTATCCGGATACAGGTTCCATTCCCCGGCCCTGGACCGGATCAGCTCCATGGCCTGTTCATAGTCCGTCAGAGGATTAGGCCAGGCTGCTGCTTCTCCCACCGAATACCGCAGGATAAAAGCCTGGTAGCCCTTCTGCAGATATGCCAGTGCCACCGGGTCCGCTTCCCGGTCGGAACACATCCTGTAGCCTCCTCCGGGGATTACCAGAACAGCCGGCCTTCTTGTGATGGATGGGAATTCTCCACCCACAGGCTGCAGGTATACTGTCAACGTTACATTTCTTTCTTCATTCAGTACGATCGTCTCGGTTACCATCGGGTACTCTCCCTTCTGTTTTGCTGTTCCTATTATAACGTAGGGAGAGTTTTTTTTCATCTGTTTTTATCCATGCGCATCTTTTCTTCCCGGCGCATTCTTTCTTTAGCTTCTTCCACTGATTCGCCTTCCTTTATTTTTTCGTTTGCCTTCACCAGCTTCGATTTCGCCATGATTCATTCCTCCATTCTTTTTCCTTTTGGCAAAACAGACATATGCTTTTCTCTTTTGACAGAATCAGCATATGCCTGTTTTGTTGGAGAAACGTTTCCCGATTGTTTCCAAATTATTATTTTTTCAGCCCGTTACAGAGGAGCGCCGGTCTATTTTTTGAATAGCAAAGAAATAATAAATGGTCATCATGGTTCCGGTCAGTGCCCAGGACACCGGATATACCATCATAAGAGATGAAAAAGTACCCCATGTTGGAAAGATCAGGTACACCCAGAACACCCGGAATACCACTGTGCCCAGCACCGCCAGCAGGGCGGGCGTCAGGGAACGTCCCATTCCGCGAAGGGAAGAACCTGTGATCTCGTACATGCCGGTCAGAAACAGAAACGGCTGTCCGGCACCGTAATTCTGCCCCACAAAGGTGACCGCGGCCTGTCCGAAAGCTGTTGCAATATAATATCCGAAATGTTGCCGCCGTCATTCCCGCAACGGCACTGGAACCAAATCCGTTCACAGCAGTCTGCAGACAGATATTTGACAGGGAGAAAACTATCGACTGCAGTGCTGCTGGTACACCAATCCGAAGCATTCTTGCCTGGGCAGGCATATGGATGCCCAGTTTTTTCAGCTCCAGCCGGATATCTTCCTTTTCCCGGCTGAGGATCCAGAGGATCATTACTGAACCTGCCATATTGGCCAGGGATGTGGCAATGGCCACCCCTGCTACTCCCAGATGAAAGCCAATGACCAGAAGCAGATTCAGGATGATATTCAGCACTACAGAGATTGCCAGACAATACAGGGGACGTCTGGTATCTCCGGTGATCCGCAGGATAACCGCACAGAAATTATACAGCGAAATAAACGGCACCCCCAGACAGTAAATCCGAAAATACAGGATCGCCCGCTCCAGCACATCCGCCGGCGTGCCAATGACGGTCAGCAGCTGCCTGGAAAAAAGCAGACCTGCCGCCATCAGGATCAGACCGCAAAAAAGCGAGAACAGCACTGCCGTATGAATGACCGTCCCCACTTCCTTTCTCTTCTGCTGACCAAGAAAGTGGGATACCACCACGTTCACACCCACAGACAGTCCTGCAAACAGATTGATATAAAAACTCACCAGCACAGAATTGCTTCCCACAGCCGCCAGAGCGCCGCTTTCTGCAAAACGGCCTGCCACTGCCACATCAGCTGCGCTAAACAGCTGCTGCAGGATACTGCTGCCGGCAATGGGCAGTGCAAACCAGAATATTTTCTTCATCAGCGGACCATGGAGCATGTCTATATTTTTCGTCATGTTTTCCCCTCTTCCGTCCATACTATTTCTTTTATTGTAGAATTTCCGGAAGAAAAAGTACAATGACAAATCTGCAGGGCACTATGCGGCAAAGGAATAGCAGACGCCCGGCAGGTTTCTGCCTACTGTCAGATCACCTGAAAGGTCTTCCATTTTCCACGGCAGAATCGTCCCCAGAAAAACGCCGCCCGGATCACCCAGTCCAGACACATGGCAAAGGCAATGCCAATGACGCCCAGATCCAACCAGATGGCAAAGATCACGGAAAAGACCACCCGGCAGCCAATGGTGGAAAACAGACTGACAAACATGGTAAACCGCACATCTCCCGCTGCCCTGAGTCCATTGGACAGGGCACCGGAAAAGGGATAAAATACCGCATTGAACAGATTGTGGATCAGAATGAGGATCAGCACCAGTTCTGCGGCCTGTTCAGACAGAGCATACCCCTGCAGGACCACAGGCGCAGCCGCCAGGATCAAAGCGTTCCACAATACCGAAGCCAGCACCGTGACCCGCAGAAGCTTTCGCATATAATACTCCGCAGCCTCCGAGTCTCCGGCTCCCATACACTGACCGATCACCGTGACAAATGCCAGCCCCAGGGCTGTTCCCATCAAAGCTGCCACTGACCAGAAGCTCTGGGCCACTCCGTTGGCTGCAATCTGTACCGTGCCAAACAGAGCGGTTATGCTGCTCAGCGCTACTTTCACCAGCTGAAACAGCCCGTTTTCCACGCCGTTCGGAACAGCAATGCGCAGGATCCGGCGGATCATGGAACCATTCCACTGCAGGATGCACCTCCACCGCAGGACCACCTGATTTTTCTTCCGGAAACACAGGATCAGTATCCATATGGCAGAAAAAGTCCGGGCGATCAGGGACGGCCATGCCACACCGGCCACACCGGCCTTCAGAACAAAAACACCTACAGCATTTCCCACGATATTAATGCCGTTGGCTGCAAGGGAAATGTACATGGTAACCCGTGTCTTTCCCATGCTGCGGTACATGGCCGCGCCGGCATTATAAATGGCAATGGCAGGATAGGAATAGGCAGAGATCTGCAGATATGTTACGCAGGCCTCCATCACGTCTGCATCCACCTCCCCGAACAGCAGCCGAAGTATCTGCCGGTTTCCCAGCAGAGAAAGAGCCATCACTGCCGCAGAGAAGACTGCCGCAATCATCAGAAGCTGTCCGCCGGACAGCCCTGCCTGCTCTTTATCCCCGCTTCCGATATACTGGCTGATCACCACAGCGCCTCCTGCCGCCAGAGCAGAAAACAAAAATAGAAATACCGTATTATACATATTCACCAGGGATACACCGGACACAGCCGCTTCCCCGGCATAACTGACCATAAAGATATCCGCAACACCTACCAGCACTTCCAGAAGCTGTTCCAGAAACAGCGGAACAATGAGTTTTTTCAGATCCGCATTGGAAAAAATTTTACGTTCCTCTGGAAGGCACAGGGACGATTCTGTTAATTTGTATAAGATTTTATTCATAATTCTTCCCTCCAGAAGCAGTCTCTGAATCAAATTGACTGCTTCCTGCATTATTTTTGCACAGACCGGCCCGGATTGCAAATACCTGAAATTCATATAGACCCATGCCTCAGGTGTATACAAGAGCAATTCCATCTTCTCCCGGCATGGATGCTAATTCATCTTAGATCAGATAAGCTGGATCCAGGGCAGCTTCACGGACAATATCCTTACGGTGGCTTGTTTGGTTCGGCGCTCATTCCACTTTCCGGAATATCGCCCGTACCTGGCGGCCTTTCCGTTCGGCGCTCATTCCACTTTCCGGAATGTCACCCGTAACTGGCGGCCTTTCCGTTCGGCACTCGCACCACTTTCTGGAATATCACCCGTACCTGACCGTCTTTCTGTTCGGCACTCGCACCATTTTCTGGAATATCGCCCGTAACTGGCGGCCTTTCCATTCGGCACTCGCACCACTTTCTGGAATGTCACCCGTAACTGGCGGCCTTTCCATTCGGCACTCACCCTGTTTTCCGGAATATCACCTGTAACTGACAAGATATGTCTCGAAAAACAAGGCTAATATTTCCTTCCGTTCCATTTTAAGAAATGCCAGACAGCCAGAGATACCTTGTTTTCCTGTTCATCTAAATCTATGAAACTATTTTTTGAAAAATTTGATGAAAATTCTTCTGTGGAGAGACGCAAAAAGCCCCCCTATGGGAGACTTTTTATGTCTCTCCACAGGGGAGCCGATTGGCTTCTGGACCCTGCCGTACTGCGGTACCCACAGTATGAGGTACCCGCAGTATGACAGAAACAGCAGTATATTGAACTCCGCCAATACGGCGGAAACTACAATGCAGTATACCAAGCTTCGCAGTGCGGCAGAAACCACTGCCTGACAATACCTGCTGCACGGCAGAGACTGCAAGTATACCAGGCTCCGCTGCATGGCAGAAGCTGCCATTATATCAGATTTCGCAATACAGCGAAAATCCAGTATACCAGATTCCGCTGGTTTTATTTCTGAACGATGTTGATGATCTTCTTTGGTACGTAGATTTCTTTTACAATGGTGCCGGTAAGTTTGTCTGCCACCGCTTCTTTTCCTCTGGCCAGAGCATCCTCCTTGCTGATCTCTGCAGGAATAGAGATGACTGCACGGGTCTTTCCGTTGATCTGTACCGGTACCTGGATCTCATCGTCTTTCATGGCCTCTTCGTCTGCCTTGGGCCAGGTGTTGTGGAATACAGAATCAGTATGCCCTGCCTTCTCCCACAGTTCTTCTGCAAAGTGCGGTGCAAAAGGAGCCAGCAGGATCACTGCTGTTTCAATGGTTTCCTTGTCTATGCCGCCCTCTTTCTTGGCCAGCTCAATCATCTTGTTGGTGTATTCCATGAAGCCGGAAATAACAGTATTCAGGCTGAAGCTTTCCAGTCTCTGGGTAATATCGTAAACAAGTTTGTGGCGCAGCTTCACCATTTCCTTGGTGGCGGTCACGTTAGCCTCCAGGCTGTCGCATGCCATCTTCCAGAAACGGTTCAGGAAGCGGTAAACACCGTCAATTCCTCTGTCGTCCCACTCTGCATCCAGTTCCGGCGGACCTACGAACAGCTCATACATACGCAGAGAATCGCAGCCATAATCCCGTACCAGATCGTCCGGAGATACCACATTTCCCTTGGATTTACTCATCTTGATTCCGTTCTTACCGGTGATCATTCCCTGATTGAACAGCTTGTGGAACGGCTCGTCAAAATCGATCACTCCGATGTCATACAGGAATTTGGTATAGAACCGGGAATACAGCAGATGCAGCACTGCATGCTCCACACCGCCGATATACATATCCACCGGAAGGTATTTGTCAGCCTTCTCTCTGGATACCAGTTCTTTGTCATTTTTGTTGTCCACGTAACGCAGGAAATACCAGGAAGAACCGGCCCACTGAGGCATGGTATTGGTTTCCCGTTTTGCCGGAGCACCGCAGCACGGACAGGTAGTATTTACCCACTCATCGATGGCTGCCAGCGGAGATTCTCCGGTTCCGGTGGGCTGATAGCTTTCCACATCCGGCAGAGTCAGCGGAAGCTCTTCTTCCGGTACCGGAACAGCGCCGCAGTTTGGACAATGGATAATGGGAATAGGCTCGCCCCAGTAACGCTGACGGGAGAATACCCAGTCACGGAGTTTGTAATTGACAGTTTTCTTTCCGATTCCCATCTTCTCGATCATTTCCGGCGCTTCTTTTTTCAGGACAGCGGATTCCATGCCGTTCCAGTCACCGGAGTTGATCATGGTTCCGGAAGCCTCGGTGTAGGCTTCGGTCATATTTTCGATTTCTTTTCCGTCTTTGGCAATTACCTGCACAATAGGAATATCAAATTTCTTTGCAAACTCAAAGTCACGGTCGTCATGAGCCGGTACACACATAATGGCGCCGGTGCCGTAATCTGCCAGTACATAGTCAGACAGCCAGATAGGAATCTTCTTCTGGTTCAACGGGTTCACAGCATAGCTTCCGGTAAATACGCCAGTCTTTTCCTTATCCTGGAGACGGTCCACGTTAGACTTCATGGAAGAATCGTAAATGTATTTTTCCACGGCTTCTTTTGTCTCCGGAGTTGCCAGCTCTGCTGCCAGCTTATGTTCCGGTGCCAGTACCATGAAGGTAGCTCCGTGAAGGGTATCCGGTCTGGTGGTATAGACAGTGATCTTCTCTTCTCTTCCGTCAATGGGGAAGTTCACCTCTGCACCGTAGGATTTTCCAATCCAGTCAGTCTGCATCTTTTTCACTTTTTCCGGCCAGTCCAGCTTATCCAGATCATTCAGCAGACGGTCTGCGTATTTGGTGATCCGAAGCATCCACTGACGCAGGTTCTTCTTGGTTACTGTAGCACCGCAGCGTTCACAGCAGCCGTTGACCACTTCCTCATTGGCCAGACCTGTCTTACAGGAAGGACACCAGTTAATGGGGAACTCCTTCTCATAGGCCAGTCCTTCTTTGAACATCTTCACAAAAATCCACTGGGTCCATTTATAGAAATTGGGATCGGTGGTATTGACTTCCATATCCCAGTCATAGATTGCAGCAATGTCATTGATCTGTTTCTTGATATTTGCCACATTTTCCGCTGTGGATTTTGCGGGATGCACGCCCATCTTAATGGCATAATTCTCTGCCGGAAGGCCGAATGCATCCCATCCCATAGGATGGATCAGGTAATATCCCTGAAGCATTTTATAACGGCTCCAGACATCCGAAATCACATATCCTCTCCAGTGGCCTACATGCAGACCATTGCCGGATGGATAAGGAAACATATCCAGACAATAATATTTGGGCTTTTTGCCATCGTTGACATTGATGGGATTCTTTTCCCAGTTCACACGCCACTTGGCCTCTATGGCCCTGTGGTTATAAGGTGCTGCCATAATTGATCTCCTCCTGTTAATAAAAAAATGAAATAGGTTTTTGTATAACAGGAAAGCCGAAAGGAAACATCCTGCTTTCCTGTTACATAAAAAAGCCCTTACTTCTCTGTATATTCCAGAGACGAAAGGGCTGCTGTTTCCGCGGTACCACTCTGATTCATCCGCAGCAAACGGATGCGCTTGTGTATCTGTAACGGGAACACCCGTCCGGCATTACTTTCTTCACACCGGAAACTCCCAGGCCAGTTCAACGCCTGCCGTATACTGCCTCGCACCTGCCGGCAGCTCTCTGTGATACTTACAGCATCTACTCTTCCTGTTCAAAGTCTTTTCCTATTTATAATACCCTAAACATTCTACCCATCGGCAAAATATTTGTCAAGATACTTTTTCAGAAAGCTTCCGCTTTTTCTGCATACCTTTTTCTGCATAATATATATAACCGGTTTAATCAGAGTTCTGTCATGATTTAAAAACAATTCCATAGCTTCGGGTATCTTATCCATACCGTGATATCTATGTGTGATCAGTTTCTCCGGGGCAATCCTGCCTGTTGCGATCAACTGTGCCATCCGCGCCATCCAAAGCCTGCCTCCCCGGCATCCGGAACCTTTAATAGTTTTATCTCCATAACCGAATCCCCAGACACCAGGGTCAATTTCTATAGGGGAACCGCCAAAATAAGCGCTCAGATTGACAAGTGTACCTCCTTTTTTTAAAATAGACAGCCCTTTGCTCATCTCTTTTTCACTTCTGCCGCAAAGAATCACTCCATCTACCGGCCCTCCATTGGCTTTTACGATCTGCTCCAGATAATCTTCGTTATGATAATCAATCAGGTGAGTAGCTCCATATTCTTTTGCCACTTCAAAACACGGTTTTCTGGAACCGACCGCAAAGACATTTCCCGCGCCACGCAAAACTGCCGCTCGAACAGCCGTCAGTCCTACCGGTCCAATTCCAATAACCGCAACAGATGCTCCAAATTCGGCATTTAGCTGTTCAATTCCCTCAAAGGCAGTACACATCATATCCGGTACCATAACCGCCTGCTCCAAAGTAACTCCTTCCGGAATTTTCGTCAGGTTCATATCCGCATCACGGATATAGTATTCCTCTACAAAAGATCCTCCCCGGTCCGGAAAATCTGTTCCACTATACATATTATCCTGATGCTGCTTTGCAAACCCGTCCTGCGCTTCCAGGCTGCGCCACATGGGCATAACAGAACATACGATAACCCTGTCACCTGCTTTAAAATCTTTGACATCTGTTCCTGTTTTTGTGATTTCACCGCACATTTCATGTCCCACTGCCTTCCCTAGCAGGTAAGGCAGTGACGCGCATCCTGTCGCGCATAAATGCGCATCACTGGTACACGGCGACCAGATCAATGGCCGGATAAATGCTCCCGTTGAGCAAGGCTCTTCCGGTATTGGACATTGATCACTGATTTTCATCTCATTGACTCCTGAAATAACTACTCCTTTGCAATAATTCATAACGCCATTCCCTTCTTTCTTGGCTCTCCTTAACGCTGCACAGCATAATTTATGTTTTGTGATCTGATAATTATTATAATTCACACGCCTGGCAAGAAGAAGAGCCCGTTGGTTTTTACGTTTATACCCAGATATTTCTACTCCTTTCGGATTTTTCTCCTATGTATACGGCGTTCTGTAGTCCGGAAACGGGAATTTTATCAAAAAAGTGCTCTGAGTGACCATTTCATCAACTGCGGCAAAGCCGTGATTAAACAGCACCCAAAGCATATCTTTTCCTGTCCGTTTTCGCATCTTACTGCAAAACGCACAGCCACCTGTTTTTTTCCATATCTTGTCTACCCGGGAAAACACAGAGAAATCAGAATGGGAACAAAGAAGGAACAGATCATGCCGTTGAGCACTGACAGCACTACGGTCTCCTCGTTGGTGTACTTCAGCATCATTGGCAGTGTGGTGTCCTCGCTGGTAGCCCCTGCCGAAGCAATGCAGCTGTAATTGTTTAACTTCACTGCCAGAAACGGGATCAGGAAGAACGAGAAAATTTCCCGCATCAGATTGCTCAGAAACGCGATACTTCCCATCTCCGCACCGGCCAGCTCGCTGATGGCTGCTCCGGAGAGACTGTACCAGCCCATTCCGCCTCCGATGGCCACAGCCGAATTCAACGGGATACCCGTGACCACAGAACACAGCATTCCTCCCAGCACCGATCCCAGGATCACGCCGAAGGGAATGATAAATATTTTTATATTGTACTGACTGATCTTTCGGAAGATTCCCTCCTGCATTCCCACACTGATGCCCACAGCCAGCATCAGCACGTATAAAATGCCATTGGTGTGTTCCGCCAGAAAGGAAACCGGCAGAAGATCAAATCCTCCCGCACCATAAAAAATGCCGGCCAGCAATGCCAGCATTGTGAGTATTACCATCATCCTGCTTCCCTGCTTTCTGTTCTTTTCTCCTGCTTCATGAATCTCTCCGTCAGATAATATACAAACGCAATGGACAGTGCCGTAGGTATCAGGAAAAACAGGAAACTGGTGATTCCCAGTGAAGACAGATCCTGCCAAAACGTTTCCCTCCGTCCCAGCATCACGCCCATGGAGAAGATCAGCAAAAGGGTACAGGCAAGCTGCAGCTTCTCATTTATTTTTTTGATGGGCTTCTTCCGCAGCAGACGTCCTGCCAGAATTCCCACACACATGATCAGAATAATATCCATAGGATTCTTCACCTCCCCGGCCGCATAATGGAACATTATAACACACCGGACCGGCAAAGTCATTACTGTTTTTCAGATCGAGTAGGAGAGGCTGTCCTGAAAACATTATTCAGTGCTCTGCTATATACAAACCTTCTTTCTCCGATACCATTAGTTCCTGTTGTCTATGAAAGGTAATACCGTTTGCAAGGAATGGCTCGATTTCTGGGATTTTCCCACAGATACGCCTCTGTTTCCACATTCAGTCAGCAAATACAGAAACTATTGCTAGATGCCATGGATTATTTCTTTCACTCTTTTAACGACACCTTTTCCTCATTGGATACATACCGTGGCTTGTGCCTGCTTGCCTGCGATGGTTCTGATCTGGCTATTGCACATAATCCAAATGACAAAGATAACCATAGATGCCACAACTCTTTGGAACGGAATGAAAAAGGTTATAACCAACTCCATTTGAATGCTCTGTCTTATATATGGGAAATCAATAAATCTGCCAAATGTTCAATAGGTTCCGGTTGTTCAGACAGTTCTTTTCCTGTCAGTCCCTCAGTCATGATTTTTGAATCTGCTTCAAGGCAGACTGCAACCTGTTCAGGTTTCCATACATTTTCATACATCATCTCCCGGTTGTCTTCGGTGACTTTGTTAAAAATGTAATAAAACGGCTTTTCAATGCTCTCCGCCAGTTCTCCTACTTTTTTAGAAAGCTGCAGGGATTCGTAAGATGGATCTACGATCATCAGCACCAGATCCACACCGTTATCAATTCCTCTGCCGAAATGTTCCACCCCTGCTTCCATGTCAAGAAGGGCAAACTGATCTTCTGTCAGCTGCAGGTTCTGGATAAACTGCGTCATGACCGTCCCCATGGCACAGGAACATCCCTCATTGGCCTGATGGATTTTCCCGCTGACCATCAGCTTCACTCCGTCCTTCAGGCTGTAATATTTTTCCGGAATATCCTTCAAAGTCCAGGTTTCCTGAAAAAACTGGTGGGTAAACTTTGACAGCATCATATCATTTAATACATTTTCTTTCCCGCCAAAATATCCGGTGAAATCTCCCGGAAGCTCCATTCCCAACTGCCGGTGCAGTCCATAGTTTGATTCATCGGAATCAATTACCAAAACCTCTTTTCCACTTCTGGCCAGAGCCTTAGCCAGCAGGCTGGTTATTGTGCTTTTTCCGCAGCCGCCTTTTCCACAGATTGTTACCTTCATCTTCCTACCTCCTGGTTTATGTAAAATGAATACAAGATTATTTTAATGAAATATTTAGAGTTTTCTTTCTATTTTTTCAAATGTACAGATACAAATTTCACAAATCTCCGCCAGATCATAGGTGTCAAATGCCGCCGGAAAATTACTGGAAAACAGAATCTGTGAAGATGCCGGAAATTCTTCATCGCCTTTCCAAAACAGGAATCTCAGATAAAGATCTTCAAAGATCTCCAGTTCATATCCCTTATCGGCCATATTGACCGGTATCGCATTCAACTCATCCATAATCTGTTCTATTGTTTCCAACCTGTTCCCATATTCACGGTTTAGCCTGTAAATACACCGTCCCTGAAACTGCCTGTTATATAAATCTCCGGCCGGAAGTTCGCGGTACGCGCGAAATTCTCCATTATGCGGAAATACACTGGCATTTAAAAGATAACGCAGTACCAATATCTTCGCATAAATATCATCCTCCAGCGGATACACGCACTTTTCCGATTTTTCATGTGTAATCCGAAAATCTGGATGCGAAATCCGGTAATTCACACCCATAAACCAAATGGTCAATTCGGCTCTCTGTATGTCATATGCGATCCCCAGACGATTACTGATCTTTCTGGGATCTGCCTTCCGGTATTCCTCCATGTAAAATTCATACGGCTTCCGTTCCATATTGTCTTTCGCATAATCGAACACCAGGCTCGCCTCCTCCCATTCCGCTTCCCTACTCTTTCTTCTGTCCGTCTCTTACCATTAAAATCGGTTCCTGTTCCCGGATGACATATCCGCACTCGCAGACAGCATCTTCCATGATTCTGCCGCCTAACAGAAACACTTCGATTTCCCTGCCGCATTTTGGGCAAATCCTGTCCTCGATCACCGGTGACCGGTTCTTATCTTCACATCCAAAAGCAATCATGCGTTCTCTCCTCCCATTCTCTGTACGATATTCTTTACTTCCTGAAGCAGCTCCGGGCTGCAGTCATAAGGGGACTTTCCCAGCCTGTCCGCTTCCATGCCCTTGTGCCGCAGATACGCCTGCAGTTTTTCTAAACGCATCCTGCCAGCCTCCTATAATCCCAGTTTCTGTATAATATCATGGAGAGCTTTTCGTACAGGGGAATCCTTCGGGAGCCGGACGATGGGCTTCCCATCACAGTCATACTGGTACACATTCTGGTCCTGCGGCACGACTCCCAAAAGATTTAAGCCCTGTTTTTCGATCTCTTCCATTGTACCTTTATCAAGGCCGCCTTCCGGCGCACGGTTCACAATCAGTCCGACTGTCTTCGGCTTGAAATTCAGTTCCTTCATCAATGCGGCAATCCTGCCTGCAGCCTGCACGCCCCTTCGGGAACAGTCGCTGACCAATATGGCAATTTCCATATTGGGAAGGATTCCTCTGCTGATATGCTCCATGCCGGCTTCATTATCCACAACGATATACGGATAATTGCTCTGCAGCTTCTGTATCTGCGTCTGCACAATTCCGTTGACAAAGCAATAGCAGCCCTGCCCCTGGGAACGGCCCATCACCATCAGATCATAATCATCTTCTTCTGTCAGCGCATCAGCCAGGCGGCTCTCCAGATAAGCAGCCTTGGTGATGCCCGCCGGAATCTTATATCTCGGATCGACGCCTGCCCGCTCGATCTCCTCCCGAAGCTCCCCCAGCGTCACTCCTGCTTCCACTCCCAACACCTCGTTCAGATTCGCGTTCGCGTCAGCGTCCACAGCTAGTACCGGTTTTTTCCCTGTTTCACAAAGGTACTGGATCAGCAAACCGCACAATGTTGTTTTCCCTACGCCGCCTTTTCCTGCAACTGCTATGATACGTCCCATCTACTGGTTCCTCCTTCTGTACATAGTGCTTTTTTATAGGCACCTTGTTGATTTTTCTTTTCAAAGCCATTATAATAAACCTGACAGATAGTTCAATCGTCAATATTTTCACACTGATATGTTTCTGAACAGAATCCGGAAATTGTATAGAACCTGGAGGAAATTTTATGGAAAAAACACAGAAAACCGACCGCCGCACCAGATATACACGCCAGACGATTAAGGATATCCTGCTGGAAGAACTGAAAACCAAGCCATACAGTAAGATTACCGTGACAGAACTATGCAAGAAGGCAGAAATGAACCGCGGCACTTTCTACCTTCATTACTGCGATATTGACGATGTCCTGGATGACATTTTTAAGGATTTTCTTTCCGATACAACAAGTGTCCTGGACCATGTGCTCTGTCCTTATAAGCAAAACTGTACCTATCCGTTCTGCGAAAAGATCCGTTCCGCTTCCCAGTATCAGGTACTCTTTTTTGATGATATCACCGCCTCCAGAATGTTGGAAAGGCTGGCAGATTCCGGCAAGGAACAATTTATTACACATTTAATGCAGCACAGCCTTCTAACTTTTGAGCAGGCCGAAGCTATTTTCTATTTCCAGATGAACGGCTGCCTTGCCATCAACCGCAGGATGATCAAACAGCATTGCGACGACTGGGCGAAAATACAGCAGGCTATCGATCAGTTTATCAAAGCTGGAATCGAAAATTTCCTGATCCACGACCAGCGAGAAGAACTCCTATAGGACCAGGGAGGATTGCTTCAGAACACTCCTGCAAGGGCTTCCATGACCACCTGACCTGCTGTCACCGCGTCTTCTATGGTCAGATAATGATCCGCGTTTTTATCCACCAAAAGCTTTCCGGATGCCGGAAATTCTTCATCTGCAAACCACACTTTCAACAGCATGGGGTAATATGGCAGGAAGTCGAACCGAACGGTAAAATCCGCGTTACTGTCAAGAATCCTGCCTCCCATCGTCTGACATTTCTTTAAAAGTTCTTCTACGGACATCTGACCAAACCGCTGGCGGATCACATACTCACATCGGAAATCAAAATCCCCTCCCCGGATCAGGCCATCCCGGATTTCCCGCATGGACATCCATTCGCCGGCCAAAGGCACACCGTCCGCCAGTTTCATGTAATGCAGGATAATTAGCTGCTGCCACTCATTGACATACGGCGTTATCTCGTAATTCGGATAGTGAATAGAAACTTCCGTACCCAGACTGGGCAGATGAAAATTCCCGTTTTCTTCCTCATAAGGGATTCCCGTTTTCTCTGCGATTTCCAGAGGGTCCTTGCCCGAAAGCCATTCCTTTGCCGTTTTCATCATTTCCATAAATGCGCGGTTTTCCTTGATCATTCTCTCCCTTCTCCTTCCATTTCTGTGCGGACATCCTCCAATACCCGCCCGATATCTTTACATATCACAAATCCTTTGTCTTCTATCTGCTCTGGCAGAAACGCATACTGCGCATTTACAGCAACATAAGAAGCTCCCGGAAGGTTCAGCGTCAGGTTCCAGAATGGCTCCTGTATAAACATCGGCGTCATCCTTCCCACGCCAAGCTCCAGAAAGAGGATCTTCTTTTCTTGATTTTTCAGGATATACTCTGAGATCTTCTGATATTGCTCCTCATATTTCGTCCCCTGCAGGAAATTCCCGTATCCCCGCACCCAGGGGAACGCCTCTGCCCCGCAGACTGGGCATCGGGGAATCATTCCTTCCGGAATACTGGTACCTTCCCCCATGGCTTCGATCATCTTTTCTACTGGCTTTACGGCATCCCATGTCTGATCACAGCACTGTTTTGAACACTGAAAGAAACGGTGGTCCCCCTGGATCTCCGCCACCTTCTCATCGGGATAAAGCTTTACAAACTGCGTGTCCTGGTTGGTGGTGAGAATAAAAAAATCCTTTCCCTGCAAAATCGCCTCAAGGTCCCGATAAGGTTTCCGGATGGGCGCCGTCTGGGTGGTATGCAGGAATGTAGCCAGATAAGCCCAAAACTCCCCTCTGGTCTTATACGGATATCCCATACCGTTAAAGGCTCCCTTAAAACCGTATTTTTCTGCGAATTTTCCGAAATAGCGGCGAAAAGACGGCGTATCCTCATAATAAAAATCCCCGCCTCCCGCAGCGGAAAGGCCAGAAGCCCCGCCGACGATAATGCAGTCTGCTTCTGTCATTTTATCCGCAAATTCCTCAATTTGTCTTTCATAGGGCAGCGGCTTCCGTCTGCTTAATTTGACCGGTGTCTTTCCGGCAGCGTACAGCCCGTAATATCTTGCATAGTTCATCTGTGTCTGCATGACCAGATTTTCATACATACTCATGTATCTGTTTCCTCCTTCATCTGCTTCCTTCTTCCACAGCCTGTTCCAGCCGCTTCAATACCTCTGTCAGATCACCGTCAAGGCCGTAAGATTTTTCGGCAATCAGATCCGGAATATAGATCTCTCCTTTGTTTACTGTAATATAAACAGCCTGCGGTTCTTCTTCTGCCAGACGCATCAGGGGCGCTTTGATCAGCTGATTTCTCCAGCCGATCCCAAGCTCCAGGATAACAAGCCGTTTCCCATGATATTCCTGAATAAAACGTTCAAACCGCTTCTGTATTTCCAGATCCCATGGGGCCATATGTCTCTGCGGAGAATGAAGGTTCATCGGACCTCCGCATTTCGGGCATTTCGGAACAAGTTTATGTGAAATCCTCATATCCTTTTCCGATGCTGCCATGTCAAGAATCAAAGGAAACAGCGGGTACAGCGTACTGTGGCATCCATTTTCACACTGCATTTCCTTCCAGCTCCCTTCAATTTCCCAGATGGAATCCTGCGAAAATCCGGCAAGCTCAAAGTGGTTTTCCCCGTTGGAGGTCACAAAAAAATACGGCTTGCCTCCGATGATCGTTTTCAACGCTTCCGTATTGGTGCTTCCCGTATAACCAATGCTGTAATGACGGATCAGCCTGCTGAAAAACGCCCATTTTATTTCTTCCGAAGGCCATTTGGCAAAAAGCCCCATCAGTATGCTGCGGATACCATAAGCTCTCTTAAAGTCACCAAAGACCTCCTCAAAAGCTTCATTATCCGCAAAGATATGAAGTCCTTCTGAGATGGAAAACCCATTGCTGGCGCCAATCAGGACGGCGTCCGCCTTCCCGATTTTCTCTGCGATTTCTCTATATTCTTCCATACGACAATTTCCTCCTAAGCAAACAGTTCTTGACATCTTGTATAGGAAAAATTATACTGTAAACAATTCTAAAAGTCCTATCCAACATTACGCAAAGAAGAACAGTTCTTTACACATTGCCGGATTTTGTATCGTATTTCAGGGAGGATGTTCATTTGGCAAAAAGAAAAACTGACCGGAGAACCCTTATGACCAAGGGAATGATTAAAGATGCGCTTTTGGATCTGCTCCAGAATACGCCCTATGAAAAAATAACAGTCGCATCTCTGTGCAGGCAGGCTGAAATTACCAGAGCAACCTTTTATCTCCATTACGACAATATTGATGATGTCTTAGACGAATTGCTGGACGACGCGCTCCGGCTTACGGAACTTGATCTGCACCCGGTTCCTTCTGCTCTCTCCAGGCAGAGCATAGAAAACGAAAAGGGCCTCGAAGAAACAGGCTCTGATCCCGACGCCCTGCTCCCGGCCTGCCAGCGCGCCGCAAGCAACCCTAAGTACCGGGTCCTTTTTCTGGATGAAGGTCTGTCCCGCCACATCCTGAAGAAGTTGTATCAGGCGCAGAAGCCATATCGTATTCCGGAAATCATGGAAGATTATCATGTCTCAGAATGGGAGGCCGAAAAGATTTTCCTGTTCATGCTCCACGAGAATTTTGCTGTAAATAAGTCCCTGGGTTGGAACAGGAACGCAGAGTGGTATCACATACAGGGAATCATTAAAAATCTGCTAAAACCAGAACCTTAGCTCTGATCCCGTCCGGCTCCTGCCTGCTTTTATTTCCAGTCAGAAACGGTTCAGACATTTCTATTTGATTAATTAAGGTTCAACAATGCAGAGAGAGAAACAGTTATGGAAACAAAAATCGTATATGTGCATCATCAGGCAGCTGCTCGTATATATAAACGAGGGATACGAATGGATCGTGGATATCGATTTGGAGAAGTTTTTCGATAACGTACCGCAGGGCGGTATAGCTTGTACCTTTTCATGAATCTCTCCGTCTGGTAATATACAAACACAATGGACAGTGCCGTAGGTATCAGGAAAAACAGGAAACTAACACACCGGACCGGCAAAGTCATTACTGTTTTTCGTTTGCGGAAACTCAAGTTTTTTTCAGCGCAAAATGCGGAAAAACAGGCAATTCTCACGAATTGCCCGTTTTCCGGTTATGTGTCCAAATTTATAGATCAGAACAGCATCGGCATGACAATGCTGTAAACCATGGCAAGAGCCAGTTCCGCCGCTGATACGATCCAGCACATCTTCATGATACGCTTCAGGTCGCCGCACTGGCAGACGCCCAATACGCCCCACTGCACACTGCCCGGATAAATGAAATTGCTGGGCAGAGATCCCATGATCAGAGCCATGCACCACAGCAGCATGGGAAGCCCTGCAGCCACTACCATCTGACGGAAAACACCATCGATTACTACCATCTGCGCGGCTGCTGCGCCGTTGATACCGAAAGCACCGAACAGAGTTCCGACGATCATCAGGATGGGCTGGCTTCCGGATTCCGGAATCACTGACTGACAGATCGCGCCCAGCGCGTCAAACCCGCCCATGGCTGTGATTGTATCCAGCATTACCTGCACCAGAATCAGCGTGATAAACATGGGAAACTGTGTAGCACCCTGCTTCAGGAAAGTATCGATTGCTTCATAAATATTGTATTTTCCGAAAATAGCGACTACAAATGCCAGACAGATCATATAAAAGATTGTAAAGGAAAGTCCGCCATTGAAAATAATCATCCAGATTACACAGGCTACAAACGCGATGATAAAAGCGATGGATGCCCGTTTGGAATCCTGGGATGCTTCTGTGCTGTCGGTCTCTTCCAGTTCATAATATTCCACATCTGCTTGTTTGGAGTATTTTTTATCCGCCCGCAGACAAACGATCAGGCTGGCTACAATGGTTACTTTCAAATAACTCTTTTTCCGTCACTTCACGCATGAGTGAATCCCCCTCTTTTTATCATTGTAGCCATCCTCTTTCTGTTATGTTTTTAATCCAGATCCAGTCCGCTGACCTAGTCTGCAATATCGGAAGCAGCGTCCGGCACATCCCGTTCATTTACCGTAAATCCGTCCTCGATCACTGTGGCATCCGGCTCCAGTTCTGCGATCGTGCTGATTGTATTGGAGAACCGGCTTCCGTTGTGCGAATTAAAGGGCACAATAGTCTTTCCTGAGAAATCATACTCATCAAAAAAGCTGTACAAAGCCTGAGGCATATCTCCCCACCAGTTGGGATATCCAACAAAGATCACATCGTAATCATCCAGATTTTCAATGTGTGAGGTCAGTTTCGGCCTTGCATCCTCATCCTGCTCCTGGGCCGCATAATCAATGAGCTCTCCGCCGTCTGCCGGATAGACCACATCTGTCCGTATGGAAAACAGATCTCCGCCGGTTTCTTCCTGGATCAATTCCGCCAGGGCCTGCATTCTACCCTTATCCTCACCATTCACTTCAGAATAACTGGCAGAAGACACGGCATCCACTCCACTGTTCTCGGCAGCGGTAAAATACGCGATCAGGATCCAGCTACCCTGACCGGATGCCTGCTGGCCGTCTTCCGTCTGGCCCTCCCCTGTTTCACTTTCCGTGCTCTCCTGAGCCGCATCTGTCCCTGTCTGGTCTGTGCCTTCTTCAGAAGCATCTGTTTCTGACTGGGCTGCCTCTGGCCCTTCAGCATCTGTCTGGCTGTCCTGAGCCGCCTCCGTCTGAACCGTACTCTGTTCTGTCTCTGCCTCACCGGCTGTCCCGCAGGCACTCAGAGATACCGCCAGTACCGCCGATAACACAAGAGCTGCATATTTTTTCTTAAAACCCATTTTCTATTCCTCGCTTTCCTGAAATTCTGCTTACAGACAGTAGAAAACCTATTTCTGCTTTTACAGCTACAGTATAAAAGAAAACAAATGGGTTTAGAAGTTTCCATTAGTTTCCCAGCATTAACCTGCGGGTTATAGCTCTTTGCCTTACCGGGGTTCTTCCGCATATTTTGGTATAAAGTATGGATTTTGAGCCTCATACCTGATAAAATTAATATAATTAAAATGAAAGAAGGAATCTTGAAATGCCCACAAATTCTTCACTTGATTTACAACGATTTTATCCAGATGAGCTTGAAATAGTTTCAATTGAAGAAGATCCTGATGAAATAAGACTACATATGCTCTCCAGATCAAAATCTTTTTGCTGTCCAAAATGTGGTGAAGAACTGCGTAAGCTGCATGCTACCCATCACCGGACAGTTC
>UQMI01000002.1 GCA_900542045.1 uncultured Blautia sp.
TGGGGATCAAGCATAAAGGTCTAAGAAGTGAAAATAGACCATGCATAAAGAAGTGGAAAAGCTTAGTTTTTCAGCTTTGAAATATCTTAGTACAATATGTTCTGAGAGTCAATACAAAATGGAAGCTGCAGAAGGAAGATTGACAGATATCTGGCCCGCTCGTATAATATACATATACTCCCTTGGGTATTGGAGGTGTGCGAATATGAGACAGTGTATGGATGCAGATAATCTGCACCGGAGGTTAAAGAAGATCATCGGTCAGGTGCAGGCCATTGACCGGATGGTGGATGAGGATGTTCCCTGTGAAGATGTTCTGGCCCAGATCAATGCGGCGAAGTCTGCGCTGCATAAAGCAGGACAGGTAGTGCTGGAAGGGCACATCAAACACTGTGTCCGGGACGGGATAGAGCATGGAGATGCGGACAAGACCATTGAAAGCTTCACAAAAGCAGTGGAGCGGTTTGCCAATATGAAATAAAAAAGAAAAGGATCATTACCGGGAAGCCGGAGGGCAGTGCGCTGCTCTTCGGCTTCCTTAATTTGTAATGCGGCATCTGGGAAAGCTTTCACGGGCAAGACTACACTTGACAACCCATACCCCCATAGGTATAATATACATATACCCCCATGGGTATAATGCGAAATAGATATGCGGAGGACATAAAGCGGATATATCATGGGGAAAGAGTGGATATATAAATAGAGGGAGGCGGAAGGATATTGTTTACTGAGAAGATAGAACGGTTCCTGGAATTTGGCGGGATCAAAAGAGATATTCTGTTTCTGGTGATTTCCGGAGCAGCATTGCTGGTGAGTATTTTTGATTTGATTCCTCTGCCCTTTGATGCAGCCTGGGTCGCTATTGTCCTGTGCGGTATTCCCATTATACTGGAAGCACTGGTGGGACTGATCACGGCTTTTGACATTAAGGCGGATGTGCTGGTGTCTCTGGCGCTGATCGCATCGGTGTGTATTGGGGAGGATTTTGCAGCCGGCGAGGTGGCCTTTATTATGCAGCTGGGGTCTCTGCTGGAGGAAATGACTGTGGCTAAGGCCAGAGCAGGCATTGAAAAGCTGGTGCATCTGACGCCCCAGACCGCCCGGGTCATTGAAGGGGAATCAGAACGGGTGATACCGGCCCAGGAAGTGGCCGTGGGGGATATCCTGCGGGTGCTGCCGGGAGAAACGGTGCCGGTGGACGGAGTGATCACCCAGGGAAGGACTTCGGTAAATCAGGCAGTCATGACAGGGGAATCCCTTCCGGTGGATAAGACAGAAGGAGATGAAGTTTCCAGCGGAACGGTGAATCAGTTCGGGGCTTTTGAGATGCGGGCCGTGAAGGTGGGAGAAGACAGCTCCATTCAGCGGATGATCCGTCTGGTGCAGTCGGCGGACGCGGGCAAGGCAAAGATCGTGGGAATAGCAGACCGCTGGGCCACATGGATTGTGGTGATCGCCCTGTCGGCGGCAGTGATTACCTGGCTGGTTACCGGGGAGATTATCCGGGCAGTGACAATTCTGGTCGTATTCTGCCCCTGCGCACTGGTACTGGCTACCCCGACGGCCATTATGGCAGCCATTGGGAATGCTGCCAAGCGCGGATTTCTGGTACGGGAAGGAGATGCGCTGGAGCGGCTGGCAAAAGTGTCCTGTGTCACCTTCGATAAAACGGGAACTCTTACTTATGGAATGCCGCAGGTGACAGAGGTAAGGAGTCTGCATCCGGATTACAGTCGGGAACAGTTTTATGGGCTCTGTGCGGCGGCAGAGCAGTTCTCCGAGCATCCCCTGGGAAAGGCCGTGGTACGCTGTTATAAGCAGAGTACCGCAGTGCCGGTACCTGCTGCAGAGGAATTTCAGATGATTCCCGGGCGGGGAGTATCCTGCAGAGCGGAAGGCAAAAGGATTCTGGCGGGGAACCGGAAGATGCTGGAAGAGGAAGGGATAGAACTTCCCCGGGAAGCAGAAGAAGAAGCAAAAGATCACCTGTCCAGAGGCAGTACCGTGATTTATGTCAGCGCGGACGGGCAGCTGGCGGGGTATGTGGTCCTTGCAGATACCCTTCGGGAGGAAAGCCGGTCCATGATCGGGAAACTGATGAAGCGGAAGGTGCAGCCGGTTCTGCTTACCGGTGACCATGAAAATGCAGCCGGTGCCATTGCCGGAGAGCTTCATATAAAAGAAGTGCATGCCGGGTGTCTGCCGGAAGATAAGCTGTACTGGATTGATAGCCATCAGAAGCAGGGGGAAGCAGTGTGTATGATGGGAGACGGCATCAATGATGCGCCAGCGCTGAAGAAGGCAGACGTGGGGATCGCCATGGGAGGCGTGGGCAGTGACATTGCAGTGGATGCCGCCGATATTGCTCTGGTGGATGATGAGGTGAAGGAACTTCCGCATCTGATTGGTCTGTCCAGGCGTATGATGGTCACGATCAAATGCAATCTGAGTTTTTCCATGGGGCTGAATTTTCTGGCCATTGTCCTGGCTATTACCGGCATTTTGAATCCGGTGGTAGGGGCGTTGGTACATAATGCCGGATCAGTACTGGTGATCATCAACTCGGCATTTTTATTAAAATGGAAGGAAAAAGGATGACAGAACAGCCGTTTTTCCGCAGCAAAGACAATAAAAAACAGGAAACCAGGAGGATTTTACAAAGATTTAACACCAAAAAAATCCCCTGTCCGGTAAACTGAAAGCAGTGGAATCTATTTTCCACTGCTGATTTTTTTGGAAAGGATCTGTAGTGTTACTACAGAGGGATCGGCCTGGGGAGGAACAGAAGGAGTAAAAAAAGAAATGCTGTTTGACCATTGCACCTGGGATGATGACTATAAGCAGATCACCCAGAGGATCCGCAGAAATCTGCTGAAACTGGCCCATGTTTCCGAGGAAGACCATACTGTTGTTCTGATGCAGGGCAGCGGCACCTTCGGGGTGGAATCGGTGCTTACCAGTTCTGTGGGCGACTCCGACAAACTGCTGATCATTGCCAACGGTGCCTATGGAGAACGGATGGAAGATATTGCCCGTCATGCCGGATTAAATTACCGGATTTTTCATGTACATTACAATGAAGTGCCGGCTGCAGAAGATGTGGCAGAGATCCTGGACAGAGATCAGGAGATCACCCATGTGGCCATGGTGCACAGTGAGACCACATCCGGTATTCTCAATGATATTGCTTCTGTGGCAAAGGTGGCAAAGGAACGCGGAAAGACCATGATCGTGGACGCCATGAGCAGCTTCGGCGGCGTGGATATTCCTGTGGGGGATCTGGGCATTGATTTCCTGATCAGCAGCGACAATAAATGCATCCAGGGCGTTCCGGGATTTTCCTTTATCATTGCTGATAAAGAGAAACTCATGGCCTGTGAAGGTCAGGCCAGAAGCCTGTCTCTGGATCTGTATGACCAGTGGAAAACCATGAATGTGGATGGCAAGTGGAGATTCACTTCTCCCACCCATGTGGTGCTGGCTTTTGCAAAGGCAATGGAAGAGCTGGAGGAAGAAGGC
This sequence comes from uncultured Blautia sp., assembly GCA_900542045.1. Lineage (GTDB taxonomy): Bacteria > Bacillota > Clostridia > Lachnospirales > Lachnospiraceae > Blautia_A > Blautia_A gallistercoris. The sequence goes on from UQMI01000002.1 coordinate 3,523, forward strand.
GGCATTGAGGCCAGGAACAGACGGTACTGTGAGAACAACCGGCTTCTGATCGAGGGTATGGAAAAATTTGGAATCCGTCCCTACATTGACCGCGCCCATCAGGGTCCGATTATCACCACCTTTTTCTATCCGGATAACTGCAAGTTCTCCTTCCAGGAAATGTATGAGTACATTAAAGACAGAGGTTACGCCATTTATCCGGGAAAAGTGACGGAAGCTGATACATTCCGGATCGGAAATATCGGGGAAATTTACCGGGAAGATATTGAAAAACTGCTTGACATCATTGGATCATTCCTGGAGCAGCAGGAGAAAAAAATGCAGATCGCATAAGGAAGGAACGAAAGATCATGATAAAAGATATGGAATGTGTGATTTTTGACTGGGCAGGAACCACGGTTGATTATGGCTGTTTTGCGCCGGTACAGGCTTTTGTGGAGATCTTCCGCCATTTTGGGATCGAGCCCACCATGGAGGAAGTCAGAGAGCCAATGGGAATGTTAAAACGGGATCATATCAAGACCATGCTGGGAATGAAGCGGATTCATGACCTGTGGGTAGAAAAATACGGAAAGGAACCGACAGAGGCCGATGTGGATGCCATGCATGATCTGTTTCAGGAAAAGCTTATGGGCATTCTGGATCAGTTTGCCGATCCAAAGCCTTATGTGGTGGAGACCGTGGCAAAGCTTCGGGAAATGGGGATCAGGATCGGATCCACAACAGGCTATACCGATGCGATGATGGAGATCGTGGTGCCGAAGGCAAAAGAGCAGGGATACGAGCCGGATGCCTGGTTCAGCCCCAATGCGGTGAACAATATGGGAAGACCCTACCCCTATATGATCTTCGAGAACATGAAGGCGCTCCAGATCAGTTCTGTGGAGAAAGTGATCAAGGTAGGCGACACGCTGTCGGACATCCGGGAAGGAAAGAACGCGGGAGTCTATACCATCGGCGTGGTGGAAGGAAGCTCTGAGCTGGGCATGACGAAGGAAGAATATGAGGCCCTGGGAGAGCAGGAGCGGGAGAATGCCGTGCAGAAGGTGACAGAACGTTTCCTTGCTGCAGGAGCAGACAAAGTGATCCTGCACATGGCACAGCTGCTGGAGTTGTAAAAGAATACAGAATCGTGCGGACCGGATTTTGTCAGTAAGACGAAATCCGGTCCGTTTTTGCATAAAAATCTCCAATGCCGGAATACTAATACAGCGAAAGGAAATGGCTGATATCATGTTTCCGATACCGAGCAGAAGGAGATAGTTTGATGCGCGAAGAATGGAAATCTTTCCAGGGAGGTGCCTGGGAGAAGGAAATTAATGTGAGGGATTTCATCCAGAAAAATTATACGCCCTACGAAGGGGATGACTCCTTTTTGACAGAGGCGACGGAGGATACAAAGATTCTCTGGGAACAGGTGATGAAGCTGAGCAGGGAAGAGCAGGAAACAGGCGGAGTTCTGGATATGGATACAAAACTGGTGTCTTCGATCACTGCCCACGGTCCCGGCTATCTGGATAAGGAAAGGGAAAAAATTGTGGGATTTCAGACGGACAGGCCCTTTAAGCGGGCGCTGCAGCCGTACGGAGGGATCCGCATGGCTGTGAAAGCCTGCAAAGAGCATGGGTATCAGGTGGATCCTCAGGTGGTGGAATTTTTCACCAGGCACAGAAAGACCCACAATGACGGCGTGTTCGATGCCTATACACCGGAAATGCGTGCCTGCCGTTCCAGCCATATTATTACGGGACTGCCGGATGCCTATGGAAGAGGGCGGATCATCGGAGATTACCGCCGGGTGGCCCTCTATGGAGTGGACCGGCTCATCGAAGATAAGGAACAGCAGAAAGCTGCCACACCCATGGTAATGGAAGAAAAGGTGATCCGGCAGCGGGAGGAGCTGTCAGAGCAGATCAGGGCGTTAAAGGAGCTGAAAGAGCTGGGGCAGATCTACGGCTTTGATATTTCGTCTCCTGCGGGAAATGTGCAGGAGGCTATCCAGTGGCTGTATTTTGGTTATCTGGCAGCCATTAAGGAACAGAACGGAGCGGCCATGTCGCTGGGAAGAACGTCCACATTTCTGGATATTTATGCCCAGCGGGATCTGGAGAACGGGACGTTCACAGAGCAGGAGATTCAGGAACTGGCAGATCATTTTGTGATGAAACTGCGGCTTGTGAAATTTGCCAGGACACCGGAGTATAACGCATTGTTTTCCGGGGATCCCACATGGGTGACAGAGTCGGTGGGAGGTATGGGAATTGATGGACGGCCGCTGGTGACGAAAATGTCTTACCGGTTTCTCCATACTCTGGAAAATCTGGGAACGGCGCCGGAGCCGAACCTGACGGTGCTCTGGTCTGTCCGGCTGCCGGAGAATTTCAAGAGGTTCTGCGCCCGGGTCTCCATTGCGTCTTCTTCCATCCAGTATGAAAATGACGATCTGATGCGGGTGATCCATGGAGATGATTATGCCATTGCCTGCTGTGTTTCCTCCATGCGCGTGGGAAAGGAAATGCAGTTTTTCGGGGCCAGGGCCAATCTGGCCAAGTGTCTGCTCTATGCCATCAATGGCGGAGTGGATGAAATCAGCAAAAAGCAGGTGGGTCCCAGATACCGTCCCATTACTTCGGAGTATCTGGAGTATGAGGAAGTTATGGAGCGTTTCCGGGATATGATGAAATGGCTGGCCGGCGTGTATGTGAATACGCTGAATGTCATTCATTATATGCATGATAAATACTGTTATGAGCGTCTGCAGATGGCGCTCCATGACCGGGAGGTCACCCGGTGGTTTGCCACGGGAATTGCCGGTCTGTCGGTGGTGGCAGATTCCCTTTCCGCCATCCGGTATGCCCGGGTGAAGCCGATCCGGGATGAGAACGGCATTGCCGTGGACTATGAGGTGGAGGGGGATTTTCCCAAATATGGCAACGACGATGACCGTGTGGATAATATTGCATATGACGTGGTCCATGATTTTATGGTATATATAAAGGGTAACCACACATACCGGGACGGCATTCCCACCACCTCCATTCTGACCATAACCTCGAATGTGGTATATGGAAAAGCCACCGGCGCCACGCCGGACGGCAGAAAAGGGGGAGAAGCCTTTGCGCCGGGTGCAAATCCCATGCACCACCGGGACAGCAAAGGCGCTGTGGCAAGCTTAAGCTCTGTGTCAAAGCTTCCGTTTGAAGATGCCATGGATGGGATATCCAACACGTTTTCCATCATTCCCGGTGCATTGGGTAAAGAAAAAGTGGTTATCTTTGATGATATCACCTTGTGTCTGGACGGAGGCTGTGCCTGCGGAGAGGAGCAGTAAGGGGATATGACAAAGGCCGGCGGGTTGCCGGCAGGACTGTCCGTTGTTTTTCTGTCAGATCGGAAGAGTGGAAGCAGCTGGAAGGAGGTAATTGAGAGAATATGGAAAAAATCAGTGAATCACAAGTTGAAAATCTGGTGGGACTGATCGATGGATATGTGGAGAAAGGCGGCCATCATCTGAATGTGAATGTATTTTCAAAGGAGATGCTGCTGGATGCCCAGGCCCATCCGGAAAAGTACCCGCAGCTTACGGTAAGAGTTTCCGGTTATGCGGTGAATTTTCATAAACTCACCAGAGAACAGCAGGATGAAGTGATTTCCCGAACGTTCCATGAAGGAATGTGATCCGGGAGAGATCAGGGGACGGATTCATTCCATTGAAAGCTTCGGCACGGTGGATGGACCCGGTATCCGTCTGGTGGTGTTCTTCCAGGGATGCCCCATGCGGTGCAAATATTGTCACAATCCGGATTCCTGGGCAGCCAGCCGGGGAAAAGTCATGTCGGTAAAAGAGATCCTGGAGCTGTATGAGAAAAACAGGAGCTTTTACCGGAACGGAGGCATTACGGCTTCCGGAGGCGAACCGCTGATGCAGATGGAATTTCTCACCGCGCTGTTTCGGGAGGCGGGAAAACGGGGAATCCATACCTGTCTTGACACTTCGGGGATACTTTACCGGGAGGCAAGGCAAAGTCAGTTCGATGCGCTGTTTGAGAATCTGGATCTGGTACTGCTGGATATAAAACACAGCGACGGAGCCGGACACCGCATACTGACCGGGCAGGAACTGGAACCGGTGCTGGCATTTGGAAAAGCGCTGGAGCGGAAAAAAATCCCCATGATCGTCCGTCATGTGATCCTTCCGGGAATTACCGACACAGAAGAAGAGCTGCGCGGACTTGGAATGATCATCGGAAGTTATACAAATCTGATCGGCCTGGAGACTCTGCCGTATCACACCATGGGTGTGCAGAAGTATGAAGCCCTGGGAATTCCCTATCCACTGGAAGGGATCCGGTCCCTTCGCACAGAGGATGCGGAAAAAGCCAGAGAGATCATACTGGAGGAGATGAAAAAGGCCAGAGAAGTACAGACAGAAAAATAAAGGAGAAAAAGCCGGATTCTTTGTGGGAAAGGATCCGGCTTTTAAAATGCCACTTTTCGAAAAGTGAGAATCGTGTTATCCTTAGTGATAGGACATCAGGGAGAAAATGATAAATTACTGCCAGAAGGAGGACACAGCATTATGGAACGAAAGAACGCATGGGAGAAATATGACGCAGAAGGAAGACAAAAGATTGAGGACTTCTGCGCAGGGTATAAAGCATTTATCAGTGAAAATAAAACCGAACGGGAATGCACGGCGTCCTTTGCCAGAGAAGCAGAGGCTATGGGCTACAAAAACCTGGATGACGTGATTGCCAGGGGAGAGAAACTGCAGGCGGATGATAAGGTTTATGCAGTGAATATGTATAAGTCCATTGCACTGTTTCATATCGGAGAGGAACCCATGGAGAAGGGCATGAACATTCTCGGAGCCCACATTGATTCCCCAAGGCTGGATCTGAAGCAGAATCCTCTGTATGAAGACGGAGATCTGGCCATGATGGAGACCCATTATTACGGCGGCGTGAAAAAATATCAGTGGGTGGCTCATCCTCTGTCTCTTCACGGAGTGGTGGTAAAAAAAGACGGAACCAGCGTACAGATTGCCCTTGGCGAAGGGGAAGATGAACCGGTGGTGGGCGTCTCTGATCTGCTGATCCACCTTTCTTCATCCCAGCTGCAGAAGCGGGGCGACAAGGTGGTGGAAGGAGAGGACCTGAATCTGCTGGTGGGCAGCATTCCGCTGGAAGGCGAAGACAAGGAGCCGGTGAAAAAGCAGATTCTCAAACTGCTGGAAGAAAAGTATGGGATTGCAGAAGAAGATTTCCAGTCTGCGGAGCTGGAAGCGGTACCGGCCGGAAAAGCCAGAGATTACGGACTGGATGCCAGCATGATCATTGGATACGGACAGGATGACCGGATCTGTGCCTATCCGTCCTTTGAGGCCATGAGAACTCTTTCCCATCCGAAGCGGACCTGCGTGTGTCTTCTGGTGGACAAAGAGGAGATCGGAAGCGTGGGAGCCACTGGTATGGAATCCAGATTTTTTGAAAATACAGTGGCGGAGGTAATGAACTGTGCCGGACAGTACAGCGAGCTGGCTGTGAGAAGGGCCCTGCGCAATTCTTATATGCTTTCCTCCGATGTGAGTGCAGCCTTTGATCCCAATTACCCGTCGGTAATGGAGAAGAATAACTGTGCCTATTTCGGAAAGGGCCTGACCTTTAACAAGTATACCGGTTCCCGGGGAAAATCCGGTTCCAATGACGCCAATGCGGAATACATAGCTAAAATCCGGGGGATTTTTGAAGAAAAAGGAATCTGCTATCAGACAGCAGAACTTGGAAAAGTCGACCAGGGCGGCGGCGGTACCATCGCCTATATCCTGGCCAATTATGGAATGGAAGTTATTGACAGCGGCGTGGCGGTACAGAATATGCATGCGCCCTATGAAGTGGCCAGTAAGGTGGATATTTACGAGGCATACCTGGGCTATGAGGCCTTCCTGAAAGAAATGTAAAAAAGAAGCCGGCGGATCCGCATTCCATATCTCTGCAATCTTTCGGAACAGAACGGATGCGTCCGGCCCAAAAGATACAGAACGAGAAAACTGTTGATCCAGGGTACAGAAGAGGTGAGCAATATGATTTCTGAAGAAAACAAAAAAACGAATGAGGAACCTGTGAACACTGCAGAACAGCAGACGGCAGAGGAAAATACAGAGCCAGTAACCAGTACAGGATTTGTGGAAGCGGCGGCGGAACCACAGCCCCAGTCAGAGCCTCAGCCGGTGCCCCAGCCTTCCGTGACCATACAGGCGCAGAGTGAACCCCAGCACCCGTTTTCCAGGGAAGAATGGATCCTGACCCATCTGGAAGGCCATGATCTTCTGGAATATCTGAAAATGGAAAATGAAAAAGAAAAGGCTGCACTCCGGGCAAAGGAGACGAGACAGGAACGGATCCTGTCTGCATTTCAGCTGACCGTTTCTCTGGCGGCGGCAGTGGGCATTATCTACGTGCTCAGCGCAGATCCTACGATACTTGTGAATGTCCTCTACATCGCAGGTATCACAGGAGGACTCTGGCTCTGGAAGAGAAACAAATAGCCGGCAGCCGACGGCCCGGCTGCGATTTTCATACGGTATCTGATTTTGGAACAGGAAAATTCCTGTATCCGGAAGCAGAAACAGAGGATACCCCGGCGGTATGTCAGAAAAGACAGCTGCCGGGGTTTTACAGTTTTGTTACAGGCAGCGGCACATCTGTATGGTATACTGGGAACAGAAACAGAATGGAAAAGAGGACGGGATATGAGAGCAACGATCTTGGTAATAGAAGATGAGGAAGCCATCAACGATCTGATCTGTATGAATCTGGAGGCGGCAGGCTATCAGACAGTGCCCTGTCTGGACGGCGAGGCCGCCAGCCGTCTGATCCGGGAGGCATCCGGAGATGGCTCTTCGGACCGGCGGGAACAGGCAGAGGGGGAAGTGCGTTATGATCTGGCTCTGCTGGATATGATGCTGCCGGGGAAGGATGGTTTTGCCCTGTTGCCGGAGCTGAAAGCCAGAGGGATTCCGGTGATCTTTCTTACGGCAAAGGGAGATGTGACCAGCAAGGTAAAAGGGCTGCGGGAAGGGGCCGAGGATTATCTGGTCAAGCCCTTTGAGATGCTGGAGCTGCTGGTGCGCATGGAAAAAGTGCTGAAGAGACGGCAGGACGGACAGAGTTTTATCCGGATCCGGAATGTGACGGTCTACCCGGAGAAACGAGTGGTGGAAAAAGACGGGAAAGAGGTGCCTTTTACGCCCATGGAATTTGACTGTCTGCTGCTTTTGCTGGAGAACAGAAACAGGCCGGTGACCAGAGAACAGCTTCTGGCAAAATTATGGGGTGTGGATTTTGACGGGGAGACCCGGACCATTGATGTGCATATCGGAAGGATCCGGCGGAAGCTGGATTTTGGAGATGTGATCCGGACAATTCCCAGAATTGGCTACCGGCTGGAATTTTAATAAAAACACAGTCAGACAGGAGAAAAATATGAAGCTGAGCACAAAGATTACGGTGGGAGCAGCGGTGTTTCTGCTGCTGTTTTCACAGATATTTTCCATCTGGAGTCTGGACCGGCAGAGAGAAAATCTCATGGAGACCACGGAAGAATATGAGGATGCAGCTTTCTGGAAGAATTTCCGCAGTTATTCCATACTGCTGTATGAGAATCATGGTGCGCTGCAGTCGGAGTCTGCAGGAAGAACCGCAGCGGTGGCGGCGTTCCGGGAGTGCTTTGATTCCAGCCATGCCCTGTATCTGGAAGGGGAAGAGGAGGCTTTGTATAACCAGACCCCGTATACTTTTTCTGTACAGGAGACGCTGGACTGGCTGGATGCCCATTCCGGAGAGAACCAGGGAAACCCGGACAGACCAGTGACCTCCAGGGGAAATTACCGGATGTATCGGGAAATCGGAGGAAGGCAGCTTCTGATACTGGCGCAGACGGGGGAAATGGGAACGGAGACATTCTGGGTCTTCCATTATGCGGACATTACCGGACTGAACCAGAAAATAGAGCGGCTGTTTCTTCGGGGACTGGGAATGGCGCTGGGGCTGGCGATGATCATGGCGGTGTTTTTGTCTCTGGTGATCCGAAGGCTTCTGCGTCATTTCCGGCGGCTGAAGGCGGTCTCGGAGAAGATCGCCGGCGGGGATTACAGCCAGAGAACGGAGATCCATACCCGGGATGAAGTGGGGGAAGTGGCAGCCGGCTTTGATCAGATGGCAGAGCAGGTGCAGAGACATATTGAAGAGCTGGATGCAGTGAATGAGAAGCAGAAGCTGCTGCTGGGAAGCCTTGCTCACGAGATGAAAACCCCCATGATGTCTATCCTTGGATATGCCCAGTCGCTGCAGCGGCTGACCCTGACAAAAGAGCAGCAGGAAAAGGCGCTGGGTTATATCGAATCGGAAGGCCGCAGACTGTCTGCTCTGTCAGCGAAAATGATGGAACTGACAGGGCTTTACCAGGCAGACGGCAAAATGGAATGGAAAGAGATCGATGCAGGAGAATTTCTGGAAAACGGCAGAGGGCTTGTACGGGAGCAGCTGAAAGAAAAGCAGGTTTCTCTGGCAATCGAAATGGAGTCTCCCGGGCTGCTCTGGAAGGGAGATCCGGATCTGCTGAGCAGTGTACTGCGCAATCTCATTGACAATGCCTGTCGGGTTTCGGAGGCAGGACAGAAGATCCTGGTCCGTGGGCGAAAGGACGGTTTCTCTTTGGAAGATTTCGGCTGCGGGATCCCGGAGGAAGAAATCAAACGGGTAACAGAAGCTTTTTATATGGTAGATAAAGCCCGTACAAGAAAGGCGGGAGGCGCAGGGCTGGGTCTTGCCATCTGTCAGGAAATTGCCCGGGCCCATGGAGGACATCTGGAGATTGCCAGCACTGTGGGAAAGGGGACCACAGTCTCCTTTTTGTGGAACAGTGACGGGAAAGAACCTCCTGATGAATATTACGGTGCGGAAGAACCCTCAAAGTCCGGACAGGTGGCTCAAAGAGCCCCGGAATAATCACTCCTGAGGGCCTGCAGCGGCAGTGAATGGGGAAGGAATCCGGGCGTAAGCGCGCCGGGACATCAGGCAGAAAGGCCAGTTTCTGTCTTTACAATATGGTTACAGGAAGGCGAAGATTTGCTGCATATCCGGAAGTTATACTGGATCCGTAAGACAGGGATACCGGAAGCAAAAGGAAGGAACGGACGGCAGCCGTACAAAGGGTATGGCGTCTGGCTTCGGAAATCCTGTGATCCAAGGAGGTAGAAGAAATGAAGGGGAAATGGAAGATTGCCGCTGGAATCTTATGTGCGGCGCTGCTGGCAGGCTGTCAGGAAACACCGGAAGAACAGATCGTCCGACAGAAAGGGGAAGACAGCATCAAAGCCTATCAGGAGGCGGAGCAGACGCCGGCGGAAGACGGAGCGGGTGAAGAAGGAACAGCGCAGGATAAAGCAGCGGAAGCAGAGGCCTCGGGGAATGGTACAGCCGGAGAGGAAAATCCTCTGGCAGAGCGGCTGCAGGTACCTGCAAGGTATACCGCAGAAGACAGTTCCGAAGACGGGGCGTATTCCATGACGGCAGATGCAAAGATCCAGGTGCCTCAGACAGATCACGTAAGTGTCTGGCAGGTGTCGATCCGTTCGGATGTCCAGGAGGCGGTCAACCAGATCCAGCAGGCTTTTTTCGGGGATGCGCCCCTCTATGAAGGGGAATCGTATTTCCGGATGACGAAAAGCGAGATCCAGAAGAAGCTGGAAGAATTAAAGGGATACCAGGCTGCCGGAAATCTGGATCCTTACGGATACCGGGAGGCATATCAGGAAACTGCCAATGGCGCCAGTGATCCGGAGGCACTGGACGAGATCTATAATATTCAGAATGATATTGACTACTGGCAGGAGATGTATGAGGAAGCTCCCGAGGATAAGGAAAAGGTGGAAACCAGTCCGGTGCTGTCGGTCAGTGAGGAAGATCAGGCGGCGGGATTTACGGACGGATATTTTTCAGGAGCAGTGGAGACGGATGACGGAGTCTATTCGGTCCGGTATTCAGGGAAAAATGCATCCGACAGGATTTTCGCCCGGATCCAGAGGTTAGGCGAAGACGGAAATAATGACGGCATGAACTGGAACAGCGGGTTTTACGATGCCTATGCCCTGGATGATACGCTGACCTGCCCTTCCCGGGAGGAAGCAGAAAAGATGGCGGGAATCTCAGAGGAAGAGGCGATCGCCATGGGAAATTCGTACGTGGAAAAGCTGGGAGATGATGGTTTCGTGCTGGGACCTGTCCGTCTGGCAGTGCGCTGGAGAAGCAGCAGTGAAAACGGCGGCGCTGCCGTTTATGACAATGGAGGTTATGAGCTGAATTACATCAGAAAGATTGACGGTGTTTCCATGACCTACGAAACGAATCAGGGCGGCGGTCTGGAAAGTATGGACAGCACCAACGATACCAGCGGTTATGAGCGGCTGAGTATTGTGGTGAATGAGGACGGTCTGCAGAATGCGGAGATGGCCAACTGGTATACAGTGGGAGAGAAAACCGTGGATGATGTGGAAATGCTGTCTTTTCCGGAGGCTGCTTCCATTTTTGAACAGATGATGAAAATGAAAAATGCGGACAGAGCCGGCGGCGTTCTGGATCAGTCCTATGAGGTAAAGAAGGTAACCCTTGGATATATGCGGATCTATGATCCGGGAAAAAGTGTGACCGAAGGGCTGCTGGTGCCGGTGTGGGATTTCTTTGGCGTGAGCAGGACCCATTATTCCTACAATGGAGAAGAAGGAACAGGGGTGAACGGAGATGCCTGCCAGAGTCTGATGACCATCAATGCCATTGACGGAACGGTGATCGACCGGTCTTTGGGGTACTGAGATATGAGACAGGTAGGGGCAGTGGTGCGCTTTAATTTCCTGGGATTTTTCAGAAATCCCAGGGTGATCCTTACGTTCCTGTTGGGATTTGTGGTCAGTTTCCTGCTCAGTGAGAAAGTGGTGGCGGTGACAAGGGAATCCCAGAGTGTGATGCAGGCGGCAGAGCCCTTTATCTGGACATTCGGGGATGTGACTTCCATGCTTCTGATATCTGTGCTGCTTTTGCTGCTGTTTACAGATCTGCCGAAACTGACGCCGGCTTCTCCCTATTATCTGGTGCGGATGACCAGACGAAAATGGCTGGCCGGGCAATTTGTCTACATCGTCATCTGTACAGGGATCTATGTGCTGTTTATTTTGCTTTCCACCACGCTGCTGTGCATCCGGTATACGTTTCCGGGAAATCTGTGGAGTGAGACGGCGGCCATGCTGGGGTATTCCGGCATGGGAGAACGGCTGCAGGTGCCGGTGACGATCAAAGTCATGGAGAGCATCACGCCCTATGGCTGTATGGCTCAGGTGGCTTTGCTGATGCTGGGCTATGCTCTGACGCTGGGTTTTCTGATCCTGGTGGGAAATCTTCTGGGCGGAAGGAAAGCCGGATTTCTGTCCGGACTGCTCTACAGTCTGTATGGATTCCTTCTGAATCCCCAGGTGCTGGGAAAGCTTCTGGGAATGGAGGAATATGAAATGTATAAGATACGGGTGTTTGTGGGTTGGGTCAGTCCGGTGAACCACAGTGTCTATGGAATGCATAACTTTGGCTATGATCTGCTTCCCACCGTGGGGCAGTCCCTGCTGGTATTCGGCGTATTGCTGTTTTTGCTGTGGATGCTGGCGGAAAAGCTCCTGCGGACTTATAACTTTGGGACCAACAGGTGAAAGGAGGCATATATGGACATTCGCAGAATGCTGACCGGAAGGGGATTCTGGCTGGGCACACTGCTGGCGGTGCTGGTCATGGGCCTGGGCGCAGCTGTTCCGGAATGGAAGGCAGACACGCCCTGGGAAGCAGGGACATTTTTAAAAGTAACGGCCAGTTCTTTTTCTTCGAAGACATTTCTGTTCTGTCTGCCGGTGCTGGCAGTGCTTCCTTACGGGGACGGATATCTCCGGGACAGGGAAAGGGGCTTTATACGGCTGCTTGCGGTACGCAGAAACCGCAGCGCCTATGCAGCGGATAAAGTATTGGCAGTAACTGCGGGAAGCCTGCTGCAGTGGATGTTGGCAGGGCTGTCTGCGGTACTGCTTTCTTTTTTGCTGTTTTTTCCCGGAGAAGTGCCAGGAAAGATCCCGGTTTTTCAGGTAAAAGAGTTTTTCTGCAGTCTGGCGCGCACAGGACTGATCAGTGCAGTCTGGGCCAATCTGAGCGGGATCATCGGTGCGCTCACTCATTCCTTTTATATGGCCTATGGACTGCCCTTTGTGGTGTATTACGGTCTGATCATTCTTCAGGAGCGGTACTGGACCGGCGCCGGCAGCTGGAATCCTTCCCGGTGGATCCTGGCAGAGGGAGACTGGGGCCGGGGAGAGCTGGGGTTGTTTTTGTTTCTGCTGCTCTTTCTGGCTGTGACGGCGGTGCTCCACTGGATTAGTATTGAGCAGCAGCTGAAAGAACTGTAAATGTGCAGCCGGGGAAAAAGATTCCGGACCGGATATGGAGGAGGGAGCATAAAGTGGAAAGCTATATTCAGATCAGTCATGTGAGCAAGCGTTTTGGAGAGGATCTGGTATTAAAGGATATTAACCTGACCATGGAGCGGGGAAAGGCCTATGGAATCGTGGGGAACAACGGTTCCGGAAAAACTGTGCTGATGAAGTGTATCTGCGGATTTCTTCCGGTGAGTACCGGCAGGATTCTGGTGGACGGCAGAGAGATTGGGAAAGATGTGGATTTTCCGGAAAGTCTGGGGATCATCATTGAGACTCCGGGATTTCTCGGACATCTGTCCGGGCGGAAGAATCTGGAAATCCTGGCGGATCTGAACCGGAAGATCACAAGAGCGGATATTACCCGGATCCTCTGCCGGGTTGGGCTGAATCCGGGTCTGAAGAAACCGGTGGCGAAATATTCGCTGGGGATGCGGCAGCGTCTGGGAATCGCCCAGGCATTGATGGAGCAGCCGGAGCTTCTGATCCTGGATGAGCCCTTTAATGGCCTGGATGAACAGGGAGTGGAAGAAATCCGGAAATTATTGCTGGAGGAAAAAGAGAAGGGAAGGACTCTGCTTCTGTCCAGCCACAACAAAGAAGATATTCAGGTGCTCTGCGACCAGGTGATCCGAATGGACGGCGGCGAAGTAAAAGAGGAAAAGGGTTATGAATAACAGAAGGAAAAGAACATGGAAAAACTATATGCTGGCTGTTCTGACTGCGGCAGCTGTGATGGGAACGGGAAGTCTCCAGCCGTCTTCCGTGTGGGGAGAAGCAGGAGCCAGGGAAGGGATCGCTTCCCTGGATGAAGAAGAGGTGTACCGGGAGGAGATGGAGGGAGACTTTGAACTGGAAACGGAAGACAGCCCTGACAGTGAAACTGTACCGGAAGAAGGGCTGCCGGATGAGATGGCCGGGACGGACGCCGGAGCAGCGGCGGGAGAAGTCTGGGGATCGCCGGCAGGTGCCGGAGGAGTTCAGACGTCAGATGAAGAGCTGGTGCTGCATCAGCCCAAACTGACACTGGAAAGCTGGAAAACAACCGATGATCAGCCTCTACTGGCCGGTGAGACCCGGGAAGGTGTGGCGGTGTTCCGAAATCAGAGCAGAGACCGGGCTGTCTATAATCTGGAAATTTCCCTGGAATGGGAAGCACAGGGACTGGGATTCGGTAAAACTTCCTATTATTATCCGTCGGCAGCTGCAGGTGCTGCTCTGGAAGTTCCGGTGACGATCCGTGTTTCATCCGTAGCAGAGCAGCAGGATGCGGTCCTGCGCTTTTCTCTGGAATATGAAGATGATAAAGGGACGGCCTGCACCGGATCGGAAAAGGTGATCCTGGATATCCGGCAGAAAGCCGAGGTGCAGGTGTCCGGATTTCTCATGGAGGAGCAGGTCTGCGCCACCGATACGCTTTCGAAAGATATTAAGGTTCAGAATACGGGAAAAGCACCGGTGTACAATGTGCAGGTGACGGTGGAGAGCGGCGGCATTTTTGCCCGGTCGCCGTTATTTGCAGGCAATCTGGAAGCAGGAGGCCAGGCAGAAGGGACGCTGCTGCTCTATGTGGGAACCCGGGATATGAAAGAGCCTGGTACGGCCGGGGAAGGAACGGAAGAGGAAAAATACGGAGAGACCCGGGGAACTCTGCTGCTGACGTATGAGGATGCAGACGGCAATCTCTATACGAAGGAGGAAGACTTCCGTACAGTCATCGGACCGTCCCGGACCGTGGCTCTTTCTGTGGAGGAGGAAGAGACGAAGACCAATCCCTGGTGGATCAGCGGTCTGCTGCTGGTGATCGTTCTGCTGGCGGGACTGGCCTTGTGGATGTTTTGCCTGGTGGTGCGCAGCCGAAAGGAGCTGGCGGATGCCAGAGTGATCAGAGAGGAGCTGTACGGTGAAAAAGAGAAGGGATAAAAGCGTCCGCAGCCTGACAGCTTTGCTGGCGCTGCTGTTTCTGGTGACAGGAATTCTGGCAGTATACCTGTGGCAGCAGGAAAAGCAGGAGGACCGCGTCTTCTGTTATCTGGTGGAAAGGGAGGGAGGAATTTCCGATGAACTGTTCCGGCAGCTGGAAGTGCTGCCGGGGCTGCAAAGTGCCGGACAAATCTGGCAGGTGCAGGTGTCTGTGAAAATCAATGAATACCAGACAGAAGGACAATTCCGGGGTGTGGATCTGGAGACTTATCCCTTACAGCTGATACGGTCAGCAGGAGAAGTTGCATATGGGCATCAGGTATTGGTGGTGCCCACGGAAGGATTGCTGGAAAGTATGACAGATTATAATGGCAGCAGGATTACAGCACGGCAGAAAGAACTGCTGCTGTCTCAGATGGAGACCTGTTCGGTGCAGCTGGGAGAAAATACTCCGGGAAAACTGATCGGCGTGTCCGGTCAGAAAGAAGCGGTCCTGTATGGAGACAGGGAACAGGCAGGACAGCTGGCACAGCGAGAGAAGAAAGAAATCGTGAAAAGCGCATGGATCATTATTCAGGGAAAAGAAAATGCCGCCGCTGCCGTGGAAGCCCTGGAAAAAGTCGGACATTTAAATAGGATGGGAGCATGGCTTCAGTGATCGGCAAATGAGGCGAAGAAGAACAGGCTCCCCTCTGTCTGCAGAAGGGAGCCTTTGCATCAGTAATCGGTTTTGTAATAAAAGCGGCCGTTAATGTAGTCGGTCTTGATTACATTGACAAAAGCATCGGGATCCGCCTCCCGTACCTTGCGGACCAGCAGTTTGGCTTCTTCTCTGGAGACCACAGAATAGAGTACGGTTCGTTTCTCGTGATCATAGCACCCGGTGGCCGGTATCATAGTGGCGGAATGGTGTGTGATCTCCGAAATTTCATGATAGATGATGTCAGGAACCTCTGTAATGATAAAGAGGGTATGTTTTTTGTAACGCTGATGCAGCATTTGGATGATCTGGGTGGAAGTGAACTGGAAGATAATGGAGTACAAAGCCACATTCCAGCCGAAAAGAAATCCTGCCACAAGAAGCATTACTGCATTTCCTATTAGCACGTAATTCCAGATATCTGTATGCTTTTTTTCAGATACGGCAATAGCGATAATATCAGTCCCGCCGCTGGAGGTGTTTCCGATGAGACAGAGACTGACGCCAAGGCCGTTGACCAGTCCGCCGAATACGGCGATCAGTAAATGATCATAAGTAATAGGCTGAGCAGGGATCAGGTCTGTCAATACACTGCTCAGGATGATCACAAGGCAGGAACTGAGAGTGAATTTTTTCCCAACAAACCGGAATCCGATATAGACGGGGATCAGATTCAGGGTCACATTAATGAATGTATAAGGAACGTCCAGGCCGGCAAATTCGGACAGAGAGGTCTGAATCAGCAGAGTCAGTCCGCCGAAGCCGCCGGGATAAAGTCCGCCTGCCTGCACAAATGTGTTGATATTTACAGCAAAGACAACGGAAGCCAGAGCGCCCAGAAAATAACGCCGAAATTCATTTTTTAGTATTGGTTTGTCTGCTGACAGCTTTTTCATATCCATAAAGGAACCTCCTTAAAAAGCTATAGTGCTTCCCAGCGCCCGGAAGCGCCGCAGGGCAGAATGAGTCCTGTGGAGGTAACGGGCAGCCCAATTTCCTGAGAATCTACTGTTCCATGGAATTTTTTCAGTTCAACAGAAATCAGATAGGTGAGCACAGCCGGAGCAAGTCCGGTGGTGTAAGAGTTTATCAGGAAAAATAAAGGGTCTTCACTCAGCAGCTGGGCACAGAGCTTTACCAGTGGATGAATGGCCTCTTCAATCTTCCAGATTTCTCCTTTGGGGCCGCGGCCATAGGAAGGAGGGTCCATAATAATACCGTCATAATGATTCCCACGCCGTATTTCCCGTTCCACAAATTTTACACAGTCATCCACCAGCCAGCGAATCGGTGCTTTTTCCAGTCCGGAGGCAACGGCGTTTTCTTTGGCCCAGGTGACCATGCCTTTGGAAGCGTCCACATGGGTGACGGAAGCACCGGCAGCAGCGGCAGCCAGGGTAGCGCCCCCGGTATAGGCAAACAGATTCAGTACCTTCACAGGACGGCCGGCGTTTCGGATCTTATTGCCGAACCAGTCCCAGTTTACCGCCTGTTCCGGAAAAAGTCCGGTATGTTTAAAACTGAAGGGCTTCAAATGGAAGGTAAGGTCCCTGTACTGAATGGACCATTGCTGAGGCAAATCCCAGAATTCCCATTCACCGCCGCCTTTTTTGCTTCGGTGGTAATGACCATTCTTTTTTTTCCAGCCGTAATGCTTTCGGGGAAGATCCCAGATGATCTGAGGATCCGGACGGATCAGAAGATAATCCCCCCATCGTTCCAGTTTTTCTCCTCTGGAGGTATCCAGAATTTCATAATCTTTCCATTGATCTGCAATCCACATGATGTTTGTTCCTTTTTGGCAGTTTTGTGTCCTTTTGATAAAAACATTTGTGCATCTCACACGGAAACATAAAAGAACATCCTTATGTTTTCTGTGGGATTGTGTGCTTTTTATCGGAACATTTGCCAAACCTTTCTATTTAAAAGTATATATATTATACCATACCATTCACCAGATTGTTAAGAAATACTTGACGCATAAATATAAGAAGTCTATTATAAAAAGAACAAACGCAGCGTTAGTAAATGAAGACAGTACACCGGAAAAGGGAGCCACGTTGCTGCCGTCTGGACATGAGGAGGTAATTATGAAAGCATACACGCAAATGAGTAAGGACGAACTTCGTTCGTTGAAAAGTGAACTGGAACAGCAATATGAGGAGATAAAAGGAAAAGGACTGTCTCTGGATATGTCCAGAGGAAAACCTGCAGCAGAACAGCTGGATATCTCCATGGGTATGATGGATGTGCTCAGAAGCGATACGGATCTGAAATGCGAGACAGGAGTAGACTGCCGGAATTATGGTGTGATCGACGGTATTCCGGAAGCAAAGCGCCTTCTGGGTGAAATGTCCGAAGTGGATCCGGATCACATTATCATTTACGGTAACTCCAGCCTGAACGTAATGTTTGATACGGTGGCAAGATGTATGAGCCACGGGGTACTGGGAAGCACGCCCTGGAATAAGTTGGATCAGGTAAAATTTCTCTGTCCGGTTCCCGGATATGACAGACATTTTGCAATAACAGAATACTTCGGAATCGAAATGATCAATATTCCCATGCTGTCCACCGGCCCGGATATGGATATGGTGGAAGAGCTGGTAAATACGGATCCGGCAGTGAAAGGTATCTGGTGTGTACCGAAATATTCCAATCCCCAGGGAATCACCTATTCTGATGAGACAGTGAGACGGTTTGCCAGACTGAAGCCGGCGGCAGAAGATTTCCGTATTTTCTGGGATAATGCATACTGTATCCACCATCTGTATGATGACGACCAGGATTTCCTGATCGAGATTCTGGGAGAGTGCGAGCGTGCCGGAAATCCCAATATGGTTTACAAATTTACTTCCACTTCCAAAGTAAGTTTCCCTGGATCCGGTATTGCGGCTGTTGCTGCATCGGAAGAGAACCTGAAAGATTTCCGTACGTATATGAAATTTCAGACGATTGGTCATGATAAGCTGAATCAGCTGCGCCATGTGCGTTTCTTCAAGGATATCAACGGACTTCATGAGCATATGAGAAAACATGCGGAACTGGTTCGTCCCAAATTTGAGATCGTAGAAAAGAAGCTGGAAGAACAGATCGGAGGACTGGGCATCGGCACATGGACCAACCCCAAGGGCGGTTATTTCATTTCCTTTGATTCCATGGAAGGCTGTGCAAAAGAGATCGTAAAGAAAGCAAAAGAAGCGGGCGTGGTTCTGACAGGTGCAGGCGCCACCTATCCATATGGCAGGGATCCCAAAGACTCCAATATCCGTATTGCACCTACTTATCCTACCTTAGAGGAACTGGCAATGGCTACGGACATCTTTATTCTCAGTGTAAAACTGGCAAGTGTAGAGAAGCTGCTGGCCGAGTAGTAAGAAACGAGGTATAACAAAATGGAAACAGGCAGAAAAAGGATGAAACTCTGGAAAAAAGTGATGATCGCGGTGATTGTGATCTTGTTTTTGATCGTGGCGGGAATTTATGGTCTGGGAGTATATTATTTTTCGGGTCATTTTCTGCCTGGTTCCATTATTAATGGACTGAATTGTTCGTATATGACAGTGGATGAAGCGGAAGAGCTGATAGCGGAAGAAATCGGCACTTATACCATCACCCTGCACGAGATGGATGGCATTGATGAAAAGCTGGTAGCCGCAGATGTGGGGCTGACCTATGTGCCGGATGATACGGTGACTGGCCTGATGGAAAGCCAGAGAAAATGGACCTGGTTCTTATCCACCAGAGACCGGAAAACTTATAATATGACCGCGAACACTACATATGATACAGAACAGCTGGAACAGGCTGTGGAAAATCTGGACTGTTTTCAGCCCGGGAATTTCACGGAGCCCCAGGATGCTTATATGCGGGATAATGGAGGCGTATATGAGATCGTGCCGGAAGTAGAAGGCAATAAGGTATCTGCTCGAAGGGTGAAGCGGCTGGTGCGTCAGGCTGTGGAAGCCGGTGAGACAGAAATAGATCTGGTGGCAGAAGGT
This sequence comes from uncultured Blautia sp., assembly GCA_900542045.1. Lineage (GTDB taxonomy): Bacteria > Bacillota > Clostridia > Lachnospirales > Lachnospiraceae > Blautia_A > Blautia_A gallistercoris. The sequence continues at coordinate 22,667 of UQMI01000002.1, forward strand.
TGTTATTATAAACCGGAAATTTACCGGGACAATGAAGCGCTGAATCAGGAGGTGGCTCAGCTGAATAAACTGCTGGGTGTAGTGATCACCTATGATTTCGGTGACAGAACAGAGACGGTAAATTCTGTACAGATCAAAGAATGGCTGGTAAAAGGCGCAGATGGTACCTACAGCCTGGATCAGACAAAGGTGGCAGATTTCGTATGGCAGCTGGGTTATGATTATGATACCTTTGGTCTGGATCATCAGTTTACCACCAGCAAAGGAGAGACAATAACCGTTAAGGGCGGAGATTATGGATGGGCCATCAATCAGTCTGCGGAGACCCAGGCTCTGACAGAGGCGATCATGTCCGGAGAGAGTCAGGTACGGCAGCCGGTCTATGCATACACGGCCATAAGCCGAAATACCAATGATATAGGAAATACTTATGTGGAGATCAGCATCTCCGAACAGCGGATGTGGTTTTACTGTGATGGCGCGCTTCTGGTGGATACTCCCATTGTAACGGGAAATCACAGTCAGGGCTGGGACACGCCGGTGGGAATTTATGCCATTGATGCCAAGCGGTCTCCGGCAGTTCTCAAGGGAGAAGGATATGAAAGTCCGGTTACATACTGGCTTCCCTTTAATGGAAATGTGGGGATTCATGATGCGGATACCTGGAGAACGGAATATGGCGGAGAGATCTATCTGACCAATGGTTCTCACGGCTGTGTGAATACGCCCACAGCCAATGCGGAGATTATTTATAACAATATAGATGTGGGATATCCGGTAATCGTATATTAAGGATACCGGGATCTGATCAAATTGTGGAGGAAATAAACAGGGTTATGAAGATTGTAGTATTAGCGGGAGGAATCAGTACAGAACGGGAGATTTCCATTGTTTCCGGCACAGCTGTCTGCAAGGCGCTGCGGGAGGCTGGTCACCGGGCGGTTCTGGCGGATGTGTTTTGCGGAACAGAGAATGTGGAAGAGGCGTTTCCCGAGCAGTATGACTGCGAAGAGGCAGCGGCTTATATTCGAAGCTTTGATTCCAGAATAGAAGAGATGAGGAACCGGCGCCGGGAGTTTTTTGGCCCTAATGTACTGAAGTTGTGCCAGGAGGCGGAAATGGTATTTCTGGCTCTTCATGGGGAAAACGGAGAAAACGGAAAGGTGCAGGCGTTCTTTGATCTGTGCGGTATCCGCTATACCGGATCCGGTCATCTGGGCAGTGCGCTGGCTATGGATAAGGGAATTGCAAAGCAGCTTCTGGCTGCCAATCAGGTACCGGTTGCCGGAGGCTGTATGATTTATGAAGATTCCTGTGATGGAGAAGTGCCGGAAGGCATGAAGCTTCCCTTGGTGGTGAAAGCCTGCTGCGGCGGTTCCAGTGTGGGGGTTTATATTGCGCATACCCGGGAGGAGTACCGGCAGGCGGTGAAAGACGTCTTTTCTTATGAAGACACTGCAGTGGTGGAAGAATATATCCAGGGCAGAGAGTTTTCTGTGGCAGTGGTGGACGGAAAGGCATATCCGATTATCGAAATTGCTCCTCTGCAGGGATTCTACGATTATAAAAACAAATACCAGCCGGGCTCTACAGTGGAGACCTGTCCGGCGGATCTTTCCCCGGAACTGACCAGCCGGATGCAGAAGTACGCAGAAGCGGGCTATCAGGCCCTGGGACTGGAGGGGTATGGAAGACTGGACTTCATGATGCGTGACAACGGCGAAATGTTCTGTCTGGAAGCCAATACACTTCCCGGCATGACGCCTACCAGTCTGATCCCTCAGGAGGCAGCGGCGCTGGGCATGACGTTCCCCCAGCTCTGTGATGAGCTGATCCGGGTGTCTCTGAAAAAATATGAACAATAAGTTTTCCCATCTGGCGTATGGCCTTTGCGGAAAATTCATAAACCGGTGGAGGAGTTATGAAAAATCTGACTTTACGAAATATAGCAGCCGTATGCAGGGGGCAGTATCACGGCCCTCTGGAAATACAGGACCAGGAAGTAACTGCCATTACCACGGACAGCCGGAAGGTGGAAGAAGGCTGTCTGTTTGTTCCTATTGTGGGAGAACGGGTGGACGCGCATAAGTTCATTCCTCAGGTGATGGAACAGGGAGCACTGGCAGTTTTGTCGGAAAGAGAGCTTGGCCAGACAGACTTTCCCTATATTCAGATTGAGTCTTCGCTGCAGGCAGTGAAGGATATGGCGGAGTTTTATCTGCAGCAGCTGCAGATCCCTGTGGTGGGAGTGACCGGAAGCGTGGGCAAGACCAGTACCAAAGAAGCCATTGCAGCGGTGCTGAGCCAGAAATTCAGGACACTGAAAACCCAGGGGAATTTTAACAATGAACTGGGGCTGCCCCTGACGGTATTCCGGCTCCGGGGAGATGAGGAGATTGCCGTGCTGGAAATGGGCATCAGTGATTTCGGTGAAATGAGCCGTCTGGCCCGGATCGCTCGTCCGGATACCTGTGTGATCACGAATATCGGTCCCTGTCATCTGGAATTTCTGGGAGATCGGGACGGAGTGCTGAAGGCCAAAACAGAGATTTTTGAGTATCTGAAGCCGGATGGTACGATTATTCTCAATGGAGATGATGACAAGCTGATTACGGTACAGGAGAGCCATGGCCGAAAACCTGTATTCTTTGGTATGGATCCGGGATTTCCGGTCCATGCGGATCAGATTGAAAGCCAGGGATTAAAAGGCATGTTCTGCCGGATCCATATGGGACCAGAAGCCTTTGATGTACTGATCCCTGTTCCGGGCCGCCATATGATCTACAATGCCCTGGCAGCGGCTGCAGTGGGTATGACCTATGGGATGCCCCCTTCCCAGATCAAAGCCGGTATTGAGAGCCTGCAGCCCATCAGCGGCCGGTTCCGTATGATAGAAACGGAGAAATATCTTATTGTGGACGATTGTTACAATGCCAACCCTGTATCTGTAAAAGCCTCTCTGGATGTGCTGAAGGATGCCCTGGGACGGAAAGTGGCGATTTTGGGTGATATGGGAGAGCTGGGAGACAATGCGGCGGCGCTTCATGAAGAAGTGGGGGCTTATGCAGGGGGCTGCAGTCTTGATCTTCTGATCTGTGTGGGAGAATTGTCTGCACATCTGGCAAAGGCTGCGAAGCAGACGAATCCAAAGCTGCGGATCGTGACAGCCGATACGGTTGCCCAGGCACTGGATCTGCTCCCCGGACTGCTGGAAAAGGGAGATACGCTCCTGGTGAAGGCGTCTCATTTCATGCATTTTGAGCAGATTGTGGCTGCTCTGGAAGAACAGAAATAGAAATAAGGATAGAATCCCGGCTGGCCCGGGCCAGTTCCCGATTCCAGGGGGAATTCGCGGGGTGGATCCTGAATTTAATAGCGGGTAAAAAGAAAACTGTCTGGCAGGAAAGCTGTCCGGGCAGTTTTGCACGTTTTCCAGAAATCCGCATAAAATAAAAAGAATTGTGGAAGGAGCGTGCGTTCGATGGATAAGAACAAATATTTGCCTTTTTATATGGCGTATTTTGGAAACAATCCCGGTATTGGCAAAGAAGAGACAGGAGAAATCCGGATGTATGAAGAACCCATGCAGCAGGAAAATCCTCTGGAGGCAGAGCTGAACCGGCAGGAGATGGAGGAAGCCCTGATGCAGTCTTTTTATCCGGTGGAGATACAGATCCTGCAGGGGATCGTGGAACAGGTATGTGATGAGGAAGATTACGGGGGCAGCCGGATTTATGATGAATATCCCGATAAAGGGATGCTGGAGAAGCTGGGAAAGGTAATTGCCGGGAGGGCCAGAATGGAATTAGAGGATGTATATGAGGAATCAGAGGAAGAAGCCCGGGAGGCATCCCTGTCTGCGGCGGACTATGGTTCCTTCCGTCTTCGTCCGGAAAGAAGAGGAAGGAAAAGGCCGGGGAGAAATCCGCTGGAAGATCTTTCGGAAATCCTGCTCCTTCATGAAGTCCGCAGACGCAGATGCAGGAACCAGCGGTGCCGTTCCTATTGAGGTGAAAATAGGGTTGTGATTTTCCCGTAAACCGATTACAATAGAAGCATGATGAAAAATGAACAGATTAGAAATTATTTAGAACAAGCGATAAATGACAGTCTTTGCCAGATTATACTGAGCAAGACGAAAAACAGCGACGGACCTTCCAAGGTGAAGATTCGTCCTGTAAAAATAAAAGACAGGCTGTGTTTTCAGGCGGCCAAGACCGTAAAGACCAAGGAATTTCACGAAAATTTTACCAGAGAAGAAGTGATTGATTACATAGAAAACTGCCTGGGAGAACAGTTTCTGCAGATGCAGCTCGCGGGGCAGTGTCAGGACGGGATGATCCTGATCAGCAAGAAAGGAAAAGTAACCATCAAAATCCGGAATCATCCCTGCAAAAACACAGTGATCAGTCTGGAACATAACCGGAAGAAGAAATATATCCTGCCCGAGGGAACACCGGTTCCGTTTCTGGTGGATCTGGGAGTTATGACTCGTGAAGGAAAGATTGTAGCTTCCAGATACGACAAATACAGACAGATCAACCGGTTCCTGGAATTTATCGAGGATGTGCTGCCGCAGCTTTCCAGGGAGAAGGAAGTGCAGATTCTGGATTTTGGATGCGGGAAATCCTATCTTACGTTTGCCATGTATTATTATCTTCATCTGCAGCAGGGGTACGACGTGAGGATTACCGGCCTGGATCTGAAAGAAGACGTGATCGCGGAGTGCAGCCGTCTGGCAGAGAAATATGGATATGAAAAACTGACGTTTCTGCAGGGAGATATCGCAGACTACCGTGGTAGCAATGCAGTAGACATGGTAGTGACGCTTCATGCCTGCGATACAGCCACAGATTATGCCCTGGCCAGGGCTGTGGAGTGGGGAGCAAAGGTGATCCTGTCAGTCCCCTGCTGTCAGCATGAGCTCAACGGACAGATTTCCAATGAGCTGCTGGAGCCGGTTCTGTCTTATGGAATATTAAAAGAACGCATGGCGGCTTTGCTGACCGACGGAATCCGGGCAAAGCTTCTGGAGAGCCAGGGCTACGAAACACAGATACTGGAATTTATTGATATGGAGCATACGCCGAAGAATCTGCTGATCCGGGGTATTTATACAGGGAAGAAGAAGGACCGGAAGAAGACAGACGCCTGTATGGAGGCATTTCATGTCCATCCTGCGCTGGACAGACTTCTCGGCGGGGAAGAGAGGCAGACATGAAACGGATTGTGATCAGAATTGTGATCCTGCTCTGTATCTTTATCCTGGGAGTGGCAGGCACTTCTCTGTTCCTGAACAGTGAAGATACCAATGATCTGTCGGATATGAACAGTGCGTCTTTGCCGGAAGTGACGGTGGAGCTGGATGGGATTCAGGTGAATCGTATGAACGGCTACAGACAGAAAATGCAGGTGGATTTTACAAGAGACAGTGTGACACCCATAGATACATCAAAAACTCTGATAATAGTAGTCAATCCCCATGATGCCCAGGTGGGATCTCTGTCGTACGAAATCCGTACATCAGACGGCAGTAAAGTTCTGGAGAATCAGATGATACCGAACCTGACAGAAGAGGACGGATATCTGAAAGCGGAACTGCAGCTGACATGTGATATGCGCATGAACCAGGAGTATTCCCTTCAGATTACTCTGGAAACGGGAGAAGAAGAAGTCTATTACTATACGAGGATCGTGCAGCGATCCCAGCTTGCCACCACGGAATATCTGAATTTCGCTACGGATTTTTATGAGAAATGTATGGATGCGGCTACGGCAGAGGAATTATCTTCCTATCTGGAAACCGATGCGGATTATCAGAGCGGCAGCTATACGGATGTGGATATTCATGCTTCTCTGGATCAGATCAGTTGGGGATCTCTGGAACCGCAGATTTCGCAGAGTGCTATTCCCACCATCAAAGATATCAATGAGACCACAGGAAGCATTGAACTGGAGTATCAGATTTCCGCTGTCAATGCGGACGGAGAAACCGAATATTATGAGGTACGGGACTTTTACCGGCTGCGTTATTCGGACGGACAGATGCGGCTTCTGGACTTTGAACGAAGCGCTCAGCAGGTTTTCAACGGAGAGCAGAATGTGGTTACTTCGGAAGGCATCCTGATAGGGGTAGCAGACAGAGATATTACCTACAAGGCCAATGAGGACGGCCATGTGGTGGCTTTTGTGCAGCAGGGCGAACTGTGGAGCTACAGCAAAGAGGCAAATAAAATCGTCCGTATTTTCAGTTTCCGCCAGGGAGAGGACGGAGATTTCCGGGCCAGACGCGATGACTATGGCATCAAGATCATGAACGTGACCCAGAATGGTGATGTGGATTTTGTGCTTTATGGCTACAATAACCGGGGCGAACATGAAGGTATGGTAGGAATCAGCGTTTATCATTACAGCAGTGAGCAGAATCTGGTGGAAGAGAAAGTATTTATTCCCAGTACGAAGTCTTATGAATTTTTGGACAAGGATCTGGAAATCCTATCTTACATCAATGAGAATAATCAGCTGTTTCTGCTGATCAATGAAAGCCTGTATCAGGTGGATATTTCCGAAGGCACGTATACGGTGCTGCAGGAATACGTACCAAGGGAATGGTTTGTGGTGTCTGAGTCCAATGCCCACGCTGCCTGGATCGAGGGAGATGATCCCTATGCTGCCACAAGTATTCAGGTGATCGATTTTGAAACCCTGGAAACCCGGACACTGCATGCGGCTGACGGACAGTATCTGCGCGCTCTTGGATTTATGAATGAAGATCTGGTGTATGGCATTACCCGGGCGGAAAATGTGGTGGAGGATGCCGAAGGTCATAAAACCTTTGCCATAGATACTGTGCGGATCCAGGATTTTGAGGGAAATGTCCAGAAAGAATACAGCCGGGAAGGGATGTATATTACCAATGTGACCGTGGGTCATACCCTTCTGGAAATGGAGCTTTCTGCCTGGGAAAACGGCAGCTATGTGCCAAAGACCAGTGATAATATCATGAACAATAACAAAACAGGCAAAGATGTGGTCAGTGTGGCAAGAAATACTACTTCCCGTCAGGGAGTGGGAATCATGCTGGCTTTCAGTCAGAGTATTGAAGATACAGATCCGCTGGTGGTATATTCCAAGATGCGTGTTTCGGATGAGGTGCCGCAGATCACCATGGAAGCAAATGAGTCGGAAAGCAATCTGTACTATGTATACGGCTATGGAGCTCTGCAGGGAATTTATTCCAATCCGGTGGAAGCGATTCAGGCGGCTGATGAAGTCAGCGGCGTGGTCCTGAACCGGCAGCAGCAGTATATCTGGGAGCGGGGCAACCAGAGAACACAGATTACATTGAATGTCCAGGATATACCGGAAGAATTCCTGGCAGCCAATGCAGATATGGAAGTACTTCAGGAAAGTCTGGGGACCAGGGGTACCATAATGGATCTTACCGGCTGTACCCTGGATCAGGTGCTTTACTGCATCAGCGCCCAGAGACCGGTCATTGCCAAGACTGGTGACAACAGCTATGCGCTGCTCATTGGCTATGACCAGTATAATACCTGGTGGTACGATACGGCCACGCAGACAGCAGTTGCTCATGGAATGCAGGACAGCACGGCTCTTTTCGAGCAGGCGGGAAATGTATTTATCACATATGTGGAAACTTATAACGAATAGGAGGAACATCCATGGATACAAGGATTGTAAAACTGGCCAGAGGACTGGTGCGTTATTCCTGTAATGTACAAAAAGGAGAAAAAGTGTACATTCACTATACGGGAATGACCACAAAAGATCTGGCAAGACAGCTGATCAAAGAAGTGTATGAGGCCGGAGGCCTTCCTTTCGCCCATTATACGGACCCTCAGATACAGAGGGAGCTGCTTCTGAAGGCAGACGAGGAACAGATAAAATTAATGGCGCAGGTGGATGCCATGGAAATGGCGCAGATGGATTGTTATATCGCTATCCGGGGAGCAGACAATGTGTCAGAGCTTTCGGATGTTCCGTCTGAAAAGATGGAAATGTATGATAAATATTATTCCACACCGGTACACCATGAAATCCGGGTTCCCAAGACAAAATGGGTGGTGCTGCGCTACCCCAATGCGGCTATGGCTCAGCTTTCGGATACCAGTACAGAAGCCTTTGAGGATTTTTATTTTCAGGTATGTACGCTGGACTATTCCAGGATGAGCAAAGCCATGGAAACGCTGGTAGAATATATGAACCGGACAGACCGGGTGCGTCTGGTGGGACCGGGAACGGATCTGACGTTTTCCATCCGGGGGATTGGAGCAGTACCCTGTGCGGGAAACTGCAATATTCCTGATGGAGAGGTATACACGGCGCCGGTGCGTGAGTCCGTCAATGGAACGCTGACCTACAATACGCCTTCCGTATACCGGGGATTTACTTTTGAGAATATCTCCTTTACTTTTGAGAACGGAAAAATTGTCCAGGCCACAGCCAATGATACCCAGCGGCTCAATGAAGTGCTGGATACCGATGAGGGGGCCAGATATATCGGAGAATTTGCCATCGGAGTAAATCCCTATATCCTGGAACCCATGAAGGATACGCTGTTTGATGAGAAGATCCAGGGCTCCATTCACTTTACGCCCGGAAACTGCTATGAGGATGCGCCCAATGGAAATGCGTCGGCCATCCACTGGGATCTTGTCTGCATCCAGCGCCCGGAATACGGCGGCGGAGAGATTTATTTTGATGACGTGCTGGTACGAAAAGACGGCCGTTTTGTGGTGCCGGAACTGGAATGTCTGAACCCGGAAAATCTGGGATGACATAAAAAGGAATCCTGCTTTGCAGGATTCTCTGCCTGCGGCTGGCAGCCATAGGCAACATTCTTTCCTGCCGCTGCTTTGGAGAGGCGGTCCTCAACGGAAAGAAGGAGGGATGAAAACAGAGGCAGAGAACAGGTTCTGCCGGATATGTGCGGACCATGCACAGAAATATGAATAGGAAATGGGGGAAACGTATGTTATCGAAAAGTATTAAAAAACTGGTACAGTATGGGATTGACACAGGACTGACACCGGAATGTGAGAGGATTTACACAACAAATCTGTTATTGGATCTGTTTCGGGAAGACGAATACATAGACACAGAAGAAGAAACAGGCGAGATCTGTCTGGAAGAAGTGCTCCAGGAACTTCTGGCAGAAGCAGTGGACCGGGGACTGATCGAAGACAGCATTGGCTATCGGGATCTGTTTGATACCCGTCTGATGAACTGCCTGCTGCCCAGGCCTGTGCAGGTACAGAAGGAGTTCTGGAGCAGATATGAAGAATCACCGGAAAAAGCCACGGACTATTTTTACAGGTTCAGCCAGGACAGCGATTATATCCGCCGTTACCGCGTGAAAAAGGATAAGAAATGGAAAGTAGACAGTCCTTACGGAGAAATCGATATTACCATCAATCTTTCCAAACCGGAAAAAGATCCAAAGGCCATTGCGGCAGCACGAAATTCCAAAGCCAGCAGTTATCCCAAGTGTCAGCTCTGTATGGAAAATGAAGGGTATGCAGGGCGGCTGGATCATCCTGCGCGGGAAAATCACCGGATCATTCCCATTACAGTGAATAACAGCCCCTGGGGCTTTCAGTATTCGCCATATGTTTACTACAATGAACACTGTATTGTTTTTAACAGCCAGCATACGCCCATGAAGATTGAACATGATACATTTGTAAAGCTGTTTGATTTTGTAAAACTGTTCCCCCATTATTTCCTGGGTTCCAATGCGGATCTTCCTATTGTTGGCGGATCTATTCTGAGTCATGATCATTTCCAGGGCGGCCATTATACTTTTGCAATGGCCAAAGCACCCATTGAAAAACCGGTTCAGATCCCGGGATATGAGGATGTGGAGGCAGGGATCGTGAAATGGCCGCTGTCTGTGCTTCGGATCCGTCATAAAGATGAAAAACGGCTGATCCAGCTGGCTACTCATATTCTGGAGATGTGGAGAGGATATACGGATGAAGCTGCGTTTATCTATGCCGAGACAGACGGGGAGCCTCATAATACTATTACGCCTATTGCCAGAAAGGTGGGAGATACTTTTGAACTGGATCTGGCGCTGCGGAATAATATCACCACAGAGGAGCATCCGCTGGGCGTATATCATCCTCACGCGCAGTATCATAACATTAAGAAAGAAAATATCGGCCTGATCGAAGTAATGGGACTGGCAGTGCTTCCAGCCCGTCTGAAAGAGGAAATGGAGATCCTTGCCGAATACATCGTCGAGGGAAAAGATATTTCTTCCAACGAAAAAATCGAGAAGCATGCCGCATGGGTGGCGCAGTTCCTGCCCAGGTATGATAAGATCACAGCGGATACGGTAGAGGAGATCCTGCAGAAAGAGATCGGAATCGTATTCACGCATGTGCTGGAAGACGCCGGCGTGTTTAAATGTACCCCAGAGGGAAGAGAAGCTTTTATGCGGTTTGTGAACACCCTGTAAGAGGTGCGGATTTGCTGTTTGATGAGATTATTTTAATTTGAGGGAAGCCTTACAGAAGGGGAGTGTGGTTCGCAAGAATCACGCTCCCCTTCTGCAGCTTTAAAAGGAAGGCAGGAGGAACATCCGTGTGTCTGCTGTTTTCGTCAGAGCAGAAGAGTCTGAGGACGAAAATAAAAATATTTTTTGAACGGTATTGCAACAGCAGAGTCCGGAAAATACACTATATATTAAATGGATGACAACACCGTTTTTACAGACGGCGTACACCAGATCCATTTCACGGGCACAGAATGCGGAATGATTCGTCTGGAATCTTTTGATTTTCAGATCATGGAAAGAAAAGTTTGTGTGAAAACAGATGCGGATCCACCGGCAGAACCAGCCGGCGGGTGACACAGAAAGGAGGAAGCGATGGAAGCCTATGAGGTCTTTACTCAGAAATATACAGAAGTTTATCGTGATCTGTACCGGTTTGCCTGTTATATGCTGCAGAATCCCCAGGATGCGGAAGATGTGGTGGGAGAGACTGTGGCGGATGCCTATGCCGGTTTTTCGAATCTTCGGTCCATGGATGCTTTTCGGAGCTGGATCTTTCAGATCCTTTCGAATAAATGCCGCAGACGTCTGAAGGAATATGCACAGAAGACTGTGGAGCTTCCGGAAGAACTGCGTGCTCCCCAGGCGGAGACGGAGGAACAGATGGATGTCCGGAAGGCGTTTTTTCGATTGGACGAACAGGAGAGGCTGCTGATTGGCCTTCGTGTATTTGGCGGGTATAACAGCCGCGAGATCGGACAGATGCTGCAGATGAATGAGAACACCGTGCGTTCCCGAATCCACCGGGGGCTTGGAAAGATGCGCGGCTGGCTGGACGAATAGAAGGGAGGACCTGCTATGAAAGATGAGAAATTACTGGATATGATTCGGGAATCTGCAGAAGAGATTCCCATACCGGAGAGCCTGCAGCCGCAGAAGATAAATGAGAAGCTGCAGCAGGCCCGGGGAAAAGCGGAGGGGGAGAAGCCTCCTGAAGGAGAAGAGAAGAAAAGGAAAATACGCAGAAGGGGGAACTGGTATCTGCCGGCAGCTGCAGTGGCAGCTATGGCGGCTGTATGCATGCTTGTTGTGGGAATTGCCGGAGATTACGGCAGCGGCAGCGATTCTGTCCTGAATACGGCAGAGGCGGCTTTGGAGACGGCAGAAGCAGAAGAAGAAACGTCCGCGGAGGAGTCGGCCGCAGGCAGTACACAGGATAGCAGCACGGCTTCCGGAGTGACGGGAGTGGATGCCTATCTGACAGCGGCGGCCGACTATGAGGAAGTTTATGAGAAACTCCGGGAGAATTACCAGGAAATAGAAGATGCTGCCATTCCCCATGAGTCCTGGAATCTGGAAAGTGCAGAGGAATCAGAAACTGCAGAGGAGTCAGCCGGAAGTTCTTCGGACGGAGCGGCCAGTGATACGCATGAAGCTGTGGAAGACGCATCGGATACAGCTCTGATGGGAGGAGAAGTATCGCAGACCAATGTGCAGGTCGAGGGTGTGGATGAAGGAGATATCGTAAAGACAGATGGAAAATATATTTTTGTCATGGATCCGGACAACGGAGTGGAGATCGTCCGTGCAGAGGATCTGGCAAGGATGAGCACCATATCCTGGGAGACGCCGGGCACGCAGGCCTATGACATGTATCTGGACGGAGAGCGGCTGGCAGTGGTGGCAGGCGTATCGGAAAGTACGCTGCAGACACCATCCTCCAGTACGCAGTGGCTGTATGAAGAAGATGTGGATGCCCGGCTGGAGAGCAGAGACTATCTGGAGATCCTGGTCTATGATATCAGCGACAGGGAATCTCCTGCGCTGAAAGGGAGTGTGGAACTGGACGGGAGTTACCTTACCTCACGCAAGAACGGCGATTACCTGTATCTGATGAGCCGTTATGATCCGGATCTGTCTGCGGAAGAAGAAGAGAGAGACGGCTATGTTCCTCTGGCAGGAGGAGAGCTGCTTCCGTCAGACCGCATTTACCTTCCGAAAGAGGAGAGCAGCGTTGGATACACGTATTTTGTGGTGGTATCCGTGGATCTGCAGGAGCCGGAGAAGCTGGCAGACCGGTGTGCTGTAGTGACCGAATCCACAGATTTCTATGTGAGCCGGGAGAATATTTATGTGACCGGTGTACACTATGGAACGTCGCAGATGACAAATATTGTCCGTTTTTCCTACGCGGATGGACAGATAGAGCCAGAAGCCGGAGGCTCGGTACCAGGAGTCCTGAATGATTCTTTTTCCATGGATGAGTATCAGGGATATCTGCGGATGGTGACCTGGGAATGGAACGAGGGAGGTAGCAGCACAGGGCTTTATATCCTGGATCAGGATCTGCAGGTGACCGGCCAGATCACGGACCTGGCTCCGGGTGAAGATTTGAAGTCTTCCCGTTTCCTGGGCGATACCGGTTACTTTGTCACATTTCTGGAGACCGATCCGCTGTTTTCTGTGGATCTGTCAGATCCGGAAGAGCCCAGGATTCTGGGAGAACTGAAAATTCCGGGATTCTCTTCTTATCTCCATTTCTATGGAGAGGACCGGCTGCTGGGAATCGGATGGGAGGATAATGCTTCTGACGGGAGGCGGGAAGTGAAGCTGTCCATGTTTGATGTCAGCGATCCTGCCGATGTGCAGGAGACAGATAAGAATATCCTGGAAAACGCCGTTTACTGTCCGGGAACGGATCAGTATAAGAGCATTCTGGTTCTGGAAGAGCAGAATCTTCTGGGAATGGCATATCGTACGCAGGCTCCCTATGGATCGGGAGGGGCGAGACCCTTTGAAGCAAATGGAACGGAAGAGAGCGCCACAAGCGGATATTCTCCTTCCTGGAGCGCGTCTTCGAACAACGGAGAATATCCGGAACCGGAGGATTATTATACGCTGTTCCGGTATGTGGAGGGAGAAGGATTCCAGATTGTATTCCGATGTCTGCTGAACCAGGAAGAAGGATACGGAAAATACGACAGTTATGAGGAACTGGACAGTGTGAGAGGGATTACCATCGGGGATATGCTGTATATCGTCATGAGCCGGGGGATATCTGCCTTTCATCTGGGAGATACTGTGGAGAAGACCGGAAGCGTGGTCTGGTAGAAAGCCGATCTGTACCAAAGAGGAATTTCGGATAAAGAAGCTGCCATGGCAGCAGTTTGTGAGAATGGACAGTCTGCAGAAAATAGTACCTTGCATGTGTTCTCTGAATGAGCTATACTTTAGAATAAGTCCAATGGCCCGGCGGAAAGGGTTCATTGACAGCCGCGGCCGGGAGAGGGAAGAGCCGTAATACAGAGAAGGAGCATGAGTAATGAAACTGACAACAGTAAAAGAGATTTACAGAGACCGTGACAGTTTCCTGAATCAGGAAGTGACGGTGGGCGGATGGGTGAGAAGCATCCGCGATTCCAAAACTTTTGGATTTCTGGTGTTGCATGATGGAACGTATTTTGAAACATTACAGGTAGTATATAATGATAAGATGGAGAATTTCCAGGAGATTTCCAAGCTGAATGTGGGTGCGGCTGTGATCGTTAAGGGAACTCTGGTACCTACGCCGCAGGCTAAGCAGCCTTTTGAGATTCAGGCAGTGGAAGTACAGGTGGAGGGGGCGTCGGCGCCGGATTATCCTCTGCAGAAGAAACGTCATGGAATGGAGTATCTGCGGACGATTACCCATCTGAGACCGAGGACCAACACTTTCCAGGCAGTGTTCCGTGTACGTTCTCTGGTGGCCTATGCGATCCATCAGTTTTTCCAGGAAAGAGGTTTTGTTTATGTGCATACGCCCCTGATTACCGGAAGCGACTGTGAAGGAGCCGGAGAGATGTTCCGGGTAACCACCCTGGATATGGAGAATCCGCCAAAGACAGAAGATGGAAACGTAGATTACAGCCAGGATTTCTTCGGAAAAGAGACCAATCTTACGGTAAGCGGCCAGCTTAACGGCGAGACCTTTGCTCAGGCGTTCCGCAATATTTATACGTTTGGTCCCACCTTCCGGGCGGAGAATTCCAATACGACCCGTCATGCAGCGGAGTTCTGGATGATCGAGCCGGAATGCGCGTTTGCGGATCTGCAGGATAATATGGATCTGGCGGAAGCCATGCTGAAATATGTGATCAATTATGTACTGGAACATGCGCCGGAAGAGATGAAGTTCTTCAATTCTTTTGTGGATAAAGGGCTGATCGAACGTCTGCAGCATGTGGCCAATTCGGAATTTGGTCATGTGACCTACACAGAAGCCATCGAAATTCTGGAGAAGAACAATGACAAATTTGAGTACAAAGTGTTCTGGGGCTGTGATCTGCAGACTGAGCATGAGCGCTATCTTACCGAGCAGGTATTCCAGCGCCCGGTATTTGTAACAGATTATCCCAAGGAGATCAAGGCTTTCTATATGAAGCAGAATGAAGACGGCAAAACGGTGGCAGCCATGGACTGTCTGGTTCCGGGGATCGGAGAGATCATCGGCGGAAGCCAGAGAGAGGATGATTATGATAAGCTTCTGACACGTATGCGGGAGCTGGGATTAAGAGAAGAAGATTATGGATTCTATCTGGATCTTCGGAAATATGGTTCTACCCGTCATTCTGGATTTGGACTGGGATTCGAGCGCTGCGTCATGTATCTGACCGGTATGTCCAATATCCGTGACGTGATCCCATTCCCACGAACAGTTAAGAACTGCGATCTGTAAGAACAGAGGAGAGAAGGGACCAGGGCAAAAGGTCAGGTTTCACCGGATATCTTTTGCATCTGGAATTTGTAGAGACAAAAAGCTGCAATTTTCGCCGGAGCTGCCGGCGGGGTTGCAGCTTTCCTGTATGATTGGAAAGGATTTGATTTATGAAGTTTATACATATGGCAGATGTGCATCTGGGGGCAACTCCGGACAAAGGAGAAAGCTGGAGCGACGCAAGGGCCCGGGAAATCTGGGATACCTTTCGCCGTGCCATTGCATTTGCCGGAGAAGAAAAGGCAGATTTGCTGCTGATCTCAGGGGACCTGTTTCACCGGCAGCCATTGGTAAAAGAGTTAAAAGAGGTGAACTATCTGTTTTCCTCTATTCCTGATACAGAAATTGTGCTGACCGCAGGAAATCATGATTATCTGAGAGCAGATTCGGCATATCTGAAGTTCCCCTGGGCCGGGAATGTGACCGGTATCTGGGAAGAACAGCCGGCTGCCTATGAGCTTCCCGGGCTTCATACATGGGTGTATGGATGCAGTTATTACGGCAGAGAGCAGAAGGAGCCCATCTATGATTCCCTGCGTCCCAACGGACAAAAAGGCAAACATATCCTGCTGGCCCATGGAGGAGATGCTTCCCATGCGCCGCTGGACTTATCGAGGCTGCGGAATGCAGGCTTTGATTATGTTGCCCTGGGGCACATTCACAAACCCAGGATCCTGTCGGAAAATATGGCCTATGCAGGAGCTCTGGAACCTCTGGACCGGAATGACACCGGCAGCCATGGGATAATCCTGGGCGAATGGGACACCAGGGGAACTCTGCAGCTTCGCATGGTTCCCATGGCTGCCAGAGAATACAGAGATCTGGAAATACCGGTACGGCCGGATACCACCCAGTTTTCGCTGGAAGAGCAGATCACCTATGAGATCCGGCAGAAGGGGGCGGCTCATCTGTACCGGATTCTGCTGACCGGGCGCAGAGATGCAGAAAAGGATTTTGAACTGCTGCGGTTGAAAACCCTGGGAAATATTACCCAGGTGGAGGATGCCAGCACACCGGATTATAATTTAAAAGAACTGATGAACAGGTATGAAGGAACTCTGATCGGCGAATACATCGGGAGTTTCCTGGAGAAAGAAGCCATGACAGAAGTGGAAGAGATGGCTTTGTTTTACGGCCTTCATGCAATGTTGGAGGGACGGCTATGAAAATCTTACAGGTGGCAGTGAAAAATTTCGGATGTCTTCAGCAAAAGGAATTTACTCTGCGGGATGGACTAAATATTATGTACGGCACCAATGAAAGCGGGAAAACAACGCTGCATACGTTTATCAAGAGCATGTTTTTCGGTATGCGGAGGCAGCGGGGAAGAGCGGCAAGGACGGACAGCTACAGCCGTTACGAACCCTGGGAGAACAGCGGTTATTATGGAGGGAGCATCCGTTTTGCATGCGGCGGAAGGAAGTTTCGTCTGGACCGGGGATTCCAAAAGGAGCGTGCAGGAGCGGCTCTGGTCTGTGAAACAGACGGTGAGCAGCTGAGTATTGGCGATGGAGATCTGAAGATGCTTCTTGGAGGCATCAGTGAGAGTATCTATGATAATACGGTATCCATCGGGCAGCTTCGGGCGGGTACCGGACAGGAACTGGCCATGGAACTGAAAAATTATATGGCGAACTGCCAGGACAGCGGAGATGGAGAACTGAATCTGGAGAGGACATTTGCCATTCTGAAAAAGGAGAAGAAAGAGTTGTCCGGTCAGCTGTTAAATGAACAGCAGGAATATCAGAGAAGAGGAGAGCATCTTCAGGAACAGATCCTCCATCAGGAAGAAGAACTGAAACGTCTGGAGACAAATCTTGAGCAGAATCAGGCGGGTATGGACCGGGCCAGGGAAAATGCGGAGCAGGGAGCTGCTGTGGGAGGCATGTCAGCCGTATGGAATATAGGTATGCTGCTGGTGGCCTTCGGCGCCGGGATTGCCCTGGCATTTCTGGAAGGATGGCTCCGGGTGGTTCCGGTTCTGTTGGGACTGGCGGCAGAAGGAGTTCTGCTTTATTTCCGCAGCAGACGGATGAAGACTCTGCGCCGGATGCGCAGAAAAGAGCATCAGAAAAAAGACAGCCGTGCCCGGGAGCTGGAACGGCTGGGTTTTATCCGGGAACATCTTCTGGAGGAAATTGCAGAAAAGCGTACATTGCTGGAGAATCTGCGCAGTGAGCAGGAAGAGTATTACAATGAAAAGCCTTCTTATCAGGGACTTCCGGAGAAATTGAAAGCGCTGGATCTGGCAGTTTCCACCATTGACAGAATTTCCGGCGAAATGCAGGGGAGGATCGGAAACAGACTGCGGAAGCGCACTTCAGAAATTTTCCGGGAAATTACAGAAGGAAAATACCATCAGGTACTGTTGGATGAAGATTTCCGGATCTCTGTGGATACCGGTGAACATTTGATTCCCCTGGAGCAGTTGAGCCGGGGAACAATGGAACAGCTTTATTTTTCCCTGCGGATGGCGGCTTCGGAGATTCTCTGTCAGGAAGAGAGCCTGCCGCTGCTCCTGGACGATGTATTTGTCATGTACGATGAGAAACGTCTGGCCCAGACCCTGAAATGGCTGGCAAAATGCGGAAAGCAGGTGCTCCTGTGTACCTGCCATACCAGAGAGGCAAAGCTTCTGAGACAGATGGGGCTGCCTTTTCATGAGATCCGTCTGTAGAGATGGCGGGGAAAAGAAGCTTTGGCCATGGCATATGAACAGTGGTATAGAAAAAAGAATCCTGCAGGCAGGATTCTTTTTTCGGATTATTTATCCCCATACTGTGCCTTGTAGTTGGTGATGCAGCGATTGATACGGTCAATGGGGGTCAGCAGATGGCTGATGGATACATCGTGATTCAAAGTATCAATGAGCAGAGCGATGTACTTGCTCATATCGCAGGTCACATAATAGTTTTTGGAAAGCAGTTCCGGGGACTGATAGATCAGGTTGGTGGTGTACAGCCCATCGAACATTCCCTCCTGAAATGCTTTGTCAAATTTCGCCAGCCCATCTGTAAACAGGCCGAAGGTGGAGAAAATGAAGATCTTATTGGCTTTACGTTCTTTGAGCAGTTCTGCTACTTCCAGGATGGTATTTCCGGAAGAGATCATATCATCAATAATGATCATGTTCTTTCCTTCTACCTTGGCTCCCAGGAATTCGTTGGCAACCACCGGATGGCGTCCGTTGACCACACGGGAATAATCCCGGCGTTTGTAGAACATACCCATGTCTACGCCCATTACATTGGCCAGCTGAATGGCGCGGTTCATGCTGCCTTCATCCGGGCTGATGACCATCAGATGACCGCTGTCGATCTTCAGATCTTTTTCCTGGTTCAGCAGTGCTTTAATGAACTGGTAAACAGTGGTGACTGTTTCAAATCCATGCAGTGGTGTGGCGTTCTGTACTCTGGAATCATGTGCATCGAATGTAAGGATATTTTCCACTCCCATGCTGACCAGTTCCTGAAGCGCTGTGGCGCAGTCCAGAGATTCTCTGGAAGTCCGTTTCAACTGACGGCTTTCATAAAGGTAAGGCATGATCACGTTCAGCCTTCTGGCTTTGCCGGCAATGGCGGCGATGACACGCTTCAGATCCTGGAAATGATCATCCGGTGACATCAGGTTCGTATATGGTCCGATGGGATACGTCATGCTGTAGTTGCATACATCCACCATGATATAGATATCATCTCCGCGGACAGATTCTTTGATGGTGGCCTTTGCCTCTCCGGAACCAAAACGGGGAACACTGGTCTGGATCAGGTAGGAATCCCGTTCATAACCTTCAAAAGCAATGCTGGATTTGTGTTCGTGCTGCCTTTCTTTTCTCCATTTGACAAGCCACTGGTCTACCGCTGCTCCCAGTTCGGCGCAGCTTTCCAGCGAGATCAGCCCCAGTCTGCCGGCTGGAAGTGTTTCCAAATCTTTGTTGTTGCCCTGTCCCATGTTATTTTCCTCCTAATAAAGTTTTTTGAATTCGAATATCCTGTCCGATCAGGGAAATCATGTCATAATGGCTCAGTATACGGGAGAATATTCTTTCGGAATAGGTCTCCTTGAAAATGTTTAATCCCAGATTGGTGGAAATAATAGTAGATTTTTTGCGCATGATGCGTTCATTGATGCACAGAAAAAGCTGTGAGGTCACAAAGCTGTTGTTGAGCTCTGTTCCCAGGTCATCAATGATCAGCAGGTCACAGTCGAAGACAGGTTCCTGTAACTGGGATTCCTGTGTTGTTTTGCCGAAGGTATTGCGCGCAAACAAATCAAATAGATCAAAAGCTGAAAAATAAACAACCCAGTGTGTGCTGTTGATCAGTTCCCTGGCAATGCAGTGGGAAAGAAAGGTTTTACCCACTCCTGTATCTCCGTAGAGAAACAGGTTGCGGAAGGAAGTATCAAAGGTCTGGATAAAAAGTTTAGCTTTGTCTACTGCCCGTTTGGCTGTTTCATAGGCAGTAAGACCGGTTGTTTCGTTTCTTATTGTAGCAGAATAATAGTCGAAAGAAAAGTGTTCAAAGTTTTCTTTTTCCAGAATTTCGCCCAGATTCGACTGGGAATACAGCAGATCAATAGCGGCTTTTTTGAAGCAGATACATTTTTCATTTCCCACGTAGCCGGTGTCCTCGCACAAAGGACAGTCATAATGCATATCCAGATAATCCGCAGGATAGCCGTGGGAAGTAAGAATATCTATGCGTTCCCGGGAAAGCTGCCGGACCTTTTCCCTGAGATCATCGGTTCCGGTCTCGGAACCGTTCATCAGAGCTTCTGCTTTCTGGATGCTGCAGGAAGAGACTTCCCGGTCGATTTCCTGCATCCGGGGAAAACGAAGGTATATTTCCCGCACGTGTTCTTCTAATTGCTGCCGGTTCCGGTTCTGGCGCCGGCCATATTCCCGCATGATGGTATCATATTGTGTATTCTGTAGCATACAAACTCCTTTACCGGGTCAAAAGCTGTTTTTCCAGTGATTCATAATCGTAGTCCCGCTGATGGAAATTGTTGAAACGGTTTCTGGATCCCTGATTGTTTTGGGTGTTTGTTTTGGCAGCGGTTTTTTTGCGGTTATGTTTTGTATCCAGAGGC
This sequence comes from uncultured Blautia sp., assembly GCA_900542045.1. Taxonomy (GTDB): domain Bacteria; phylum Bacillota; class Clostridia; order Lachnospirales; family Lachnospiraceae; genus Blautia_A; species Blautia_A gallistercoris. The sequence goes on from UQMI01000002.1 coordinate 43,036, forward strand.
GCAATATCTTCCAGATGGCGGACATTGTTCTTTTTCCAGTCTTCCAGGATCCGGTCCGCGTATTGGAAGCTGGGCTGTCCGGTCTGAAGGACCGTCCTGGTGCAGGCTTCCTTGATGATATCCAGGGTAAATCCATATTCGTTCAGCCAGGTGTCCATAATGGAAATCTCCGCATCTACAGGATTCCGGTTCTTAACGCCAAGAGCCTTGAGAATGGAAAAATAATTCTTATTGTAAAGTGTGGATTCTTCTTTTGCCTGGTCTACGGTGAAAATGCCCTTTTCCGCCCAGGAAAGAGCTACCCGCTCAATATAGCGGATACTGCGGTGCCCTCCGGAAACACAGTATTCGATCAGATATTCGATCAGCTCACAGGGAAGCTTCAGCTGATCATAAAAATAGGCAATTTTTCCTGTATCTGTAGAGCTTAAGGTACGGCCCAGATATTGTTCGGCGATAAAGAGAAGCTGTGCAAAGTCTTCATCATCCTGAAGCTTCTTTAATACTTCTCTGGAAACCTCGCGGGAAGGTGTCCCGGATTTGGAAAGAGGTTCCTGACTGGCGGCATGTACATCTGACGCAGAAGGTTCCTGGATGGCTGAGGCTGCTGGTTTGGCGGCAGAGATGGCAAGTTCTTCCTGTTCTGTCTGCAGTACAGGCTGGCTGGCTGCGGAAATCTGTTCCTCTGATCCCTGAAGGGAGAGGAGGCGGATGCCGGAAAGTTTCCGGGAAGAGTCAAAGGACAATTCCAGGACACCGGCCTTGTCCCAGTATTTCAGCGCGCGGAGGATATCCCGTTCGGTACAGTTCAGTGCATCTGCGCCGTCAGCAAGAGTAAAGGAAGCGGAAGCATCGGACAGGATCCGGAGAAGGTAAAGATAAACTTTTACAAATTCCCCGTTGGCTTCCGGCATATAGTTCTGGATAAAGACATTGGGTACGATAGTCACTCCGTCAGAGGATGTTTTTTGTATGGAAATCTGTGTCATTCTAAAACCTGCTTTCTGAACGGACATATCACAGGTGCAGGTACAGGTGCACTCTGGCTGTCCGGGATTATTTGTAGTATTCCTGGATTATAGCATAGACTTTTTCAAAAAGAAATAGGGTGGAAAAATTAGATTTCCACGGAAGATTTCCACAAAAAGGAGTGTGGATAATGTGGATAATGTGGACAAAAAAGGGGGCTGCGAATTATGTCACTTTCAAAGGTCGAAAAAAAGTGAAAAATAAAGAAGAATGAGAGAAAATGATGTAGAATTATGTCAAGTAAGTTATGCACAGTGCAATCCACAGGTCTGGAAAGGCAAAAATGTGTATAAAGCTGTGGATAATGTGGATAACCCGTCTTATCCTAGGTAAACAGAGGATTTTCAGGATGTGTATAAAAAAATCCCCAATTTTCTTTGTACAGACCCTTGCGGAGGGTTCTGTGTGATAGGAGAGTCAGAATGAAAGGTTCGGTTTTCCTATTATATAAAAAATGTGCAGAATACCGGCCGTATATATGGTCAGATTCTGCACAAAAAGATTTAAAAATAAAGATGTTTGGGGACAGCCCGGTTTATCGTCCGGTATTTCCCAGCAATTCTTCCCCAATCTGCACCACATCGCCGGCACCCATGGTCAGCACCAGGTCTCCGGCGGTACAGTTCTCCAGAAGATAGGTTTCAATTTCATCAAAGGTGGGGAAATACTCACAGGGAGTTCCCGCTTCCTGGAGAAGCTTCTGAATATCTCTGGAGGAAATCCCCAGATTGTCCGTTTCTCTGGCGGCGTAGATATCTGCCAGGATCACATGGTCGGCCAGAGTCAGGGCCTGGGCAAATTCAGAAAGCAGCGCTTTGGTCCTGGTATAGGTATGAGGCTGGAATACACACCACATTTTCTTATGAGGATAATTTGCGGCGGCATGCAGGGTTGCCTCGATTTCTGTGGGGTGGTGGGCATAGTCATCGATAATCGTTACGCCTCCGATTTCCCCTTTGTACTGGAAGCGCCGGTCGGTTCCGGTAAAGGAGGCAAGTCCGCGGCGGATCACATCGGTATCCAGTCCCAGCAAAACGCCCAGGGCAATGGAAGCCAGAGCGTTGGATACATTGTGGATACCCGGCACCTGCAGATGGAATTCGCCCAGAGAGCTGCCGTTTCTGAGGCAGGTAAAGGTGGCGAAGCCTTTTTCGTCGTAGGTAATATCCTGGGCCGTAAAGTCGCCGTCATTTTCCAGGCCATAGGTGATGACCTGGCAGGGCAGATCCCGGGTGACAGTTTCGTATTCCGGAGTATCGCAGTTGATGATCAAAGTGCCGTCTGCCGGAAGCTTTTCGGCAAACAGCCGGAAAGAATGGCGGATATCGTCCAGATCCTTGAAAAAGTCCAGATGATCTGCGTCCATATTTAATATGATACTTATTTTCGGAAAGAAGCTTAAAAAGCTGTTGGTATATTCACAGGCTTCTGTGACAAAGGTCTGGGAATGTCCTACCCGGATGTTGCCGCCAATGGCAGGAAGGATTCCGCCTACGGAGATGGTAGGATCGCAATTTCCTTCCAGCAGAATATGGGAAACCATGGAAGTGGTTGTGGTTTTTCCGTGAGTCCCGGCAATGGCAATGGGAACTTTATAATTATGCATCAGCTGTCCCAGAAGCTGGGCACGGGTGAGCATGGGCAGGTTCCGTCTGACTGCCTGGGCATATTCCGGGTTGTCCGGGTGGATGGCAGCGGTATATACGACAAGCTGCACGGAATCTTCGATGTTTGAGGCACGCTGTCCGATATAGATATGTGCGCCCCTGGCTTTCAGAGTGTCTGTCAGAGGGCTTTCTTTCATATCAGATCCGGAAACAGTGAAATTCTCCTGCAGCAGGATTTCTGCAAGTCCACTCATGCTGATTCCTCCGATTCCGATAAAATGGATGTGAATCGGTTGATCAAAATGGATTGTATACATAGTAGTGGCTCCTTCATTACATATTTGCTACATTATACCCCGAACCTTTTGAAATGAAAAGCAAATCCGTGCATAAAAATAATGTCGAATATGATGAAAATTTAACAAAATAAAAGGCTGCATATAGAGAAAACATACAATTTTGTGTTGAAAAATAGAAGAAAGTAGTAAAAAATATATACAGATACGATAAAAAACAGGAAAATTATTTCAAAAATTTGTAAAAAATGTTCACTATTAAATAAATGTGTGGTATAATATACAAATCATAACATACAAGAGGTGATTGCATGATAAAGAAAGAGATGATTGCCATGCTTTTGGCTGGTGGACAAGGCAGCCGCCTTGGCGTCCTGACTGAAAAAGTGGCAAAACCGGCTGTAGCCTTCGGCGGGAAATACCGCATCATCGATTTTCCGCTGAGTAACTGTATTAACTCTGGAATTGATACAGTGGGTGTACTAACCCAGTATCAGCCTCTTCGATTAAATACCCATATTGGAATTGGTATTCCGTGGGATTTGGACCGGAACGAAGGAGGAGTAACTGTACTGCCGCCTTATGAAAAAAGCACGGACAGTGAATGGTACACAGGAACTGCCAATGCTATTTTTCAAAATATGGCTTATATGGAACAATATAATCCGGATTATGTGCTGATCTTATCCGGTGATCATATTTACAAAATGGATTATGAGGTAATGCTGGATTTCCATAAGGCGAATAAAGCGGATGTAACGATTGCCACCATGCCTGTTCCTATTGAAGAGGCAAGCCGTTTTGGTATTATGGTAACAGATGAGACAGGGCGCATTCTGGAATTTGAGGAGAAACCGGAAAAGCCCAGCAGCAATCTTGCATCAATGGGTATTTATATTTTCAGCTGGCCCATATTAAAAGAAGCGCTTTATGCCATGAAGGATCAGAATGGCTGCGATTTTGGAAAGCATATCCTTCCGTATTGCAGGGAGAGAGGCCAGAGACTTTTTGCATATGAGTATAACGGATATTGGAAAGATGTGGGAACACTTGGTTCCTACTGGGAAGCCAATATGGAATTGATAGACATTATTCCGGAATTTAATTTATATGAAGAGTTCTGGAAAATTTATACAAAAGGGGATGTGATCCCGCCGCAGTACATAGCGGATACGGCGGTTTTGGACAAGGCTCTGATCGGTGAGGGATCAGAAATTTATGGAGAAGTGCACAACTCAGTTATTGGTCCCAACGTAGTCATTGGGAAAGGCAGTGTTGTACGCGATTCTATTATTATGAAGAATACCCGCATTGGAAATGATACCACCATTGACAAGGCCATTATTGCAGAAGAAGTAGTTGTGGGCAATCATGTGGTAATGGGATGCGGTGAAGAAGCGCCAAACGTTCGCAAACCGAATATTTATGCATTTGGGATAGCGACGGTGGGTGAAGGCTCCGTAATTCCCGATGGTGTGAAAATCGGCAAAAACACCGCTCTTTCAGGAGTGACAACAGCAGAAGATTATCCCGATGGAATACTCGTAAGCGGAGGAGTAATAGCAAAGGACGGTGACAAGGCATGAGAGCGTTAGGTATTATTTTGGCGGGCGGCAACAACAGCCGTATGCGGGAGCTTTCGCATAAGCGGGCGATTGCGGCAATGCCTATTGGAGGCGCATATCGCAGCATTGATTTTGCTCTGAGTAATATGGCGAATTCTCATATTCAGAAAGTGGCGGTGCTGACGCAGTACAATGCCCGTTCTCTGAATGAACATCTGAGTTCTTCCAAATGGTGGGATTTTGGAAGAAAGCAGGGAGGCCTGTATATTTTTACTCCCACCATAACAGCTGACAACAGCTTCTGGTACCAGGGAACTGCAGATGCAATCTATCAGAATCTGACATGGCTCAAAAACAGCCATGAACCATATGTAGTCATTGCATCTGGAGATGGTATTTACAAACTGGATTATAATAAGGTTCTGGAATATCACATTGCAAAACGGGCCGATGTGACGGTAGTATGCACCACCTGCAGCGATCCGGAAGAAGTGGAGCGTTTTGGTGTGCTTCGTCTCAATGATGACTGCCGGGTAGAGGAGTTCGAAGAGAAACCCATGGTATCGCAGTATAATACCGTATCCACAGGTATTTATGTGATCCGCCGGCGTCAGCTGATCGAACTCATCGAAAAATGCGCACAGGAAGGAAGACATGATTTTGTACGGGATATTCTGATCCGTTATAAGAATCTGAAGAGGATTTACGGGTACAAGATTGATACCTACTGGAGCAATATTTCCACTGCCGAATCTTATTATAAGACAAATATGGATTTTCTGAAGCCGGAAGTAAGGGATTACTTTTTCCGTGAGAAACCGGATATCAAAACAAAGATTGATGATCTTCCTCCGGCAAAATACAATCCCGGGGCTGTTGTGAAGAACAGTCTGGTGGCCAGTGGCTGTATTGTAAACGGAACAGTGGAAAATTCCATCTTGTTTAAAAAAGTATTCGTTGGCAATAACTGTGTAATTAAGAATTCTGTAATTCTCAATGACGTTTATCTAGGCGATAATACACACATAGAAAACTGCATCGTCGAAAGCCGTGATACTATAAGAGCGAATTCTTACCATTGCGGCGAAGACGGCATTAAGATTGTCGTAGAAAAAAATGAAAGATACGTGCTGTAAAAGTACGTAAAAATGCGGAAGGATAAACAGTCATTTCTGCAGTATGAAAAAGAGAAATACAGATGAAGGGAGCTTTACAAGATGAATATCACAGATGTAAGAGTAAGAAAAGTGGCAAAAGAAGGAAAAATGAAAGCGGTTGTTTCCATCACATTGGATGATGAATTTGTGGTACATGATATAAAAGTGATCGAAGGGGAAAAGGGTCTGTTTATTGCCATGCCAAGCCGTAAGGCAACGGATGGGGAGTACAGAGATATTGCACATCCCATCAATTCTGTTACAAGAGACAGGATACAGCAGATTATTCTTACAAAATACGAAGAGGTGATGGCGGCGGAACCGGAACAGGAAGCAGCGGTTCTCTGAGATGGAATGAATGAAACACGGGGGTATCACGGTAGTGATACCCTCTTTCCTATCATGGCAGAAAGGGGTAAAATAAAATGAAGCTTACATTTATTGGTGCAGCCCATGAGGTGACCGGCAGCTGTTTTTATCTGGAAGCTGCAGGGAAGAAGATACTGATTGATTGCGGAATGGAACAGGGACAGAATTTTTATGAAAATGCGCCGCTTCCGGTAAATCCGGGGGAGCTGGACTTTGCCCTTTTGACCCATGCGCACATCGACCATTCCGGAAATTTTCCGGCTTTGTTTGCAAAGGGATTTCAGGGAAATATTTATGCCACAGAGGCCACCTGCCATCTCTGTGATATCATGCTTCGCGACAGTGCGCATATACAGATGTTTGAGGCAGAGTGGCGGAACCGGAAAGGACGCAGAAGCGGCAAACCAGAATTTGTGCCGGCTTATACCATTCAGGATGCCCTGGGTGTCATTAAGCTTTTTGTAAGCTGCGAATATGGAAAGAAGCTGCATCTGTCAGAGGGAATCGTGGTGCGGTTCACCGATGCGGGACATCTGCTGGGATCTTCCAGTATCGAGATCTGGATCACGGAAGGCGAAGAAACCAGAAAACTGGTATTTTCCGGAGACATTGGAAATACGGATCAGCCTTTGATACGGGATCCTTCCTATGTGACGGAAGCAGATTACGTAGTGATGGAATCCACCTATGGAGACAGAAGCCACGGGGAACGGCCGGATTATGTATCGGCATTGACGGAGGTGCTGCAGAGGACTTTTGACCGGGGCGGCAATGTGGTGATCCCGTCTTTTGCCGTGGGACGTACCCAGGAGATGCTGTATTTCCTGCGCCAGATCAAGGCAGAGAACAGAGTCCATGGCCATGACGGTTTTCCGGTTTATGTGGACAGTCCTCTGGCCAATGAGGCGACAGGCATCTTTCTGGAACACCAGCTGGACTGCTATGATGAGGAAGCAATCTCACTGCTGAATCAGGGGATCAATCCCATTGGTTTTGCCGGGCTGAAGAAGACCATCACCAGTGAGGAATCTAAGGCCATCAATTTCGATGATGAGCCTAAGGTGATCCTTTCAGCCAGCGGTATGTGCGACGCAGGAAGGATCAAGCATCATCTGAAGCATAACCTCTGGGATTCCCACAATACCATTTTGTTTGTGGGCTATCAGGCCGTGGGGACCCTGGGACGCGCGCTGGTGGAAGGTGCGGATCATGTCAAGCTTTTTGGAGAAGAAATCCGGGTGGCCGCAGAAATCTGCCGTCTGCCGGGGATCAGCGGTCATGCGGATGTGAACGGGCTGCTGAAATGGGCAGGAGCTTTTCAGGATAAGCCGCGGAAAGTATTTGTAGTACATGGCGATGATCAGGTGACAGAGATTTTTGCAGAAAGACTGGAGAAAGAGCTGGGATACGATGCAGTGGCTCCTTTCAGCGGTTCCGTCTATGATCTGGAGGCGAATGCATTTATTTACCAGGCTCAGGGTGAAAAACGCAGAGAGGCAGCAGGAAAAGCAAGTCCCAGAGCGGCGGCAGTCTTTGAACGTCTGGTGGCCATGGGACGCCGCCTGATGGAAGTAATCCGCAGAAATGAAGGCGGCGCAAATAAAGATCTGGAGCGGTTTACCAGAGAGATTCAGTCCCTCTGTGATAAATGGGATCGATGAAAAGGTGCGGAGCTGCTTTGCGGCAGGGATCTTTGAGAAGGCGCAGAGCTGTTTTGCGGAAGCGTGGATTGATGAAATGGTCCAGAACTGACTGGCGGTGACAGGGAGCAGTCAAAACAAAAAAATAATCGGAGGAAAGATAATAATGGATAAAGAAATCTGTATCAGAAACGAACGGAAGGAAGATTATGAGGCAGTAGAAAGAATCACAAGAGAAGCCTTCTATAATATTTATGTTCCCGGCTGCATGGAGCATTATCTGGTCCATATTATGAGAGAACATGAAGACTTTATCCCGGAACTGGACTTTGTACTGGAATACGAAGGTGAGATTATAGGAAACATTATGTATACCAGATCGAAGCTGGTTGATGAGCAGGGAGAAACGAAAGAAATTCTTACCTTCGGTCCTGTCAGTATCCTGCCGAAATACCAGCGGCGCGGGTACGGAAAGATGCTCATGGAGCACTCCTTTGAGCAGGCACAGAAACTGGGATACGATACGGTCGTAATATTCGGAGATCCCGGCAATTATGTCAGCTGCGGATTTAAATGCTGCAGGAAATACAATGTGTGTCTGGAAAACGGAAAATATCCGGCGGCAATGCTGGTGAAGGAACTGATTCCGGGCTGCCTGGACGGACGCAGATGGTTTTATTATGACAGTCCGGTGATGGCGGTCAGTGAAGAGGCCGCAGAACAATATGACAGTACACTGGAGAAAAAAGAAAAAGCATACCGGCCCAGCCAGGAAGCCTTTTATATCATGAGCCATTCTTTTGTGGAGTAGGAAACCTGCTGCAGGTGGAGTTTTCGCAGAAAGGATTCGGGTATTAAAAGGTACTGGACGAATTGCTGTGCACTTCGTGATCCAGAAATGCAACTGGTTTTGCAAGTTTCGCTCAACGCATGCGGCGGTAAGGGTGAATGCGTTTAAATGCGTATCCCCAGGCTTTGAAACGGGGGTTCAAGGCCTGGGGGGGATATTTTTGTTTCTAAATTCATGAAAAACGGTTGTCTAGGAAGGGCAGTGGTCAGAGAGGAATTTGGAGTGAGGGGCCTTGCGTCTGACCAGTTTGGCAAGACGGTGTATTAAAATGCTTAAGGCTTTTGGGAAGAGTTACGGTGGCTGAGGGGAAAATGGAGATATCTCACGTAAAAGGGGTGGTGCAACTACGTTGGTTGGGGATGAAACCGAGATAACCACCGTAAGAGAAACTGAAAACTGCAGCTGAAGATGAGAGCGCTGTTCGCAGAATGGAAACGCCCGAAGAATAGAAAACAGGGGGAGAAAATCAAGAACTGAAAAGGAAAACAGAATAGAATTTACGAAAACAAAAATAAGGGCAGCCTTCAAGTCATACATGACTGTTGGTGCCCTCATTTTGGCTGTTCTTTAAAAGAATAAGAAAAGTGCTGCCGGTTCTGCCTTGGCCGAGATTAATTCTGCATAGCTGCTTTCAGCGCTTTTGCCAGCTGATCCGGGCAGGAAGTGGATTTGAATCCGCAGCGGGTTCCTTCCAGACGTGCAATGACTTCCTGTGCATCCATGCCCTCCACCAGCTTGCCGATTCCCTGGAGATTTCCATTGCAGCCGCCGGTAAATCTTACATTGTGTACTTTGTTATCTTGTAATTCAAATTGAATCTGGCTGGAACAGACGCCGGATGTTTTGTATACCATGATGTTTCCCTCCTGTAATGTATCTGGCCGCCCTTGAAATGGCGGGATATAAGTTTCGTTCTGCTTTTTGGATTATAGCAGAAAAGAGGACTGGAATCAATGAGAATGATATGAACGCTCCGTGGGCCTCCGTGGGGATGTGCGTAAATACATGAGGAAGGCATGTTTACGAATAAAGTATTCAGGGACTCTGTCTCGCTTCGATTGGGGCATAGCGGAAATCACCGGGAAGTCCGGCATCCTTGAAGATTGCGGGGAAAGGAAGTTGAAGAGGGCTTGCCCGCTTTAGTCACGGCGAAGAGACAGGTGAAAAACAATGGCAATTCGAAGGAGGATTTGTTACAATAGAAACAGCGGCGAATCGGGGTTTCTGCTGTTTGCAGACAGATGGACAGCGGTAGGACCAGAGTAAATGCAGGAGATTAAGTGTAAGAAAACTCAGGAAAATAAGGAGAAATGAAGCATGAATAAGATTGGAATTATCGGGGCCATGGAAGAAGAAGTGGCTTATTTAAAAGAAGCAATGACGAATGTCCATGTGGCGAAAAAAGCTTCCATGGAGTTTTACCAGGGAGAACTGGAAGGAAAGAATGTGGTAGTGGTCCGTTCGGGTATTGGCAAAGTGAATGCGGGAATCTGTACCCAGATTCTGGCAGATGTTTATGCTGTGGATGCGGTGATCAATACGGGAATTGCCGGTTCCTTGAAAAATGAAGTCAACATCGGAGATATCGTATTGTCTACCGATGTGGTACAGCACGATGTGGACGCGGCCGGTTTCGGATATGAGAGGGGACAGATTCCCAGAATGGATACGCTTTCTTTTGCAGCGGATGAGGGATTGAGAGAGACGGCGAAGAAGGTGTGTGCCCAGGTGAATCCGGATATCCAGGTGTTCTGCGGAAGAGTGGCCAGTGGGGACCAGTTCATTTCGGACGGAGCAGTGAAAGCGGATATCAAGGCGGCTTTTGATGCATATTGTGTAGAAATGGAAGGGGCAGCCATTGGTCAGGCGGCCTATCTGAATCAAATTCCGTTTCTGATCATACGAGCGATCTCCGATAAGGCAGATAACAGCGCTACGGTAGATTATCCGGCTTTTGAGAAGCAGGCGATCCGTCACTGTGTAAATCTGACGAAGGCTATGGTGAAAATCCTGTAATTTTTCAACGAATACCGAGAAAATTGTAAGAAAATAAGATAAAAATGCAGAAAATGGTGAGTAAGCAATAAATTTGTCGGACGATTTATATTTCAAGAACAGAGTTTGTGTTATATAATAATAGATATCTCCTGAGGAGCTTTGTTTTCGCTGGAGCGGAAAAGGAGCCGTACAGGAATGTTTCTTATTATGTTGCGGCAGGAAGCCGCAGAGGTCAATAAGGAGGGGATTATGTTACACAAACTGATGGACATGCAGGTGTTTTTTTATGGCATGGCACTGACCGGTGTACTGGGAGCGATAGGTATGCTGGCTGTTCACCTCACTTACAGAAGAAAGCTGAAAAAAACGGACCACTTATCAAATCTGAAGGAAAAGTGGCTCAATCTATGGAAAAGCCGCGATCGGCTGCTGCGCAGAATGAACCATTGGGTCTGGTACCCGGCTTTAGTCTGCGTGCTTTTTATGGGTGTGGCATTGCTGGTGTCTTCCAGTCTGGGGATGGAAGAGGGAATCTCACTGAAATATCTTTATGCCGGAGTGGGAGTGCCTGTAGCATTGCTGCTGCTTCGTCAAATACTGGATTTTTCGTATAAAGAAGAACTGATGGTGGATTCTCTGGCTGATTATATAGAAAAGGCCAGAAATAAGATGCAGGAAATCCCTTCGGCAGCGGCAGATCCAGGCGTGCAGAACGAAGTGGTGGAGCAGATTGCCAGAAGTATCAAGGAAAGTGCAGCAGCAGGAAGCCGTTTCAGTAAAATGCTGAGTCCGGAAGAAGAACAGCTGATGCGGGAGATCATCCGGGAGTTTATGAATTGATCCGGGGAATGATGGAAGCTCATGATCATCTAAAGTTTCCAAGTAGAGTGGAGATAGGCAAAATGGAACTTTACAAAAATTAGCGAAAAACTATGTGGAAATTTAACAAAAAATGTTGTAAAATATTGGCAAGATTGCAGAAGTAATCCCGGTGTATGGGAAAAATAACAGGAACGCCGGATATGCCTTGTGGATTATTTCGAAGTTTGCTATACTAAAGCCAAATGATAGAAAAGGAGCGAGATGCCATGAGTAAAGTAACATTTGATTATTCCAAAGCAATGGGATTCCTCAGCGCGGATGAAATTGCCGGAATGAAATGTCAGGCTGAGGCCGCAAAGAAAGTTCTGGTGGAGAAAACCGGACAGGGAAATGATTATCTGGGATGGATTGATCTGCCGGTAGATTATGACAAAGAGGAGTTTGCCCGTATCAAAGAGGCAGCAAAGAAAATCCAGAGTGATTCGGACGTGCTTTTGGTTATTGGTATCGGCGGTTCCTATCTGGGAGCAAGAGCGGCGATTGAATTCTTAAGACATGGATTCTACAACAATGTGTCCAAAGAAATCCGTAAAACTCCTGAAATTTACTATGTAGGAAACAGCATCAGCAGCAGTTATGTGCAGGGGCTGATCGAGGTGCTGGGAGACAGAGATTTTTCCATTAACGTAATCTCCAAATCCGGTACGACCACAGAACCTGCCATTGCATTCCGCATTTTCAAGGAAATTATCGAAAAGAAATACGGAAAAGAAGAGGCAGCCAAGAGAATTTATGCGACTACCGACAAAGCAAGAGGAGCTTTAAAAACTTTGGCTACAGAAGAAGGCTATGAGACATTTGTAGTACCGGATGATGTGGGCGGCAGATTCTCTGTGCTTACCGCCGTGGGACTTTTGCCTATCGCTGTCAGCGGCGCAGATATTGACAAGCTGATGGAAGGTGCTGCTTCCGGCAGAGAACTGGCCTTGAATTCTGTTTATGAAGAAAATGACGCAGTTCTGTATGCCGCGATCCGGAATATCCTTCACAGAAAAGGAAAATCTCTGGAAATCCTGGCCAATTATGAACCAAGTCTCCACTATGTATCAGAATGGTGGAAACAGCTCTGTGGTGAGAGCGAAGGCAAGGATCAGAAGGGAATTTATCCTGCGTCGGTAGACCTGACTACAGATCTGCATTCCATGGGACAGTTTATCCAGGACGGTTCCAGAATTATGTTCGAAACAGTTCTGAATGTGGAGAAATCCAGAGCAGAAGTGGTGATTAAAGAAGAACCGGTAGATCTGGATGGCCTGAATTACCTGGCCGGAAAGAACATGGACTTTGTGAATAAGAGCGCCATGAACGGAACCATGCTGGCCCATATCGACGGCGGCGTACCGAACCTGATGGTGAAAGTTCCGGAGCAGAATGAGTTCTACCTGGGACAGCTGTTCTATTTCTTCGAATTTGCCATTGGTGTCAGCGGCTATATTTCCGGAGTCAATCCGTTTAATCAGCCGGGCGTGGAAAGCTATAAGGCAAATATGTTTGCTCTGCTCGGCAAACCAGGTTATGAGAAAGAGACAGAGGAACTGTTGAAGAGACTGTAAAAAGAATAAAAAAGAGTCGGCATTTTGTATGAATGACCGGCTCTTTTTTGTGCCTTTTATACAATGGAATAAGCTTTTTGTGAGAAGATTTTGTGAAAAGGTTCATATTGATAAAAAACAGTACAATTCCGATAATTGTTTTACCCTGAATAGTTTGAAATAATGAAATTACATTAGTTACCGAGGAGAGTATACGGTTAAAAAAATTATTCAGGAGGAGATAGGCAATGGAACTTTTTACAAATGCAATGAATGGTCTGAACTCGATCGTCTGGTGTATGGTGCTGGTGTGCTTATGCCTTGGTGCCGGCATCTGGTTTTCGGTTCGGATGAAATTTCCGCAGGTGCGGATGTTTAAGGACATGGTGAAACTGCTGGTCCATGGAGAAAAATCAGATACTGGTATTACACCGTTTCAGGCATTTGCTTCTACAGTTGGTTCCCGTGTGGGAATGGGAAATATTGCCGGTGTAGCAACGGCTATTTACTTCGGCGGCCCTGGAGCTGTTTTCTGGATGTGGCTGATCGCCTTTATTGGTGCAAGCTCTGCATTTATTGAGACGTCTCTCGCGCAGGCCTACAAAGTGCGCAGCAAGAATGGAGAGTATCTGGGCGGTCCGGCTTACTATATTGAAAAGGGACTGAAATGTAAACCCTATGCGATCGCATTTGCCATCGCAACAATCCTGGGACCTGGAATCCTGATGCCGGGTCTTCACATCAATTCCATTGCAGCTACTTATGAAGAAGCGTTCGGTACCAATATGGTGCTGGTAGGTGCGATCTTTTGTGCCGTTCTCGGTCTGGTTGTCTGCGGCGGAATCAAACGAATCAGTAAAATTGCGGAGTATATGGCTCCGGTAATGTGTGTGGTTTATGTGTTACTTGCCGTAGGAGTTATTGTTATGCGGATTGAAGAGGTGCCGGGAGTATTTAAGACAATTATTACCTCTGCATTTGGTCTGGATCCTCTATTTGGCGGTATTATCGGCTCGGCCATCTCTTGGGGCGTAAAACGTGGAATTTATTCCAACGAAGCCGGACAGGGGTCCGGTGCGATCGTCAGTGCTGCTGCCGAGTGTTCACATCCGGCAAAGCAGGGCCTGGTACAGGCATTTTCAGTATATATTGATACGCTGGTGGTATGTACAGCTTCCGCATTGATTATCCTTCTTTCCGGCAGCTATAATACGGTAGGAGCCGATGGAACGACCATGCTTGTGGAAAATATTCCGGGAGTGGAATATGGTATCCGCTGGGCACAGTATTCGTTGTCCTCTGTATACGGGGATTGGGCAAGCAAACTGCTGGCAATCGTTGTGATCATGTTTGTATTTACTTCTCTTATGGGTTATTACTATCAGGCGGAATCGAATATGCGTTATCTGACCCATGAGAATAAGATAGGAACCTGGGCAATGAGAGCAATTTTCCTGTTTTCTGCGTTTTCCGGTGTTCTTGTCAATGGGCAGATCATCTGGACCATGGGAGATACAGGTGCCGGTATGATGGCATGGCTGAATATCATCGCAATTTTATTACTGTCTAAAAAGGGAATCGGTTTGTTAAAGGATTATGAAGCGCAGAAAAAAGTAGGAAAAGATCCCACATTCGATCCTTCCAAATTTGATATTCCGGACGAGACAGGAGTTTGGACAAAGTATAATCAAAAATAAGAAGGAGGCAGACAGATGGATGTAGAACAGCTTCAAAAGCAGTTTCCCATGGTGGGAGATCTGAAAGCAGAGAAAGAAATTTTGTGGATCAATCCGGACAGAATTCCGTTTGCAGAAGCGGTGAAAGAGCTTGAGCTGACCATGGATGATGTACTGGACGCGGAGGCCCGTTTAGAGAGATTTGCGCCTTTCATTGTGAAATGTTTTCCGGAGACAGCAGAACGGAACGGACTGATCGAATCGCCTTTGCGTCCGATTCCTGCCATGAAGAAACATCTGAACGAGAAATACGGCAGTTTCCTGGAGGGAGAACTGCTGCTGAAGATGGACAGCCATCTGGCTATTGCCGGATCTGTAAAGGCCAGAGGCGGTATTTATGAAGTTTTGAAGCACACTGAAGATTTGGCTCTGGCGCACGGTATATTAAAGGAAGGAGACAGCTATGAGAAGCTGGCAGAGGAATCTGCACGGGAATTTTTCCGGAAATATACCATCCAGGTGGGATCCACAGGAAACCTGGGAATGAGCATTGGCATTATGAGTGCAGCCATTGGCTATGAGGTGATCGTTCATATGTCGGCAGACGCCAAGCAGTGGAAAAAGGACCTGCTGCGCAGCCACGGCGTAACGGTGGTGGAATATGAATCCGATTACAGCGAGGCAGTGAAGAACGGAAGAAAACTGTCTGATGAGAACCCCAACAGTTATTTTGTGGATGATGAAAATTCCCGAAATCTGTTCCTGGGATATGCGGTGGCTGCCAGAAGACTGGTGGGCCAGTTGGAAGAACAGAACATTGCCGTAGATGCGGAGCATCCTCTGTTCGTGTATATTCCCTGTGGTGTGGGTGGAGCTCCCGGAGGAGTTACGTTTGGATTAAAACAGATTTTTAAGGATGCGGTGCATTGTTTCTTCGTGGAGCCGACCCAGGCACCCTGTATGGTATTGGGGATGCTCACCGGTCTGAACAGTCAGATTTCTGTGCAGGATATCGGTCTGACTGGTCTGACCCATGCAGACGGACTGGCAGTGGGACGTCCCTCCGGATTTGTGGGCGGGGTAATGAAGACACTGCTTTCCGGTGAAATGACCATTCGCGATGCGAAGCTTTATAATTATATGCGGGATTTGCTGGAAGCAGAGGATATTTTCCTGGAACCCAGTGCCTGCGCTGCTTTCCAGGGTGTTGCACGTTTTCAGGAGCATCCGGCATTCCGGAAATATGTAGAAGAAAACGGACTGCAGGAATATATGGGACAGGCAGCTCATATTGCCTGGGCCACCGGAGGAAGTCTGGTTCCGGAGACAATCCGGGAAGAGTACAGACAAACATATCTGGATTAACAGGAGATCAGATACCCTGCTGCACTGTGCGGAGGGGTATTTGACTGTGGTGCAGAGTATGGCACTGAGAAGTTCAGGAATGGGGATTTATCGCCAGGTGCAGCGAACTGTAGGTCTGATCGCGGTTACAGGATATTCCGGCAGAGGTGTTTTCGGCGCTTCAGTCTATGGAAAACAGTGAAACAGGTCAATATTGATACATAGGGGGAAAAGATTCGTCATTGGAATTGCAAATAAAATCAGAGATAATAAGGATAACAAGAAGACAGAAATCAAATAGAAAATAAAAGAAGGGAAGGTATTGATATGTTAAAAGTAACAAGACAGACAGACCCGGAACTGGCTGGATTAGTGGACCAGGAACTGGAGCGTCAGGAACACAATATTGAAATGATCGCTTCTGAGAGTACAGCACCGCTGGCAGTGATGGAGCTGACCGGCAGTGTATTTACCAATAAGACCCTGGAGGGGTATCCGGGAAACAGATTTCAGGCAGGTTCTCATATCGCAGATAAGGTAGAGATTCTGGCAGTGGAAAGAGCGAAGAAGCTTTTTGGCGCAGAGCACTGCAATATCCAGTCGTATTCCGGATCTACAGCGAATTATAGTGTATTTGCTTCTGTATTGAATCCAGGAGATAAAGTGCTGAGCATGCGCCTGGACCAGGGCGGGCATCTGACCCATGGTTCACCGGCAAACTGGGTAAGCAAGATTTACAATTTTGATTTTTACGCAATGGATCCGGAGACAGAACTCATTGATTACGATAAGCTGGAAGAGAAGGCTGTGGAATTTCAGCCCAAGCTGATCATCGCAGGCGCAAGCTCTTATTCACGGCTGATTGATTATGAGCGCATCGCAGCAGTGGCAAAGAAGGTAGGCGCATATTTTATGGTAGATATGGCCCACATTGCCGGTCTGGTGGCTGCAGGCGTGATTCCAAGCCCCATTCCTTATGCGGATTTTGTTACTTCTTCCACCACCAAGACTTTCTGCAGCGCCAGAAGCGGTATGGTATTTTGTAAAGCGGAGCATGCCAAAATGCTGGATAAGGGAACATTCCCAGGAGCTCTCGGATCCATCCAGCTGCACACCATGGCAGCAAAAGCATGGTCCTTCAAATATGCAGCCAGCGATGAATTTAAGGCGATCATGACACAGGTAGTAAAGAATGCCCAGTGTCTGGCAGAAGAGCTGACCAAATATGGTTTCCGCATTGTCAGCGGCGGTACGGACAACCATCTGCTCGTGGCCGATCTGAGAAACAAAGGCGTTACCGGAAAGGTATTCCAGAATGCTCTGGATGCAGTGGGCATCACGGTGAACAAGAATATGATTCCCTTTGATCCGGAGAAACCGTCTGTTACCAGCGGTGTGCGCATTGGTCTGACTGCGGTAACCCAGAGAGGATTAAAAGAGCCGGAGATCCGTGAGATCGCAGCGATCATGAACCAGGTAGCAGAGGCTCCCGAAGATGAGGCAGTTCTGGCAGAATGCAAGGCAAAAGCAGAAGCGCTGATTTCCAGATTTCCTCTGTATCCGGAAGGTGCTTTTGACGATAAATAAAAGAAACCGAATCAGGAAAGATACTGCCATTGCTCTTGCTGTGGCAGTATTTTTCTATTATAGTAATGATACCGGGAGAAAGGAGGAACTGGTATGGGAATACAGAACATGGACTGGGGAAATATCCAGTGGATGGACAATGAGGAAGACGGTCTGTTTTCCAAAGGGTTGAAGGTGGGGATCGTGACCCTGCATACCGGTGCTCACCAGTCTGCTCATATACATTATGAGGAGCAGGTGTTTTATGTGATCCAGGGACAGGCCATTTCTCTGATCAATGGAGAAAAGATCAGTCTGACTGCTGGAAAATTCTTCCGGTGGCCTGTAGGAATTGTACATGAAATTTTCAATATTGGGAATATCCCTTTTCAGCATCTGCTGATCTCCAATCCGGCGGGGATTGATCTGGATAATTTTTTAGAAGAAAAGAGGATTTCCAAGGATCTGA
Organism: uncultured Blautia sp.; assembly: GCA_900542045.1. Taxonomy (GTDB): domain Bacteria; phylum Bacillota; class Clostridia; order Lachnospirales; family Lachnospiraceae; genus Blautia_A; species Blautia_A gallistercoris. Next base: position 61,016 of record UQMI01000002.1, read on the forward strand.
CTGATGCAGAACTGCAGTCGCTGTTCCTGGTGGCACTGGAAAGTGTGCGGACGCAGTTCCTGGAAACACTGCATTATGCATATGCAATTTTCGACCGCAGAGGGATACGGGTCATGGAGAGTCAGTATTTGCCGGAATATTGTCAGCAGCATTGCTATGGACGGGGCGAAGCTCCCTGTTTTTGCGAGAAAGGCATAAAAGAGAGGGCAACCCGGCAGGAGAGGACTCTGATCTGTCCAAACGGGCTGACTCTGTTTCATGTGCCGGTGTATTTTGGGGATTATTATCTGGGTTATATCCAGGGAGATTATTTTTATCAGTCTAACCGCTCAGGAATGGTAATTAAAGATGCTTACGACACGCCGGAAAGTGCGGCAATTGGCCTTCTGAACTTATTGCGCAAAATTGCGAAAGCCATTAAGAATTACTGTGAGTTTGAGGATTTCCGCAAGACACTGTGGAAAAGAGATCTGCAGCTGAACACTTCCCGGGAAAGGCAGCGGATCCTGACCGCCAGTTTAAATAAGATGGAAAGAGAAGTCACCGACTTGAAGATCAATCATCATTTTCTTTTTAATACATTAAACAGTATGGCTTCGATCGCTCTGGACGGCGGGCAGATGAAGCTGTATTCTTCGATTGTAAATCTGTCAAAGATGTTCCATTATACCCTGCGGAATCAGAATGCGATGGTGCCTCTGTCCCATGAGCTGGAGTATCTGAAGGCTTATCTGGAACTGCAGAAGCTGCGTTACGGAGAAAAGCTGCAGGTGAATTATGAGATTGAACCGTTTTCCGGCGAAGAGCTGGTGCCTTTTAATTTTCTGCAGCCTATTGCGGAGAATGCATTTACCCATGGATTTGCGGAAGAAGAGAAAAAAGAACTGGAGATTTATATAGTAAGGATAGAGAATGGGCGGCGGATTCGGATTTGGAATTCGGGCAGATTGGTGGATCAGAGAAGCTGTCAGTCCATTAATGAGGCAATGAAGAGCAATACTTCTCATGGACTTTCCATGATCTATCATAAATTAGAGGACTATTATGGAGAAGAATTTCAGTTTGAGGCCGTTCCCGGAGAAAAGGAAGGAATCTGTTTCCGGCTGGAAATTCCGTTTAAGAGCAGAAAGGCAGGTGAGCAGGATGATTCGAGCCGTTATCTGTGACGATGAGCCGGCAGCAGCTAATATCATCCGGCATTTTATTGAGGGGGAGAAGCTTCCCATTGAGATTGTGGGAACGGCGGAGAATGGCAGGGAAGCCATAAACCTGATCGAAAAGGAAGAGCCGGAGCTGGTATTTATGGATATTCATATGCCCTGTATGAACGGGTTTGAAGTGATCAGTCAGGCTCCGGAGAGTAAATTTATCATTATCACAGCCTACGACTCTTTTCTCTACGCGCAGAAAGCTCTGCGGCTGGGAGCCAGCGATATCCTCTCCAAACCCATCGAACTGGAACAGTTGCGGGATGCCATCAACCGTGCTGTTGGCTGGAAGTTCACATCCAATGATACAGTCAATCAGATGCTCCAGTATATCCATAGCCACTTCACGGAAAATATTTCCCTGGAACAGCTGGCGGAGCTTACGTTCTGCACCAAGAGCTATCTGGTCCGTCTGTTTAAGAAGTATATGGACATCTCTATCCTGAATTACATCCATCGGCTTCGAATAGAGAAAGCGGTGGGATATCTGAAAGAAGGCACCATGACGATCCAGGAAATCACGGGGGCAGTGGGGTATCAGAATTTGAATAATTTTTATAAATATTTCAAGCAGGAGAAGGGAGAAACGCCTGCGGTGTTTCTGCAGAACTGGAAAAGGCAGAAATAAAAAAGGTCAGTCAGAATTTTTCTGGCTGATCTTTTTTAGCGGAAGCGGCTTCCTGCCTGTTTCCGCTATTCTTCTATGATCTGAATTTCAAGGAAGTCAAAATCAATATGTTCGATAAAACTGTCCTGGCTGAAACGGGTCCGGTCATGACGCTGGAATTCCCGGATATTGGAATCCAGCCAGATCGGTTTTTCCAGATCCAGGCTGTAGCAGATTTCCTCCAGCCCCTGGAAAATTTTGTGGGTGCGGGTATCTTCGTTATCGATACAGCTTACGGTATCCCGAAGCAGGTGGTTATCTTTCCATATTTTTCCCCATAATCGGAACATATCGGCGTCTCCTCTCTGTGTTTTCGAACTTGAAATGCAAATGCCGGGTAGCTGTCAATGACAGTGCATTGCCGCTGCCGGGACGTATCGTCCGCAGTGCAGACAGAACCCGACATATCTGTCGGTAAGTATAACGGATTTTACAGAGAATGTAAAGCCGCCGGGCGGCGGATTCTGCTGAGCCTACTGAGAGAAGGCCGTATTTTAATGGAGGATTTCCAGTGCGGGCTGGAGAGAATGTCAGGAAATAGTATTTGAAACTTTTACGGGAATCCATTATAATGATGAACAGATGCTCTGCTCCTGAGACTAAAAAGCCTGTCGGGGCAGGATTGAGGCAAAGAGGATTTGTTGGTGCAGCTGGGCGGCAGCCGGCTGCGGAATGGAGGATAGGATATGATAAAACTACATGACCAGGGGGTTTATCTGGTGAATGGAAATCAGCTTGTGGAAGAGACATCTGCTGATCTTCCGGTATCCAGAGAAGAGGCGGCAAAGAATACCATTGCGTATGGAATCTTGGAGGAACACAATACTTCCGGGAATATGGAAAAGCTGCAGATCAAATTTGACAAGCTTACTTCCCATGATATTACATTTGTGGGCATCATCCAGACGGCAAGAGCTTCCGGACTGGAGAAATTTCCGGTTCCCTATGTGCTGACGAACTGTCATAACTCCCTGTGTGCTGTGGGCGGTACCATCAACGAAGATGACCACATGTTTGGGCTGACCTGTGCGAAGAAATATGGCGGCGTCTATGTTCCTCCTCATCAGGCTGTCATTCATCAGTTTGCAAGAGAAATGCTGGCCGGCGGCGGCAAGATGATTCTGGGCTCTGACAGTCATACCCGCTATGGTGCGCTGGGAACTATGGCTATGGGCGAAGGCGGACCGGAACTGGTTAAGCAGCTGTTGGAGCAGACCTATGATATTAACATGCCGGGCGTGGTGGCAATTTATCTCACCGGATCTCCGAGACCGGGCGTAGGGCCCCAGGACGTGGCGCTTGCTATTATCGGCAAGGTATTTGCCAATGGTTATGTGAAAAATAAAGTAATGGAGTTTGTGGGACCGGGTGTATCCAATCTGAGCGCGGATTTCCGCATCGGTGTGGATGTTATGACCACAGAGACCACCTGCCTGTCTTCTATTTGGAGAACGGATGACAAGATTGAAGAATTTTATGCAATTCACGGCAGAAGCGAAGAGTACAAAGAGCTGAATCCGGGACAGATTACCTATTATGACGGTTGTGTGGAAGTGAATCTGGATGAGATCAAGCCGATGATCGCCATGCCCTTCCATCCCAGCAACACCTATACCATCGATGAGCTGAATGCCAATCTGATGGATATTCTGGATGATGTGGAGAAAAAAGCCCAGGTGAGTCTGGACGGAAAGATTGATTTTACATTGAAAAACAAAGTAAGAGACGGAAAGCTCCATGTGGATCAGGGGATTATTGCCGGATGCGCCGGCGGCGGATTTGAAAATATCTGTGCAGCGGCGGATATCCTGAAAGGTGCAAGTATAGGATGGGATGCCTTTACATTAAGTGTATATCCTGCCAGTACGCCGATTTATGTGGAACTGGCCAGAAATGGCGCGCTGGCCACTCTGATGGAGACAGGTGCAGTGGTGAAGACGGCATTCTGCGGCCCCTGCTTCGGTGCAGGAGATACGCCTGCCAACAATGCATTCAGCATCCGTCATTCCACCAGAAACTTCCCCAACCGTGAGGGATCCAAGATCCAGAATGGCCAGATTTCTTCTGTTGCCCTGATGGATGCCCGCTCCATTGCAGCTACTGCAGCCAACAAAGGCGTGCTTACATCCGCGGAGGAGTTTACCGGAACCTACAGCAATCCGAAATATTACTTTGACAAGACGATTTATGAGAACCGTATCTTTGACAGCAAGGGTGTGGCCGATCCCAGTGTGGAGATCCAGTTCGGACCCAACATCAAGGATTGGCCCAAAATGCCGGCGCTGGCAGATAATCTGATCCTGAAAGTGGTTTCTGAGATCCATGATCCGGTCACTACCACTGATGAATTGATTCCGTCCGGTGAGACTTCCTCTTACCGTTCCAATCCTCTGGGACTGGCAGAATTTACTTTATCCAGAAAGGATCCGGCTTACGTGGGACGTGCCAAAGAAGTCCAGAAGGCAGAACAGGCCATCCTGGACGGAAAATGTCCGGTGGAAGCTCTGCCGGAACTGGAACCGGTACTGGCTGCTATTGAGAAGGAATTCCCGGAAGTGAAGAAGGGACAGCTGGGTGTGGGAAGCACTATTTTCGCAGTGAAGCCGGGCGATGGTTCTGCACGTGAGCAGGCTGCCTCCTGCCAGAAGGTACTGGGCGGCTGGGCTAATATTGCCAACGAATATGCAACCAAGAGATATCGTTCCAATCTGATCAACTGGGGAATGCTGCCTTTCCTGATTCCGGAGGGAGAGCTGCCTTTTAAGAATGGAGATTACCTTTTTGTGCCGCAGATCCGTAAAGCGGTGGAAGAAAAGGCGGATTCCATCACTGTTTACGTGGTGGGAGATACATTAAAAGAATTTTCTCTGACTCTGGGAGAACTGACAGACGATGAAAGAGAGATCATTCTGAAGGGATGTCTGATCAATTACAATCGAAAGAATTAAAAACAGGCGAGGCCTGAAAGTGCTGTCTCTGGAAAAGCGGAGCTCTTTTCCAGGGGCAGTTTTTTTGTCCTAAAAGGAAAGCAGGGAAAATGCTCTGCTGCTCCCTTGAGATAAAAGTTCTGTAGGGATGCTCAAAAATGCAACGGGAAGGACACTCGGATTGTTTTTTTGTAAATCTGGGTTTCTGTAAGATCAGAGAAGCATGCTTGTTCCGTTCGGATGGATATGTTATCCTGTATTCATACAGAAGATGAGCCGGGATAATGGAAGGAGGGAACATATGATAGACTTCAGTGAACTGCTGATACCAACGGTGGAAGTGCTGAAAGAGGCAGGACATGGGATGCATATCCGGGATATCAATGAACAGCTCAAGGACAAAGTGCCTGTCTCCAGGGAAGATCTGAAGCAAAAACATCTGGACAGCAATCAGACAGAATTTGCTTACCGGGCGGCATGGGCCAGGACCTACTTGAAAAAGTACGGCCTGCTTCAAAATCCGGAACGTGGATACTGGCAGATCAGCGACGTCTATAATGGGGAAGAGATAAATCCTCAGACTGTCGTGGAAACGGTCCGCAGTCTCCAGAAGTATACGTCGGATGCCGAAGCTGCAAAAGGGTATGATATAGGCAGTGAGAATGCCAGGTATCTTCGTGAACTGCAGGATGAATACAGAAAAGGAAAGGTCACGTTATTTCTGGGGGCAGGAGTTTCCATGGCGGCGAATATGCCTTCCTGGGATGCGCTTATTACAAATTTTTTTATTGAAAGACTGAAAGATGAACGGGGAGCTGAGGTGAATGGCTGTGTGCTGGAGAAACTGACGCGTCTGGCCAGTATGAACAGTGAAAATTCGCCTCTGATGCAGACAAGGTTTATGGAATAGAATATGGAACCAGAAAAGTTTTTTGAACTTTTGACCAGCGCCATCTACCAGAGACCGGAAAATCTGGAGAATTCCCTGTTCAACAGCCTGACAGGTCTGATCCGCAATAAAAACAAGATTTACATTCGAGAAATCGTTACTTACAATTTCGATGATCTGCTGGAACGGAAATTAGATGAGAAAGATATCTACTGCGAAAGCTATGACGGCCCTTCGCCGCGGAAAGATGAAAACAGTGTCAATATCTACCATGTGCATGGAAAGATCAAGAAAACTGTAGAGCCTGATGATGATATTACCACAGACAATATTGTGTTTTCGGAAGAGCAGTATCACAATATTTATACGGATACCTATCACTGGTCTAATATTAAACAGATTGACATGCTGCGGGAGCATCCATGCCTTTTTATCGGATGCTCTCTATCGGATCCGAACACAAGAAGACTGCTGGATATTGCGTACAAAAAAGGAGAGACCCGTCATTATGCTTTTATGAAGCGAGATAAAATAAAAATACCGGATGGGTTAAGTAAGTCAGAGAAGGCTTATCGGATATTTGAAGATTTCTATATGCGCAATCGAAATGCATATTATAACAGTTTGGGGATACATGTGATATGGGTGGACGAGTATGACGAAATACCCGAGCTATTGGATGAGATCAGAAGCTGTGTTGGATAAACAGAAGTTGTGGAACAACTGCAGCAAAATAAGACAGTCTGAAAGTGCAGGATAATGGAGATGCTCTCTTCCGGGCAGGCGAGTGGATGAATATAAGCCTGTTTGCCTGGAAGGGAGCATAGTGTTTTTTGGTTGTCTTTTTCTTAGGATAAAAAGAATTTTATCTGAAAATCAGACGATTAAATATAAAAACACAAGGTGGAGATACTGTCGCCTTTTGCGATGCATTCGCATACATCCATGCCGTTTCGAAGTGTAAACGGAATGTCGCGGTCCGTGGTGTTCATTACCACAACGGCAATGCTTCTGTCAGGATTATGGAAAGCTGTAGCTTCCAGTTCCTGAGAAAAACGGGAAAGTCCAATGCGAACAGCGCCGGGTTTGATAAAGCGGCTGAAATGGCCGATATAGTAGTAGGGAAGCAGTTTGGTATACTCCTTTTTGTCGGTGTCGCACATGATAATAGCTTCACAGAGATTATTGACATGGTTGGGGCCGCCATTCTGATCAAAAACCAGACTCCAGTGGATGAACGTGTCTGCTCCATGATTCAGGTCGCCGATAATATCATGGGCGTACATCCGGGCGTGGGCCAGGTGGTCGTTTTTGCTGAATTTACTGTATTCCACACAACCTTCTGAGAAGACCAGCCGTTTGTCTGGAAACTGTTCTCTGGTCATTGCCAATTCTTCAAAATGGTCTCCGCTGTACCAGTGCAGCGCAATGCCGTCTATGATCTGATGCATTTCTTCGTCACTGATGGTTTCTATAGCGCGTTCCAGTGTGCGTTCTTTATTGTGATCCCAGATTAGAATCTGGATATCGTCCAGTCCCTGTCTTTTTAGTTCGGGATATAAAGAATTACGCAGGTATTCTCTTTCTTCGGCGGCAGTCCAGATACAGGAGTCCCAAGTTTGAACAGCCTTGGGCTCATTTTGCAGACTGAGCATGGAAAAATGGATACCAAGTTTATCGTATTCTTTGATGAAACGGCAGATGTATTTGGCCCACAGGGAGTAATATTCTTCCTTTAATTTTCCGCCGTGATTTTTTTCGCCATTCGTTTTCATAAAAGCAGGCGGTGACCAGGGAGATACCATAAGGGTCAGCGGTCTGACAGAAACTTTCTGGGCTTTCTGGATCATGGGAATCAGATACTGATGATCCCGTTCCAGGGAAAAAGTATTGAGGGATAGATCTGAAGGATCATTGCAGGCAGAATAATTGCCAAGAGAAGCATCACAACTGTCCAGATGAACGCGTCCGCAGGTATATTGCAGTCCTTCCTCGCTGAAAAATTCATTGACCAGTTTCTGGCCTTTTTCTTCTCCTAACTGCTTGACACAATAAGCAGATGCCTCGGTAAATGTACCTCCAAAACCGTGAAAGGTTTGGTACTGAATGTTTGGATGGATATTTATGACCGGATATTCAATGTCTGGATCTTTGTGAAATATCTGTGTTTTGGTTTCTTCGAAACGTTGACTGTTTTTATAAAGTGTGGTAAAAATCTGTAGTTCCAAAATAAAGTCCTCCTCTGTGTGAATTTATTTTGTAGTTAAGATTATTTTTATAATAGAGAAGAATAAATGTCAATAAATATCGTTGAAGATTGAAAAAAACGACACCAAATTAAAAAAATATACAAAAAAATCGAGAAATATATAAAATACAGATGAAAATAAGCATAAAATTATTCTGTGAAATAGAAGTAGTGGAATTTTTTTAAAGAAAGTAGATGATTTTTTGATTGTATTGCAATTTTTTTTGCCTTTTGGTAGCATAAGGAATAAAATTCTTGCATGCTTTTTCCGCATGATTCAAAAAAGGAGCAGACTATGGAAAAACAAAAGTGGATCTTGGTGACAGGTGCAGACAGAGGGCTTGGCCTGGCGTTCTGTGAGGAGTTTCTGAACAGAGGTTATCATGTGATCGGAGCCGGACACAGGGAGGACAGTCCGGCACTGGAAGAGTTGAGAAAACAGTGGGGAGAGAAAATGTGCCCTATTGTTCTGGATGTGGCTTCCTGTGCCTCGGTAGCACATTCTGTGGAGCAGGTGAGAAAATATACAGATGCCCTCTGGCTGCTGGTGAGCAATGCCGGAATGGGAAATCACGGGCCGGATATTCGAAAAGGGGTCTGTCCGGAGGATAACTGGCGTATGTTCCAGGTCAATGCACTGGGGGCTTGCTGGATAACGGAGGCATATCTTCCAATGCTGCGAAAGGGAGGAAAAAGACTTGCCTATATCTCTTCAGAAGCGGGAAGTGTGGCGGTGGCACACAGGGAAGATACTTTTGGCTATTGTATGTCCAAAACGGCCTTAAATCGCGCAGTCCGCGTATATCATAATCGTTTGGCACCGGAAGGATTCCGGGTTTATCTTTATCATCCGGGATGGTTGAAAACGATGATGATGGGAGCAGAAGCAGAGGGGACACTGCCGCCAGAGAAATCGGCTCAAATTGCAGCGGATTATTTTCTTGAAGAAGAGGGCAGAAGAGATTGTCTGGTGATCAGAGATTGGGAGGGAAGAATATGGCCGTTTTAAGTGAACGTTGGAAAAATCTAAAAGCAGTCGTTTATGGAGAGGGGGCACGGGAGAATGCACTGGTACAATGGTTTCAGAAATACGGATGCCAGACGGTTCAGATACCGGTGGGAGAAATTACCGGATGTGCAGATGTGCTGCCATGGGAGAATCTGGATATCCTGGTTCTTGGAGAACCAGAACTGGCTGCAAAAGATATGGGAAATGCAGAAGAAATACACAGAAATTTTGATTCCTGTATCAATGGTGCCATGTGCCTGATTTCTGAACTGCTGCCTTATCTGGATCGGGGAAACAGGAAAAGGATCTGCTTTCTGACGCGGTGTTCAGCAAGCAGCAATGAAAGCAGAGAAATCCAGTTGTATCCGGAAAACATGATTCGGGCATCCAGAAATATGCTGGCAGTCATTTTGAAAAATCGCTTGGAAAAAGAAGGTTATACGTTCCGGATTTGTTGTATGGAAAGCGTAGAAGAAAGTCAAAATGCAGTCTGGTATTTTCTGGAAGACCGCAGCCGGGATCTGTGTCCGGTGCATGAAGATGAAAGACGGCTGGTGATGCGTGACTGTTGTGAGAGAGAAATTCCCTGGTAAGAGAATGAGCGTGTCAATGGGGAAGTGCGCTGTACAGCGGCAGAGTTGTTTACATAGAAAGGTAATTAAGATGGGAAAGATATTATTTTTAGGGACAGAAAATGCCTGTTATCATCCGATGAAACCAATGGGAGAGAAAATAGCGTGGCTGTTTTGTGAGGATGAAGTGGAAATAACTGGTGAGACGAAAGCTTTGGAGTATCTGGAGGGGCAGAAACTTTGTATCTTATATACGGAATTTGGGGAACCAAAGCTGCCGGACAAGCAGGTGCAGGCTTTGGCAGATTATGTAAAAAAGGGAGGATGTGCATTATTTTTGCATAATGGTATTTCGCTTGCGGTGCATGAGGAAGTAGAAGAAATGACAGGAGGCCGATTTCTTATGCACCCTCCCTATGAGGAACTTCCTCTTCTGGAATTTTCAGCGAAAGAGGAAACGCATCCGGTGATAGCTGGTGTGTCAAAATTTCAGATCAGAGAAGAGGCATATCGATATCAGCTGAATACAGACCCAAAACGGGAAATATTCCTGCAATATGAAGATGAAGCGGGAAAGTGGCCGGCAGGATGGAGGCGGACATACGGAGCGGGGCAGGTGTATTGTCTGGCTTTCGGGCATCAGGCAGAATGTCTGGAAACAGAAGGAGTCCAAAGGATTTTGCAAAATATCTGCCGACGTTGAAGGCAAAGAATGGAAATGGCGGGAAAGATGAAGGGGAGGATTATGAGGTGTTTATGAATTGTCGTAAGTGTATTACTTGCATAAAATGCAAATACAATTTATAAAAATTCACACTATTTACAGTTATAAATTGAATTAATCTTCTGAAAATAATTTATAATAATTTTTTTGAAAAAATGTGTTGACAAATTGCGGGGAGTCTGCTATTATAATCTCAACAAAAAACAACAGACATTCATTCAATTTATAGTATATATATTACATACTAACTTGAAGGAATGACAGAAAAAGGAAGGATGGTGATTCCAGTGGGAACGGCAGAATTTAACCATCAATATGAGAGCGGTATTGCTTAGCACCTCCTGCAAGAAAGACCGGATACGATTCCAGGAAGAAAGATTCTTCAGAATAAAATATCGAGTATGAAATTTGTTAATGTATCTTTCGGTTATAGAAGCTGGCACTCATATTGAATATATACCGCAGACCTAATACAAGGATTCTTAATCTGGTGTGAAGAAATCAGATTGAGAAGAGTATCTCGATTATATTAGACGGAACAGAGAAAAAGGTTTTTTCTTATTCCCTCCAGGATATATAGTTCAGAAGATACTTTGATATCCTTATCAGAATATAGAAATATAGACGATAAGAATAGAAGCTTTGCATTAGAAGAATATTTGCTTACAACAAATATTACATATAAGATCAGAAGATACCGGAAACAGGAAATCTCCATAAGAAAATATAGCGTAGATTATAATATCGTTGAAATTATAGTGAGCAGAATTACAAGTAAATTGTAAGAAGAGACCATAAGAATAAACCGAAATATTATAAGCGCTTATTATAGGGCTTATAATAGGAAAGGTATTATAAGAACTATAATAAATAAAATATGAGATAAGCCATATCTTGAATTTTAGAACGGTTCTGTTAATGAATAAGAGTGGTTAACTTAGGAAGATAGGAGGGCAGTTTTAATAAAAAGGTAGCTTGTTTAACAACTCATATGAAAATATTGGATGGAGAGAGTAAGTAAAGGAAAAATAAGATCTTATCAAAAATTATCTATATAAACTTTCTAAATAATCGAATATCATATTGGAAGATGCATATTCGTTATGAGCAGGCAGGTTGAAGAAGAATAGATTATTATCGCAGATAATAAAATATCGGGTAACTGTTTAGATATATAAGAAGACGTAAAGAGGAAAATCAATTGAATAAAGATGAATTTTAAAGCGGCCATCATTTTTGAATGAAAAAAATGGTGGCCGCTTTCGTGATGTGTGCAGGCGGGATCGAATCGCTCCTTTTTGTTCGGCTGGAAATGTGTTGCCGTGAGAGTAGAAAATCCTGTATAATAAGGCAGTTGATAAATATGGGTGTGAAAAGGAAGGAAAAATATGGAGATTTCATCCTGTATCATATATGAAGATACACAATTACTGGTCTGCCATAAACCATGTGGTCTGGCAGTTCAAAGTGCAAGAATGGATACCATGGATCTGGAAAGCGCAGTGAAAAATTATCTGGCAGAAAAAAATGCGGCGCAGGTGCCTTATCTTGCTGTGATCCATCGACTGGATCAGCCGGTGGAAGGTCTGGTGATCCTTGCAAAAACTCCAGAAGCGGCAGCGAAGCTGAGCCGTCAGATAACAGAGGGGAAAATGCAGAAATATTATCTGGCTGCCAGTTCCCATATTCCTGAACAAAAAGAGGCTGTTCTGGAAGATTTCCTTCTGAAAGACAGGAAAATGAATCTTTCGCGGATCGTGGTGTCAGGGACGCCCAATGGAAAAAAAGCCAGACTGTCGTATCGTGTACTGAAAGAAAAGGATGACCGGGCGATATTTGAAATCAGGCTGTTTACCGGGCGTCATCATCAGATCCGGGTGCAGATGGCGGGGCACGGAATGCCGCTGATGGGTGACAGGAAATACAACAATCTGGAGTGTATACAGGAGAACGGAAGTCTTGCGCTGTGCGCATACCGTATCGCATTTTGCCATCCGGTAACAGGGAAGAAGATGGAATTGAAAATAAAACCGGAAAATCCGCTGCTTCAATGATTTCGGATGAAGGGACCTGTTTGTAAGAAAAGCAGGGAATCTCTGTCTTGCAGGAGAATAAAACCTGCAGAATCCATCATACTAAGGGAAAGAAAGTGTGGTGGATTATGCAGATTGAGTGGAAAAGACGATTGCAGATCGCGGGAATTGTAATAGGGGTCTATCTGGGGTTTCGATATGTACTGCCGGTTATGATTCCTTTTTTATTCGGGTGGTTTCTGGCAGCCGTGTTTTACGGACCGGCTCAAAAAGTAGAAAAAAATTTTCATATCCGAAAAACGGTGGTGGGAAGCTTTATGATCCTTTTGTCAGTTGCAGCTGTTCTGCTTTTGATGGGAATTGGAATGAAAGAGGGACTGCTACAGCTGCAGCGTTTGTTTTCAAATTATGAGCAGATGCAGGAACAGGGGATGAGGCTGCTGGATCGGTGCTGTGGATTTTTGGAGGAACATACAGGGATTCTGAAAGAAGACAGCCGGTCTTTTCTGGTAAGCAGCGCCGCACAGATTCGGGAGGACCTGAGGTCGGGCATTGGAATGGAAACGGTAGGAAAGGCTACAGACTGTGTAAAGGGGCTGATGGGAATAATCAGCGGCCTGGTGGTTGCAGTGATTTCCGGGATTTTTATTTTGCGGGATATGGACAAGCTGAAAAGTAAGGCCCGGGAATATTCCATGCTTCGCGGGTGCCGCCGGGTACTGCGCAGACTGAAAGAAACGGCGGCAGTATATTTTAAGGCTCAGATTTTGATCATGCTGACTATTTCGATTGAATGTACGGTGGGATTCTGGCTGTTAAAGAGTCCATATTATCTGCTTCTGGGGCTGGCCCTTGGGCTTTTGGACGCATTGCCTCTGATCGGCACCGGACTTTTTCTGTATCCGGCTGCAGCTGTGTGTCTGTTTCTGGGCCGGCCGCTGTTGGCAGTAGGCTGCGTGCTACTGGAACTTCTTACCAGCTTTACCAGAGAATTGCTGGAACCAAGGTTGTTGGGAAAGAAGCTGGGGATTTATCCGGTCGTGGTACTGGCTGCCGTTTATCTGGGGCTGGTGCTCTATGGAGCAGCCGGAGTCATCCTGGGGCCACTATCCTTCTTTTTGATGTATGAAATTGGAAAAGAATGGGATGTCTGGGATTAAAGTCTGTCGAAATCATGAAAAAAATATGAAAAATGTGCTCTATCTCTGGACGGAACAAGGATTTCGTGTTAATTTCGTGTTAGACGATTGTAAAGTTTCAGAAAGGACAGGAAGTAACCATGAGAAATAAAAGGATTGCAGAACTGCTTCTGGGTATATTGATTTTCGGTGTACTGATCTTTGGATGCAGCAAAGCCCAGGAAGTGCCTGCAAACAGCCATAAAGCAGAGGCAGAAGAGGCGGAAGAAGAAGCTCTTGCAGAGATGATTGACACAGATGTTCCCATTGAGAAAGGCACCAGGATTGCTGTAGTGGCAAAGTCAACTGTTGGCGAGTTCTGGGATAACATAAAGCAGGGAATGGAAGATGCCGTATCCGGGTTGAATGAAGCCTACGGCCTGGAAGGTGATGATAAAATTACCATGACTTTTGAAGGGCCGGACAACGAAGGAGATCTGACGGATCTGATTAACACGGTGGATGCAGTGCTGGCTGAGAATCCAACAGTCTTGTGTCTGGCTTCCGGAGATGAGGATGCGGGACAGGCTCAGCTGGAAACGGCACGTGACAATGGGATTCCTGTAATATTGTTTGATTCGCTTGTCGAAGTAGACGATGATACCCTGTATGCGGCATATTGCGGAAGCGACAACAGGGAAATGGGAAGGGACGCCGCCGGGAAACTGACAGAGGCGATGAATGGAGCCGGCAAGGTGGCGGTGATTTCTCATTGGAAGAATGATCGTACAAGTATTGAACGGACTGCCGGGTTTAAGGAGGCGCTGGCGGATGAAGCACCTCAGGTGGAACTGGCAGCTGAACTGGTCATGGAGGAAGACAGGGATTTATCAGAGCAGGTAGCCGAGCTTTTGGAGGAAGTTCCGGATCTGAACGGAATTTATTGTACCAATGGAGATGCTGCCGAGGCGGTTTTGGATGCATTGAAGGATACAGAAGAACATGGAATCCAGGTAGTGGGAACCGATGGCACTTCTCGCCAGATTGATGCCATCGAAGCCGGTGAAGAACTGGGAGCAGTTTCGCAGGACCCTTATCAGATGGGATTTCAGACGATCTGTACTGCAGTCAGGGCAGCTGGAGAGCCACAATCGCTGACGGAGAAAAATATTTATATTGATCATGCCTGGCTGGATGCCGGTAATCTGGAAGAAGAGGGAAGCACATCTTACATATACGGATAAGAGACGTTCTCTTTGCGGAACACAACATAATATAAAAAGAATCGGGATAGAATAAGGCAGAGGACTGCAGTGCAGTTCGCTGCCTTATTTTTCTGAAACCGTAACGGAATAAATATAGTCAAATTTTGTGAAAAAAATACTGAGAAAAATGAAACAAATAAAATATATATAAGTAAATATTGTGCGAAACGACAAAATTTATTCAGATTATTCGTCAAAACAACTTTAATTTGTTTGCATTTTAACAAAGAGTATGGTAAGATTGCACTATATAAAAAAAGGTGGTGAACAAATGGTACAGGAAACGATTCAGGCGGTAAAAGACGCGGAAAGCAAGGCAGAAACAATTCTGCAGGAAGCATCCAGACAGGCAGAAGCCGTATTGGAGAAGGCTGAAAACGAGGCAGAAGCGTGGAAAGAAGAACAGATTAAAGCCGCCAGAGAAAAAGCTGATGCCGATTTGACTGAAGCGAGAACCAGTGCGGACCAGGAGATGGAGCGGCTGGTAAAGGAAGCAGACAAAGAGATTGCAGCTTTGAAGGAATTAGCAGCAACAAAGGAATCCCAGGCCATTGAGGCGGTGATTTCCCAGTTGTACTAATTCCTCATTTTTCCAGTAAAAAGTAAAGGGGGTATGTGAGTATGGCAGTTTTGCAGATGCAACGCTTTAGTATCTGCGCCATGAAGAAAGATCGGAAAGCCATATTGGAGGAACTTCAGGTTCTGGGGGTGCTGGAGATTAACGATACCGAACCGGAAGATGATGTTCTGAAACGCATGGATACGTTAGAGGCCCGTCAGTCATTTGAAAAATATGCAGCTCTGGCTGATCAGGCTTTGGAAGTGCTGCAGGAGTATGCGCCGGAAAAAACGTCCATGTTTGCTGCTTTGGAGGGAAAAGATCTGGTTTCCAAAGCGAATTTTGAAAAAGCAGCGGAAAACAAAGGAGAGATCCTTGGTATTGCCACACGTCTGATGCAGAAGAAAAAACAGATTGCGGAAAAGGAAGCAGCAGTTGTGAAGCTGGACAACCAGCTGGAAGCACTGACCCCGTGGCTTCCTTTGGATGTGCCGGTGAACTGCAAGGGCACCAGAACTACGGCAGTGCTCATCGGAAGTATCGGCAGGGGAATGACCCTGGAGGAGCTGTACACCAAAATAGCAGAAGCGGCTCCGGACCTGGATGCTGTTGATATTCATGTGATTTCCTCAGATGAAGATCAGACCTGCCTGGCTGCAGTCTGCATGAGGCGGGATGTGGCTGCGCTGGAAGAAGCGCTTCGGACGATGGGATTTTCCAGGCCGTCCCGTGCTACCAGTAAAGTGCCGGCAAGGAAAAAAGAATTGCTGCTGGAGCAAAAAGAGACTGTGCTGAAGGAAATTGAGACATTGAAAGCAGAGATTGCCGGAGGAGCAGAAAATCGCCGGGATCTGAAGCTGATTTCTGATTATTTCCGTGCACGTGCGCAGAAATATCAGGTGCTGGGAGAGATCCGGCAGTCTCGTCAGACGTTCTTTATTTCCGGCTATATTCCGACAAAGCAGGCGGCTGCGCTGGAGAAAAGGCTTTCGGATCAGTTTGACCTGATGGTAGATATTGAAGAGATACCTGAGGAAGAGGAGGCTCCTGTGCTTCTGGAAAATGGAAAATTTGCGGGAAGTGTAGAAGGGGTTCTGGCATCGTTTGGCCTGCCGGCCAAAGGAGAGATCGATCCATGTAAGATTATGGCAGCGTTTTATGTATTTTTGTTTGGTTTGATGCTGTCTGACGCGGCATATGGTTTGCTGGTATTTGTCGCCTGCGCCGCAGCGCTGAAAAAATTTCCGAGAATGTCGGAGAACATGGCGAAATCTCTGCGGCTGTTTATGTACTGTGGGATTTCCACACTGTTCTGGGGCATTATGTTCGGCGGATATTTTGGCGATGTGATCAATGTAGTGAGCAGGACATTTTTCGGCGTGGAGGTCAATGTGCCTCCGTTATGGTTTGCGCCGCTGAATGACCCCATGAAGTTGCTGATCTATTCTATGCTGTTCGGTTTGATCCATCTGTTTACCGGTCTTGGAATTAAAGGCTATATGTGCCTGCGGGACAAAAAGTACATGGATTTTGTCTGTGATGTGGTCCTGTGGTTCTGCCTTCTGGTGGGGCTGATCATCATGCTCCTGCCCAGTACTCTGTTCCAGTCCATTTCGCAGATGCATATTGTTTTTCCGGCGGCAGTTAATACACTGGGCAAGGCTCTGGCCATCATCGGCGCGGTGGGTATCCTGCTGATGTCGGGAAGGGGAAACAAAAATCCGGCCATCCGTCTTGCGTTGGGTGCGTATGACCTGTACAACATCACAGGATGGCTCAGCGATGTGCTTTCCTATTCCAGACTTCTGGCTCTGGGACTTGCTACGGGCGTAATCGCATCGGTGGTCAATCAGATGGGAAGTATGGCAGGCGGCGGTATTCTGGGAGCAATCCTCTTTGTGGCTGTATTCCTGATCGGACATATTTTCAATCTGGCTATTAACCTTTTAGGCGCGTATGTGCATACCTGCCGTCTCCAGTATGTGGAGTTTTTCGGTAAATTCTTTGAGGGTGGAGGAAGACCCTTTGACCCGTTTAAAGCAAATACAAAATATGTGGATATTAAGGAGGAATTGTAATTATGAGTGGAATCGTTTGGGCATTGATCGGAGCGGCAAGTGCTGCTATTTTTGCTGGCATGGGCTCAGCATATGGTGTTGGTGTTGCCGGACAGGCAGCTTCCGGAGTTGTAACAGAAGACCCCAGTAAGTTCGCGAAAGTACTGGTTATCCAGCTTCTGCCCGGTACCCAGGGTATTTATGGTCTGCTGGTTGCGTTTATCGCTCTTTCCAAGATCGGTCTGCTGGGTGGTTCTCCTGCAGAATTGTCCACGGAAACCGGTCTTCTGATCTTTGTGGCATGTCTGCCGATCGCGCTGGTAGGCCTGGTATCTGCTATCCATCAGGGCCGTACTTCTGTAGCAGCCATTGGCATCGTGGCAAAGAAACCGGATCAGTTCGGTAAGGCAATGCTGTTCCCGGCCATGGTTGAAACCTATGCGATTCTGGCATTGCTGATTTCCATCCTGGCAGTCAGCGCGATTCCGGTATAAGACGTCCGGGAAAGCAGTCGGAACAATGCAGAATGTATAATGGAACAAAAAATTAAGGAGTTTGGAAGAGAATGACTGGATTAGATAAAATTGTTAGCCAGATTCTGGAAGAAGCAAATAACTCCGCCAGCGCTAAGCTGGAAAAAGCCCGGGCAGAGGCTGAAGAAATCATGAACACTGCCAGGGCAGAAGCTGAGAAAGAAGCGGAAGAAATTTTACAAAAGGCAAAAACAGACATGGAAAACTATGCGGAACGGACAAAATCTGCTGCGGATCTGAGAAGAAGAACTGCGATCCTTGCGGCTAAGCAGGAAATGATCTCTCAGGTGCTGGACAAAGCGTACCAGAAGTTCTGTTCCATGGATGAAGAGACCTATTTCGCCACTCTGCTGGATATATTGAAGAAATTCGTCATGGAAGATAACGGCGTGATTTTCTTTTCGGAAGAAGACAGGGCAAAGCTGCCGGATGATTATGAAGAGAAAATCGAGGCTATTGCAGCGGAGAAAGGCGGTACGCTGACCGTATCCCAAGAGAACAGGAACATTGAAAGAGGTTTTGTTCTGGCATACGGCGGTATCGAGGAAAACTGCTCTTTCCGGGCGTTATTTGATTCCAGAAAGGATGATCTGCAGGATAAGGTACAGGCGGTACTTTTTATGTAACAGCGTGACCCGCAGACAAGGAGGTATTATTTTATGTCAGACACACAATACACCTATGCGGTTGCGCGAATCAGAGCCATGGAGGTGTCTCTGTTTTCTCAGGCGGTCATTGACCAGCTGATGGCCTGCCGGACGGAACAGCAATGTCTGCAGTTCCTGACGGAGAGAGGCTGGGGAGATTCGGATACACCCATGAACGCAGAAGCAATCCTCTCCAGAGAAAAGGAAAAGATCTGGGAGCTGATGCGGGAACTGGTGAAGGATATGTCTGTTTTCGATGTGCTCAGCTATCCGGATTTATTTCATAATCTGAAAGCTGCCATCAAAGAGGTGGCCACTGACGGGAAAAATCCCCATATTTTCTATCACGACTGCTCCATAGACGGGGAGACTATGATGGAGATTGTAAAAAACAAGGATTATTCCCGGTTACCGGATTTTATGGCGGATGTGGCCAGGGAAGCTTATGAGACCTTTCTTCATACCAGGGACGGACAGCTATGCGATGTGATGATCGACAAAGCGACTCTGGAGGCCATTTATCAGGCCGGAAAAAGGTCCAGAGATCAGATTATCCGTCAGTATGCGGAATCTACCGTTGCAGTTGCGGATATCAAGATTGCAGTGCGTTCGCAGAAAACCGCAAAGTCATTGGAATTTATGAAAAAGGCAATGGCAAAATGCGACAGTCTGGATATTGATGTGCTGGCCCGTGAGGCCATGGTCGGAGAGGAAGCCATTAAAGATTATCTGATGGGGACCTCTTATGCCGGAGGCGCAGAGGCTTTGGCAGAGTCTCCCTCGGCATTTGAAAGATGGTGTGACAACCGTATTATCGAGACCATACGTCCCCAGCTGTACAATTCATTTTCCGTTGGCCCCCTGGTGGCTTATGTGATTGCCAGGGAAAATGAGATAAAAACGGTTCGAATCATTCTTTCGGCAAAGCAGAATGATCTGTCGGAAGAATTCATCCGGGAAAGGATAAGGGAGATGTATGTATAAGATTGCAGTGATCGGCGATTATGACAGCATTTACGGGTTCGCTGCACTGGGTCTGGATATCTTTCCCGTGTCAGAACCAGAAGAGGCGAAATCGAAATTTCAGCAGCTTGCCGGAGGCACCTATGCGGTGATTTATATCACAGAGGCCCTGGCAGCGCAGTTAGAACAGGAGATAGAGAAATATCGTGAGGAGATCCTGCCTGCCATTATTCAGATCCCAGGCGTGTCCGGCAATACGGGAGCCGGTATTCTGGAAGTGAAGAAGTCGGTGGAAAAAGCAGTAGGCTCCGATATTCTCTTCGGAGACGAATAAGAAAGTGGGTGATTTGTTCAAATGAGCAAAGGAACGATAAAGAAAGTGGCCGGACCGCTGGTTATCGCAGAAGGAATGAGAGACGCCAACATGTATGACGTGGTGCGTGTAAGTTCTCAGCGACTGATCGGCGAGATCATCGAAATGCACGGTGATGAGGCTTCCATCCAGGTATATGAGGAGACCTCCGGCCTGGGACCGGGTGAACCGGTGGAATCCATGGAAGTACCCCTGTCCGTGGAACTGGGACCTGGTCTGATCGCCAGTATCTATGATGGTATCCAGAGACCGCTGGACGATATTATGAAGATCACAGGAAGCAACAATCTGAAACGTGGTGTGGAAGTGCCCGCGTTGAAGAGAGACAGAAAATGGAATTTTGTTCCTGTGGCAAAAGCAGGGGATTCTGTGGAAGGCGGAGATGTACTGGGAACAGTGCAGGAAACCATAGTAGTAGAACAGAAGATCATGGTTCCGCCGGGAATGAAAGGTACGGTAAAAGAGATCAAAGCCGGTGAATTTACGGTGGAAGACGTGGTGGCTGTGCTGACAACAGAAGACGGCGATAAGGAGCTGACCATGATGCAGAAATGGCCGGTCCGCAAAGGCCGTCCTTACAAGAAGAAACTGGCGCCGAAAGTTCCTCTGGTAACCGGACAGCGTGTTATTGATACCATGTTCCCCATTGCCAAGGGCGGTGTGGCTGCAGTGCCGGGTCCTTTCGGAAGCGGCAAGACCGTGATCCAGCACCAGCTGGCAAAATGGGCAGAGGCAGATATCGTGGTGTATATCGGCTGCGGCGAGCGTGGAAATGAGATGACAGATGTTCTGAATGAATTCCCGGAACTGAAGGACCCAAAGACCGGCCAGTCTCTGATGGAGCGTACGGTTTTGATCGCAAATACATCGGATATGCCTGTGGCAGCCCGTGAGGCTTCCATTTACACAGGAATCACTATTGCAGAATATTTCCGTGATATGGGGTATTCTGTGGCCCTGATGGCAGACTCCACCTCCCGTTGGGCAGAAGCTCTTCGAGAAATGTCCGGACGTCTGGAAGAGATGCCTGGTGAGGAAGGATACCCGGCTTATCTGGGATCCCGTCTGGCACAGTTCTATGAGCGTGCAGGACATGTGGTCTGCAATGGCGCGGACGGAAGAGAAGGTGCCCTGACTGCTATTGGCGCCGTATCTCCTCCAGGAGGTGATATTTCCGAGCCGGTATCCCAGGCAACTCTGCGTATCGTAAAGGTATTCTGGGGCCTGGATTCCAACCTGGCTTACAAGCGTCATTTCCCGGCTATTAACTGGCTGACCAGTTATTCTCTGTATCTGGATGATGTGGGACCCTGGTTTAATCAGGAAGTGGCAGAGGACTGGATGGCTCTTCGCCAGAAGATGATGTCCCTGCTCCAGGAAGAAGCAGAACTGGACGAGATTGTAAAGATGGTAGGTATGGATGCTCTGTCTCCAGGCGACCGTCTGAAAATGGAAGCAGCCCGCTCAATCCGTGAGGACTTCCTGCATCAGAACTCCTTCCATGAGATCGATACCTATACTTCTCTGGAGAAGCAGCATTACATGATGAAACTGGTGCTGGCCTTCTATGAGGAATCCGTGGAAGCGCTGAATAAGGGCGTAAATATTAACTCGCTGGTAAAAATGAGTGTCCGTGAACGGATCGGACGTTATAAATATACCCACGAAGACAAGCTTCGTGAAGAATATGAGGATGTAAACAAAGATCTGGCGGCGGAAATTGCCGGGCTGATCGGAAAGGAGGACCTGTAAAATGCCAAAAGAGTATAGAACCATACAGGAAGTTGCCGGTCCTTTGATGCTGGTACAGGGAGTGGAAAATGTTTCCTACGATGAGCTGGGTGAAATTGAGCTGGCAAGCGGGGAAACCAGACGGTGCAAGGTGCTGGAGATCAACGGAAGCAATGCTCTGGTGCAGCTGTTTGAGGATTCCACCGGTATTAACCTTTCCAACAGTAAGGTGCGTTTCCTTGGACGCAGCATGGAGTTGGGCGTATCAGAAGATATGCTGGGCCGTGTATTTGACGGTCTGGGCCGCCCCATTGACGATGGACCGGAGATCCTTCCCGACGAAAGACGGGATGTGAACGGCCTGCCCATGAATCCTGCTGCCAGAAGCTATCCGGAAGAGTTTATCCAGACAGGTATTTCTGCCATTGACGGTCTGAATACCCTGGTACGAGGACAGAAGCTGCCGATCTTTTCCGCATCCGGTCTGCCCCATGCACAGCTGGCAGCGCAGATTGCCAGACAGGCAAAGGTACGCGGAACTTCAGAACCCTTCGCAGTAGTATTTGCTGCCATGGGTATCACCTTTGAGGAATCCAACTTTTTCATTGAGTCCTTTAAGGAAACAGGTGCCATTGACCGTACGGTCCTGTTCATCAACCTGGCCAATGACCCGGCTGTAGAACGTATCGCAACGCCGAAGATGGCTCTGACAGCCGCTGAATATCTGGCTTTTGAGAAAAACATGCACGTTCTGGTAATCCTTACGGATATTACCAACTACGCAGATGCGCTTCGTGAAGTATCGGCTGCCCGTAAAGAGGTTCCGGGACGCCGTGGATATCCGGGATACATGTACACTGACCTGGCAACGATCTATGAGCGTGCCGGACGGCAGAAGGGCAGAAACGGAAGTATCACCATGATCCCGATCCTGACCATGCCGGAAGAAGATAAGACCCATCCGATCCCTGACCTGACAGGGTACATTACTGAAGGACAGATCATCCTGAGCCGTGAGCTGTACCGGAAAGGCGTAACACCGCCTATCGATGTACTGCCGTCTCTTTCCCGTCTGAAAGACAAGGGAATCGGTGAAGGAAAGACACGTGCCGACCACTCCAATACCATGAACCAGCTCTTTGCAGCTTATGCGCGAGGCAAGGAAGCAAAAGAGCTGATGGTGATCCTGGGTGAAGCGGCTCTGTCTGATGTGGACCTGATCTACGCCAGGTTTGCTGATGCGTTTGAGAAAGAGTAC
The DNA here is from genome assembly GCA_900542045.1 of uncultured Blautia sp. Classification (GTDB taxonomy): domain Bacteria; phylum Bacillota; class Clostridia; order Lachnospirales; family Lachnospiraceae; genus Blautia_A; species Blautia_A gallistercoris. The sequence continues at coordinate 83,797 of UQMI01000002.1, forward strand.
GTATCCCAGGGCTATGATGCGAACCGGGATATTGAGGAGACTCTGGAGATCGGCTGGAAGCTGCTCTCCATCCTGCCCAGAAGCGAGCTGAAACGTATTGATGACAAGTTCCTGGATCAGTATTACGGAAAATAGGAGGGAGTGGTAATTCGTGGCATCCGCACAGGTGAATCCCACCCGTATGGAACTGACCAGACAGAAAAAGAAACTGACCACAGCCGTGCGTGGGCATAAGCTTTTGAAAGACAAACGCGATGAGCTGATGCGGCAGTTTCTGGAGCTGGTCCGTGAAAATATGGAAGTGAGAAAAAAGGTAGAGGCCGGTATCCGCTCTGCAAATGTGAATTTTGTCATTGCCAAGGCAGGAATGTCGGAGCAGACGTTAAATACAGCATTGATGGCTCCCAAACAGGAAGTATATCTGGAAACGGATAAGAAGAATGTAATGAGCGTAGACGTTCCGGTGTTCGAATACCGGACCCGGACGTCAGACGCCAATGACATCTATTCTTATGGTTTTGCTTTTACTTCCGGGGATCTGGACGGAGCGGTGAAGTCTCTGGCAGATGTGCTTCCGGATATGCTGAAGCTTGCAGAATGTGAAAAGGCATGCCAGCTGATGGCGGCGGAGATTGAGAAGACCCGCCGGCGTGTAAATGCTCTGGAACATGTGATCATTCCGGAAGCGCAGCAGAATATCAAGTATATTACCATGAAACTGGACGAGAATGAGAGAAGTACCCAGATCCGTCTGATGAAGGTAAAAGATATGATGCTGGAAGAAGCCCATGACTATAAGGGAAAGCAAAACAGAAAGGCGGAAGAGACTGCCTAGAAGTAAGTGTCTGTCTCCATCGGATCAGGCAGACCCATACAGAATGAACGGAATGTTTTTATAGAAAGAGAAAACGGCAGGAACCGGGTTTTGCGGGCTCCTGCCGTTTTCAGGAGCAGGACGGCAGTTGTCCGGGAAAGTATCTGGTATTTTCCGGAAGAGTGCCGGCGGCGTTTTGGGCAGATTGACAATCCATATTTCTTATAATAGAATAAGGAAATACTTTGTTTTTATGAGGAATAAGGAAAAAGGGGGGCTTGTCGTATGACAGAGAAAACAGCCAGCCGGGATTCATTCCGCTCGAAATGGGGATTTATCCTGGCCTGTATCGGATCAGCAGTAGGAATGGGGAATATCTGGATGTTTCCCACCCGTGTCTCCAAATATGGAGGCGGCACATTTCTGCTGGCATATTTTATATTTGTGATCGTAATTGGATTTACCGGTGTGATCGAGGAAATGAGTTTTGGAAGAGCTGCCCGTTCCGGGCCGGTGGGGGCTTTTGGAATGGCCATGAAAACCCGGGGCAGGGAAAAACTGGGAAAAGTAATAGGAGTTCTGCCGGTGCTGGGGGCGCTTGCTCTGGCCATCGGTTATTCTGTGGTAATCGGATGGATTCTGAGATATACAGCCGGAGCAGTGACCGGCAGTCTTTTGGAGCAGGAGAATGTGGAAGAATTCGGGAATCTTTTCAACAGTGTGGCATCTGCTTTCGGGAATAATCTCTGGCTGCTGGTGGGCTTGGCCCTTACATTTCTGATCATGATCTTTGGAATCAAGAGCGGAATTGAAAAGGCCAATAAGATTATGATGCCTCTCTTTTTCCTGCTGTTTGCCGGACTGGCGATCTATATGCTGTTTCAGCCGGGAGCTGCGGAAGGGTATCGCTATATCTTCCGCATTGAGTGGTCCGGACTGGCAGATCCCATGACCTGGGTCTATGCGCTGGGACAGTCGTTTTTTTCTCTGTCTCTGGCAGGGAACGGAACAGTAATCTATGGTTCTTATCTGTCAGATAAGGAAGACATTGTAGGTTCTGCCTGGAAGGTGGCTCTTTTTGATACGATGGCAGCTATGCTGGCAGCACTTGTGATCATACCGGCCATGGCTACCACAGGCTCCCAGCTGGATCAGGGCGGCCCGGGGCTTATGTTTATCTTTTTGCCCAATCTGTTTAAAGGGCTGCCGGGAAGCCGTATCCTGATCATTGTGTTCTTTGTGGCAGTTCTGTTTGCGGGCGTAACGTCCCTGATCAATCTGTTCGAGGCGCCTATTGCCACCCTCCAGGATCAGTTCGGATTCAGCAGAGGAAAAGCGGTGAGTGTCATTGCAGTCATTGGGGTGGTAACAGGTCTCTGTATTCAGGGAATTGTATCCGGATGGATGGATTTTGTGTCTATTTATATTTGCCCTCTGGGAGCCGGACTGGCGGGTATTATGTTTTTCTGGGTTCTGGGAAAGCAGTTTGTGGAAAAAGAAGTGTCCAAAGGCCGGAAAAAGCCTGTGGGAGCCTGGTACTATCCTTTGGGAAAATATCTGTTCTGTATTCTGACGGCTGCCGTATTTATACTGGGAATTGCCTTCGGAGGCATTGGCTGAGGATTGACAGGGAAATAACAGAATAGTACAATATAGTGTAAAGCTTGAAAGCGGTAAAGTGTCCGTTTAAAACGGTATGTGTAAATGGAATGACAGAGAAGGAGGAGTTTTGGAATGAAACAACTGATGACAGGCGATGAAGCCATTGCCAGAGGTGCTTATGAAGCCGGTGTCCGCCATGCTTCGGCGTACCCGGGAACACCCAGTACGGAAATACTGGAAAACCTGGCTGCTTACGATGATATTTATGCAGAGTGGGCGCCCAATGAGAAGGTTGCCATGGAGTCGGCCATCGGCGCCGCCATTGCCGGTATCCGCAGCATCGTATCCATGAAGCATGTGGGAATGAACGTAGCGGCAGATCCCATGTTTACCTGGGCGTATATGGGAGTTAATGCGGGAAATGTAATCATTACCGCTGACGAACCGGGCATGTTTTCTTCTCAGAATGAGCAGGATAACCGAAATTATGCAAAAGCAGCCAAGCTGGCCATGATGGAACCTTCAGACAGCCAGGAATGTATTGATATGGTGAAAGCCGCTTATGAACTGAGTGAGGAATACGATACGCCTGTGATCATCCGTATGACGACCCGTGTCTGCCATTCCAAATCCATTGTGGAATTAAAGGACCGTGTGGTACCTGAACCAAAGACCTGGCAGAAGAATCCGGCTAAATATGTCTGTCTGCCTGCAATCTCCCGGAATCTGCGTGTGAAACTGGAAGAGCGTCTGGAAAGACTGGCGCAGTACAGTGAGACTTCTCCTTTTAACCGGGTGGAAATGGGAGATACTTCTGTGGGCGTGATCGCCTCCGGTATCTGCTATTACTATGCAAAAGAAGTATTCGGAGAAAATGCTTCTTATCTGAAGCTTGGCTTTACCAACCCCATGCCGGCAGGGTTGATCCGGGATTTCTGCAGCAAGGTGGATAAGGTATATATTCTGGAAGAAAATGATCCCTATATTGAGGAATTCGTGAAGATGCAGGGGATTGACTGTATCGGTAAGAGCCTGTTCCCCAAATATGGCGAAATGACACCGGATGTGATCCGGGAGTGCGTGGAAGGAAAGAAACCGGAGCTGATCGAATTCGACCGGACCAAACTCATTGGCCGTGCTCCCACATTCTGTGCAGGCTGTCCTCACAGAGGATTGTTCTACCGTCTGGGCAAGAGAAAAGATATCATGATCAGCGGTGATATCGGATGTTATACACTGGCGGCCAGCAAACCCTATTCCGCCATGGATTCCACCGTATGTATGGGTGCTTCCTTCAGTATCGGCCATGGCGCCCAGAGAGCCTTCCAGGCCATGGGAGACAGCAGAAGAGTGGTAACGGTGCTGGGTGATTCCACATTCTTCCATACTGGTATCAACTCTCTAATTAACACGGTGTACAACAAGAGCAATACGGTGAACATTATTCTGGATAACCGTATCACCGGTATGACCGGACATCAGGAGAACCCTGGTACCGGATATACGGCAAAGGGAGAGCCCACCACGCTGATCAAGATCGAAGATGTGGTTCGCGCTATTGGTGTGAAGCATGTTTACGTGATCGATCCCAATAATCTGGAAGAAGTGGACAAAACACTGGACACCTGTCTGGCACTGGACGAGCCGTCCGTGATCATTACCAGATGGCCCTGCGTATTGAAAAAATTCTCCCAGGAGGACAAGGAAGAATTCCATCCTCTGTTCCAGACCAGGAATTATGTGGACGAAGAGAAATGCATCGGCTGCAAGGCCTGCCTGAAGACCGGATGCCCTGCATTGTACTACAATAAAACTGCGAAGAAAGTACATATCAACCGGGCACAGTGTGTGGGCTGTGATGTTTGCACCCAGGTTTGCCCCAAAGATGCCATTGGTAAGGAGGATTAAGTCATGACAAAGAGCATATTATTAGTAGGCGTAGGCGGTCAGGGTACGATCCTCGCCAGCAAGATTTTAACCACCGGCCTGATGGAAGAGGGCTATGATGTGAAGATGAGTGAGATCCACGGCATGTCCCAGAGGGGAGGAAGTGTATCTTCTCAGGTGCGTTACGGAGACAAGGTGTATTCTCCGGTCATTGAAAAGGGAAAGGCAGATATCGTGGTGGCTTTTGAGAAAATGGAAGCGCTGCGCAACCTGGACTATCTGAAGCCGGAAGGAACTCTGGTGGTCAATAATGAGGAAATGCCTTCCATGTCTGTGATCACCGGTGATGAGGAGTACCCTGATGATGTGCTGGATGAAATCGAAAAGCATGTAAAAGCCAAGGTGGTGGATGCCACAAAGCTGGCAAGAGAGCTGGGAAATGAAAGAACCGCCAATATCATCCTTCTGGGAACCATCATCAAATCCATGGGTCTGGATGATATTAACTGGGATTCCATTCTGGAAGCCAATATTAAGCCACAGTTTGTGGAATTAAATAAAAAAGCGCTGCGGGTGGGAATGGAGGCTGTTTCCTGATAAGCCGCAGCCGGGGAAAGACCGGATTTCCCAAAAAACCGGAAGGAGAAACGTTATGAAAGAAAGAGAGCAGTTTGGCTCCAGACTGGGATTTGTTCTGGTATCGGCAGGCTGTGCCATCGGTCTGGGAAATGTCTGGAAATTTCCCTACATGGCAGGTCAGTACGGAGGGGCAGCTTTTATCCTGATTTATCTGGTTTTTCTGGTGATATTGGGATGGCCCATTATGACCTGCGAATTTTCCGTGGGCCGGGGCAGCCGAAAAAGTGTGGCCACATCCTTTCAGGTCCTGGAACCCAAAGGGACTAAATGGCATTATTTTGGATATTTTGGCATGATGGGGAACTATCTGCTGATGATGTTTTATACCATGGTGGCCGGCTGGATGCTGTATTATATGGTGTGCTGCGCCAGAGGAGATTTTTCGGAGCCGGGCATGAGTGTGGAAGCCATTACCGGGCGGTTTAACGAGATGCTGGCTTCTCCCGGGACCATGACTATCTGGATGGTAGTCGTGGTGGTGCTGGCTTTTGGGATCTGCGCCCTTGGTGTCCAGAATGGTGTGGAGAAGATCACAAAAGTAATGATGCTCTGTCTGCTGGGCCTGATCGTAGTGCTGGCAGTGCATTCGGTGACATTGCCGGGAGCAGGCGAGGGGCTTCGCTTTTATCTGGTGCCTGATTTTGGAAAAATGAAAGAGCAGGGCATCGGGAATGTGGTATTCGGTGCCATGTCTCAGGCCTTTTTTACCCTGAGTATCGGTATGGGTTCCATGGCTATTTTCGGAAGCTATCTGGATAAAAAGCGTTCCATTCCCGGCGAGGCCATGACCATAGGGATCCTGGATACCTTTGTGGCGCTGATGGCAGGGCTTGTTATTATCCCGGCCTGTTTTGCCTACGGTGTGACGCCGGACGCCGGTCCGTCGCTGATCTTTATTACGCTGCCAAGAATCTTCAACGAGATGGCGGGAGGAAGTATCTGGGGAGCGCTGTTCTTCCTGTTTATGTCCTTTGCGGCTCTGTCCACCGTCATTGCTGTTTTCGAAAATATTGTATCCTTTGGCATGGATCTGTGGGGAATGCCCCGGAAGAAGGTGGTAGCCATCAATATTCCGCTGGTGATCCTTTTATCCCTTCCGGCCGTGCTTGGGTACAATCTGCTGTCTGGTTTCGCTCCGCTGGGAGCAGGCAGCACGATCATGGATCTGGAAGACTTCCTGGTATCCAGCAATATTCTGCCCCTGGGATCCATGGTGTATCTGATGTTCTGTACCAGCCGCTATGGATGGGGATGGAAGAATTTCATCCGTGAAGCAGAGACCGGAGAGGGTATGAAATTTCCGGAAAAATTAAAAGGATATATGACGTTTGTGATTCCGGTGCTGGTTGTAGTCATTTATCTGAAAGGATACTGGGATACATTTAAACCAAAAGGAAACGCCCTACTGATGGGCTGGATGGTGGTAGCAGTGGCATTCCTGCTTCTGATGAGCTATTTTATCTTCGGCGGCAGAAAGAATGCCAGACCCCATGAGGAATAGAGTGACCGAGCAGGACAGAGAGGAGTGTGTTAGAAGATGATAGCAGAAAAGATGAAATCATTTGTTCAGAATAATTCTGCGATCCGTGCGATGTTCGAAGAAGGAAACAAATTACGGGCAATCTACGGAGCAGACAAAGTATTTGACTTCAGCCTGGGAAATCCCAATGTTCCGGCGCCGGAGTGTGTAAAGGAAGCAATCATTGATCTGGTGGAAAATGAAGATCCGGTGGTACTGCATGGCTATATGAGCAATGCCGGTTTTGAAGATGTACGTCAGACCATTGCAGAATCTCTGAACCGGAGATTTGGGACCAGCTTTTCCGCAAAGAATCTGATCATGACTGTGGGAGCAGCCAGTGGTCTGAACGTGATCCTGAAAAGCGTTGTGAATCCGGGAGAGGAAGTGATTGTATTTGCACCGTATTTCCTGGAGTATGGAGCCTATGTGAAAAATTATGACGGTGTTCTGGTGGAAGTAGCTCCGGATACCTCCACATTCCAGCCGAACCTGGAAGAATTTGAGAAAAAGATCACGGCAAAGACAAGAGCGGTGATCGTCAATACACCGCATAATCCAACAGGTGTGGTATATTCGGAAGAGACCATTCAGAAGCTTGCTGCGATCCTGGAGAAAAAGCAGGAAGAGTTCGGCAGCGTAATCTATCTGATCTCCGATGAGCCTTACCGGGAACTGGTCTATGACGGAGCGGTGGTTCCCTATCTGACCAAATATTACAACAACACAGTTGTGGGATATTCCTACAGCAAATCCCTGTCCCTGCCGGGCGAGCGTATCGGTTATCTGGTAATCCCCGACGAAGCGGACGGAAGCGATGAGCTGATTACTGCAGCCACCATAGCCAACCGTATTCTGGGCAGCGTAAATGCTCCTTCTCTGATCCAGAAGGTAATTGCCCGCTGTGTAGATGCAGAGGTGGATGTGGCCTATTATGACAGAAACCGGATCACCCTGTATGAGGGACTGACAGAGTGCGGTTTCACCTGTGTGAAACCTCAGGGAGCCTTCTATCTCTTCATGAAGTCTCCGGTGGAGAATGAAAAGGAGTTCTGTGAAGCGGCCAAGAAGTACAACATTCTGATGGTACCGGGAAGCTCTTTTGCCTGCCCGGGCTATGTGAGAATCTCCTACTGTGTATCCTATGAATGCATTGTAAATTCCCTGAAGGCATTTAAGGAACTGGCGAAGGAATACCAGCTCTAAGAAGGGGCACCTCTGCCTGTTAAGAAAAAACTGCGGCATAGAGTGAATTACAGAGACATATCTCTGCTTTTCATCTGTGCCGCAGTCTTTTTATTTTTCAGGGGTTTACAAAATATACAAAGAGGTTGCTGTTACTGATAATCAAATACATCGATCCAGCGCATCAGGAATTCTGTATTTGCCGGATCCTTTTTGGTAAGTTCCGCGGCTGCCACGATCGGAAGCCATTTCTGGACGTACTGGATGGCCGTGTCGCTTTTTTTGCAGAACAGCCGCAGGTATCTGTCGGCAAGATCCTGATCCTTCAGGGCGAACTGCGGATAGGTGATGGCTGCATCGGCACTGGCATTGCCCTGGGTTGCATGGGACCAGTCCACAATGGCCATTTTGCCGTCTGGCTGTACGATCACATTGCTGGGGTTGAAATCTCCGTGGCACAGCTTGGTATGGGTGGGCATACTGTCAAGCCGGGTCTGGAGTTCATAGCGGGTAGAAGCATCCAGGGTATCTTTCAGGCTGTTGATCTTCCGTTTCAGTTTGTCTTTCTGCAGGGTCAGACGAGGTGCGCTTTTGGTATGCATGGTAAGCTGCAGATCTACAAACTTTTCCAGGAGGACATCGGTTTCCCCGGGTGCTTCTTTCATGAGTTTGGAAAGGGTTTTTCCTTCGAAATATTCCAGGACCAGTGCCCATTCTCCGTCGATATTGGTCACTTCCAGAACTTTCGGGATATGCAGCCCGGTTTCTTCCACACGGGCCTGGCAAAGGGCCTCATTGAACACATTGGCTTTGGGATGCTCTTTGGTAAATACTTTAACTACTTTGTTACCGTCCTGATAAACAACTTTATATGGGCGTGAAAGAATAAATTTTTTGTCTTTTAAATTCATAATGACTGCCTCCTGTGGGTGCGCGGTTTCAGGTATTTGGGGGAACCGCCTGGGATTCCCCCGGTTTTTGTATTATTTTTCTTCTTTTCCGTAATATGCTTTCAGATAGATTCCCTTTAATTCGGACATCAGAGGATATCTGGGGTTGGCACCGGTACACTGGTCATTGAAGGCCTGCTCCACCATTTCGTCCAGAGTTTCCAGGAAATAGGTTTCATCTACGCCGTAAGCTTTGATGGATTTTTTGATCTCAATGGCATCTTTCAGTTCTTCCAGTTTTGCCAGCAGTTTTTCAAATACTTCGTTATCATCTTTACCGGTAAGACCTACATAGCGGCCGATCTCTGCATAGCGGGCCAGGGTATGCGGATATTCATACTGGGGGAAAGTGCCCATCTTGGTGGGAACTTCCGCGGAATTGTAGCGCATGACATCGGTAAGCACCACTGCGTTGGCAATACCATGTGGAAGATGATGGAAGGCACCCAGCTTATGAGCCAGGGAATGGTTGATCCCCAGGAAAGCGTTGGCGAAAGCCATGCCGGCCAGGCAGGATGCATTTGCCATTTTATCTCTGGCTTCCACATCGGCAGCGCCGTTTTTGTATGCTCTCGGCAGGTAATCAAATACCAGTTTGATGGCCTTTAATGCCAGTCCGTCTGTATAGTCGGAAGCCATCACCGATACATAAGCTTCGATGGCATGGGTCATAACGTCAATACCGGAAGCGCAGGTCAGTCCCTTAGGCTGTGTCATCATATTGTCAGTATCTACGATAGCCATGTTGGGCATTAACTGATAGTCTGCCAGCGGCCATTTTACGCCGGTATCCTGATCAGTAATGATGGCGAATGGTGTTACCTCAGAACCGGTTCCGGAGGAAGTAGGAATTGCCACGAAGTAAGCTTTTTCTCCCATTTTCGGGAAGGTAAATACACGCTTGCGGATATCCATGAAGTCCATGGACATATCTGCAAAGTTTACATCGGGATGCTCATAGAGTACCCACATGATCTTGCCGGCATCCATGGCGGAACCGCCGCCCAGAGCGATGATCACATCCGGTTCAAATGCAGCCATTGCTTTGGCGCCAGCCTGGGCGGAAGCCAGGGTGGGATCCGGAGCTACATCGGAGAAGCAGGTATGCACAATGCCCATTTCATCCAGCTTGTCTTCAATGGGTTTGGTATAGCCGTTTTTGTACAGGAAGCTGTCAGTTACGATGAAGGCGCGTTTCTTATGCATGACGGTGCCAAGTTCGTCCAGTGCCACCGGCATGCAGCCTTTCTTAAAGTATACTTTCTCAGGAGTACGGAACCAGAGCATATTTTCTCTCCTTTCGGCGATGGTTTTAATGTTGAGCAGATGTTTGACGCCTACGTTTTCCGAAACAGAGTTTCCGCCCCAGGAGCCGCAGCCCAGAGTCAGTGAAGGAGCCAGTTTGAAGTTGTAAAGGTCGCCGATTCCGCCATGGGAAGATGGCGTATTGATGAGGATACGGCAGGTCTTCATGGCAGCCGCATGTTTTGCCATTTTCTCTTTTTCATTTACATTGATGTACAGAGAGGAGGTATGGCCGTAACCGCCGTCTGCCACCAGCTGCGCCGCTTTTTCCAGAGCCTCGTCAAAGGTTTTGGCCTTGTACATGGCCAGTACCGGTGACAGTTTTTCATGGGCAAATTCTTCGGAAATGTCCACAGATTCCACCTCACCGATGAGGATCTTGGTGTTTTCCGGAACGGAGATGCCAGCCAGTTCTGCAATGTGAGAAGCCTTCTGTCCGACAATCTTGGCATTGACAGCACCGTTAATGATGATGGTCTTGCGGACTTTGTCCAGTTCATCCTCTTTTAAGAAGTAGCATCCTCTGTAGAGGAACTCTTTCTTTACAGCTTCATATACCGGTTCCAGAACGGTAACGGACTGTTCGGAAGCACAGATCATACCATTGTCAAAGGTCTTGGAATGGATGATGGAGTTCACTGCCAGACGGATGTCTGCTGTCTCATCAATGATGACTGGTGTGTTGCCGGCGCCTACGCCTACGGCCGGTTTTCCGGAGGAGTATGCAGCTTTTACCATTCCCGGGCCGCCGGTTGCAAGGATCAGATCCGCTTCTTTCATGACCATATTGGTCAGTTCCAGAGACGGGATATCGATCCATCCGATGATGCCTTCAGGAGCGCCTGCTTCTACGGCAGCTTCCAGAACGATCCTGGCAGCCTCAATGGTGCATTTTTTTGCACGGGGATGAGGGCTGATGATGATGGCGTTTCTGGTCTTCAGACAGAGCAATGTTTTAAAAATGGCAGTGGATGTGGGGTTGGTCGTGGGAATAACCGCAGCCACAAGGCCCACCGGTTCCACCACTTTTTTAATGCCGAAAGCAGGGTCTTCTTCGATGACACCGCAGGTTTTGGTGTTCTTGTATGCATTGTAAATATATTCGGCGGCATAGTGGTTTTTAATGACTTTGTCTTCCACAACGCCCATGCCCGTTTCCTCTACAGCCTGTTTTGCCAGAGGAATACGCATTTTGTTGGCGGCAGTGGCAGCAGCCAGAAAAATTTTGTCAACCTGTTCCTGGGAGTAGGAGGCGAAGATTTTCTGAGCCTCGCGCATAGATGCCATTTTTGCTGACAAAGCTTCTGGCGTGTCGATGATTTGTGGGGTTGCAGTTTCGTTCTTTGCCATAGTTTAGACCTCCTGTTGTGTAATCAATCTTATAATCTGCATAATTGGAGTAAAAAAAGTTGTTAATTTATTGTCAATCCTTGAAGGGGATTATACGCTCTCGTTAATTCTTTGTCAATAGCGAGAACGATTATTTTTTAACAAAATTTGAAATATGGGGGAATTGCACAAAAATTCAGGCGTATAATTGGTAATGATATTTATTTACAGAACAAAAAAATTGGAAAATGAGAAATGATCCGTGTGGTATCTGAGAAATGAATATCTTTCATACATATAAATCGGCCAGAGGCAAAGGTCAAAGTCCGATTTTGCTTGTACGAAGGCGGATTTTCACCTTAGATTCGCCAGAATATGAAGGGAAAGGGGAGATGGATCCCGGGATACACGAATGGGGGAAAATGAGAACTGCGGAGAAATTGTTACAAACTTATCATAATTGCGGGCAGCAGGGGCGTCGAAATTTCTGGGAGTATGAGGCGCGGCGGGAGATTAGATCCGGTTCTGATCTCCCCACTCGCACATACTGTCCAGAATGGGGATTAGGGATCTGCCCCGTTCTGTCAGACTGTATTCTACTTTTGGAGGAATCTGGGGATATTCTTCCCTGTACACGAGCTGATCAGCTTCCAGTTCTTTCAGTGTGGCACTGAGAGTTTTGTAGGAAATCTCACCGATATATCTTTTTATTTCATTGAACCGTACGATGCCAAATTCCATTCAAGTATAGAGGATCGTCATTTTATATTTCTCGTTTATCAGGGAAAGGGTGTAGCTGAAGCCCGTGTCTTTGAGACATTCATTGGAAATACATCAGCCCTGGTCGAGGCTTTTGTCCGGGGAGCAGAAAGTATGGGAAATGAGGTGACGGAATTTTTCCTGGACCGGATGGAAATTCACGGGTGCAAGGGCTGCTTTGGCGGACACAGCAGTCAGGCCTGTCCCTGTGTGCAGAAGGACGATATGGACAAAATCTATCCGGTAGTCAGAGAAAGTGAAGTGATCGTACTGGCCACTCCGCTGTATTACTGGAATATGAGCGGTCAGATCCGGACCGCCATTGACCGTCTGTTTGCCCTGGAAGAGGGAGACGGAAATCTGCTTCGGGGACATGTACTGGCCGGCGGAAACGGAGATGTGGGAGATATCGAAGGTAAAGCAGAACTTCAGCAGGCTTATGAACTGGGAAAATCCATTCAGTAATCGTGACAAAGGCTGAGATGCCGGTATCTATTTTGCCATTTGTATGGTATGATGATGAAAAACATGCAGAGGGAAAGAGAAATGGCTGACGGCAGAAAGTCAAACTACGAAAAAATGAAAAACGATATGGCGGCAGTTTTTCTGAAATATGATCAGGATAAAATGATCCGGAAATTCGGTCTGCAATACGATGAGGACAGCATCTGGATCCGGTTTGTGGGACGAACTTATCAGATCCGGCGCCGGACTGGCAGTATATTTTGGGTAAATGACGGGCAGCAGGAAGTGGAAGCAGGCTACAATGAAGTCATGACCATATATGATGTGTTGTGCAATTCCAAAGAAGATTGTCATCTGGCCCGCAACTGGGTAAATGTGGGGAGTCTGTCTGCGGTAAAAGGCGGCTCCCTCTCTAAGACCGGCCATTTTTTCAGCGAAGCTGGAAAGGCTTTTGAGGGGAAAACGGAGCTGCTGATGAGGGCCTGTGAAAGGCTGGGAGGAAGAAAACTGAGTGGAGGCGATGCGGCGTACGAAATAGAACTGTTTCCGTTTCTGCCGATTGTCCTTCGTTTTTGGGATGCAGACGAGGAATTTTCTGGAAGCCTGCAGATTCTGACTGACGAAAATATTCTGGAATATATGCATTACGAGACCCTGATGTTTGCCCTGTCCCATGTCCTGGAAAGGATCCGGCAGGAGATGTCTTACGGTGGAGAATGAAGAAGTCGGAAATCAGGCAAACAGAGGATCCCCAGAAGAGGTTAAAAACAGGTCATATTGCAGTATAAGACAGGGGCAGGTACGGCTCAGACGAGCCGCGCATGCCCCGATTTTTTCCAAAAGAAAACGTGATCACTGTGCCCGGAATCCGGCGCGCTTACGCTCTCTGGAATCCAGGATCTTCTTGCGGATGCGAAGGCTCTTGGGAGTCACTTCCAGAAGTTCATCGCTGTCAATGAATTCCAGTGCCTGCTCCAGACTGAGAATCTTGGGCGGAGTCAGACGCAGAGCTTCATCGGCGGAAGAGGAACGGGTATTGGTCAGGTGCTTGGTCTTGCACACGTTCAGTTCAATGTCTTCCGGTTTGCCGTTTTGTCCGATCACCATGCCGCTGTATACTTTTGTGCCTGGTCCGATGAACAGAGTTCCTCTCTCCTGAGCGGAGAACAGGCCGTAGGTTACCGCCTCTCCTGGTTCAAAGGCGATGAGGGAACCCTGCTTTCTGTACTGCAGATCTCCTTTATAAGGGGCGTAGCCATCGAAAATCGTATTCAGGACGCCAGTTCCCTTGGTAAGCGTCAGGAATTCTCCGCGGATACCGATAAGCCCTCTGGCAGGAATGGAAAATTCCAGACGGGAAGAACCGTCACTGGCAAGACTCATGCCCATAAGCTCACCTTTCCGTTCGCTTAATTTCTGAATGACAGAGCCGGAGTATTCTTCAGGAACGTCAATATAAGCCAGTTCCATGGGTTCCAGTTTCTGGCCCCGCTCATTTTCCTTGTAAAGAACTTCTGCCTTGCTTACAGCAAATTCATAACCTTCCCGGCGCATATTTTCAATTAATACGGACAGGTGCAGCTCGCCGCGTCCGGATACTTTGAAGCACTCGGTGGTATCTGTTTCTTCCACCCGAAGACTGACGTCTGTGTTCAGTTCCCGGAACAGACGGTCGCGCAGATGACGGGATGTCACGTATTTTCCCTCCTGGCCGGCCAGGGGACTGTCATTCACCAGGAAGTTCATGGCAATGGTAGGCTCGGAAATCTTCTGGAAGGGAATGGGTTCAGGATTTTCCGGGGTGCAGATGGTATCGCCGATGTGCAGGTCCGCAATACCGGAAATCGCCACAATGGATCCCACGGAAGCCTGGTCCACAGGGATTTTGTTCAGACCGTCAAATTCATAGAGATTGCTGATCTTAACTTTCTGTTTTTTGTCCGGATCATGCTCATTTACCAGAAGAACCTCCTGGTTTACGCTGATAGTTCCGTTTTCCACTTTTCCTACGCCGATGCGGCCCACATAATCGTTATAATCAATGGTACTGATCAGGACCTGGGTGGGAGCATCCGGATCACCTTCGGGGGCAGGAATATAGTTCAGGATTGTTTCAAAAAGAGGCTCCATGCTCTCCGGTGTGTCTGCCAGATCCAGCACCGCATGTCCGGTCTTGGCGGAAGCATACAGGAAGGGGCAGTCCAGCTGCTCGTCGGAAGCTTCCAGATCCATGAGAAGCTCCAGAACCTCATCAATGACCTCGTCGGGGCGGGCTTCCGGACGGTCAATCTTGTTGATGCAGACAATGATGTGCAGATTCAGTTCCAGGGCTTTTTTCAGCACAAATTTCGTCTGGGGCATAGCGCCTTCAAAGGCGTCCACCAGGAGAATCACACCGTCCACCATTTTCAGGACACGCTCCACCTCGCCGCCGAAATCGGCATGTCCGGGAGTATCGATAATGTTGATCTTTACATCTTTGTAAAAAACAGCTGTATTTTTAGACAGGATCGTGATGCCGCGTTCCCGTTCAATTGCATTGGAGTCCATGACCCGTTCCTGTACTTCCTGATTCGCACGGAAAACACCGCTCTGTTTCAGCAGCTGGTCCACCAGAGTGGTTTTTCCATGGTCAACATGAGCAATGATGGCCACATTGCGGATATTTTCGCTTTTCCTTTTCATAGATAACGAATCCTTTCTATAAATAAAATCGAGTGAAATGTTTCAGATTGACGCAAGTGTCAAAAGATGCCAGGTGAAATGTTTCGTACTTATAGATAGCCGGTCTTTTGAACCTGGTACTACAACTTTTAAAGTTTATCATATTTTGGCAGGAATACAAGGTAATTCCGAAAAAAATTTTTTTCAGGTTCTAAAAAGGCAGGGGACGGAATAGTAATGATATAGACAAACTACCACAAAGAGGAAGGGGAACTATCAATCATGGCAGATAAGATTATGGAAAACAATCAGGTTTCAATGATGGGAAAAATCGCATCACAGTTCACATTCAGTCATCAGGTATTCGGAGAAGGCTTTTATACCGTAGAATTGCTGGTAAAGCGTCTCAGCGACTCGGAAGACAGGATTCCGCTGATGGTGTCAGAACGGCTGGTGGATGTCACTCAGGATTATGAGGGAGAGTACATCCAGGTGCAGGGGCAGTTCCGATCCTATAACCGGCATGAGGAGAAGCGCAATCGGCTGGTGCTCTCTGTATTTGTAAGAGAGCTTTCCTTTGTCGAAGAAGAGGATGACAGCATTACGGTCAATCAGATCTTTCTGGACGGCTATATCTGTAAGCCGCCGGTGTACCGAAAAACGCCGTTGGGAAGAGAAATTGCGGACCTGCTGATGGCCGTAAACAGGCCGTATGGAAAATCAGACTACATACCCTGTATATGCTGGGGGAGAAATGCCAGGTATGCATCCGCTTTTGAAGTGGGGGGACATGTACTGATCTGGGGAAGGATCCAGAGCCGGGAATATATGAAAAAACTGGGAGAAAACGAAATGGAAAAACGGGTGGCCTATGAGGTGTCTGTAAGCAAGCTGGAATATCTGGAATAAAAAAGCAGGAAAAGGATTCATTTTGAAAGAATACGATTGCAATTGTGCTGATTTTGCGGTAAGATTAATCAGACCTGTATGACTCACGTATAGAAAAGAGGTATAAGAAGAACAGATATGGGAAAGGGATTTGTGGAAATATACTGTGGAGGCGGCAGAGGAAAGACAACCCTGGCGCTGGGACAGAGCCTGAGAGCCTCTCTTCAAGGCAAGAGTGTGATCATTATTCAGTTTTTAAAGGGCAATGCACGCAGAGAACTGGACTTCCTGCAGGATCTGCAGGATCTGGACATCAAGATTTTCCGCTTTGAGCGCTCCGGTATGTGTTATGCGGATCTGAGCGATCAGGAGAAGGAAGAGCAGAAGAGCAACATCCTGAATGGAATCAATTTTGCCCGTAAGGTGATTACTACCCAGGAATGTGATTTCCTGGTTCTGGATGAGATTCTGGGCCTGCTGGAATACGATATTGTATCCACAGAGCAGGTGGTGGGTCTGCTGCAGGCCAGAGATGACATGGATATTATACTGACAGGAAATATTCTGACAGAAGAACTGCGCAGATATGCGGACAGTGTGACCACCATCGAGACGACAGATAACAGTATAAGGGAATAAGACGTGAAAAGGCTGCCGGAATTGAATGATTACGCAGCCTTTTTCCTATGCCCGGAAATAAGGAGAAACCAATGAAGGTTGTAATTTTAGCCGGCGGGTATGGTACCCGGATCAGTGAAGAAAGTCATTTAAAACCAAAGCCAATGATTGAAATTGGAGAAAAGCCCATTCTCTGGCATATCATGAAGCTGTATTCTTATTACGGATTCCACGAATTTGTCATCTGCTGCGGGTATAAGCAGCATGTGATCAAAGAGTGGTTTGCCGATTATTATCTCCACAACAGCAATATTACCTTTGATTTTACCAGTGAAAATAAAATGATCGTACATAACCATGTGACGGAGCCATGGAAGGTGACCATTGTGGACACCGGGCTTGATACCATGACGGGAGGACGGATCCTCCGGGTACGGGAGTATCTGGAGGAAGGCCCTTTTATGCTTACTTATGGAGACGGCGTGGCTGATATCAATATTCCGGAGCTTCTGGAATATCACAGATCCCATGGCAAAATGGCCACTTTGACGGCAGCCCAGCCAAGAGGGCGTTTTGGGGCCCTGGACATTCTGGATGACGGAAGGATCACCAATTTCAAAGAGAAGCCTCAGGAAGACAGCGGCTGGATTAACGCTGGCTTTATGGTGCTGGAGCCTGAGATCATGGATCTGATTCATGGGGACGATACGGTCTTTGAACAGTATCCTTTGGCAGAAGCAGCCAGACGGGGCCAGCTTGCAGCCTACCGCCACAGAGGATTCTGGCAGTGCATGGATACCCTGCGGGAAAAAAATCTGCTGGAAGAAATGTGGAACCGGGGAGAAGCCCCCTGGAAAGTCTGGAAATGACAGACCAGCGGAAAAGACATGAAATTTGGAAGAAAGGGCTGCCAGTGAGGCGGCCGGATCATAAACAGAAGGATGAGACAATATGAATTTACGGATATTTGATTTTTACCGGGGAAAACGGGTGCTGGTGACCGGGAACACCGGATTTAAGGGAACCTGGCTGAGCCGGATCCTGCAGATGGCAGGGGCGCAGGTGACAGGATATGCTCTGGAAGCCCCCACTGCTCCCAGCCTGTTTTCTCTTTGCCGGATGGAGCAGGAGAGCAGCTGGATCCGGGGAGATGTGCGGGATCTGGAGCATCTGCAGAAGACCATGGAGGAGACACAGCCGGAGCTGGTCTTTCATCTGGCAGCCCAGCCCATTGTCCGGGAATCTTATGAGAGACCGGTCTATACTTACGAGACCAATGTGATGGGAACTGTGCATGTACTGGAAAGTGTGCGGAACTGTCCTTCGGTCCGTTCTTTTCTGAATGTGACTACGGATAAAGTGTATCAGAACCGGGAATGGGAGTGGGGCTACCGGGAAAATGATCCTCTGGACGGCTTTGATCCATACTCCAACAGCAAATCCTGTTCGGAGCTGGTGACCCACAGCTATCGGGATTCTTTTTTTGCAGGGAAGGAAGTGGCCGTCTCCACGGCCAGAGCCGGAAACGTGATCGGGGGCGGCGATTTCGCCAGAGACAGGATCGTGCCGGACTGTGTCCGCGCAGCGCAGAAAGGAGAACCGGTGATGCTGCGCAATCCCCATTCCGTGCGGCCGTTTCAGCATGTACTGGAGCCCCTGTTTGCCTATCTGCTGATCGGAGCAGCCCAGTATGAGCAGCCTGCTCTGGCAGGAGCCTACAATGTGGGGCCGGAGGACCGGGACTGTATTACTGCCGGGGAGCTGGCAGCTCTGTTCTGTGAGAACTGGGGACAGGGACAGACCTGGGAATGCACGGAAAGTAATGGCCCCCACGAGGCGAATTTCCTGAAGCTGGACTGTTCCCGGATGAAGCAGGTCTTTGGATGGAAGCCTGTGTGGGATGTGCGGGAAGCAGTGGCCAGAACAGTGGAGTGGTCCAAAGCATGGCAGGAAGGCCAGAACATGGCCCAGGTGACGGACCGGCAGATCCGGGATTATGAGAGAGACTGGGAAGAAATGCGAAAGGCAGTGCTCAGATGAGATCAGCTGAGCAGGAAAGAAACGTAAGGAGAGAGAGTATGTTTGAGGATAAGACAGAAAAGCAGGCAAAGGAGCAGATTCTGGGCCTGGTAAAAGAATATTGCGACAGGTATCACAATCATCCAAAGGCGTTTGAAGAAGGAGACCGTATTCCTTATGCGTCCAGGGTCTATGATTCCCATGAAATGGTGAATCTGGTGGACAGCGCCCTGGAGTTCTGGCTGACTGCCGGACGTTATGCGGAGCAGTTTGAGAAAAATTTTGCAGAGTATCTGGGCGTGCGGTTCTGCTCGCTGGTGAATTCCGGGTCTTCTGCCAATCTGCTGGCATTTATGGCTCTGACGTCCCCTCTTCTGAAGGACCGGCAGATCCTTCCGGGGGATGAAGTGATCACAGTGGCCGCCGGATTCCCCACTACCGTTTCACCCATCATCCAGTATGGGGCGGTGCCTGTCTTTGTGGATGTGACGATCCCCCAGTATAATATTGCGGCGGACCGGCTGGAGGAAGCTGTTTCCCCCAGGACCAAGGCGGTGATGCTGGCCCATACGCTGGGAAATCCCTTTGATCTGAAAGCAGTGAAGGATTTCTGCTCCCGCCATGGACTGTGGCTGATCGAGGACAACTGTGACGCCCTGGGTTCCGTGTATCAGATAGACGGAGAAGAGAAACTCACCGGAACCATAGGCGATATCGGAACTTCCAGTTTCTATCCGCCCCATCACATGACCATGGGAGAGGGCGGTGCGGTCTATACCAATGATCCGCTGCTCCATAAGATCATCCGTTCCTTCCGGGACTGGGGAAGAGACTGCAGCTGTCCTTCCGGCCGTGACAATCTCTGCGGCCATCGTTTTGACCGCCAGTATGGGCAGCTCCCTCTGGGATATGACCACAAATATGTCTATTCCCATTTTGGCTATAATCTGAAAGCTACAGAAATGCAGGCGGCCATTGGCTGTGCCCAGCTGGAAAAATTCCCGGGATTTGTGGAGAGAAGAAGACATAATTTTGACCGGCTGATGGAAGGTTTGCAGGGGACAGAAGACAGGCTGATCCTGCCGGAGCCCTGTCCGGGTTCCAGGCCTAGCTGGTTCGGATTCCTGCTCACCTGCCGGGAAGGGGTGGACCGGAACCATGTGGTACAGTATGTGGAAGAAAAAGGAGTACAGACCCGGATGCTGTTCGCAGGCAATCTGACCCGGCATCCCTGCTTTGACCAGATGCGGGAAAAAGGCACCGGCTATCGCATCGTGGGAGGACTGGAAACCACAGACCGGATCATGCGGGATACCTTCTGGGTGGGACTGTATCCGGGCATGACCGATGAGAAAATCGACTACATGGCAAAAGTGATCCGCCAGGCCGCAGAAGGCGGGAAGGGAGTATAAAGAATGTTGGATGAGAGACTGCGCTGGGATGCCTTCTGGGCGCTGGATGCCCTGAAAGGCGGTACGGTGCGAAACTACTACGAGCAGATCAGAGACAGTTACCGTTATGGAACTTCCATAGCAAAGACCAGGGAGAAAATCCAGAAGCTCATCGCCCATGCGGTGCGGACCACGGATTTTTATAAGGATTTTGATGAGAACACCACTCTGCAGCAGCTTCCGGTGGTAAATAAGGAAACCTTCCGCAACCACTATGCGGCATTTCTCTCGTCGGAATTTAAAGATGCGCCGGATAACCGGATCATGTGTACCAGCGGATCCACCGGCACGCCGCTGTCCATGGTGCAGAACCGGGATAAGATCCTGCACAATACTGCCGGCGGTATTTTCCTGGGAGCCCTGGGAGGATATTTTATCGGAATGAAGGAAGCTTTTATCCGTGTCTGGGTCAACAATGTGAAGAAGGGCAGGCTGGCCCTGCTGGCAGAAAATCTGATCATGATGGACAGTTCTTCCATGGATGACAGGGCGCTGAAAGAAATGCTGGAGGTGATTCGGAAGAAGAAAGTCAAATGTCTGGTGGGGTATTCCTCAGCCCTGGGAGAGCTGAGCCGTTACATCGACGCCCAGGAAATGGATACGTCAAAATTCCGGGTGCAGGCCATTATTCCCATCTCCGAGAGCATGCCTCCGGCCGTGCGCTCCAGGCTGCGGGAGCAGTTCCGCTGCCCGGTGCGGGCCTGGTATTCCAACGAGGAAAACGGGATCATGGGCCTGCAGCATCCGGAGGAGGAAAGCTATTATATTGATACGGAAAGTTATTATTATGAGATCCTGAAGCTGGACCGGGATGAGCCGGCGGAACCGGGAGAACTGGGACGGATCGTCATCACAGATCTGTACAATTATGCCTTCCCTATCCTGCGGTATGACAACGGAGATCTGGCTATTGCCCGGAAAAAAGTGAAGGACGGCCGATTCCGCCTGACATTGACGGAACTCTACGGCCGGCGCAGCGACATGATCTACGACAGCGAGGGGCATGCCCTGACGCCCTATATTATCACCAACAATCTGTGGGACATCAAAGGACTGCGGCAGTTTCGGTTCATCCAGGAGGATGTGGCCCGCTACACTCTGTGGCTGAATGGAAACAAAAGGGAAATCCCGGTGGACGAGATTGTCCGGAGGGTCCTGCCTTATCTGGGAGAGAAGGCGAAGCTGTCGGTGGAGTTCGTGGATGAGATTCCCGTGCTCAATTCCGGCAAACGGAAGTACATAGAGAACCGGTGTCCGCAGTACCAGGGATCAGTGAACAGACAATGAATGAGACAGCACATAAGAAAGAAAAACAGATTTTTATAAATACAGCGTATACCATGGGCGGTGCTCTGCTGATGAACGGAGTGCTGCAGCTTCTGATCTATCCGCTGTTTAACCGGATTCTGGGAAGTGATACTCTTGGAAATCTGCTGTATATCATGGGACTGGTGGCCATTTTGTGCCCTTCGGTGGGCCAGGCGCTGAATACCAGCCGTCTGGTGGCCCGCCGGGAATATGAAGTGACCAACGGCGATTATAATTGCCTGCTTCTTCTGTTTGGAGGCGTGGGCAGCGCGGCAGCTCTTCTGCTGGCCCGGGATTCGCTGACGACTCCGGCGGCAGTGCTGCTGGCAGCGGTACTTTTTCTGAGCACCTGCTTCCGGTACTATGGCGATGTGGAATACCGCCTGAACCTGAATTATAAACGGTATTTTATCTATTATGCCGTACTGACACTGGGGTATCTGCTGGGATTTCTGCTGTATTTTCTGTGCAGAAGCTGGTTTGTGGTATTTCTTGCCGGAGAACTGCTGGCCCTTCTTTATCTGGGGGCTACCGGAACGGTATTTCGGAATTTCTGGTCCAGGAGTCCGTATTTTTCGGCTGTATTCCGCCGGGGCGGTTTTCTGACCGTTTCCTATCTGATCACGAACCTGACGCTGAATATGGACCGTCTGGTGCTGAAGCATCTGATCGGGGATCTGGCAGTGACCCAGTACTATGTCACATCCCTGATCGGGAAGACCATGGTTCTGCTGGTGGCACCGGTGAATACGATCCTGATTTCTTATCTCACCAGAAAGAAGGAGCGGATCAGTCGCAGGCAGTTTCTGGGATTTACGGGGATTGGAGTTGGCGTGAGCTTTCTCTTTTTCCTGTTCGCGCAGATCGCCACGCCAATTTTCATCCGGCTGCTGTACGGGGAACTGTATGAAGGCGTGCGGGATCTGATTACAGTGGTGAATCTGTCCCAGATTCTGGGACTGCTGTCAGCGTATCTGTTTATCGTGGTGCTGACCTTTACAGAAGAAAAGTGGCAGATGATCCTACAGGCAGTCCATCTGGTGATCCTGACCGTGCTGGTCCTGACAGTTACAGGCAGCTATGGGATCCTGGGATTTTCCGTGGCGGTGCTGGCAGCCAATGCCATCCGGGTGCTGGCGGTGATCGGACTGGGCCTGATACGGCTGCGGAAGGCATGAGAAAAAGTAACAGCCCGTGGAACAGACGGATCGGAAGAAAGGTTCTCGGGGAAGACTGGTCATAGAAAGGAATGAGGGAAGGATATGCAGGCAGGAGAAGTACTGCGGAGAGTGGTTTTTAACGGACTGGATCGAATGAAGGGCGGAAAGCTGGCCCGGATCCGGGAAGTAAATGAAGGGGAAATTCTGAACGGCGTGACAGAGGAGTACAGAAAAAGAAGACTCCAGGGGATTCTGGATTATGCCAGAAAAAACTGTGCATTTTACCGGGAAATGGATAAGGCGGAAACCCTGTCGGATTTTCCGGTGATGAATAAAACGGATTACATTGAGAACCGGGATACCATCCTGAGTGATGCCTGGCAGGGACACCGGGAGAAGCTCTATGCGCTGCGGACCAGCGGGTCCACCGGGGCGCCTTTTACGGTGTGGTGTGACGGGGAGAAGATGAACCGGGTGAATATGAATTTTCTCTCGGTGATGGAGCTGAACGGATTCCGGATCGGAATGAAGAGGGGGGAATTCCGGGTATGGATTCCGGGAAAGAATACCATTTCCAAATGGAAATCCGTGAAAAATAATCTTCTGATGATTGATATTTCCAATATGGGCGATGAGGCTCTGGCCAAAATCTGCCATAGGATCCAGAAAAAGCGGATGCAGGTCCTGGTGAGCTATTC
Organism: uncultured Blautia sp.; assembly: GCA_900542045.1. Lineage (GTDB taxonomy): Bacteria > Bacillota > Clostridia > Lachnospirales > Lachnospiraceae > Blautia_A > Blautia_A gallistercoris. The sequence continues at coordinate 107,057 of UQMI01000002.1, forward strand.
CAGCGCTCTGACGGCCCTGGCATCTTATATCAGAAGAGCAGGGATCGATGTGAAAAAATGGGATGTGGAAATGATCTTTTCCATGGGGGAGGCCCTGCCGGATGCCACTTACGAAGAATTGAAGAACATTTTCGGATTTGCACCGGTGCGTTCCTATGGCAACAATGAGAATGGATTTATTGCGGTGCAGTTAAGAGAAGAAGACCGCTACACGGCGGATCTCTATAATTTTTATATCGAGATCCTGAAGCTGGACTGCGACGAGCCGGCAGAACCGGGAGAACTGGGAAGGATCGTGGTGACAGATTATTATAACCGGGCGTTCCCCATGATCCGGTATGATACCGGAGATACAGGAATCTATGAAGAGCCTGTCGATGAAGAAGGACGCCGTCATGGATATTTTACAGAAATTTACGGACGGAGAGGGTCTCTGCTGTATAACTGTAAGGGAGAGCCTCTGTCAATCCACGTGTTCATGAATGTGCTGCTGAATCTGGAGGATGCGGTACATCAGGCCCGGTGTATCCAGTGGGAGAAAAGACGATATGAATTGCTTTTGAATGCGGACCGGGAGAAGATCGATGAGGCTGCCGTGGTGCAGTCCTATCGGAATTATCTGGGAGAGGAAGCCGAGATCCAGGTTACGTATGTGGATGAAATTCCCATTCAGGCTTCGGGAAAACGGATGGTGTGTGAGAACCGGTGTCCGGACTATCAGTAGAAGATGGCAGGCACGGTGACAGAAAACAGAATGCAGAGGAACAGGGGAAGAGAGAAATGAAGCAGAAGGTTTCGGACTATATAGCAGATCGCATTGCGGAGGCGGGGATCCGCCATGTATTCACAGTGACCGGAGGCGGGGCCATGCATTTGAATGATGCGTTTGGGCATCACCGGGAACTGGAGTGCATCTATCAGCATCACGAACAGGCCTGTGCCATGGCGGCAGAGGCCTATGCCCGTATGGACGGGCAGATGGCGGCGGTGTGTGTGACCACAGGGCCGGGGGCCACCAATGCAGTGACCGGCGTACTGGGGGCATGGATGGATTCTATTCCCATGCTGGTAATCTCCGGCCAGGCCCGGTACGATACTACAGTGCCAGGCAGCGGACTGCGGCTCCGGAGCATGGGAGTACAGGAGTGCAATATTGTGCCGGTGGTGGAGAGCATTACCAAATATGCAGTGATGGTGACACAGCCGGAGCAGATCCGGCATCATCTGGAGAAAGCCCTGTATCTGGCAGCTCACGGGCGTCCCGGGCCTGTGTGGCTGGATGTTCCCCTGAATGTGCAGGGAGCATGGGTGGAAACGGAGCAGCTGACCGGATACAGCCAGGAGGAAGATCCGGATACAGAGCCGGAGCCGGTGACAGAAGAGATGGCGGAGAAGATCCTGGAGCAAATCAAAAAGAGCCGCCGGCCAGTGCTCTTCCCGGGAAACGGCGTGCGTCTTGGGGGCGCCATAAACGAATTCCATGAACTGGTGCGGGTTCTGGGAATTCCGGTGGTGACCGGCCCCAGCAGCGTGGATGCGCTGCCCTATGAGGATCCGCTGTATGTGGGAAAAAGCGGCAGCACCGGAGACAGGGCAGGAAATTTTGCCGTGCAGAACAGCGACCTGTTTTTCTCCATTGGCAGCCGCATGGGCTTTGGACAGACGGGCTTTCATTTTCAGAGCTGGGCCAGAGAAGCCTATACGATCATCTGTGATATTGACGGGGAAGAACTGAAAAAGCCCAATCTCCATGTGAGCCTGCCGGTGTGTGCAGATGCCGGGGACCTGATCTGTAAATTACTGGAAAAGCTGAGGCAGCAGGGCTTTGATGCGGAGCATCCTTTCTGGCAGGGAGAAGACTGGCTGCGGCAGGGGAGACTCTGGAAGGAAAAATATCCGGTGGTGACCCGTGTGCATTACGAGGAGCGGGAAAAGGGCTGTACCAATATCTATGCATTCTATGAAGAGCTTTCCAAAGCCATGAAAGAGGGGGAGACGCTGGTGGTCAGCGTGGGAACGGCCCGGGTGGCAGGCACCCAGGCATTCCGGGTAAAAGAAGGACAGCGGTTTATCACCAATCCCAACACAGCGTCCATGGGCTTCTGCCTGCCGGCAGCCACAGGCGTCAGTGTGGCTCTGGGAAAAGGACCGCTGGTCTGTGTCACCGGAGAAGGCAGTCTGCAGATGAATCTGCAGGAGCTGCAGACCATCTGGCATCATCAGCTGCCGGTGAAGCTGTTTGTTATTAATAACCAGGGCTATCATTCCATCCGCCAGACCCAGCAGAGCTATTTCGGAGAACCGTTGGTGGGCGTGGGACCGGAAAGTGGAGATCTGAGCTTTCCTTCTCTGGAGAAGCTGGCCCCTGCCTATGGATTTTCTTACGACTGCTGCAGGGATTCCCGGCAGCTGTCCCAGGTTATTGCCAGGGTGCTGGAAAAAGAAGGGCCGGCGGTCTGTGAGATCTTTGTGACAAAATACCAGAAGACAGAGCCAAAAGCCGCTTCCCGCAAGCTCCCGGACGGAAGAATGGTATCTGCGCCGCTGGAAGATCTGGCGCCGTTTTTGCCAAGGGAAGAACTGGAAGAAAATATGTGGATCCCTCTGTATCAGGCGGAAGACAGATGAGAGAAGTGTACAGAGGGATACAGTAAAACCGGAGAGGGGCAGAATACGGTACCGGAAGTGGTGAGCTTTTCGAGAATGCGGAAATGGAGTGGGATAGAATGCAAAGGATGGTTGTGACAGGTGCCACCAGTATGATGGGAGTGGCGTTGATCCAGGAGGCTTTGGGACATGGGGCGGAAGTTTATGCAGTGGTCAGAAAAGATTCGCCGAAGCTTTCCAGGCTTCCACAAGTTTCTGGGCTGAAGCTGGTGTTCGGGGATCTGGAGAGCATAGCCCAGTGGAAAGAGAAGATCCCAAAGCCATGTGATCTTTTTTATCATTTTGCCTGGGTCGGCACAGGGCCGGAGAGAAATAAGAGTGTGATGCTCCAGAGCCGGAATGTGTATTACACTCTGGAAGCGGTGGAAGCAGCCGTTTATCTGGGCTGCCGGCGGTTTATCGGAGCTGGTTCCCAGGCAGAATACGGGCCTCTGGATCTGCCGCGGATCGCTCCGGATACGCCGGCGGATCCCACTACGGCCTACGGGGCAGCCAAGCTGGCGGCAGGGGAGCTGTCCCGGCAGCTTTGCAGAGAACTGGGGATAGAATGGATCTGGCCCCGGATTTTCAGCGTATATGGGATTTATGAAAAGGAGACAGCCATGGTGGCCTCCTGTCTGCGGAATATGCTCCGGGGAGTCAGCGGAGATTTCACGGCGGGAGAACAGCGCTGGGATTATCTGTACAGCAGGGATGCAGGACGGGCCTATTACCTGATCGGAGAAAAAGGAGTTCCGGGTTCCCGCTACTGTGTGGGAAGCGGACAGGCCCGGCCTTTGAAGGAGTATATCTGCGAAATGGGCCGGATTACCGGCGTAGATCCGGAGGGGATCGGCCGGCTCCCTTATCCGAAAGGGGCCGTGATGAATCTCTGCGCGGATATAGAAACATTACAGAATGATACAGGGTTTGTGCCCAGATTTTCATTTGAGGAGGGAATCCGGGAAACCATTGCCTGGCTGCAGGGAATGGACGGAGGACGGAGGAAAGAAATGCAATGAAAAAGAAAATTTCAGTGGTGATCCCCACCTACAACGAAGAGGCCAATGTGGTGCCTCTCTCCAATGCCATCATTGAGGTGATGGAGCGGGATCTTCCGGAATATGATTACGAAATACTGTTTATTGATAATCATTCCAAAGACAACACCCAGGCACTGCTGCGGGTGCTCTGCCAGGAAAATAAAAAAATAAAGGCAATTTTCAACGCCAGGAATTTTGGCCAGGCCCGATCCCCGGTCTACGGAATGAAGCAGGCTTATGGAGACTGTGTGATCCGCATGTGCGCAGATTTTCAGGATCCGGTGGAGATGATCGTCCAGTTCGTCCGGGAATGGGAAAAAGGCCATAAGATCGTCATTGGCGTAAAGAAAGCCAGCAGGGAAAAGAGAGTTATGTACTGGATCCGTACCTGCTATTATAAGATGATCCGCAAAATTACAGATATTGATCATATTGAGCATTATACTGGCTTTGGTCTTTACGATAAAAAATTTGTGGATGTGGTGCGGAAGCTGCATGATCCCATGCCGTATCTGCGGGGAATCGTGGCGGAACTGGGCTTTGATTATGTGGCGATTCCCTATACCCAGCAGAAGAGAAGGGCCGGGAAAAGCAAGAATAATTTTTACAGTCTTTATGATTATGCCATGATCGGCATCACTTCCTATTCGAAGGTAGTCATGCGTCTGGCCACGTTTCTGGGATTTCTGGTGGGCGGCTGCAGCTTTGCTGCAGGAATTGTCTATCTGATCCTGAAGCTTTTGTACTGGGACCGGTTTTCGGCAGGTGTGGCTCCCATGCTCATCGGCATGTTCCTTCTGGGAGCGCTGCAGCTGTTTTTCATCGGATTTCTGGGCGAGTATGTGTTGAGCATCAATACCCGTGTCCTGGACCGTCCCCTGGTGGTGGAAGAAGAACGGCTGAATTTCCAGGAGGAAACGGCATCGGAAGAAACGGCGCCGGATGTGCAGAAGCAAGTTGAACAGCTGCAGACACAGCTTGCACAGCTGCAGGAGACGCTGGCTAAAGCACAGCAGATGTCGGGGGAAGGATCAGAAGCCGCCGCCGCTGTAAAAGCCGCCGTGGAAGAGACCGCAGCTAAGGCGGCCGCCGCCATGGCAGAAGGAGCAGTGGCCCATGGGTAAGGGAAACGGGCCGGAACAGGGAAAAACCGGAAGAATAAAAGCTGGATGGGAACGGGCAAAGAAGAGTCCCTGTTTCTGGCTGTTTCTGGTGATCAGTGCGCTGTTCAGTGTGCTGTTTGCCCGGTTCTGGCTGGGAGATTATGCGTATCTGTATCTGGATGTGGGCGCGGATACCTTCGATATCAATTACCCCCTGTACCGGTTATTTTCTGATGCGCTGCACAGCGGAGAATACGAAGATTATTTTCTGAATGTGGGACTGGGCATGGATATGTCTTCCTACTTCTATCAGTATCTGAATCCTCTGAATCTGCTGGTGCTGGTACTGCCGGAGCGTCTGATACCCTGGGGGATCCTGCTGGCGTCTTATCTGAAGCTGCTCCTGACAGGCCTGTCCGGCTACGGGTTCTTTGTCCGGGTGATCCGGCGGGTACCGTCAGAAGCGGCAAAAGCAGCAGTCGAAGAGACGGGGGACTCCAGAGCCACAGTTCTGGGAAGCTTTGCCGCCGCTCTGGCGTGGACCTTTTCCGGCTATCTGATGCTCTGGGGACAGCATTACGGATTTGCCGCGTCCATTGCCATGTTCACAGTATTTCTGTATCTGGTGCAGCGGTTTGTGGAAGATGAGGAAAAGTCCCTGAACTGGATCCTGGTGCTGTGGATAACACTCATGCTGTTTACCAATTATTATTTCCTCTATATGTCAGGCCTGATGGGGGCTCTGTATGTGGTGGTATACCTGCTGTTTTGCAGGAAGGGCTGGAAAGTCATTTTACGCAGGCTCCTGGGGCTGGCGGGGATGGGAATTCTGGGCATCTGCATCGGCGGCGGCTGCCTGACAGCCACCTGGAACGTGTTCCAGGACAGTATCCGGGCCGGGACTGTGGCGCTGGAGCTGTCTTCTGTGATAAAGCCTTATGATTTGCCATGGCTTCTGGGATTTCTGGGACGTTTGTTTACCAACAATGCCATGGGGATCGGTGACGGCTATACAGGTCCGGGGAATTATTATGAAATTGCCATGCTGTGTACCAGCGGTCTGTTTATTTACGGCCTTTTTTATCTTCTCATTGGAAAAAAGACCAGAAAAGGTACGCTGTGCCTGACCGTGCTCTCTGCAGTGATGCTGGCCCTGCCCCTCACTGGAAAGCTGTTTACCATGAACAGCGGCACCCAGAGATGGAGCTTTCTGCTGTGTCTTCTGGAAGCTCTTGCGGCAGGTGCTTTCCTGAGGCTTCTGCGGGAAGAGCGGAACCGAAGGAAAACGGCCGGCAGTGTGGGGGCCGGGCTGCTGTTTGCGGCGCTGTCCTGCGGGCTGCTGCTGTGGGGGCAGAGCCAGGGGTATTATGACCTGTATTTGAAGTATCTGGCGCTGGCCATGGGCTTTCTGGTGCTTTACGGCATTTTCTTTCTGGTGCTTGCATTTGGCTGGAACAGAAAAAGCGCTGTGCAGGGCGGATCACTGGTCCTGACCGGGCTGTTATGCGCGGAACTGGCAGTTTCCAATTTTCCCACCATTAATTTCCGGGAGAATCCCACCAGAAATCAGGTGGCAGCGGAGTATTACAACGACGGGACCGAAGAGGCAGCCCGGGCGGCTGCAGCGGAAGAGGAAGGTCCTTACCGCATTGCCAAGACCTACGAATCTGCATCGGAAAATGACAGTATGGCCCAGGGATATCCGGGACTTTCGGTGTATCTGACCACCAATCCCCGGGAACTGATCCAGCTGAAGAATATGTACGGCGGTCAGGGAGTGAGTATCAATTTTGCAGATTTTAATGATGAGGATTATCTGCGGAATGCTTTGCTTGGCGTAAAATATCTTCTGGCACAGCCGGAGACCATGGTTTCCGACGAGACCTGGGAATACCTGGGAGAAGCCGGAGGAAAAGAGTATTATGAATATCGGTATGCCCTTCCTTTCGGGTATCTGTATGACCGGCAGTGGGATGGAGAAGAACTGCAGGAAATGGATGAGACAGAACGGGTGCTGGCCTCTTTTCTGGGATTCCATTTTGGAGGAAGCGCCTCAGATACGGTATATCCCCAGGCAGAAGCCGGCGGAGCAGAGGAGCGCCGGACAGAAACGGGCGGCTCTGAGGAAAGTGAGGCCGAAACAGTCGGGTCTGAGGAAAATGAGACTGAAACAGCCGGAACGAGTCTGACAGACCTGGAACAGGGGATGTCTCTGCTGGATTGTCCCATGGAAGTAAAGGACTGCGGAGCCATCCGGGATGAGAATGGAATTTTGGTGGACGAAATGACGGAAGATCCCCATGTAATCTTCTCGGAGGTGGAGGCGGCTTTCGGAGAGGGGCCCATCCATACGGTCACGGTTCAGGCGGAAGTGCCAAAGGAGACAGATCTGGCCCTGTACTATAAGACAGGGGAAGACAGAGATTTCAGCCAAGAGCAGATCCGTATCTTCACACTTTCTCCCGGGCAGGACACCTGGACAGGTACTTTGCCGGAAGATGTGACGCAGCTTCGGCTGGATATCAGTACGGCGGTGGATCAGGTGCTGGTGAAGGATATCCGTGTGAATAACTGCACAGAGCTTAACCAGGCTTATGAAGCGCTGCGGGATTCGCCGGTGACAGGGATCACCTGGGAAGAGAACACGTATCAGGCCCGGGTGAACAATGAAAAAGAGCAGACCCAGATGCTCTGCGTGCCGTTCCTGTACAGCCAGGGCTGGCAGGCATCGGTGGACCAGACAGAGGTTCCGGTCTATAACATCAACAGCGGTCTTACCGGGATCGAGATCCCTCCGGGCAGCCATGAGGTGACGCTGGTCTATGAGTCTCCGGGAAAACTGGAAGGAAAGATTCTGACCATAGCAGGAATCCTGGTGTATGGGGCGGTGTTCGGCCTGGGCAGACTGAGAAAATCCCGTGGTTTCATGGGCAAAAGATCGGATTCTCCATGAGACGGTTCATAAATGACTGACAGAACGTGGAAGCTGCCAGAGAATAAAAACAGATAAAAAATATCTAAAAAAGCATTCGCATCCCCCCATGGGGCTTGTGGATGCTTTTTTCGTGTGTTAAATTAGTGACAGAATGCAGGAGGAAGGACGAACGATCATGGAAACAGAATTATTAAAACAGATCGGAGCCTACTGGGAGACACGTACAGAAGGGTATTCCGATGTAAACGATAAAGAACTGGCAGGGATGCAGAAAAATGCCTGGCTGTCCCTGCTGGAATCTCATTTCCCAAAGAAGGCTAAGGAAGAGCTGAAGATCCTGGATATCGGCACAGGCCCCGGATTCTTTCCCATGATCCTCTCAGAGGCGGGATATACCGTCACTGCCGTGGACTATACGCCGGGAATGCTGAAAAAGGCCCGGGAAAATCTGGAGGCCAAGACCAGAGACGGCCTGAAGCGGGTAACGCTTCTGCAGATGGATGCCCAGAATCTGGAATTTGACGATGATACCTTTGATGTGGTGATTTCCAGAAATCTGACCTGGAATCTGGAAAAGCCCGGCAGAGCCTATGAGGAATGGCACCGGGTCCTGGCACCGGGAGGGATCCTGTTGAATTTTGACGCCAACTGGTATGGTTATCTGTATGACGAAGAGAAATATGCGGCTTACGAACGGGACCGTGAAAATGTGAAAGAACAGGCTCTGGAGGACCATTATCTGTGTACGGATATCGATGCCATGGAACAGATTGCCCGTCAGGTGCCCCTTTCCGAGATCCGGCGTCCGGCCTGGGATGTGCGGGTGCTGGAACAGCTGGGTCTTGCGGAGGTAAGTATCAACGAAGAGGTGTGGAGACAGGTATGGAGTGAAGAAGAACGTCTGAATTATGCGTCTACTCCCATGTTTATGGTATATGGGAGAAAGCAGCCGGGGCCGGGGCACTGAGACTCCTGCCATATGCGGATTGATTTTAGCGGTTCCTATGGGAAAGGGCGAGATGGCGGTTTCGGAGAACAGACAATGACAGAGACACAGGAAGGGGAACACAGATACATGCAGGAATACAGAAAAGTGACACAGGAAATATTTACTCTGGGCGGTCTGACAGCCGGACCGGGGGAACGGACAGAAGGAGAGCTGAACCTGGGAAATGGAGAATTTTCGCTTCCGGCAGCCATTATCCATGGCACCTGTCCGGGAAAAACTGTGCTGATCACCGCAGGCGTACACAGCGGGGAATATGTGGGAATCCAGACTGCTGTGGAACTGGCCGGGAATCTGAAGGCAGAAAAGGTGACCGGTACGATTCTGATCCTCAAGGTGGTCAACCGGCCGGCTTTTGAGGCGCGGAAAGGAAGTCTGGGACTGACAGACGGCAAGAATCTGAACCGGGTATTTCCGGGAAATCCGGGAGGAACCGAGATGGAGCGGCTGGCCTGGGCCATCACCAGAGAAATCTTTCCAAAAGTGGATTACTATATCGATCTTCACAGCGGAGACGATTATGAGCAGCTGGCGGCTTATGTGTATTATGCGGGCAAAGCATCCCGGGAGGTGACCGAGCTTTCCAGGAAAATGGCGGAACAGGTGGATGTGCCTTATATGGTGCGGTCCAATGTGGCTTCCGGCGGTGCCTACAATTATGCGGCATCCAGAGGAATCCCCAGTATCCTGATCGAGCGGGGCGGGATGGGAGCCTGGACCAGAGAGGAAGTGCGTTCCACCAGACGGGATGTGCGGAACATTCTCTGCCATCTGGGCGTATATAATGGAAAAAAGGATTACCGGAAATATTATCCTCTGGATGTGACGGATCTCTGCTATCAGGCTGCGTCCCAGAATGGATGCTGGTATCCCTATAAATCTCCGGGAGACATGATCCAGAAAGGAGAAGTTCTGGGACAGGTACAGGATTACAGCGGAAATGTACTGGAAGTCTGCCGTGCAGAATACGACGGGGTGATCCTGTACCAGACCGGATCTCTTCAGGTGCTGGAGGGCGGTCCCATGATCGCCTATGGCCGGATCGTGAAAAATTTTGATGAACGGAAGGAACGGATCGTCCGGTACTGGGGAAAACGCAGTGACAGCTTCCTGCAGCAGCGCCGGGAAGAGCTTCACAGTCCCATGGCCGGCCGCTGGCTGGAGGAGATCGAAAAGCAGCTGCCTCAGGGGAAACCTCTGAAAATCCTGGATGTGGGCTGCGGCTCCGGATTTTTTACGATTTTGCTGGCAAAGCAGGGGCATCAGGTGACCGGTACGGATCTGACGCCGGAAATGGTGGAAAATTCCATTGCTCTGGCCCGGGAGGAACAGGTTTCCTGTCAGTTCCTGGTTATGGATGCCGAGAAACTGGAATTCCCGGATGCGTCCTTTGATGTGGTGATTTCCCGGAACCTGACCTGGACCCTGCCCCATGCCAGACATGCGTATGAGGAATGGCTGAGGGTGCTGAAGTGCGGCGGTGTATTGCTGAATATAGATGGAAATTACGGAGCCAGTGATTTTACCGATACGGAAAGCCTGCCGAAGAATCATGCCCACCGTACGCTGGAGGAAGAACTGATGTCAGAATGTGAAGAAATCAAACGGCAGCTTCCCATCAGTTTCTACAACCGTCCTGCCTGGGATGTGGAGGTTCTGAGCAGATTCGGTGTCCAGTCTCTGTGGCTGGATCTGGGGATCAGCAGCCGGATTTACCGGGAGAAAGATGCTTTTTATAATCCCACACCCCTGTTCCTGATCCGGGCAGGCAAGGAAGGGGAGGTCTGATGAGCAGATATATCGGGAAACGGCTGCTGCAGCTGATCCCCATACTGCTGGGGATTACCATACTGGCGTTTGCCCTGATGCATGTGTCATCCACTGATATTGTGGATGTGATGGAAAATAATACCGGAGGGGTGCTGTCCGAGGAGGCAAAGGCAGAGGCCCGGGAGGAACTGGGCCTGGATGATCCCCTCCCGGTGCAGTATCTGCGCTGGCTGGGCGGTGTGCTTACCGGCGATATGGGAACTTCGTATTCCTCCGGCGAACCGGTGCTTACAGAGTTCCTTTCCAGGCTTCCGGCCACCCTGTATCTGGCAGTGGTCTCGATCCTGCTGACTATTCTGGTGTCTGTGCCCCTGGGGATTCTGGCGGCAGTCAGGCAGAATCATCTGACGGATTATCTGATCCGTCTGGTGAGTTTTGTTGGAAATTCCCTGCCCGGGTTTTTCGTCTCCCTGCTGCTGATCTACTTTTTTGCCCTGAAGCTGAACTGGTTTCCGGTCATGGGCAATACAGGAGGATGGAAAAGCGTGATCCTGCCGGCAGTAACCCTGGCTTTGGCCATGGCATCCAAATATATCCGGCAGATCCGGGCGGCTGTACTGGAAGAAATGAACCGGGGGTATGTGATGGGCGCCCGGGCCCGGGGCGTACGGGAGAATCATATTCTGTACCGGAGTGTCCTGAAATCAGCCATGCTCACTGTGGTTACGCTGTTGTCCCTGTCCGTGGGTTCCCTTCTGGGGGGAACGGCAGTGGTGGAAACAATCTTCATGTGGGAAGGCGTAGGGAAGATGGCCATTGATGCCATTACCATGCGGGATTATCCGGTGATCCAGGCTTATGTGATCTGGATGGCAGTGATCTATGTGGTGATCAATCTGCTCACGGATATTGCATACCGGTATCTGGATCCCCGTGTCCGTCTGGGACAGGAGGAGCAGGAATGAGAGCACGTATCATCAGCAGACAAAAAGAAAAAAAAGGATATACCAGACAGAAACTGATCGTATTATCAGTCCTGACAGCATTGCTTTTGCTGGCAGCGGCTTTTGCCCCTTACCTGACCCCGCATGATCCCTATGAACAGAATCTGTCTCAGGCACTGCAGGCGCCTTCCGGGGCTCATCTGCTGGGAACCGACCGTTATGGAAGAGATATGCTATCCCGGGTGATCGTGGGAGGCCAGACTACTATCTTTTCTTCTCTGTTTCTGGTGGCGGTAACTGCGGCGGTGGGAACGGCCGTGGGAGTTTTCTGCGGATATCTGGGAGGAAAGACAGACAGTCTGGTCATGCGGATCTCCGATGTTTTTCTGGCTTTTCCCGGTATGGTATTTGCCATTGCCATTGCCGGAGTCATGGGCGGCGGACTGGGAAATGCGGTGCTGGCGCTGGCCTGTATTTCCTGGCCCAAATATGCCAGAATTGCCAGGAGCCAGGTGCTGGCCCTCAGGAAGAGCACGTTTATGGAAGCGGCCCGCCTGACCGGCTCGGGTCCGGTGAAACTGGTGGGAAAGCATATTTTACCCAATATTGCGGGCACTGTTTTAGTGACGGCCATGCTGGATGTGGGCACCATGATGATGGAAATTGCGGGCCTGTCCTTTCTGGGACTGGGCGCCATGCCTCCGGCGGCGGAATGGGGATCCATGATGAGCAATGGACGGAGCATGCTCCAGACTTCTCCATGGGTGATCCTGGCCCCGGGGTGCGCCATTTTTCTGACGGTGGTGCTGTTTAATCTGTTGGGAGACACCATTCGGGATGTGCTGGATCCCAGACAACGAAGTAGATAACACAGGAAAAGGAGTATAGATATGACAAGAAAAATACTGGCAGTCCTGCTGGCGGCGGCGCTGACAGCAGGCGCACTGGCCGGCTGCGGAGGAAGCGGAGACAGCGGGAATGGCTCTGGGGCGGACAGCGGAGGATCCGCTTCCGGGGAGGAGAAAGTATTCAATTACGGGACCACGGCTTATGGAGTGGAAATGGGAAATACCGGATTGAATCCTCATGAGAACTACTCCGGCTGGTCCACTGTGCGCTACGGCGTGGGAGAGACTTTGTTCCGGTTTACGGAAAATATGGAGCTGGAGCCCTGGCTGGCAGAAGGCTATGAGCAGATCGATGAATATACAGTAAAGATCACGCTGAAGGATAACATTACCTTCAGCAGCGGACGGGCTCTGGACGGCCAGGCAGTGAAGGAATGCCTGGAGCATCTGATCGAAAATCATGACCGGGCGCCCGGAGATTTGAAAATCAGGGAGATTACCGCAGAGGGCCAGACGGTGACCATATCCTCAGAAGAAAAAGTACCGGCTCTGCTGAACTATCTCAGTGATCCCTATGGTGCCATTATCGATATGGAGTATGGAATCACGGAAGACAGGAATGTGGCCGGAACAGGACCGTTTATTGCCACCAGTATCTCTGACACAGAGATCACTCTGGAGAAAAATCCCAATTACTGGGGCGGGGAAGTGAAAATGGATCAGATCCATGTGCAGGAGATTGTGGACGGGGATACGCTGACCATGGCCATGCAGTCTGGAGAGGTGGATGCAGTCCAGGGGCTGCCCTATGCCAGCCTGGCCCTGTTTCAGGATAACAGTTCCTACAAAATCAGCTCCACCGAAACCTCCCGGGTATTTTTCGCGCAGATGAATTATGAAACGCCTGCGCTGCAGGACCTTAATGTGCGCAAAGCCATCGTCATGGGCATTGACAAGGAAGGATTTACCAGCAGTCTGCTGAGCGGCAATGGTACACCGGCAGTGGGAGCATTTCCCTCCAACTTTTCCTTTGGCAATGAATCGGTGACGGCGCCGGAGTATGATCCGGAGGCAGCCAGAGAACTGCTGGCAGAATCCGGATGGGAGGATATAGACGGAGACGGCTATGTGGATAAGGACGGAGAGACTCTGACTCTCCGGTGGCTGACGTATCCGGGCCGTCAGGAGCTTCCTCTTCTGGCAGAGGCGGCTCAGGCAACCCTGAAGGATATCGGCATTCAGGTGGAGATCAACAATACCGAAAATACCCAGGATTTTCTGGACCGGGGAGAATGGGATATTTATGCCAGTGCCTTTGTAACGGCACCTACCGGGGATTCGGAATATTTCTTTACCACCCATTGTCTGAAAGACTCGGCCAGAAACAGGGGAAATTATTATAATGCACAGCTGGAGGAGCTGGAAGCACAGCTTCATGAGGAATTTGATCCGGAGAAGCGGAGCGAACTGGCCGTGCAGATGCAGCAGATCCTGCTGGATGACTGCGGATTTATCTTTGTGTCCCATTTGAAAATGTCCTTTGTCATGAAATCCAGTGTAACAGGCTTTGAGGCCCATCCTTCGGATTATTATGAGATCACTGCAGATCTGGATTATCAGGAATAGCAGATGGGAAAGCAGGAAAATTGATTTTGAAAGACCGGAAACAGGAGGAAAAGATGGAACAGCCATTACTGGATGTACAACATGTGGAGATCCGTTACAACGGAATGCCGGTGGTACAGGATGTGTCCTTTCAGGTACAGCCCGGAGAGATCCTGGGGATCGTGGGTGAGTCCGGCAGCGGAAAAAGTACTTTGATCCGCGGGATCATGGGCCTGCTGGAAAATACCGGAACCGTAACCCGGGGGAATATTTATTACAAAGGCAAAAATGTGCTGGAAGCCCGGGGAGAAGAACTGCGCAGTCTGCGGGGACCCCAGATGGGGATGATCTTCCAGAATACAGAAGCTTCTCTGTGTCCGGTGCGGACCATAGAAGAGCAGCTGTACGAAAGCGTAATGGAGCATGAAGAACGGCCTGGTTCCAGAGCTCTCCGCAGGGAAGTAAAAGACAGGGCGTTGGAGCTGTTTTCCAAAATGGGACTGACGGACGGAGAACGGATCCTGAAAAGTTACCCCTTTGAGCTGTCCGGCGGCATGAACCAGCGGGTGGGAATCCTGCTGGCCATGATCCTGAATCCGGCTCTGCTCCTGGCGGATGAGCCCACCAGTGCCCTGGATGTGACGGTGCAGGCCCAGGTAGTGGAAGAAATGATGAAGATCCGGGAAACCTTTGGAACAGCCATTGTACTGGTAACCCATAATATGGGTGTAGTGGAGCGGATGGCGGACTGGGTCGCTGTTATGTACCAGGGAAAAATTGTGGAGTACGGTGAGAAAGAAGCGGTGCTTGGCTGCCCGAAGGACAGCTACACCAGAAAACTGCTGGGGTCTGTACTGCGGATCCGGAGGCAGTGAATGTCCGGATAAAGAGGCGGAAGCGGCCGGCTCTGAAGGAAGACAGGGCTGGAAAGATAAGGAACGGGAAAGACAAAATGGAAACGATACTGGAAGTGAAAAATCTGAAAAAGACCTTTTATCAAAACAGAAGCTCCCATCCGGCGGTCAATGGGATCAGTTTTTCTCTGGGAAAGGGAGAGTGTCTGGGACTGGTGGGGGAGAGCGGCTGCGGAAAAAGCACCACAGCCCGTCTGATCACCCGTCTGATCAGGCCGGATGAAGGCAGTATTGTACTGGAAGGGCAGGAAATGACAGAACTAAAAGGCAGACAGCTGCGGAACATGTATGGCCGGGTGCAGATGGTATTTCAGACGCCCCAGGAATCCTTTGACCCCAGATGTACCCTGGGCGACGGGATCATGGAGAGTATGAGAAATCAGGGAGCAGGAAAGAAAGCAGCCTGGGAAAGGATGGATAAACTTCTGGAAATGGTGGAACTGGAGCCGGAACTGGCCCGCCGCTATCCCCACGAGGTCAGCGGAGGACAGTGCCAGCGGGCCGCCATTGCCAGAGCGCTGGCAGTGAACCCCAGGCTTTTGATCTGTGATGAAGCCACCAGTGCTCTGGATGTGACTGTACAGGCCCAGGTAATGGAGCTGCTGAAGAAGCTGCAGAAGGAAATGCATCTTTCGCTGCTCTTCATCAGTCATGATCTGGCTCTGGTCCAGGCTCTCTGCAACCGGATCCTGGTGATGTATCAGGGAAAGATCGTAGAGGAAGGTACTCCGGATGAAGTGATCCTTCATCCACGGGAAGAATATACAAAAAAACTCATCGATTCTGTACTTTAAGGAATCCGATGGGAACAGCAGGAGGAAAGGGCGGTATGAAAAACGGAGAGAAAAATGTTTACCGGGTGGAAAAAGATTCCATCGGAACAAAGGATGTACCAGAAGATGTTTATTATGGGGTGCAGTCGCTGCGTGCAGCGGAAAATTTCCATATAACGGGATTAAGTATGCACCCGGAATTTATCAACAGTCTGTCCTGCATTAAGAAAGCAGCGGCAATCACCAACTGCGAAGCAGGTCTGCTGGATAAGAAAATCGCATCGGCCATTGTAAAAGCCTGTGACGAGATTGTTGCAGGCGGCCTTCATGATGATTTCATTGTGGATCCGATCCAGGGAGGTGCGGGAACCTCCATGAATATGAATGCCAATGAAGTCATTGCCAACCGGGCCATTGATATTCTGGGCGGCACCAGAGGCGATTACACTCTGGTACATCCCAATGACCATGTGAACTATGGACAGTCCACCAACGATGTGATCCCCACTGCCGGGAAGATGACTTCCCTGCGGCTGCTGGCAAATCTGAAGGCCGAGCTTCTGAAGCTTCATGAGGCATTGCTGGCAAAGGCAAAAGAATTCGATCATGTGATCAAGATGGGGCGGACGCAGATGCAGGATGCCGTACCAATCCGGCTGGGACAGGAATTTCAGGCCTATGCAGATGCTGTCCGGAGAGATGTGCAGAGAATGGATAAGGCCATGGATGAGATGCGTTATCTGAACATGGGAGGAACGGCCATCGGCACAGGGATCAATGCCGATGAAGTCTATCTGAAAAGAATTGTTCCCAAGTTGTCGGAAGTATCCAATATGGAATTTGTCCAGGCCTTTGACCTGATTGACGCAACACAGAATCTGGATCCCTTTGTATCCGTTTCCGGTTCGGTAAAGGCCTGCGCCGTGACTCTTTCCAAAATAGCCAATGACCTTCGGCTGATGTCTTCTGGACCGCGGGCAGGTTTTGGGGAGATCAATCTTCCGGCCAGACAGAACGGTTCTTCCATAATGCCCGGTAAGGTGAATCCGGTGATTCCGGAGGTTGTGAATCAGGTGGCGTTCTATGTTATTGGGAATGATATGACCATCACCATGGCGGCTGAAGCCGGACAGCTGGAATTAAACGCGTTTGAACCCATTGTATTTTACTGTCTGTTCCAGTCCATTGATACGCTGGCTTATGCAGTCCAGACCTTTGTGGAAAACTGTGTGACCGGTATCACGGCCAATGAGGAGCGCTGCCGGTATCTGGTGGAAAACAGTATAGGTGTCATTACAGCCCTTTCCCCTCATGTGGGATATCAGAAAGCTGCAGACATTGCTAAAAAAGCGCTGAATACCGGAGAATCTGTCCGCAGTCTGATTCTTGGAGAAAAACTGCTGACAGAGGAAGAACTGGATCGAATCCTGGACCCGGTTCAGATGACAGAGCCGGGTATCTCCGGAAAAGATCTGCTGACCAGAAAAGTGTGAGGAGGGCAGTTGGCCTGTATTCAGGTATCCGGACTGGAATAGCCGGTTGTGATCTTTTCGGGAATTCCGTATAATGGAGAAAAGGAAAATCCCCGGAGATAAGTATGCGGAATAGAAGACAAATGCGTAAGTCAGAAGGTCGGGGCCGGAAGAGGAGGAGAGCGGGATGAAACGATATGATATTTCCCAGGAAATATTTGGATGTGAAGTCTATCCGGGAGACCCGGAACCGGTGTACAGCCAGCTGGCCTGGATTTCCAGGGGAGATGATTACAATCTGTCAGCATTTTCCATGTGCAGTCATAACGGTACCCATGTGGATGCACCCCGGCATTTCTGTGAGAAAGGCAGAACAATCGGAGATATGGGATTGGAGGCTTTTGTGGGGCCGGTCTTTGTGGCAGAACAGCAGGGGGCTGTCACGGGTGATGCGGTAAGGCAGATCCTGGAAAAGGCACAGAAGGCCGGAAACGATGCGTGCAGGAGGATCCTGCTGAAGGGGAAAGCCATGCTGACCCGGGAAGGAGCGGAAATACTGGCAGGAGCAGGTCTGCTGCTGTTTGGCAATGAAGCACAGACGGTGGGAACAGAGGAAAATTCCATGGAAGTACACAGGATCCTTCTGGGGGCAGATATGGCCATACTGGAGGGAATCCGGCTGGAAGATGTACCGGAAGGCATGTATCTTCTCTGTGCTGCCCCACTGAATCTGGGCAGGGCAGAGGGAGCACCGTGCAGAGCAGTGCTGCTCCAGTTGGATGAGACCTGAGCAGATGTAAGGATATCCTGGAGAAGCATATGCTGCAGGCCGGAGTGGCAGTGTAGGGAGCCGGCTGTGCAGGAGCGGAAGATGAGCAGGAGGACGAGGTGGAATGTTTGGAAGAAAGAAAACAGAGAAGAAGACTTATGACAGGGAGAAGTTGCGTCCAGTGCTGAAATGCAGTATCTGCAATGGAGAGCAGGTGGCGGGATTCAGGGAAATCCAAACGGGAAGATTTCAGGAAGTCATGTTTATACGGAATGAGAAAGATCTGGAGGAATTTTTGAGAACCTATGATCTTTCTGAAATTGACAGAGAATATTGAGATGTTTTCCGGGTTGTTCTGACTGTGTCGATGAAGAAATTTTATTTTTTTGAAGAAAGTTCTTGACAAAGGAGAGCATACAGGAGTAGAATGTGCACCATAAGAAAGACGAAGATGTTGAAGAGCCACATCTTCGTCTTTTTCTTTTTTGCAGGTGAGCAGTATCAAAACCCGGGAGAGAAGAAGCCTTTTCCTGTAAAAAGCATTTTTGAGGAGGCGATCATATGAGTAACATGACGATGATAGTGGATACTTTTTGGGTGCTCGTTGCCGCAATTCTGGTATTTTTTATGAATCTGGGGTTTGCTGCAGTGGAAGCGGGATTTGCCCGGGCAAAGAATACGGTAAATATCCTGTCCAAGAACTTTATTGTGTTTGCAGTCTCTTCGCTGGGATTTATGCTTCTGGGATGGGGACTGATGTTTGGCGGTGACAATCCTTTTGTGGGAACCAGTCATCTGTTTATTCTCGGCAATTCGGATCTGTCGTTTTATGACGGAACGCTGACAGAAAATGTTCCGTTCTGGGGAAAATTTTTCTTTCAGCTTGTGTTCTGCGGCACAGCGGCGACTATTGTATCCGGAGCTGTTGCAGAGAGGATTAAATACGTATCATTTATTATTTTCTCTTTTGTTCTGACGCTGTTTATTTATCCCGTCATCGGGCACTGGGTGTGGGGCGGCGGCTGGCTGGCAGATCTGGGATTTATGGATTTTGCGGGAGATACCGTCGTACATTCTCTGGGAGGCTGGGGCGCTCTCTCTGGAGCCATGATCCTGGGGCCGCGTATTGGCAAATATGATAAAAACGGGAAGGCAAGAGCCATCCCCGGACACAGCATGTCTCTGGCAGTCATAGGTTTGTTTGTACTCTGGCTTGGATGGTTTGGATTCAACCCTGGTTCTACCATGAGTTTTCAGAATCCGTCCGATGTTATGTATATTCTGGTAACAACAAATACTTCGGCTATTGCGGCTGTCCTTACTTCTACTATTACGTCCTGGATCTATCTGGGCAAACCGGATCTGGGCATGACCATCAACGGATGTCTGGCAGGTCTTGTGGGAATTACAGGAGGATGTGCTTATGTCAGTGTGAGCAGTGCGCTGCTCATCGGTGCTCTGTCCGGTATTCTGGTGGTATTTGCGGTTGTATTTTTTGATAAATGCAGAATTGATGATCCGGTGGGGGCCACATCTGTACATTTGTGCTGTGGTATTTTCGGAACGATCTGTATCGGATTGTTTGCCCAGGAGGGAGTAACCAGTCTCTCTGCCAGGAACGGGCTGTTCTTTGGAGGCGGATTTGGCCTGCTGGGTACACAGCTGGTGGGCATAGCGGCTGTGGCGGTCTTTGGATTTCTTAGTACTTCTCTGGTGTGGCTGGTATTGAAGAAGACGGTGGGAATCCGTGTGGCCCGGGAGGAAGAACTGGCAGGACTGGACATTGGAGAGCATGGCAACATTGCATATCCTGATTTTGCACCGGCTGCGTCAGCCTCTGTGGAAGAATTCTCTGCAGAGACAGGAGAAGATACAGAGTCTGTTTCCGCAGCGGTCCTGCAGGAAAAGGGAGAGCGGATGGAAGAGGCTCAGGCCCAGCATGCGGTACCTGTGATCCACAAAGAACGCCAGGGAGCCAAGATGACAAAGGTTACTGTAGTAACGAACCAGTCGAAATTCAGTGAACTGGAAGCGGCTCTGTCAAAGCTTGGCATCACAGGACTTACGATTTCCAATGTATTCGGCTATGGCATGCAGAAAGGCCATGAGGTAACATTCCGGGGTGCTCCGGTGGAAGGAAGACTGCTGCCGAAGGTAAAAGTGGATGTGGTCATCTGTAAGATTCCCACAGAGACTGTGGTAAATACAGTACAGAAGGTTCTCTGTACCGGAAATGTGGGAGATGGAAAAATCTTTGTCTATGATGTGGAGGATGTTGTGAAAGTCCGCACCAATGAACATGGCTATGATGCATTGCAGGATGAAGAATGACGCGCCGGAAGACGGAGGAGTCAGGGGCACGGATGAAAAGAGGAGCCTGACGAAGCAGTCACATCCTGCGAAAAGGAACGGAAAGAAAGACGGCCGGGAGTTTTCCCGGCTTTTTTCTGTCTGGCGGCTGGCAGTGCGCGTCTGCTGCAGAATATGGATCCTGTTCTCCGGCATTGTGAAACAGTTCTCTGGGAATGCGGGGCTGCAGAAAGAAGATTTTCGGCAGGCAGTCTTTTTCATTGACAAGGGAAGTCAATAGTGCTATATTTACTTTAATTAAAAAAAGCGGAGCACAGCAGTGCTTATCTTCTATTTAGGATAGAGGTTGCGTGTTTCATCAGTAGCCTGCCTGATGCAGCAGGAGCAGAAGATGGCAGAGGAAAGGGGAATACGCCGAAAGAATAAAGTCCCTGCGGTTTTATTCTTGGGCATGCAGTTAAGAACTGTATGACTGTCATCGAAAGATGGTGCGCTATCTAAAGAATATACAGGAAGAGAAGATATTCTTTAGTGGCAGACTGTTTCGGGTCCGCCTTTTTTCTTGTCATAAAGGAAAGCAGGATCACCCGGGTTGTCTTGCTGATAAGATTTTGCAGGAAAGAATGAGTGAAGAGAAGGGGTATCGACCCCGGCAACATCATAAGAATAGAAAGCAGAAGGAGGAGAAATTATGTCAATTTTCAAAGGAGCAGGCGTAGCGATTGTAACCCCAATGATGCCTACGGGAGAGGTGAACTACGATAAACTGGATGAGCTTTTGGAAGAACAGATCGCTCAGGGCACAGATGCCATTATTATCTGTGGGACTACCGGAGAATCCTCTACCATGACCCATGGAGAACATTTGAAAACCATTAAATTTGCCATTGACCAGGTAAAGGGACGGATTCCTGTAATTGCCGGAACTGGCTCCAACTGTACAGAGACGGCAGTGATGATGTCAAAAGAAGCTGACAGTTACGGCGCAGACGGACTTCTTGTGGTGACTCCGTACTATAATAAAGCAACGCAGAAGGGGCTGATCACACATTATACAGCAATTGCCAGTGAAGTAAAAGCGCCGATCATCATGTACAATGTACCCAGCCGTACCGGATGCAATCTGGCTCCGGAGACTGTGGCTGCTCTTGTGAGAAATGTAGATAATATTGTGGGTGTGAAGGCCGCATCCGGAAATCTGTCACAGATTGCCAAGACCATGTATCTGGCGGATGGAAATATGGAACTGTATTCTGGAAATGATGATCAGAATATTCCGATCATGTCTCTGGGAGGAATTGGCGCGATTTCTGTACTTTCCAACATCGCACCGAAGGAAACCCATGAGATGACAACCAAATATCTGGAGGGGGATGTGAAAGGAGCGGCAGCTCTTCAGCTGAAGGCGATTCCGCTGATCGAAGCGCTGTTCTGTGAGGTGAATCCGATCCCGGTGAAGGCAGCCCTGAATCTGATGGGCAAAGATGTGGGACCGCTTCGTCTTCCTTTGACAGATATGGAGCCGGCTAATGTGGAACGTCTGCGCAAGGCAATGATTGATTTTGGAATTGCAGTGAAATAGGGAGGTACCTATGACGAGAATAATCATGCATGGCTGTAATGGCCATATGGGACAGGTGATTTCCGGTCTGGTGGAAAATGATCCGAATACAGAGATGGCTGCAGGAATTGATGTGGCGGACAATGGCAGAAACAAGTACCCGGTTTTTACAAGTCTGGAAGACTGTACGGTAGAAGCAGATGTGATCATTGACTTTTCCACGGCAAAGGCAGTGGATCATTTGCTGGATTATTGTGTGGAGCATCAGGTTCCGGTAGTCCTGTGTACCACAGGATTAAGCGAGGAGCAGCTGGAAAAGGTAAAAGAAGCATCCGGGAAGGTGGCAGTGCTGAAATCTGCCAATATGTCTCTGGGAATCAATACATTGCTGAAACTGATCCAGGAAGCAGCGAAAATTTTTGCCGCTTCCGGTTATGACATGGAGATCGTGGAACGGCATCACCGGCTGAAAGTGGACGCACCCAGCGGTACAGCACTGGCGCTGGCTGACAGTCTCAATGAGGCTATGAACCATGAATACCATTATGTATTTGACAGAAGTCAGGTGCGCCAGAAGAGAGAAGATAAAGAGATCGGCATCTCTGCTGTCAGAGGCGGTACCATTGTAGGAGATCATGAAGTGATCTTTGCAGGCCCCGATGAAGTCATTGAATTCAAGCATACAGCCTATTCCAAGACTGTGTTTGGAAAAGGCGCGGTGGAAGCTGCCAAATTCCTGGCAGGGAAGCCGGCTGGCATGTATGACATGAGCAATGTGATTAACGGATAAGAAAAAATGTATTTCTGCGCGGTGCAGGATTTTGCGGCAGCAATTCGGACAGATGGTCATGGACTCTGTATGGCAAAGATCAAAGCTTCAGGATCAGCACCGGGATCGGCGGATGATTGGGACGGTTATAATAATCAGAACGGATCACCAGATATTTTTTGGGATCCAGCTCCTTTAAATAGGAAAGAACAGCGTCTCTTTCCTGAAACCCCGTGTCCTGTCCGCTGTAAATACAAAGACTCATAAGACCATTTTTTTTCAGAAGGTTAAGACCCTGTTCGATGGCAGCGACACTGGTATCGGGCAGGGTCGATTTTGTGTGATCGCCTCCGGGCAGATAACCGAAATTAAATACGATGCAGCTGACAGATCCCGGTTTGGCATAGGTATCCATGTGTACATGGGAATCCAGAATCAGACGATAATTTTCCGGACAGCCGGAACCGGAGAGACGATTTCTGGTAAGAGAGATGGCTTCTTCCTGAATGTCAAAAGCCAGTACCTGCCCCTGGGGGCCGGTCAGACGGCTCAGAAACAGAGTATCGTTCCCCTTTCCCATAGTGGCATCAATGCAGAGATCACCTGGCTGTACATGTTCTTCTATGAAGTGATGGCACCATTGCGTAATCTGATAATTTTTCATGAGAGTTCTCCTTAAAAATTTTAAAAAGATATTTTTCCGAAAGTTCGGAACAGCGGTATGTATTGTTTATTGTAACACAGAAAAAAGCATTTGTATAAGAAAGAACGGAAATGCACATATTAGTATCATGATAACGAAGGAAAAAGGAGAGTACGAACATGAAAACATTTAAAAATTGGGTAATGTGCCTGCTGCTGGCCGGACTGCTGTGTTTCGCCGCCGGCTGCGGAAACAACAATGACATGGATGCACAGGATAACGGTACCACTACAGAAGAGGGAACGGATTCCACAAAGGAAAATGAAAATACCACGGAGGATTCCACGGATAACGGCAATGACGGAAACAGTGTGGCCGATGATCTGGGCAATGCGGTAGAAGATGTGGGCGATGGTGTAGGGGATGCTGTGAAAGACACCGGAGACGCAGTGGAAGATGCCATGGACGGCGGCAGCGATGAGAATACGGAAAAGAACAATACGGATTCTTCCAACAACCGAGTGACAGAAGGAACAAATCCGTAACAACGGAGACTGCACTGCGGCGGAGAGAAAGAATGCTGCCAGAAGCAGCTCTTTGCAGACGGAGAATCCTGCGCGGCAGGATTCTTTGTTTTCCGGAGAGACAAAAAGGCCTTTCTGCATTGAAAATCTCCGCCGCAGATGCTATGATTCTTTCAGATGAAAGAGTCCGGAAATCCCAGAAGGAGAGCTGGACTGCGTGTATATACAGAAAAAAGAAATGGGGATATTTATGAAATTTCGGCCTTGTATTGATATACATAATGGACAGGTGAAGCAGATCGTTGGAGGATCTCTGCGTGACGAAGGCGATCAGGCAAAGGAAAATTTTGTGGCGGCACAGGATGCTTCTTTCTACGCTGCCATGTACCGGGAGGATCAGCTGAAGGGCGGTCACGTGATCCTGCTGAACCGGTCAGATTCTCCGTACTATGAAGCAACCAGAGAGCAGGCGTTTCGCGCACTGGGGGAATATCCGGGCGGCCTGCAGCTGGGAGGCGGCGTGACACCGGAGAACGCAGAAGAATATCTGGATGCAGGGGCAAGCCATGTGATCGTAACCTCCTATGTGTTCCGGGATGGCAGGATTTATTATGAGAATCTGGAATTACTGAAACGAACGGTGGGGAAGGAACGGCTGGTCCTGGATCTGAGCTGCCGGAAAAGAGATGGAGCCTATTATGTGGTAACAGACCGTTGGCAGAAATTTACAGAAGTGCAGGTAACAGAGGCTCTTTTGCGTGAGCTGAACGGATACTGTGATGAATTTCTTGTCCATGCGGTGGATGTGGAAGGAAAAGCCAGCGGGATCGAGACAGAACTGGTGAAGCTTCTGGCAGGCTATCCGGATGCGGCCATTACTTATGCCGGGGGAGTGGGAACACTTTCCGATTTGGAGCTGCTGCGGAAATGGGGACAGGGACGGATCGACGTGACGGTAGGCAGTGCCCTGGATCTTTTTGGCGGGACCATTCCTTACGATACGCTGCGGAAACTCCGGTAATACACAGGGTTCCTTGCTCTGCCTGAGGGGAGACTGACGGCAGTATGCTGCCGGTCATATGATCTGAGGAAAAAGGATATCTGTGTGAGGTTTCCGGTATGCAGCAGGCAAATATTAAATGAATATAAAATACAAGAAAAAGATGCATTAATTCAGAAAATATGTTATAGTAAATACATAAGTATATATGAAATGGCCTGTGGGCAGGCCAGACATCCTGTACTTATAATAAACAGTAAAGGGGATGGGCTATATGAATTTCATCATTAGTGGAAAGAACCTGTCAGTAACGGATGGTTTGAGAACAGCAGTAGAGGACAAGCTGGGAAAACTGGAACGTTATTTTACTCCTGATACGGAAGTGATTGTAACATTAAGCGTAGAGAAGGAACGGCAGAAAATAGAAGTCACGATCCCTGTGAAGGGCAACATCATCCGCTCAGAACAGGTGAGCAACGACATGTATGTATCCATTGACCTGGTAGAAGAAGTAATTGAGCGTCAGCTTCGCAAATACAAGAATAAGATTGTAGACAGGAAGCAGGAAGGCGGCAATTTCCAGAAGGCCTTCATGGAGAAAGAATTTGATGAGGACGATGAAGTGAAGATCATCCGTACCAAGAAGTTCGGGATCAAGCCGATGTATCCGGAAGATGCCTGTGTACAGATGGAACTGCTGGGACACAATTTCTTTGTTTTTTATAATGCGGAAACAGAGCAGGTTAATGTGGTCTACAAGAGAAAAGGAAATACCTATGGTCTGATCGAGCCGGAATTCTAGGAACGGTCAGAAGAGAAGGCAGAGGTTAAACTGCCGGATGAAGAAAGCGAGGCGGCTGCCCGGTTGGATGTATTCCAGCCGGGCAGCGTTTTTTCTGCGATAGAAAAACAGAACGTTTCGTTCCGGCTTCCCCGCCGCATAAAAAGCTCCGGGAGGGCGCAGGAGGGCCGGCGCCTTCTATACTGTTCACACTTTATTCGAGAAATATACATTGTTTTTATCCGGTAAAGGTGATAAAATAAACGTTAGTCTGTAAATCATGTGAAAAATAGGAGTATATATATGAATGTATTGACGAAAGTTTTCGGTACTCACAGTCAGCGGGAATTAAAAAGAATCGCGCCGATTGTGGACAAAATAGAATCTCTGCGTCCTGCTATGCAGGCTCTGAGTGATGAGGAACTGCGTGGAAAGACACGGGAATTTAAGAATCGTCTGGCGGAGGGGGCCACATTGGATGACCTTCTGCCAGAGGCATTTGCTGTTGTCCGTGAGGCGGCCAAACGTGTACTGGATATGGAGCATTATCGTGTGCAGCTGATTGGCGGCATTATCCTTCATCAGGGACGTATTGCCGAAATGCGGACCGGTGAAGGAAAGACCCTGGTTTCCACATTGCCGGCATATCTGAATGCTCTGGAAGGCAAGGGCGTGCATATCGTGACGGTCAATGACTATCTGGCACACCGTGATGCGGAATGGATGGGCAAGGTTCATGAGTTCCTGGGGCTGACAGTAGGCGTGGTATTAAACAGCATGAAAAATGATGAGCGCCGTGCGGCCTATGCCTGTGATATCACCTATGTGACAAATAACGAATTGGGATTTGATTATCTTCGTGATAATATGGTCATTTATAAAGAGCAGCTGGTGCAGCGTTCTCTTCATTATGCTATTATCGATGAGGTGGACTCGGTTCTGATCGATGAAGCCCGTACGCCGCTGATCATTTCCGGTCAGAGCGGCAAATCCACCAAATTATATGAAGTCTGCGATATCTTGGCAAAGCAGCTGGAACGCGGCGAGGCCAGCGGAGAAATGACCAAGATGGCTGCCATTATGGGAGAAGAGATCACAGAGACCGGCGACTTTATCGTTAATGAGAAGGACAAGATTGTCAATCTTACGGAAGAAGGCGTGAAGAAGGTTGAGAAATTCTTCAATATTGAGAACCTGGCAGATCCGGAGAATCTGGAGATCCAGCACAATATTATTCTGGCTCTGCGGGCACACAATCTGATGTTCCGTGACAGGGATTATGTGGTGAAAGATGACGAAGTCCTGATCGTAGATGAATTTACCGGACGTATTATGCCCGGAAGAAGATATTCCGATGGTCTCCATCAGGCCATCGAGGCGAAGGAACATGTAAAGGTAAAGAGAGAGAGCAAGACTCTGGCGACCATCACATTTCAGAATTTCTTCAATAAATATAAGAAGAAAGCCGGTATGACCGGTACGGCTCTCACAGAGGAAAAGGAATTCCGTGATATTTACGGAATGGACGTGGTGGAGATCCCCACCAACAAACCAGTACAGCGTATTGACTATGATGACGCTGTATATATGACCAAGAAAGAGAAATTCCGTGCGGTCGTGGAAGAGATTAAGAAATGCCATGAGAAGAATCAGCCGGTCCTGGTGGGTACCATTACCATTGAGACATCAGAGCTGCTCAGCAATATGCTTCGCCGGGAAGGTATCCAGCACAATGTATTGAATGCCAAGTTCCATGAGCTGGAAGCAGAGATCGTAGCCCAGGCCGGTGTGGCCGGAGCAGTTACCATTGCCACCAATATGGCAGGCCGTGGTACGGATATCAAGCTGGACGATGTGGCAAGAGAGGCCGGCGGTCTGATGATCGTGGGTACAGAGCGTCATGAGTCCAGACGTATTGATAACCAGCTTCGCGGACGTTCCGGACGTCAGGGTGATCCGGGTGCTTCCCGTTTCTACATTTCCCTGGAAGACGATCTGATGCGTTTGTTTGGTTCGGAGCGTCTGATGAATGTATTTAAATCTCTGGGCGTAGCGGAGAATGAGCAGATTGAGCATAAGATGCTTTCCGGTGCCATCGAGAAGGCGCAGATGAAGATAGAGAGCAATAACTTCGGAATCCGTAAAAATCTGCTGGACTATGACCAGGTGAACAATGAACAGAGAGAGATCATCTACAAAGAAAGACGCCGGGTGCTGGACGGCGACAA
The DNA here is from genome assembly GCA_900542045.1 of uncultured Blautia sp. Lineage (GTDB taxonomy): Bacteria > Bacillota > Clostridia > Lachnospirales > Lachnospiraceae > Blautia_A > Blautia_A gallistercoris. Next base: position 134,701 of record UQMI01000002.1, read on the forward strand.
TATGCGGGATGCTATTTTCAGCATGATCACAGATATCGTGGACAGCACGGTGGATATGTGCATGGGAGACGACGCGGATGCGGAAGACTGGGATCTGAAGGAATTCAATTCCGTACTTCTGCCCATCATTCCTGTGAAGCCTCTGACAAAAGAAAGTGTTCATAAGATGAACAAGAATAAATTAAAGCAGGCTTTAAAGGAAGAGGCTGTGAAGCTTTATGAGATGAAGGAAGCAGAATTTCCGGAGACGGAGCAGCTCCGTGAACTGGAGCGTGTAGTACTCCTGAAGGTAATCGACAATAAATGGATGGATCATATCGATGACATGGAACAGTTGCGTCAGGGTATTGGACTGCAGGCATATGGACAGCGTGATCCGGTGGTGGAATATAAGATGAGCGCCTATGAAATGTTCAATGCCATGACAGCTAATATTCAGGAAGATACGGTTCGTCTGCTGTATCATGTACATGTGGAGCAGAAGCTGGAACGTGAGCAGGTGGCCAAGGTGACCGGAACCAACAAGGATGACAGCGGTCCCAAGAAACCGGTGCAGAGAGCTGCGGATAAGATTTATCCAAATGATCCCTGTCCCTGCGGCAGCGGCAAAAAATACAAACAGTGCTGCGGACGTAAGAAAATATAAAGGCGGCATCGTATGAGTGTGGAAAAACGTCACCAGCTGATTCTGGAGCAGTTGTCGGTCAAGAAAAGACTTACATCTCAGGAAATTGGTGAACTGACCGGTGCATCGGAGGCAACCGTGCGCCGGGATCTGGCTGTGCTGGAAGGCAGGGGGCTTTTGACCCGCACCTACGGCGGAGCCAAAGCCATGGTGCAGGGACGAACTGTTTCTGAAAAGGCCGGAGCCGCAGATCCGTATCTTGCCAATAAGACCCAGGTAGCCAAGACGGCATCCAGACTGATCAGAGAAGGAGATACGGTGTTCCTGGGAGCGGGAAAAACCTGCATGCTTCTGGCCAGAGAGATTAAGTACAAAACCAATATTAAGGTGATTACCACAAGTATCAACGTGATCAACGAGCTGGCAGATGCTCCGGAGGTGAGTCTGTTTCTGGTGGGCGGAGATATTTATGTGGGTGATAATTATCTGGAGGCTCTGGGAGAATATACCCATCAATATCTGGCCCAGCTGTATCTGGAAAAATCTTTCGTTACAGTGGACGGTATCAGTATGGAGCATGGGTATTCCATTGTAAATCACAGACAGATACCGCTGTATCAGCACCTCCTGAACCATTCCAAGGAGTTTTATCTGCTGGCGGACGGACATAAGTTTAATAAACGTTACTATTCCCGGCTCTGGAGCATACAGAGAGTGCAGAATCTGGTGACGGATAACAGTGTGGATGAAAAATATATAAAATATTTCCACAATGCGGGAATTCACTGCTATTGCGACAGATAATAAATAAAAAAAGAAAGGGGCTGTCGCACTAAATAATTAGTGCGGCAGCACTTTTTTGCAGAGAATAAGA
>UQMI01000003.1 GCA_900542045.1 uncultured Blautia sp.
AGGAAATTGTCAAACCCTTTAGACAATAAAATATGAGGTTTACCTTTCAGAGCTGAAGCACGCTTCTTGGCGTTGACGGAAAAGAGTGTCATTGGTATAATAAATGAAACGGCAACAGGAGGGAATGACTGTGTTGAAATGGTATGAAAATGCTGTATTTTATCATATGTATCCGCTGGGTATGACAGGCGCGCCAAAGAGAAATGAGGGGACGGAAGCAGAACATCGGCTTCCGGAACTGGAACAGTGGCTTCCGCATCTGGTGAGACTTGGATGCAATGCTATTTATATAGGGCCGCTGTTTGAATCCACTACGCATGGATATGATACAAAAGACTACAAACTGGTGGACCGGAGATTGGGTGACAATGAAGATTTCTCTCATTTTGTAAAAGAGGCACACCGACAGGGCATCAGGGTTGTAGTGGATGGAGTTTTTAATCATACAGGAAGAGAATTTTTCGCATTTCGGGATATTCAGGAGAAGAGAGAAAAGTCAGCTTACTGCAGCTGGTATAAAGGGATCAACTTTGGATGGGACAATCCTTATGGGGATGGTTTTGGATATGAGGCCTGGAGAAATTGCTTTGAGCTGGTCAACCTGAATCTGTGGGAACCGGCGGTAAGAGATTATCTTCTGGATGTGATCCGGTTCTGGATCCGGGAATTTGATATTGACGGTATCCGTCTGGATTGTGCGGACTGTCTGGAGTTTTCGTTTATGGAAGACATACGGCGGGTTACTTCCGGTATAAAAGAAGATTTCTGGCTTATGGGGGAAGTGATCCATGGAGATTACAGCCGTTATGTCAATGAGAGAATGCTGCACAGTGTGACGAATTATGAATTGCATAAAGGTTTATATTCTGGTCATAACGACCATAATTATTTTGAGATAGCGCATACGATCCGACGGCAGTTTGATGCCAATGGCGGTATTTATAAAGGGCTGCGGCTGTATTCTTTTGTGGATAATCATGATGTGGACCGGCTGGCCAGCAAGCTGAGAGTACCGGAGCACATTTATCCGGTTTATACGCTTCTCTACACATTGCCGGGAATCCCTTCTATCTATTATGGCTCCGAATGGGGAATCCAGGGCAAAAAAGAAGGTTCCAATGATGATTACTTAAGACCAAGGGTGAATCTGCAAGAGGCTTTAAAGCATCCGGATAATCCGAAGCTGATGGAGTGGATCGAAAAATTGGGCCGCATACACGGAGAATATCCGGCTTGTGCAGATGGCAGGTATCAGGAACTGTTTCTGACGAATCGCCAGTATGCTTTTGCCAGGATAATGGACGGGGAAGGTATTCTGGTGGCTGTAAATAATGATGAACAGGAGGTGGAGATCACGCTGCCTGTTCCTTCGGCAGAGCAGGAATATACAGACTGTATCAGCAATGAAACAGTAGCTCAGGAGAATGGACGGATTTGCCTGGTGTTGGAACCTTGTGGCAGCAGAATTTTATTTTGGAAGTAGAATCTGTTTTTAGGAAGGAGCAGCAATGAAAGAAAAGTTACAGATGACCGAACTGGATCAATACCTGTTCGGACAGGGGACACATTATGATATTTACAAAAAAATGGGGGCGCATCCAACGAAAGTAGGGCGGAAAAAAGGCGTATACTTTGCTGTATGGGCGCCAAATGCCCAGGCAGTGTCTGTAGTTGGGGAGTTTAATGATTGGGATGTAACGGCCAATCCCATGACGAAAGTAGGGCCTATTGGTATCTTTGATGTGTTTGTACCGGGAGCGAAAGAAGGCCAGCTCTATAAATTTTATATTACAGGAGCATACGGTGATTCATTTTATAAAGCGGATCCCTATGCTAATGCGTCGGAGTTACGTCCTGGCAATGCGTCCAGGATCGTTGATATTACCAATTATACCTGGAATGATCAGAAGTGGATGGAGAGCAGAGAGACATTCGATGTAGATAAGGAGCCCATGGCTATCTACGAAGTGCATCTTGGATCCTGGAAAAAGCATCCGGCAAAGCCGGAGGACGAAGACGGTTTCTATACTTATCGGGAAGTGGCGCCGGCTTTGACAGAATATGTGAAAAAAATGGGATATACGCATGTGGAATTAATGGGAATTGCGGAACATCCCTTTGACGGCTCCTGGGGGTATCAGGTTACCGGTTATTATGCTCCTACATCCAGATATGGAGGCCCTGCAGATTTTAAATATCTGGTAGACTATCTTCATAAACATAAGATCGGCGTGATCCTGGACTGGGTGCCGGCACATTTTCCAAAGGATGCCCATGGTCTGGCCAATTTTGACGGCACAGCTGTCTATGAACATGCAGATCCCAGACAGGGCGAGCATCCGGACTGGGGAACAAAGATATTTAACTATGGCCGTAATGAAGTGAAGAATTTTCTGATCGCCAATGCGCTGTACTGGATTGAGGAGTATCATGTAGATGGTCTGCGGGTAGATGCCGTGGCATCTATGCTGTATTTGGATTATGGAAAGCAGGACGGGCAATGGGTGGCCAACAAGTACGGCGGAAAGGAGAACCTGGATGCCATTGAGTTTTTCAAACATTTGAATACGGTGGTACTGGGGAGAAATCACGGCGCGCTGATGATCGCGGAAGAGTCCACGGCATGGCCGATGGTAACCGGCCGGGCAGAAGACGGGGGCCTTGGCTTTTCTCTGAAGTGGAATATGGGATGGATGAATGATTTCCTGGAATATATGAAGCTGGATCCTTATTTCAGAAAATACAATCATCACCGGATGACATTTTCCATGACCTATGCGTACAGCGAAAGATATATTTTGGTACTGTCACATGACGAGGTGGTTCATCTGAAATGTTCCATGATCAATAAGATGCCGGGAGAACTGGAGGATAAGTTTAAGAATCTGAAAGCAGGCTACGCGTTTATGTTCGGACATCCTGGAAAGAAGCTGCTGTTTATGGGACAGGATTTTGCGCAGCTTCAGGAATGGAGTGAAGCACGGGAGCTGGATTGGTACCTGCTTCGTGAAGAAAACCACAGGGATCTGCAGAATTATGTGCATACGCTGCTGGAGATGTACAGAAAGTATCCGGCCCTGTATGCAGGTGACAATGACAGCGAAGGATTTGAGTGGATCAATGCAGATGATGGCGACAGAAGTATTTTCAGCTTTGTACGGAAATCTCCGACCAAGAGGAACAATCTGTTGTTCGTGCTGAATTTCACTCCGGTGGAACGGCCGGATTATCGTGTGGGTGTTCCCAAGAAAAAACAGTACAAATTAATATTCACCAGTGAAGGTAAAGTAGATCCGGTGATTTATAAGGCAGAAAAGAAAGAATGTGACAATCGTCCCTTCTCATTTGCCTATCCTCTTCCGGCATATGGTGTAGCAATTTTTCAGTATTAATGGATTTTATTGGTCAGAATGCCGAATGAGAAAAAATTAACAAAAATCTATTTACTTTTTTGGGAAGAATGTTATAATGACCTTGTCAATAAAAGAAAAGCAAAGAGATGGATCTGCCGGGAGCTGGCAGATGATAGATATTGTTGAAAGGAGAATGAGCGATGAAAGTTACAAATATCAAAGATACAGATAAGTTTTTCAAAGTGGTAGACAGCTGCAAAGGAAAAGTGGAACTGGTTACAGGTGAAGGAGACAGACTGAATCTGAAATCAAAACTTGCTCAGTATGTTTCTCTGGCAAATATCTTCTCCAATGGTGAGATTCCTGAGCTGGAGATCGTAGCATATGAAAGCGAAGATATCGATAAGCTGATGTCTTTCATGATCAATGGCTAATCCTTGAGACAGAATATCAAGATAGATGATGACATAAGGAGCGCTGCAGGCTGGAAATTCCGGTCTGCAGCGCTTTTGTCGTAAAATGTATCGGGTTGTGTGACGCTTCTGATTGTGCTATAATACCATCCGAAACAAATGACAGGATATCCGCGGCACGGGAAGCAGCCGGCAGGGACGCCGCTGCAGCCATAAGCGGAACAGATAGAAGAAATGAACCAGGGATTCATAGGAATTCCTGGTCACTCTGCGTGAAAGGAAGGATGAGAATATGACGAAAATTGATATTATTTCCGGATTTTTGGGAGCAGGAAAGACCACGCTGATCAAAAAACTTCTGAAAGAAGGTCTGGAAAAGGAACAGGTGGTGCTCATTGAAAATGAATTTGGTGAAATCGGAATTGACGGAGGTTTTTTGAAGGAGGCGGGGATTGAGATCCGTGAAATGAACTCCGGATGTATCTGCTGTTCTCTGGTGGGCGATTTTGGAAAAGCGTTAAAAGAGGTGATCGAGACCTATCATCCGGACCGGATCCTGATCGAGCCCTCCGGGGTTGGAAAGCTTTCCGATGTAATGAAAGCGGTCCTGGATGTGAAAGATCAGGTGGATATCTGCCTGAACAGCCATACGACAGTGGTGGATGCCAAGAAGTGCCGGATGTATATGCGCAATTTCGGTGAGTTTTTTAATAACCAGGTGGAGTATGCAGGTGCGATTATTTTGAGCAGAACCGATATCATAGATGAAACAAAAGCAGAGGAAGCCATGGCCCTGCTGCGGGAGATCAATCCGAAAGCGGCTGTTATTACCACGCCCATTGATAAATTAAGCGGCAAGGCTATTCTGGAGGTAATGGAGCATCCGATATCCCTGGAAGAAGAGATGCTGGCAGAGGAAGTATGCCCGGAATGCGGACATATTCACAGCCATGAAGAGGAACATCATCACGAGCATGAGCACGGTCACGGAGAGCATGACCATGAGCACGAAGGACACAGCCATGAGCACGGCCACGAAGACCATGACCACGATCATGAAGGCCACAGCCATGAGCATGACCATGATCATGAAGGTCACCATCATGATCACGACTGCGGGTGCGGCCATGACCATCATCACCATCACCATGCAGACGAAGTGTTTACCAGCTGGGGTAAAGAGACGGTGAAAAAATATGAGCGAGCGCAGTTGGAGAAAATTCTGGAGAAATTGTCAGGTACAGAAGAATATGGCGTGATCCTCCGGGCAAAGGGGATGCTTCCGGCGGAAGACGGAACCTGGACATATTTTGACCTGGTGCCGGGAGAAGTGGATATTCGCGATGGAGCAGCCTCCTATACAGGCCGGATCTGTGTGATCGGGTCAAAGCTGCAGGAAGAGAAGATTTCTGCTTTATTCGGCGTATAATGGAAGGAGGAGAGCACAATGGATGAAATTCGTGTCCCCATTTATCTGATGACAGGATTTCTGGAAAGTGGAAAGACTGCGTTTCTGAATTTTACCCTGGCCCAGGATTATTTCTATATTGATGGCACTACTTTGCTGATTCTATGTGAAGAGGGCGAAGAGGAGTATGATCCGGAAATTTTGAAGACCAGCCATACGGTGGTGGAGATTATTGAAAAAGAAGAAGATCTCACTACAGAAAGGCTGAATGCCATGGATGTACTCTATCAGCCGGAACGTGTGATCATCGAATACAATGGGATGTGGCTGGTAAGCAATTTTGAAAAAATGCAGCTTCCAAAAGGCTGGGGAATTGAACAGCATATTACTACAGTAGACTGCAGCACATTCCCTGTCTATATGAACAATATGAAATCTCAGTTTATGGATATGGTCAGAAATGCAGAAATGGTTGTTTTTAACCGATGCAGACCCGGCGATCCTCTGGCCACATATCGAAGAGGAATCAAGGTAGCGAATCAGAAGGTGCAGATTATCTTTGAAGATGAAGAAGGAGAAATTGATGATATTTTTGACGGTGAAATGCCCTTTGATATGGATGCGCCGGTGATTGAAATTGCGCCGGAGGATTATGGAATCTGGTTTGTGGATGCCATGGATCATCCGGAAAATTATGAAAAGAAAACGGTACGGTTTAAAGGACGGGTAATGAAGCCGAAAATGATGACATCCAAGTGCTTTGTTCCGGGAAGGACCGCCATGACCTGTTGTGCGGATGATACGACATTTATCGGTTTTATCTGCAAGAGTTCCTATGCGCCGAAGCTGGCCCAGGGAGAGTGGGTGGAGGTTACTGCTAAAGTCGCAGTGGAAAACCAGGCCGCTTACCGTGGATATGGGCCGGTATTATATGCAGAGCATGTGGAAGTCTGCGATCCGCTGCCGGAAGAGATGGTTTATTTTAATTGACAGGATACCAGGGAACCCGGCTGTGCCGGCGGGAAAGCAGGTTATGGACTGGGAATCCGCAAAATATTAGAGAAGCAACAGGGCAGGAGACAGAAATTTGTCGGAGTATTACAAAGGCAGGAACTGTCCCCGGAACATGCCCGAAACAGGAGGACACATGTTTTTAATTGCAGGATTGGGAAATCCGGGCCGGGAATACGAAAAGACCCGGCATAATATGGGATTTGATGTAATAGATGAAATAATAGAAAGAAACCGGATTCCTCAGACCGGTATGAAATTCAATGCCATGTATGGAAAGGGAATCATCGGAGGGGAAAAAGTTATTCTGATGAAACCGTTGACCTTTATGAACCGGAGCGGAGATTCGGTCCGCCCCATGGTGGATTATTTTAAAATCGACAAAGAAACAGAACTGATCGTTGTTTATGATGATATTGATCTGGAACCAGGGCAGCTGCGTATCCGCAAACAGGGCAGTGCCGGAGGACATAATGGGATCAAAGATCTTATTTCCAAACTGGGTACGCAGAAATTTATCCGTGTAAAAGTAGGCGTGGGGGCAAAACCGAAGGGCTGGGATCTGGCCGACTTTGTTCTTGGCCGGTTTTCCCAGGAGGACAGAAAGATCGTGGATGCTGCAGTAGAGCGTGCCGCTGAAGCGGTGGAAATGATCCTGCAGGATGGTGTGGATGCAGCCATGAACGTGTATAACCGGAAGCAGGAAACGTCTGCTGCAAAGCCGGAGGAAAGCGGCAGAGCATGAGCAGCAGATTTTATTCGGGCCGCTGAATGGAATGGAGGAAAGGATGCAGGCATTTTTAAAACCTTTAAAAGAGCTGGCGGAATATGAGGAGATTTGCAGGATACTGAAGAAAAATCAGGGGATCCTGCAGGTGTCCGGATGTATGGAATCGCAGAAGGCACATCTGATCGGCGGCCTTTCTGCTTTTTTTCCATGCCGTCTTCTGATCGGAGAAGATGAAGCGAGAGCCAAGGAGCTCTATGAAGATTATCGCTTTTATGATCCGGATGTGTTGTATTATCCGCCCAAAGACCTGTTGTTCTTCCAGGCGGACATCCATGGGAATCTGCTGATCCGGCAGCGGATGCGGGTGATCCGCGCTCTGTTGGAGCGGGAGGAAGTAACGGTGGTCACCACCATTGACGGATGCATGGATTACCTGCTGCCTCTGCGGCAGGTGGCTGCCGGGCTGATACGGCTCCGTAATGACAGTACGCTGAATCTGACAGACTTTTCGAAAAAACTGGCCGGCCTGGGCTATGAGCGGGTGGGTCAGGTAGAACAGAGCGGGCAGTTTTCCGTTCGTGGAGGGATCATCGACATTTTTGATCTGACCGAAGAAAATCCATGGAGAATAGAGCTATGGGGCGATGAGGTGGACTCTATACGTTCATTTGATGTGGAAAGCCAGCGTTCTCTGGAAAATCTGGAGGAAATTGTGATCTATCCGGCGGCGGAAGGCTGGCCGGAGGAAGAGCGGGTTTCGTTTGTGGAGTATTTTCCGCGGGAGCAGACGATCTTCTATTTGAACGAGCCAAACCGTCTGACGGAAAAGGCAGAGCTTGTACAGGAAGAATTTGAGAACAGCCGGAAAAACAGGGAGGAAAAGGGACAGAATCAGCTGCCGGCGCATATGCTGTGCAAATATGGAGAGGTGCAGAAGCTATTTTATCAGCGCTGCTGTGTGGCTTTGTGTACTATTGAACCGGGAAGAAGCAGTTGGAAATTCCAGAATAAATTTGATCTGACTGTTCGGTCGGTAAGCGCGTATAATAACAGCTTTGAATTGCTGGTAAAAGATCTGCAGGACTGGAAGAAAGCGGGATACCGGGTGACTTTGCTTTCTTCTTCCCGGACCAGAGCGGAGCGGCTGGCCAGAGATCTGCAGGAGGAAGGTCTGAACAGCTTCTACAGTCAGGATTATGACCGGGAGATCCAGCCCGGAGAGATCATGGTGGCCTATGGATACGCAAGAAAAGGATTTGAATATCCTCTGATCAAATTTGTTCTGATTACGGAAAGTGATATTTTTGGTCAGGAGCGGAAAAAAAGAAAAAAACGAAAAACTTACAGCGGAGAAAAGATCCGTGATTTTGCGGAGCTGTCCATCGGTGATTATGTGGTCCATGAAAACCACGGCCTTGGGATCTACCGGGGCATTGAAAAGGTGGAAGTGGATAAAGTTACCAAAGACTATATAAAGATCGAGTACAGCGGAGGCAGTAATCTCTACATTTTGGCTACTCAGCTGGATATGCTGCAGAAATATGCGGGGGCAGATGCCAAACGGCCCAGACTGAACAAGCTGGGCGGCCAGGAATGGCACCGCACCAAGACAAGAGTCCGGGGAGCCGTGCAGAACATTGCCCGGGATCTGGTGGAGCTCTATGCGGTCCGTCAGCAGAAGGAAGGATTTGCCTACGGGCCGGATACCGTGTGGCAGAAGGAATTTGAGGAAATGTTCCCGTATGAAGAAACCGATGATCAGCTGATGGCCATTGAGGATACCAAGCGGGATATGGAAAGCCACAAGATCATGGATCGGCTGATCTGCGGGGATGTTGGTTATGGAAAAACAGAGATTGCCATCCGGGCAGCTTTTAAAGCGGTGCAGGAGGGAAAGCAGGTGGTATATCTTGTACCCACAACGATCCTGGCCCAGCAGCATTATAATACGTTTGTGCAGAGGATGAAGGAATTCCCGGTGCGGGTGGATCTGCTCTGCCGTTTCCGGACGCCTGCTCAGCAGCAGAATACAGTGGAAGCCCTGAAAAAGGGCTGGGCGGATATTGTGATCGGTACTCACCGGGTATTGTCCAAAGATGTGGAATTCAAAGATCTGGGACTGCTGATTATCGACGAAGAGCAGCGTTTTGGTGTGACCCACAAAGAGAAGATTAAGAAAATGAAAAAAAATGTGGATGTACTGACACTGACGGCCACACCCATTCCCAGAACTCTGCATATGAGTCTGATTGGAATCCGGGATATGAGTGTGCTGGAAGCTGCTCCCATGGATCGGATGCCCATACAGACTTACGTAATGGAATACGATGAGGAAACGGTCAGAGAGGCTATTACCAGGGAGCTTAACAGGGGCGGACAGGTGTTTTATGTCTACAATCGTGTCAATGATATTGCGGAAGTCAGCAGCCGCATTGCCAGACTGGTGCCGGATGCCCATGTGGCTTATGCTCACGGCCAGATGAGGGAAAGGCAGCTGGAAAAGATTATGCTGGATTATATTAACGGCGATATTGACGTGCTGGTATCGACGACTATTATTGAAACTGGTCTGGATATTTCCAATGCCAACACTATGATCATTCATGATTCAGACAGATACGGTTTGTCGCAGCTGTATCAGCTCAGGGGAAGGATCGGACGGTCCAACCGGACGGCCTATGCGTTTCTGATGTATCGCCGGAACCGTGTTCTGCAGGAGACGGCAGAAAAACGGCTGGCGGCCATACGGGAATATTCCGATCTGGGAAGTGGCTTTAAAATTGCCATGCGTGATTTGGAAATCCGGGGAGCTGGAAATCTGCTGGGAGCGGAACAGCATGGGCATATGGAGGCAGTGGGCTATGATCTGTACTGTAAAATGCTCAGTGAAGCTGTGAAAGAGGCCAAAGGGATCCACACCAGAGAAGATTTTGAGACCACGATCGATCTGGATATGGATGCCTATATACCGGATTCCTATATCTCCAATGAATTCCAGAAGCTGGATACGTACAAACGGATCGCGGGAATCGAAAATCAGGAAGAGTATGAGGATATGCTGGAAGAGCTGATGGACCGTTTTGGAGAACCGCCCAAAGCAGTGCTGAACCTTCTGGGGATTGCCTGTATAAAGGCCCTTGCTCATGATGCTTATCTAACTGAAGTGAAACAGACAGGACATGAGATCCGTCTTGGCATATACGAAAGGGCACGGATCAATCCTGCAGGCATTGGACCGCTTGTGGAGCGTTACCGTGGCCGGCTGGAATTTAAAAACGGGGAAAAACCCTGCTTCCTGTTTGAGATTAAGGCAAAACTTATGGAAGAAACGGCAGAACTTCTGGAACAGATCCGTGGACTGGCCGAGGATTGACGGACAGAGAAGCGCTATGTCCGGGAAACCATGGAAGCCAGGAATGAAAATTGTGAAATATCCCTGAATTTTCTGGGAGAGTCTTGCTCTTCAGGCAAAAAACGTATATACTCAGAAGGTGAGACTGCGGTTGTTCGGCAGAGTGTCCGCAGGAGATTTTGGATAAGGAGAGAAAAAAATGAAAAAGTGTGTTAGGAAAGCAGCTGCAGCTGTTATGATCGGAGCGCTGGGGTTATCCATGCTGTCCGGCTGCGGCAGCAAAGAGATAGATGGAACTGCCATAGTAGCCACTGTGGACGGGGAACAGATTCCCATGAGTGTAGTCAGCCTTCTGGCAAGATACCAGCAGGTGAAGGTGGCCAATATGTACAGCGGTATGATGGGATACGACACCAATGAGTTCTGGGATAACGTGCAGGAGAATGGAGAAACATACGGGGAGCAGACGGTACGGGAAGCCGCAGTGGATGTTGAGCAGATGTATATTCTCCGGGCTCATGCCGCAGAATATAATGTGACGATTACTGACGAAGAACAGCAGGCAATCACGGAGGCAGCACAGACTTTTGTGGAAGATAATGGAGAAGAAGTCATGCAGAAGCTGGCAGCTACCCAGGAGGATGTGGAGCTGTTTCTGGAACTGTCCACATACCAGACGAAGATGCATGATGCCATTGCCGCAGAGGCTGACCCGAATGTCACAGATGAAGAAGCACAGCAGACAACTCTGACGTATACAAGAGTCGAATACGGTGAAGATGCTACTGATGAGGAAAAGGCAGAAGCCCAGGAAACTGCCCAGGAGATCCTGGACCAGGTGCTGGCTACGGCAGATGCGGATATGGAAGAGATCGCAGAAGGCATCGATGAAGACAGCATCACCATTAATATTCATTTTTCCACAAATGATGAGGAAGATGACACTGTGGACGATTTTCTGAAGGAAGCGGTATCCGGACTGGCAGATGGGGAAGTGAATTCTTCTCTTATTGAAGGAAATGAGTCTTATTACGTGGTGCGTCTGGATGCGGAGTTTGATCAGGATGCCACAGACACCCGCAAGATCTCCATTGTGAATGAACGGGAGGAAGAACTTTACAATGATACTGTGGACGGTTGGATGGAGGAAGCGTCCATCGAACTGGATGAAGATGTGCTTTCCACGCTGACTATGACAAGCACAGAGGTTTACCAGGAAATGCAGATGGGAAATACGGCAGAAGAAGAGGCCGGTGCAGATGCAGCCGAGACGGAGGAGGAAACAGATACTTCTGCGGAAACTGAGGCGGCGGCTGAAACGGATGAAACTTCTGCGGAGACTGATGCGGCTGCCGAAACAGATGGAACCGCTGCAGAGACTACGGAAACAGAAGCAGCCGAGACGGAGACGTCTGCCGAGACAGAAGCAGCTGCGGAAACAGAAGCTCCCGCCGAGGCAGAGTAGACGAGGAAACTGGACAACTGAACAGAAGATATGCAGACAGCCTGACAGGAGGAATATATTTCTCTGGCAGGCTGTTTTATATGGAAAAGCTTACGAGACTGGAGGGAGTCATCCGGCCAAACCTGCTTCCCTTTGATTTCAAGTATTTCAATATTGCTTTTGGAAGCCCGGAAAAATTCATTTATGAGCAGGCATCCGTGGAACTTCTGGGCTATATTAAGGATGAAGAGCCGGATTATTCCAGTACCAATATCCATACCTGGGGGAAGGAACCGGATGGAAGGACCGGTCTGGAAAAAGGCATGATGATTATGGCCGGGGCTATGGCCGGAGCCCGGAGATTCTACTGTATCGGTACCCAGAGCCTGGATGAAGTATTTGACCCATTACAGATGATCCAGGATCTGGAAGGAATCGTATTCGCGCAGAGAATCCTGGATGGCCTGGATGCGGATGAAGTGGAAGATACGCTTCTGGAAGAACTGGAAGAGGGAATTTCCGCTGGTTTTGTGTCCAGTGACCGTTCTCTGGATGACTATGCGTCCTATCTGGCTTCCCCAGACTTTTCTCCTAAGGACAATCTTCAGAAATGGCTGCAGGATGGAGAAAAGAGTTCTGTGGAAGTTCTAAAAGAAATCTATGACAAAATAGACCGTACCGAAAGTACGTATGTGCTTGAGAAAGAAAAGCAGCAGGAGCTGCGGAAGATCTTCGACAGAGCCATGAAAGCGGTTGGACAGTAAAAGAGTACAGGGAAGAATAGAAGCGGGGCAGTCTGGAAACAGATTGCCCCTGAAAAGTTATCCGTATAGGAAGTTTACATATCTGTGTATGGCAAATGCTTGCTTTTTAGTCCCATTGGATATCATCGTGAGATATTGTGCCATTGGTTTCGATGCTTTGGTTTGCTTTTTCAATTGCTTCGATTTCATCTGGTAAAGGATGTGACTCCGGGATAAACCGGATTAAAACATTATAAATTGTATTAACATCATTCTCATCAATCAAATCAATTAATCCTTTTAACGTATCTTTACTCATTAAGACCACCTCACATTTTTTTATATGCCTGTCCACGAGGAAGTATATCTTTGATAATAATTGTGTCATCATACATAGCAAATAATCAAATAAAAAGTGGTAACTGTAACAAGGAATGAATTAGCAAAGGCTATTGGCAGAGGAAATTACCCGCGCCGCCACTTCCGGTACTTCCAGATTGCGCCGCAGAATATCCGGGTATTCTTCCGGGGAGAGGGGCGCGCTGCCCTGGCCGATTTCTATGGTGAGGGAAGGGATATGCAGCGTGTCCATGACCCAGTCTCTGTAGCCGCCGCCGGGCAGAGTGGAATCGGTGACCAGCGGATATCCGGTGAGAGCAGAGATTTCCTGACCCAGCCTGCGGCTTTCCGTAAGGACCTGGGCATCTGCACCATATTCGCAGTAGATAACGGAGCCGGCTTCATGGTAGCTGATGGTGGCTGCAAGAGGCAGTTTCAGGGTATAGAGGGCCAGGTACCGGGCCTCCGGGGCGCACAGGGGTGCGGTGCCTCTGTGTTCCTGGCTGGAGGGATAAGGACGGCTTTTCAGTGTACTCCAGCCAGCCGGAAAATTCCGGTTCAGATCCACTCCCAGGGCGTTGGCTTTCCAGCGGAGGGTATAATCTTCCATGGACTGCTGTGTATTGCCTTCCCATTTGTCCTGGCGGTAGATTGGGTCTTGCAGACCGGTCAGACGCTGGCTCTGGCTGAGGATGACGCCGTCTGGGTTCGTCATGGGAAGAAAATGAAAACAGAATTTTTTTAAAAGGGGAGTCCGGGAGCGCAGAAGGTGAGCTGCCTGGGCCACCAGGAGCCTGGCTGTGGTATATTCTCTTCCGTGGATGGCGCCCTGCAGCAATAAGTGGGAAGTGCTGGATCGGGAGCCGACACACAGGGCGCAGAGCGGCCGGTGCAGTACACTGCGGCCTGTGATCTCCAGACGGGCAGTTCCGGGAAAACATGCACAGAGGTTGTGGAGATCAGAGAGCATCTGGGAGTACGTGTAGGGAAAATGATCTTTGAAGACATACATAGGCATTTGGGATTTCAGAAGTTTTTTTCATTTTATGAAGGGGAGACAAGTTTTATGCGCGGCAGCCTCCAAGCCGGTGAAAATGCCAAGAAAAGAGAGTTATGGACGGATCCATAACTCTCTTTTGAAAACATTTGGGAATCTATGTTTTCCCGTATTGGACGGATTAATAATTCTCTACTTTTCTTTCGAAATAAGCTCTGGGATGTGCGCATACCGGACATACTTCCGGAGCTTCCTCTGCTTCATGCACATATCCGCAGTTGCGGCATTTCCAGCCAAGAGGAGCATCGCCTTTGAAGGTTTTGTCTGCCTTATAGGATTCCAGCAGTTTTCTGTAACGTTTTTCATGGGCGGCTTCTACTTTAGCCACACCTTCAAATTTTACAGCAAGTTCTTCGAAGCCTTCCTCGCGTGCTTCTCTTGCCATACGGGCGTACATGTCTGTCCATTCATAGTTCTCTCCGGCAGCGGCATCTTCCAGGTTGGCAGCGATGTCATGGATGCCGTGGAATTCTTTGAACCACATTTTGGCATGCTCTTTTTCCTGGTCAGCAGTCTCCAGATACAGGGCGGCCAGCTGCTCATAACCTGCTTTTTTTGCAGCAGATGCATAATAGGTATATTTGTTTCTGGCCTGAGATTCACCTGCGAAAGCAGCCAGTAAGTTCTGTTCCGTTTTAGTTCCTGCGTATTTTGACATAAGTAACCTCCCTTTTATGATATATGTACTGTAATTTTGGAACAAAGCAGATGCTCTGCCATTGTCCATATTTTGGCAAAAGCCAGAGACACAGAAATCTTCGGGTCTCTGGCTTTTGGTCATGATCGGTTAGAAAATCTTAGCCGAAGTATCTCTTTAACAGACCTTCGAATGCTTTTCCGTGACGAGCTTCGTCTCTTGCCATCTCATGAACGGTATCGTGAATTGCATCCAGGTTAGCGGCTTTGGCACGTTTTGCCAGGTCGAATTTACCAGCTGTAGCGCCGTTCTCAGCAGCAACTCTCATTTCCAGATTCTTCTTGGTGCTGTCAGTTACAACTTCGCCAAGCAGCTCAGCGAATTTTGCAGCATGCTCTGCTTCTTCATAAGCAGCTTTTTCCCAGTACAGACCGATCTCCGGATAACCTTCTCTGTGAGCAACTCTTGCCATAGCCAGATACATACCAACTTCGGAGCACTCGCCTTCGAAGTTTGCTCTTAAATCAGCCAGGATGTCTTCACTTACGCCCTGAGCAACGCCTACAACATGTTCAGCAGCCCAGGTCATGCCTTCTGCCTGTTTTGTGAATTTATCAGCCGGTGCTTTACAGATCGGACATGCTTCCGGAGCAGTTTCTCCTTCATAAACATAACCACATACATTACATACCCATTTAGCCATTTTACATTTCTCCTTTTCTTATAAAAATTTGTATTGCTTTTTTAACTTTCTAATAATAGTAATTGTTACTGATTTAAATCTAACATACCTGCTGCGGTTTGTCAACTGGATTTTCGATTTTCTTTTTCTTCTGAGCAATCTTCGCAAAGTCCATGAAAATACGTAGTGTAGCTGTCAATCGTACCTTTAAAATTCTTTGCAGCCATGTCCATGATATGATCAATTGCCTCCATATCCAAATCAATTACCTTGTGACATTTTCTACAGATAAAATGATTGTGAGGGGCGGTATTGCCATCGAAGCGGTCAGCGCCGCCATCTGTAGTGATGCGGTTCAGTTCGCCGAGATCTGCCAGCAGGGACAGATTCCGATAGACGGTACCAAGACTGATATTCGGATAAATCAACCGTATATTTTCATAGACGGTATCAGCCGTTGGATGATCATACCGGGATTGTACAAATTTTTTAATCGATTCTCGCTGACGGCTGTATTTTAAAGCCCTCAATCCCGTTCCTCCTCTCGATAACAGTAATTATTACTGATATAAATATACATCAGGAATCCGGATTTGTCAACAGGAAAAATGGATAAAAAAAGTATAAAAAAGGAGCCGTTTACAAAACGGCTCTGGGATCATTGCCGCAGGATATGGATTCTTCCGATCAGGGGCAGGGGCTTTGCCTGGCTGCAGCAGATCTGGATGATGCCCATGACAGAGAAGCAGAAAAAAATGATCTGCAAAATATCCAGAGAGGAGGCTGCCAGCAGAAAGCCGGATAACAGGAGATGGCTGTTTCCCAGCCAGGTCAGTATCCGAAGAATAAAGGCGTAAATGCATTCGATGATAAAGAGGACCAGGCCCTGATTGGCATGAAAACGGGTGTAAGGAGACTGTTTCCGCAGAAACAGGGGAAAAACCACCAGAATGCCAAGATAAGAAAGAAGGGCCCAGATCCTGTTCTGCTGGATGTCTTCCGGGGTATAGGGACTTTCCTCCGGGTTGGTATAGCTTTTATGACCGACAGCATCCTGAAAATAGCTTCGGCCCTGCTGGGTATAATCATTTTCCAGCGGTGTGCCGCATTCCGGGCAGTAGGAGGTGCCGTCCGGGTACTGGCGGCCGCAATTGGAACATTTTGCCATGATCGTTAACTCCTTGTCTGAGGTTTTCGGGGAAGGTACTGACAGGAGACAGACCTTCCGGATATGTACAAAAGTATAACAAGCTGGGAGTAATCCGTCAATCGCTCAGACAGGGGAAGGAGAGTACCTGGCCTATTTACAAAAGCCCCAAATTATGCTAATCTTTTCTTTATATGATACCAGGGGAAGCAGGATCCGCAGGGTTTCTTCTGAGCCCCTGATCTTTATATGAAAAGAGGAGTCAGATGCCGGTCCGGGCATGGCTTTCTCACCGGGTCCGTCAGGAGCCTGATGGGAGAGCAGACGGGACAGAGGCATCTGTAAGAAAAGGTAGAAGGAGAGAGCGGCATGGAACATAAAAAGTTTTATATCACAACGGCCATTGCCTATACATCTGGAAAACCACATATTGGAAATACCTACGAAGCAGTTTTGGCGGACGCCATTGCACGGTTCAAAAGAGCGCAGGGGTATGATGTGTTTTTCCAGACCGGAACAGATGAGCATGGCCAGAAGATCGAATTGAAGGCCCAGGAAGCCGGGGTAACACCAAAGGAGTTTGTAGATCAGGTATCCGGTGAAATCCGGTCTATCTGGGATCTGATGAACACTTCTTATGATAAGTTTATCCGTACAACCGATGAAGATCATGAGAAACAGGTACAGAAGATCTTCCGCAGACTGTACGAACAGGGAGATATTTATAAAGGATACTACGAGGGACTGTACTGTACACCCTGCGAATCCTTTTTCACAGAATCACAGCTGGTGGACGGAAAATGTCCGGACTGCGGACGTCCGGTGACGCCTGCAAGAGAAGAGGCATATTTCTTTAAGATGAGCAAATATGCAGACCGTCTGATTGCGCATATTAATACCCATCCGGAGTTCATCCAGCCGGTTTCCCGTAAGAATGAGATGATGAACAATTTCCTGCTGCCGGGACTGCAGGATCTGTGTGTATCCAGAACTTCTTTTAAATGGGGAATTCCTGTGGACTTTGACCCGGACCATGTGATCTATGTCTGGCTGGATGCGCTGACCAACTATATTACGGGTATCGGTTATGACTGCGACGGAAACAGCACAGAGCAGTTTGCAAAGAACTGGCCGGCTGATCTGCATCTGATCGGAAAGGATATTATCCGTTTCCATACCATTTACTGGCCGATTTTCCTGATGGCGCTGGATCTGCCGCTGCCGAAACAGATCTTCGGTCATCCCTGGCTGCTCCAGGGCGATGGCAAGATGAGCAAATCCAAGGGAAATGTGCTTTATGCCGACGAGCTGGTGGATTTCTTTGGAGTAGACGCGGTTCGTTATTTTGTACTGCACGAGATGCCCTTTGAAAATGACGGCGTGATCACCTGGGAGCTGATGGTAGAGCGTCTGAATTCGGAACTGGCCAACACCCTGGGAAATCTGGTGAACCGTACCATCTCCATGTCTAACAAATATTTTGGCGGCGAGGTAAGAAATGCCGGTGTGGCGGAGCCTGTTGATGAAGAGCTGAAAAGCTTCGTGCTGGGAGTGAAGGCTAAGGCAGAAGCCAAGATGGAAGAGCTTCGGGTGGCAGACGCCATGACGGAGATCTTCAACCTGTTTAAACGGTGCAATAAGTATATTGATGAAACTATGCCATGGGTACTGGCTAAGGATGAGGCCAAGAAGGACCGTCTGGCTACGGTGCTGTACAATCTGGTGGAAGGAATCTGTATTGGAGCAACCCTTCTGGAGCCATTTATGCCGGAGACCACAGACAGGATCCTGGCACAGCTCCATGCGCCGAAGCGTACATTTGAAGAGCTGGATGTGTTTGGACGCTATCCTTCCGGAGAAAAAGTAACAGAGAAGCCGGAAATCCTGTTTGCCCGTCTGGACCTGAAAGAAGTGCTGGAACGGGTAGAAGCACTGCATCCTCCTGTGGAAGAAGAGCCGGAGAATAAGGAAGAGCCGGGAATTGACCTGGAACCCAAGGCAGAGATCACGTATGACGATTTTATGAAGATGCAGTTCCAGGTGGGAGAGGTTATTGCCTGTGAGGAAGTGAAAAAATCCAAAAAGCTTCTGTGCTCACAGGTGAAGATCGGCAGTCAGGTGCGTCAGATTGTTTCCGGGATCAAATCCCAGTATTCCGCAGAGGAAATGGTAGGGAAAAAAGTAATGGTCCTGACCAATCTGAAGCCGGCAAAACTGGCGGGAATCCTTTCCGAAGGCATGATTCTGTGTGCAGAAGATGCGGAAGGCAATTTGTCTCTTGTGGTTCCGGAGAAAGAAATGCCGTCCGGAGCAGAGATCTGCTGATCCAAACTGTAAGAAAAGAATGTACAGATAGAATGCATAAAATAAAGTTTCTCTCTTTTGATTTTTGTTGATTTATTTCGTATTAATGAAAAAATAACAATGGGAGGAACAATTATGATGACAATTTACAAAATGATCCAGGATCTGGGTATTTTTCAGACACATCTGGGGTTTCGTTATTTATGCTACGGTCTGCAGCTGGCAGTTCAGGATGAAGATTATCTTCTTCTGCTGACCAAAGCGTTGTATCCTCAGATTGCCAGCCATTATCGGACGACTCCCACCTGCGTGGAGCACGATATCAGGAACGCGGTGCGCATGGCATGGCGAAGAAGGCAGATGCAGATTCGTCTGGAAGAACTGGCAGGGTATCATTTTAGTAAGTGTCCATCCAATGGGGAGATTTTCAGCATTTTGGTCAGTTATCTTCAGCGTATCGACAATGAAAACAGATAAAATGGAAATTTAATGAAAAGAAAGGCTTGACATGCCGGAGTTTGCTGTGTATCATTTTCTCAATGGTAAGTAAAAGGGAGTAGCTGACATAGAAATTATGTTTGCGGTATTGCCACACTCGATAAGCACAGTGTACCTGCATTGTGAGCTTTTCCGTGCCGTGATGAAACAGCGAGACTTTTGCTGCAGGTTTGCAGTAAAAGTCTCTTTTTTCTTCTCGGGGCAGCCGCGAGGCGTTTCCCCATGCGACTATGTCTTTTTTGGAGACTGACCCGGTGTTCAAAACGGCTGACAGACGGATGGATAAGAAGATCCGCCGGAGATGAGGCGGCTGAGCGTTCAGAAGACGGAATGGGTGCAGGAAATATGGATTACAATTAAGGAGGATGTCTATGCGGGAGTATTTGACAGAGACCAGCGAAGTACTTCGGGAGCTTCAGACGGAAGGAACGGGACTGAGCAGCGGTGAGGCCCAAAAGAGGCTGGAGAAGTACGGCAAAAATAAACTGAAGGAAGGAAAGAAAGCCACTCTGCTGCAGCGATTCCTGAAGGAACTGGCAAATCCCATGATCATCGTTCTGATCGCGGCTGCTGTTGTATCCGGTATTACGGCAGTGTATTCCGGGGAGTCATTTGCGGATGTGATTATTATCCTGGCGGTTGTGGTGATCAATGCAGTTCTGGGAGTATTTCAGGAAAGTAAGGCGGAGAAGGCTATTGAAGCCCTGCAGGAAATTGCTGCCGCCACATCGAAGGTTCTGCGGGATGGAGAGCTGGTGACGATGCGCAGCGAAGATCTGGTTCCTGGTGATGTGGTTGTTCTGGAAGCAGGCGATTCCGTTCCGGCAGACGCAAGAATTCTTGAATGTGCCAGTATGAAAGTGGAAGAGGCGGCTCTGACAGGCGAATCGGTTCCGGTTGAAAAGACCTGTGAGGTTCTGGATCTGGGAGAGGAGAAGGACATCCCGCTGGGTGACAGAAAAAATATGGTCTATATGGGCAGCACAGTTGTCTACGGACGTGGACAGGCTGTCATAACAGGGACGGGCATGGAAACGGAGATGGGCAAGATTGCCGATGTTCTGGCCAATGCGGAAGAGGAAGAAACACCTCTGCAGAGAAAGCTGGGACAGCTCAGTAAGATTTTAAGCGTGCTGGTACTGGGAATCTGCGTGGTGATCTTCGCGGTGGATCTGTTCCGTGTATATCCTGACATTTCAGGAGAGAGCGTACTGGAAACCTTTATGGTGGCAGTAAGTCTGGCAGTAGCAGCGATTCCGGAAGGTCTGGCAGCCGTGGTCACGATCGTGCTTTCTATTGGTGTAACCAATATGTCCCGCAGGAATGCGGTGATCCGCCGTCTGACCGCAGTGGAAACGCTGGGATGTACCCAGGTTATCTGTTCGGATAAGACAGGTACTCTGACCCAGAATAAGATGACAGTAGTTAAGACAGCCGGTGATGACACTGACCTGCTGGCAAGAGCCATGGCTCTTTGCTGTGACGCGCAGCTGGACTCCTCCAATCAGGCAGTGGGAGAGCCCACAGAGTGTGCTCTGGTGAATTTTGCATATAAAGAAGGCATGGATAAAAATCAGATGCAGAAGGCCAGCCCGAGGATCGGAGAAGCACCTTTTGATTCCATGCGTAAGATGATGAGTACGGTCCACAAGACCGAAAACGGAGAGATCATCCAGTATACCAAGGGTGCTCCGGATGAAGTGCTCAAATGCTGTACAAAAGCCTGGATTGGCGGCAAAGAAGTGTCAATGACAGACGAATTAAAAGAAAATATCCTCCGGGAAAATAAAGAGATGGCAGATCAGGCCCTCCGTGTATTGGGAGCAGCCTGCAGAAGATGGAGCGAAGCGCCTGCTTCCTATGATGCAGAATTCCTGGAGCAGGATCTGTGTTATATTGGTCTGACCGGTATGATCGATCCGGTCCGTCCGGAAGTGGTGGATGCCATTGAAGAATGCCGCAGTGCCGGAATCCGGCCGATCATGATCACCGGTGACCACAAGGATACGGCAGCAGCCATTGCAAAGGAACTGCGTATTATTCAGAACAGTGATCAGGCTATTACCGGAAGTCAGTTAAATGAGATGTCTGATGAAGAACTGGATCAGAAAATCGAAAATTACAGTGTGTATGCCCGGGTACAGCCGGAACATAAAGTACGTATTGTAAAAGCATGGAAGAAGCGAGGAAAGATCACTGCCATGACCGGTGACGGCGTCAACGATGCGCCATCGATCAAAAGCGCGGATATCGGCGTCGGTATGGGAATCACCGGTACAGACGTAACAAAAAATGTAGCGGATATGGTGCTGGCAGATGATAACTTTGCAACGATCGTTTCGGCAGTGGAAGAAGGCCGGAGGATTTATGACAATATCCGCAAGGCAGTACAGTTTTTGCTGGCATCTAATCTTTCGGAAGTGCTGGCAATCTTTGTAGCTACACTGCTGGGATTTACGATTCTGGAACCGGTACATCTGCTCTGGATCAATCTGATCACGGACTGCTTCCCGGCACTTGCGCTTGGTATGGAGGAAAGTGAGAAAGACATTATGAAGCGTCCGCCCAGAGATTCCAGGGAAGGTATTTTTGCCGGCGGACTGGGAACGGATGTGTTTGTCCAGGGAGTGATCGTAACGATCATAACATTATCTTCTTATTTTATTGGACATTATATGGAGTCTGGGAGATGGGAAGTGGTGAACAGCCCGGATGGAATGACTATGGCGTTCCTGACTTTGTCTATGATTGAAATCTGTCATTCCTTTAATATGCGTTCCAGAAGAAAATCTGTTTTTGCGATGAAGAACCACAACAAGTTCCTGTGGGGCGCAATGATCCTTTCCCTGGTACTGACGACTTTGGTGATCTATGTTCCGTTCCTGTCCAGAGCATTTGAATTCGAGCATATTTCTCTGGCAGAATATGGAATCGCTCTGCTTCTGGCAATACTGATCATTCCGATCGTGGAAGTTATCAAAGCTATTCAGAGAAGTATGGAAAAGAGAAAAAACTAAAACAACACAGTTTTGCTGGATGCCGCCAGTGTGCATAGGTACACTGGCGGCATTTATGCGGTTGTCCATCTGGAGCAGTACTGCTATAATAGCAGAAGATGAAAAAAGCAGAAACACTGGCAGGACTAGGAGGATACAGGATGAAAATTACAGTGAGGGTATATGAGACAGGCGATCTGCCGGAGATGACAGAAATATGGAATGAAGTGGTGGAGGAAGGAATCGCATTTCCCCAGGAGGAGCTCCTGAACTCTGAAACAGGTGCAGAATTCTTTGCTGCCCAGACATACAATGGAGTGGCAGTGGAAGAGGATACAGGGAAGATCGTGGGTCTCTATATCCTTCATCCCAACAATGTGGGCCGGTGCGGACATATTGCGAATGCCAGCTACGCCGTACGCAGGGAGTACCGGGGGCAGCACATCGGAGAAAAGCTGGTGCTGGACTGCCTGGAACAGGGGAAAAAATATGGATTTCGCGTGATGCAGTTTAATGCGGTGGTGGCCACCAATCTGTCAGCCAGACATCTGTATGAGAGACTGGGGTTTGTGCAGCTGGGAACGATCCCCGGAGGTTTTCGGATGAAGGACGGCCATTATGAAGATATCTGTCCGTACTATCACGAACTGTAGAGACACCGGAGGAAGCAGCGGACCCAACAGGCGTGTCTGACAGAAAAGGACAGAAGAGAAGCTGCGGCAGGAAAAAGCGTATACAGACAGCAGATGGAACAGGAGGAAGAGAGATGATATTTGAGACCCATGCCCATTATGACGATGCGGCGTTTGATGAGGATCGGCAGGAGATCCTGGAAGGAATGGAGGCCCATGGTGTTGAGACGGTTATCAACGTATGTGCAGAGGTGGAAAGCCTGGAACGTACAGAGGCGCTGATGGAACGATACCCCCATGTTTATGGCGCTGTTGGGATTCATCCGGATGATGCCGGCAGGATGAATGAACAGGTACTGGCAAAAATACGAAAGCTCTGCGCCCATGAGAAAACAGTGGCAGTGGGAGAGATCGGGCTGGATTATTACTGGGATAAGGAAAATCATTCTGTGCAGAAGGAATGGTTCTGCCGGCAGATGGAAGTGGCCCGGGAAGAAAAACTGCCGTTTATCATACACAGCCGGGATGCGGCCAAAGATACACTGGATCTCATGAAGGAACTGCGGGCCGGCGAAATGTCCGGAGGAGTGATCCACTGCTTTTCCTACAGCAGGGAACTGGCACGGGAGTATCTGAATATGGGCCTGTACATTGGAATTGGCGGAGTGGTTACTTTTAAGAACGGGAAAAAGCTGAAAGAAGTGACGGAGTATACACCTCTGGATCGGATACTCCTGGAAACGGACAGCCCCTATCTGGCTCCGGTTCCCAACCGGGGAAAGAGAAATACTTCCTGGAACCTGCCTTACGTTGCAGAGGAAATTGCACGGATCAAAGGGATTTCCACGGAAGAAGTCATAAAGGTTACCAGAGAAAATGCCAGGAAGCTGTTTTATAAAGTAAAAGAATAGAGGATAATAAAAAAGGAAAGCGGAACGGTCTGTTCGGGCTTTCCTTTTTTTGAGAGTCGTATGAGATGTCAGTATTCGGTACTGCTGTCTGTTTCGATACTGCTGTCTGTTTCGGTACTGCTGTCCGTTTCGGAACTGCTGTCTGTTTCGGAACTGTCGCCAGTGTCTGAACTATCGGAACTGGAAGTATCCGTGGAGCCGTCGGAGGAAGAATCACCGGAAGTATCGGCGGAATCTCCCGTGTCTCCAGTGGACAGGACTGTGCTGCCGGTGCGTTCACTGAACTGAGTCTGAAGACTGCTTACCGTAAACTCTTCGTCTGACAGACCGTGTATACTGTGACTGGAAGCCAGATCTTCGGTGTAATCGGACAGCATATAAACGGCGTAAACATTTTCATCGTAATTGTAATGCATGACCATGGGTTCCAGGGAGCTGGAAGTCACACGGATCGTAGCCGGCTGTGTGGTGTCCTGGGGAACCGTTTTTTCGATGGTGAATTTTGCCATGCCTTCCAGCAGTCTGGGAACCATATTCTGTGTGGAAACAAAATTTCCGAGAGAATAATATACCAGCATGGAGTTGCCGGAGGCATCGGTAATGGTTTCATAAGGCTGCACTACTCTTGGATTCATTCCAATGGTAACCAGAACGCCCTGGGAAAGAAGGAAATTTGCCCATTCCTGCTGTTCTGTACCCACTTCTTCGTCTTCTTCGTTGCCCCAGTTGGCGATCACGATCACACAGTCGCTGGAGGACTTGGCGGTGGAAATATCGGCAGCCACTGCGCTCTGGTCCAGCTGGTCGATCATATACGATTCTTCATCGCTCAGATTGCCGGTATAGGTAGAGGAAGTGTAGTTCAACAGTGCGATCTGTATCTGGTTCACCTCAATGATGGTGATATTGCCTGCGTCTGTCTCGGAATCATGGATACCCAGGACCTGAATATCCGGATGGGATGTGTTCCAGTAATTAAGAGTCTCCGTAAGCATGGAGGAACCGAAATCATCCATATGGTTTGTTGCGCTGGCAATTCCATCAAAACCGGCGTTTACCAGTGCGTCACCCACAGCAGTAGGGGAGGCAAACGTATCTTCTCCGATGTAAGAACTGCTGTCTTCCGTAAAAACGGTTTCCTGGTTCACAATAGCAAAATCCGCCGAAGAAATTTCCTGGGAAATCTGTGCGTATATACTGTCGTAGCTGTATGTACCTGCTTCTTCATTGTAACCGGAACTGATCAATGCGTCACTGAAGCGATTGTCTCCCACTGCAACGAAAGAGGCTGTGTATACATCCGGTTCTGCGGCGGCAAGAGCCTGCTGTTCCTCTTCCAGCTTCTGCTGCTCTGCCTGCTCCTGCCGGGGCTGCTGGATAAGAATCTGGTCCATCTGAGTCAGAAAAATACAAAGGATTACCAGCGTCACAACAGAGACGATGAGACTGATGCGGGATTTGTACTTTTCTGTGAAATTTAAAGGGGTATTCTGATTCGGTCGTTTCATATTTTTTTATTCCTCATAGTATAAAAATTCACAGTTTTGAAACAATTAGTTAAGCTTAATTATAACAAACCTGAACAGTCTTTACAAGGAATAAGGTCCGGAATTCTTTTACAAAAAATACTTTGAATTCCAAAATAAATGGTGTATAATAAAGCTGATACAAGTATCGTCGGCATTTGCAGTCTGTACGGCTGTGTCTGGCGGCGGATATCGGTGATATTCAAAACAGAAAAGAGAGAATCGATGAATTATTACGATACGTTTAATCATGTACTGGTAAAATTGTTCCGGGATATTCAGGATGTGGAGGAACGGGCACTGACACGCTGGGAATTTAAGGATATTTCCGGAAATGATATGCATATTCTGGAGGCCATCGGCCATCAGGAACCCAGAAATATGTCTGCTGTGGCTGCCAGTCTGTCTGTGACGGTAGGAACTCTGACCATTGCCATCAATAATCTGGTGAAGAAGGGCTATGTGAACCGTGTGCGCAGTACACAGGATCGGAGAGTGGTATTGCTGTCTCTTTCCCAAAAGGGTCTGAAAGCTTATCAGCATCATCAGAAATTTCATGAGGAGCTGGTTCAGGCTCTGGTCCAGGAGCTGAGTCAGGAGGAAATTGAAATTCTGGCCCGTTCATTGGAAAAGTTATGTCGTTTTTTTGATGAAAAGTAGAACTGCAGTCAATTAACGCAACAAATTGTACAACTTTTATCTATGATTGTAGAAATTAGAAAAACTTTGTGATATGATAAAAAAGATATGAGCCTATCTCATAGAAAATAAAAAGGGACGGGTGTTCAGTACCTCCCGGATCAGATACCGGGAGGACTGAAACGCCGGTGACTGCTGGCTGCTGTCAGGCTGCGTCCTCCAGCAGATATTTTTTCAGGACCGGGAACTGCACCGGACCGATATCCAGTATTTTTTCATGAAAGGAGATCAGTGTAAAAGCTGAAGCTTCTTTTTTTTGCATTTCTTTTTTCAGATCCAGAAAGCTCAGATATCCCAGGTAATATTTTGGATAATTGCCGGGAGTCTCAATGATATACTGATAGATTTCTTCCGCAATTTCTCCATCCTGGATGCCGAAGCCAGATAAAAAGGCACCGGCCTGCGCAGGAGTCCAGCCATAATAGTGGATTCCCACATCCAGCAGAGAGTAAATACATAGATTCAGGGAACGGTTCAGCCACCCCAGCCTTGCCAGATCCGGATCCAGTCCGGTGTACTCATAGGCGTAAGATTCCACATAAGTAGCCCAGCCTTCCACATAGCCTCCAAAACTCAGAAGATGCCGGATTTTTTGCGGATGGATTCTGGAAAAATAATTGGTCTGGTACAGATGCCCGGGAAAGCCTTCGTGGGCAAGAGTGGTAAACAATTCCAGATTGGACGTCTGTCCGGAGCGATTGATGTAAATCGTATTGGGAGAATTTGTATCCACTGGCGGAATAAGATAGAAAGCGGGACTGGAAAATTCCTCCAGCGAGTCCGGCACGTATTTTATATTGTAGGAAATATCTTCCAGAAATGGAAAATCCTCCTGGCATTTTTCCTCCAGCGATGCAAGAGCGTCTGTTGGGGAAAATGCTTTCAGATCCTCTTCGTATTGCTCTAAAAGCCGGGGATTGCTGCCTGCCAGAGAGGACATTTCAGCAGAGTCCTGCAGCAGCTGGCGGAGGAGCCGGTCTTTGAGATCTTCAACAGAGGCATAAACGCCTGCCTGACTGCGAAGCAGATAACGATAATATTCTCTGCCGTGATCGAAATAACAGAGGCCGTAAGGGTTTTTACCGCTTCCCTTTAGATCGGAAAGGCCAGCCATGAGAGTCTGATAGGCGGGAAAAACCTGCTGCGTCAGAATGGTCTCATGAGCTTTTCTGTATTTTTCCAGTTTTTGCTGGGAGAATTCCGGAAAAGTTTTCAGTTTTTCCTCAAATAATTCAGAAAGGTAATTGTCAGTTCCGGTATCCAGAAAGGCACTGCACTGTTCCAGGACCCGATGCAAAGTGGTGTCGCTCATAAAGTATCCGGATGCGGCTTTTTTCTCTTCAAATGCAAGAATACTGTCGAAATAAGACTCTATACAGGTGAGAAGCTGCAGATAGTCCAGAATGTCCTGTTCGTCGTAGAAGGTATATTCAGCCAGAAGAACGGGAAGCTGTGCCTGGATTCCCAGACTGGGGCTTACAACCTCCTCCAGCAGATAATTGTCACCCAGGGAAAGTTCTGTCTTAAAGTAGAGCAGCAGCATATCGTAGATTATGCGGTTCTCCCGGTTCAGTTTCTGATAGGAGAAATCTTCCAGGGTTGTTATGTAGCCGGTCAGTGTCTTCTGCAGTGCGGCGGGATCCTGCGGAGCGGCCCGGCCAAGAGTAATGGTTTCCTGCCGGATCCCATAGTTCTCCGGATGAGCCAGCGTATAATGGAGATTGAGTGTATTGGAGGAGATTTCCTGAAGAAAAAGAGAGTTGGTAAAGGACTGAAAACGTGCGTTTTGAGATAAAACAAAACGGGAGAGCAGTCCGGCTCCGATCCCTGCCAGAAGAGACAGAAGAAGAATGCATACTGGTTTTGCGAGACGATGGATTTTTTGTGGCTGCATGAGTCTTCCTTTTTTGACGTGAACGGTCTTTACTATCATATGACGGTATAGACAAAAGATACCAGATGAATGGGTCTGTGCTTCTTTTTCAGCGGCAGGCAGGATCCGTGGCGGCTGTTTCTTCTGGCGCAGGCAGAGGAGCTTCTGAAATTTTGTCCGTGGTATCTGTATTGGAAAAAAGGACACGCTATGCTATGATGAATAAAGAAATATAGAATTTGGAGGAGCTGCCATGAAGAATCATTATGACCTGATCATTGTGGGGACTGGACCGGCGGGGCTTACCGCTGCCGTTTACGCGGCCAGAGCCAGGATCCACACACTGCTGCTGGAAAAGGAATTTGTAAACGGCGGCCAGATCGTGAATACCGCTGAAGTAGACAACTATCCTGGAATGCCGGGCATTACGGGAATGAATCTGGCAGAAGCCATGAAGGATCATGCGGGAAGGCTTGGAATGATATCTGTACGGGAAAGTGTGAAGGAAATCCTGGTGGATAAGGTAAATGGAAAAAAGACCGTTGTTACGAATAAGGCCAGATATGAGTCAGAGACCGTAATCCTGGCTACCGGAGCCCGGCATAGAATGCTGGGAGTGGCTGGAGAAGAGGAACTGGCCGGTATGGGCGTTTCTTACTGCGCAACCTGTGATGGGGCGTTTTACAGGGATCAGACGGTTGCTGTAATAGGCGGAGGAAATACAGCCGCTGAGGACGCGATTCTATTGTCCCGGATCTGCAGAAAGGTTTATGTGATCCATCGCAGAGGAGAACTGCGGGCTGAGAAAATCCTGCAGGAAGCTTTGCTGGCTGCGGAAAACGTGGAGATATGCTGGAATACGGCAGTAACAGCCATAGAGGGAGAAGACGAGGTGTCAGGTCTGCGTCTGAAAGACTGTGCAGCAGACCAGGAACGGTTTCTGCCGGTGAACGGCGTGTTTGTGGCAGTGGGAGTGCTGCCTAACACGGAAGCGTTTGCAGGGCTGGTACGTCAGGATGAACAGGGATACCTCTGCGCCGGGGAAGACTGCTGTACCAGTGAAGCGGGAATTTATGCGGCCGGAGATGTGCGGACAAAAGAACTGCGTCAGATTGTGACCGCTGCTGCAGACGGCGCCAATGCGGTGCATGCCGCGGAAAAATATCTCAGAGAGCGGATCTGGGGGAAAAAGAATTAAAATTGTATAAAATTCACAAAATTTGTCGAGGACCATTTTCTCTATACACATTGAATGTGGATAATTATCCACATAGCAGAAGGGTAGAAACCTTGAAAAATAAAGTTATGCACCAAGTTATCCACATTGTCCACAAAAATTGTGGACGCGACAGGGGATTTACATAAGAAAAATTGGAACATATGTTTTGTTCAGATATCCGAAATCACGAAATATGTGGAAAACCTATTGACTTTTTTAATGTCAAAAATCGACACAATTCCAACAGGATAATGCAAATCTCCTGGTGGGACATATGAATATTCTGACAATTTTGCGGCGCATAAAAAGGAAATACGGAGGGAACACAGATGTTCCCGGAAAAAAAGCGGGCACCCCCTCGGTCAGGAGAGATGCCCGCTTTCTGCAGTTCCTAGCAGCAGGAACTGAAAAGTATCCGTATTTTTAAATGCCCGGAAAGCAGATACAGGATCTGCCGGTCAGCTGTGCTGTCGCTTGATCACTTTCAGACGGGTGAACTCTTCCCTGTCTTTTTCTTCCAGGGCGTTCTGAATGTCCCGGCTGAGAGCTTCGTACTTGGGAATTGTGATATTCTTCAGCGCATTGGCCCGTTTCTGGGTTTTCTTAATGTTAGTGGCCAGCCGGATCGCGGAATTCTCGATCATGGACAGTTCGATGGATAATTCTTTCACATGCTCAAAAGCCGCTTTGGCTTCGTCCAGTGAGAAGTTTGTAGAATAATAACCATAGGTGGGAGCCGATTTCTGTTTTGTGTAGGTCACCAGCGGAATTTCCGTTCCCATGACACTTCTGGTCCGGATACGGACGGAATTTTCTACAGGTACCGTGTGAGAAACCTGCTGTACCGTGGCGATACCCATTTCCATATTTACCTTCTGCAGGGCGGCATAGGCCTTGCGGAAGGTGGCATCGATCTGCGTTTGGATATCCTTGGCCTGGTCAATGAGATCCATCATTTCACGGATCAGGATATTTCGCTTTTTGTCCATCAGCTCATAGCCTTGTCTGGACAGTTTTAAAGAGTTTTTGGCCAGTATCAGATTTCCTTTGGTAGGAAATGTATTGGGATCCATACCATCACCTGCCTTTGCTGTTTATTATTTGCGGCGTACTGTGCCGCAGCGGATTAGTCAGTTTCTGCGGGTCTGTAATATTTGTCCAGAATCTTGGTATCCACACGGTCAAGTTCATCTTTGGGAAGAAGGCCCAGAAGTCTCCAGCCAATATCCAGAGTTTCATTGATCGAACGGTTGTCGGTCTCTTTCTGGCCGACAAACTCCCGTTCGAAAGCATTGCCGAAGACCAGATATTTTTTATCCAGAGGAGAAAGCTCGTCTTCACCGATAACGGAAGCAAGTGCCCGGGCGTCCCCCACCTTTGCGTAACAGGAGAACAGCTGATTGGCCAGATCCTGATGATCCTCTCTGGTATAGCCTTCTCCGATGCCGTCCTTCATCAGACGGGACAGAGAAGGCAGAACATTAATAGGCGGATAAATGGCCTGGCCATGGAGCTGACGTTCCAGTACGATCTGTCCTTCGGTGATGTAACCGGTAAGGTCAGGGATCGGATGGGTGATATCGTCATTGGGCATGGTCAGAATGGGGATCTGGGTAACAGATCCTGTGCCGCCCCGGACGATGCCTGCACGCTCATAGAGAGTGGCAAGTTCGCTGTACAGATATCCCGGATATCCTTTACGGGAAGGAATCTCTCCCTTGGAGGAGGATACTTCACGCATGGCCTCACAGAAGGAAGTGATATCGGTAAGGATGACCAGAATATGCATTCCCTTTTCAAAAGCCAGATACTCGGCAGCGGTCAGAGCGATCTTCGGTGTGAGCAGACGCTCTACCACCGGATCGTTGGCCAGGTTCAGATACATTACTACATGGTCGGAAACGCCGCTTTCTTCAAATGTACGGCGGAAGAACTCTGCCACATCGTATTTTACGCCCATGGCAGCAAATACAATGGCGAATTCTTCGTCGCTGTTTTCTCCCAGAGAAGCCTGCTGTACGATCTGTGCAGCCAGCTTGTCGTGAGGAAGACCGTTTCCGGAGAAAATAGGCAGTTTCTGGCCGCGGATCAGTGTGGTCAGTCCGTCAATGGCAGAAATACCTGTGTTGATATAGTTACGGGGATATTCCCGGGAAACGGGATTCAAAGGAAGACCATTGATGTTCAGACTGACTTCCGGTGTAATATCGCCCAGTCCGTCAATGGGCTGTCCGATCCCGTTGAAGGTACGGCCGAGGATTTCCGGGGACAGTGCCACCTCCATGGGATGTCCTGTGAGGTGGGTGTGGGTATTGAGCAGGGACATGTTGTCGGTCCCCTCGAATACCTGAATCACAGCCTTATCTTCGTAAATTTCCACAATACGGCCGATCTTGTGGGTTCCGTCATCCATTTTAAATTCAACAATTTCTTCATAAGCAGCATCCTGGACCCCTTCCAGAACCACAAGAGGTCCGTTTATTTCACTTAAGCCTAAATATTCAATAGACATAAACCATCCTCCTTATCCGTTTCGCTCCATTACATTGTCATAGAAAGCATCGATCGCTGCGTGGTAATCCTGGAATTTTTCCAGCTGACTGTTCGGTACATCATATTTGATGGAAATGACTTTTTCAAAAATATTGTCTTCTTTTAAAACAGACATAGGCATTCCCATATTGATCAGAGCCTTTGATTTTTCATACAGGTACAGGATCGTTTCCATCATCAAAAATTGTTTTTCCAGAGGTACACTGGTGTCATCATCATGGAAAGCGTTCTGCTGAAGGAAGCCCAGCCGGATGACTCTGGCGATCTCCAGGGTCAGCTTCTGGTCGTCAGGCAGCACATCGCTTCCGATCAGCTTTACAATTTCCATCAGGGAGCTTTCCTGGTTCAGGATCGCCACCAGCTGGTTGCGGTCGGAGACAAACTTGGGAGATACATGCTGGCGGTACCAGGGAGACAGATCTTCCAGATACTCGCTGTAGCTGGTGAGCCAGTGAATAGCCGGGAAATGTCTGGCGTAAGCCAGAGATTTATCCAGGCCCCAGAAGCAGCGTACGAATCGCTTGGTATTCTGAGTCACAGGTTCAGAGAAGTCACCGCCCTGGGGAGACACTGCTCCAATGATGGATACAGAGCCTTCTGTACCGTTCAGATTCTGCATCATGCCTGCGCGCTCGTAGAACGCCGAAAGCTTGGAAGCGAGGTAGGCCGGGAAACCTTCTTCTGCGGGCATTTCTTCCAGACGTCCGGAAAGCTCACGAAGAGCTTCTGCCCAACGGGAAGTGGAATCGGCCATGATAGCCACGTCATATCCCATATCCCGGTAGTATTCAGCCAGAGTCACACCTGTGTAAATAGAAGCCTCACGGGCTGCCACAGGCATGTTGGAGGTATTGGCGATCAGTGTGGTACGGTCCATCAGCAGGTTGCCGGACTTGGGGTCCACCAGTTTGCTGAAATCTTCCAGTACCTCAGTCATTTCGTTGCCGCGCTCGCCGCAGCCGATATAAATAATGATATCTGCATCGGACCACTTGGCGATCTGATGCTGTGTCATGGTCTTTCCGGTACCGAATCCGCCGGGAACGGCAGCGGTTCCGCCTTTGGCCACGGGGAATAGTGTATCCAGGATACGCTGGCCGGTAACCAGAGGAACGGTGGCCGGGAATCGCTTATGGGTGGGTCTTGGAATACGGATCGGCCATTTCTGAGCCAGCTTCAGATCCACCTCTTTTCCGTCTGTGGTCTGCAATACGGCTACCGTGTCGGTAACGGTGTACTGTCCATCCGGTACGACACTGAGAATGGTGCCTTCCAGGTTGGGAGGAACCATGGATTTGTGCAGGATGGATTTTGTCTCCGGTACTTCTGCGATGATAGTGCCGGGATGGACCACATCTCCAGCCTGGATCGTCATATGGACATCCCATTTTTTATGGGTGTCCAGAGATTCTACATTCACACCTCTGGAAATATATTTTCCGGATGCCTTCGCAATCTCTTCCAGAGGTCTTTGGATACCGTCAAAGATATTGTGGATGATGCCTGGTCCCAGAAGGACGGAGATGGCATCTCCGGTGGCGGTTACAGTTTCGCCTGGTTTTAAGCCGGTTGTCTCTTCGAATACCTGAATGGTAGTCATGTCTTTCTGCAGGGAGATGACTTCTCCCACCAGATTCTGGCTGCCCACGTAGACCATTTCTGACATTTTAAAACCAGTATTTCCTTTCAGATAGATAACAGGGCCGTTTACCCCGTAGATTGTTCCGGTTCTTTTATTCATGCTGTATTCCTCCGTCAAAAGTGAACTCTTTTCTTAGAGTGATAAAGGAATCCAGGAAAGAGTAGTCAATTAAAATATTTTTGTCTGGTATAATGGCTTTGATTCCGCCGATAAAGGCTTCTTCCGACACTTCCACAGGAATACCGGTCCTGGAGACCAGAGAAGGGATCCGTGTCTGATCTGCTGCAGTCACGAAGATATGGATCTCCTGCCCGGCAGCGATTTTATGCGCTTCCATGATTTTTTCTGCCAGATACGGTTCATAGTCGGCAGAGGCCATAAAGGTCTCCAGCATATCTTTTACTTCGTTGAAGAGCTTATCCTTCAGCTCTGTCTGCTTGCGGCTCCAGTCACGTTTGATCACAAGCTGCTGTGCGGACAGGGCTTTGTTTACTTCTCGCTTTGCATTGTCAATTTCTGTCTTGATATCCTGCTCTGCCTGCCGGAGTTTGTCCTGTTTGTGCTGTTCCAGCTGGGTATTCAGTTTTTCCTGATGCTCATTGAGCATAGCTTCGGCCTCTTTTTTTGCTTCGCCCATGGCCACATCATAAAAATGTTGTAACTTTTCTTCGACTGTCATATGCTCACCTGCCTAATCTGCGTATTGATAGATTCCCGGGAGCCGCAGATCTTTTGGGTGATCTGCGGCCGGGATCATAATTTCAGTCCGATGGCTTCATTTACGTAAGACGTGATGAAGTCTGGTTTCCGTCCGGTTCCGTGCCGGTCGGGGATTTCGATGATCAGCGGGGTTTTGTGGTGGAGCTTGACCTCATCGATCAGTTCCGGAAATTCCCTGCCGAATTTTTCAGTGAGAAGAAGAATGCCGATGCTTTTGTCAGCAAAGGTTTCTTCCAGCGCCTGTCTCAGTTCCTCTCTTTCGTGGACAACTACGCCTTCCACACCGGCCAGACGCATGCCGGTGTAGGTGTCGATGTTGTCACTGATCAGAAACATTTTCATAGATGACACATCCTTTGTTTAAAGCTGGCCCAGGATCATGAAGGAAATGATCAGACCGTACAGAGCGATACCTTCGGCCATAGCTACGAAGATCATGGATTTACCAAAAAGGGAACCGTCTTCGCTGATGGCGCCCAGAGCAGCGCTGGCAGAGCTTGCAACGGCGATACCGGAACCGATGCCGGATAAACCGGTAACCAGAGCGGCGCCCAGATAGCCAAGACCGGTGGCAAGACCGGCAGAAGCCGTATCAGCGGCAGCCTGTACAGTTGCAGTGCCGGAGAAGGCCACAATGGTGCCTACCAGAAGTGTGCCGAAGAAGAAGAAACAGTTGGCTGCCAGAGATTTTTTGTATCTCTTTTTGCTTTTTTCTCCCAGGAAGAAATATCCGAAGGGAACGATGATGCTCAGGATCAGTGCAGCAGCAGTAGTAATCTGGATTAATGTAGTCATAATAAAATCCTCCTTGATTTACGTACATATGAATTTTAGTAAATTTTTTGGTAAGGCAAATCCGGCGAAAGCTCTTCAGTGTGTGCCGGTATTTGTTTCTTTTGGAATGAAGGGATGGAATTCTCGTCCGTTGCCTTTGTAGAAACGGCTGAACATTTCGTAGTATTCCAGACGCAGAACCTGGATACCGACGATGAGGCCTTCCATACCGCATACAAAGATATTTCCCAGCACGATAACGATCCAGTTGATATTGTCGCCGCTTGTGGCGCCGGCCAGCATTAGGACAACTTCCATCATGGCCGCATGGCTTACGGCAAAAGCGCCCATACGGACAAAGGACAGTGTGTTGGAAAAGTAAGTCAGCATTACTTCAAAAAGCTCAAAGAAGCTCTGGACGAAGAACATGCCTTTGCTGCCTTCAATGGCTGGAGATTTCTTCTGTATCAGTCTGGTCAGAGGCTCTTTCAGCATGATGATCAGCAGCGGTATGACGAACATGATCACCAGTACGGCTGTTGCAGGCAATGTATGTCCGGTCATAAAGAGGACGATGGTGGTGACCAGAGCTGCGTAAAATACGAATCCGGCAACGGCATTCTGATTAAACCACTTATTTTCCGTATCATGGGCCCGGAAGGCATTGATGATATGGAAGATCATTGTGACCAGAATCATGAACATACCAAAAGCAATGGCTACAACAAATACGGTATTCATGGTGCCAATAAAAGGAAGCGTCATCATATCTGTCTTGGGCTTCAGCCAGATGGCGGGAATCAGATCTTCAAATCCGAAGAAGCTTCCATACATGAAACCGAAAATGACAGAGAAAACACCTGCCAGGCGCAGGATTGCCGCCAAGGCCAGTTTTTTGGTTTTATACAGGATGGCCCCGCCGATGATCAGACACAGTCCCTGGCCCACATCCCCGAACATGGTGCCGAAGATAAAGGAATAGGTCAGGGCCACAAACCAGGTAGGATCCATCTCGTTGTATGCGGGAAGCCCATACATGCGGACAAACATTTCAAAAGGCTGAAACAGCTTGGGATTCTTCAGTTTTGTCGGGGCCTTCTGGGTGGGTTCGTGATCTTCAATGATACAGAGAAGATCCTCGTCCTTTTCGATATCTTTCTGGAAAGCAGCGGCATCTTTTTCCGTCATCCATCCGCAGAGGATATAGAAAACATCCTTCTGGCCGTGGGTACAGGCAGCCACCTTTCGTACGTCAAAGTTGCAGGAAAGCATGTCCAGCGTATATTTGGCGCAGGCTATTTTCTCTGCATGGGCGGTCAGATAGTTGGTACGGCTGGATGCAGCCGCGGAAATTTCCCCTTCCAGACCGCTGCACTGCCTGGTCAGTTCCTGGTATGCCTCTTCTGCAGTGCCGTTGTATTCATCCGGCATATAGATGCGCTCGAAATGCATGGATAAAAATACGGCGTCGATTTTATGGATCAGGGGAGAGGGAGCAAAGTAGACCCCCCATATATACTGATCGTCAGAATGGCATCGATAGAAGATCGTGTCCAGGTTTTCGTAAACATATTTTTCGAATTTCTGGAAGTATTCTTTTTCTATGCGGCCAAACCGGTAATGAATAAACTGAAAATTCAGGATTGCGGAAAGATTAAAAGCCAGCGGCCGGAAGGGACGCAGGATGTTTAATTTTTCCGTCAACTGGTTGCGTTTGTTTTCCAGGTCCGACAGGGAAGTTTCAAATCCGGACAGCTTCTGACTGATGTCTCTGGTGATATTCAGGGCTTCCTCAATGGAAAGCCTGTGAACAGGAAGCTTTTCCGGGTGGTCCAGCATGGAATAATACTGGTTGATCTGATTTAGGTCCTCTCGGTAGGGGTTAACCTCGAAATACGGGGTCAGATTTTGTACAGTTGTAAGCTCTGACAGAGCATTTTCCAGGTGAATCTCATATTTCGACAGATAGGTACCTACCATTCTGTCAATATCCCCTTTTGGCCCGGTGATGGTCAGGAATTTCATTTTTTCGATCACGTTGCTACCTCCGGGTTTTAGTTCTTGCGAATATAGTTCATAGTTTCCTCATAAGAAACGCCGTAACGGATACATTCAATGGCTATGGTAAGACGGCGAACCTCATGTTCTTTATGATATAAGAAAGAATAAATCATGGCAACCGAATGCGGGTTGCGGGAAGATTCTTTTTCCAGTATGGTGCGCAGCAGATACGTATAAAATTCCTCCAGCTGGGGTAGGGGCATTGTTTTGAATCGGGTACCGTAGTAGGTCCCGTCCAGGATCTGCTGGAATTCTTCTATACTGGAAGCTTCCACCATGGCATTGATTTCTTTCTTTTTCAGTTTGTATTCCACAGGAATCAGCAGAGCATAAATGTCAGCGCTGTCCATGTTGTAAAAACGCTTGGAACGGTAGATCCATTCCAGATTCAGAAGATCAAATTTACTGCCGTAAGCCTTATTGATCTGCTGAAGATCCTTGCCTTTGAACATCTTGTCCTTGATCTTCCAGATGTGATTGAAGTAATGCAGATCCAGAGCCATACCATAATCAAATAAGGTGGAATGCTCACTGCCGTGTACACGGGACAGGGGGATATACAATTCACTTCGCTGGGTAGCCTGGATCAGCTCATCCAATGTGGTGCATGTCTGCAGCTGGTCCACATCCAGTCGGGAATGACGGCGGAAAAACTCCCGGTACTGGGAGATATCCAGTTCGATATCCCGGCGGTCAAAGATCGTGCGCAGGCATTCCTTGATAGCCCGGATTTCATAGCGGGCAGAGTACAGATCCAGGAATTTGCGCTGCTCTCTGTTGGCAAAGTAATAGATTTTGGTAAAATCCTGAAAGATAGATTTTTGCAGAAGCCGTTCTACCTGTCCGCGGTGCAGACTGCTTTCGTCCAGATCTGCCCAGATTTTTCTGTATTCCGGACATTTCTTCAGGTAAGCCACAACCTGCGGAACACTTTCCAGCTGTGCGATCTCTTCAAATTGTTCGGGAGTGGTCAGCTTGCTGGACATGGCGCGGATCTTGGTGGACAGGCCGCTGTAAGAAAGGATGTTCCCCATACGTTCACTTCCTTCCGGTTACCCTTTTAATATTCTGTTGTAGAGTGTTTCTGCCAGTCGCTGATGATTTTCGGAATAATAGGTATCCAGCTTGGCAAACATATCTGTGGTCTGCTGCCGAAGCCGGGCCAGTTCCTTTTCTTTATCCTGCTCCAGCTGCCGGCGGATGTCTTTGACTTTTTTACTGGTGTTTTCGTCCACCTGCGCATCGAAGCTGCGGCATTGTTCTTCCATTTGACGAGACAGTTCCTGTTTTTTTTCTGAAGCCTCTTCCATAATGTAATTGGCCGTAGTCTCAATTTCTGATAGCTTATTCAGAATCTGCTCCATAAACAACCTCCTGATCTACATATTTGCCCTGCAGACAGATCTGTTCCTGCCATGACAAAATACGACAGTTCCAAGATAAAGCCTGTCAGGCCCTCTGAAAACTGTGGCAGAATGCGGCGGCGGTGCGTTCTGGCATCTGTACCGGCCACAGCAGAGTGCGGCAGTCTCAAGATATGGATTATCATACACCCTTTTGCGGAATTTTACCAATATAAAATTGATATTTTTTGCGAATTCATGTAAGATAAAAGTCATTACACAGATTTCGCCGTGAAGAATGCGGCAATACAGGAATATCGGTGGTGTAAATTTTTTTTACAGGAGTGTTGGAAAATGAGACTGAGGAATATTCCCGGGGCAAAACAGGCCATTACAGACAGTCCTTTTGTGGTGCAGGAGCCCATGGATAAAAAAGGAAAATGGGAGAAAGTATTTCCCGTAAAAAGACCGATCCACATGGAAGTTGGGATGGGAAAGGGCCGGTTCCTGATGGATATGGCCAGGCTGTATCCAGAGAAGAACTATCTGGGTGTGGAAATGTACGACAGTGTTCTGCTGCGGGCGCTGCAGAAAAGGCAGGAAGAAGAGCTGGACAATCTGCTGTTTCTCTGTGTGGATGCCAGACATTTGCCGGATATTTTTGAAAAGGGAGAAATAGATCGAATCTACCTGAATTTTTCAGATCCATGGCCAAAGGCAAGGCATGCCAAGAGAAGACTGACATCAGGAGAATTTCTGAAGCGATATGCGCAGATTCTGCTCCCCGGCAGCACGATAGAATTTAAGACAGATAACCGGGACCTGTTTTCTTTTTCGCTGGACGAAGTAAAAGATTCCGAGGATTTTGAACTGGAAGCCTATACCTTTGATCTGCATCAGGATCCGAAGATGAATGCGGGAAATGTGATGACCGAATATGAGGAAAAGTTTTCTTCTCAGGGAAATCCCATTTATAAGCTGATTGCCGTTAAGACAGCATCTTTTGACGAAAACGGCATAGGATAGTAGAGAGGAAACGGCCGGAAAAAGCGGGTCTTGTATCCGGATGAGATGCGGGGCCGGCTCTGGCCTGCCGGCGGGAGGCGAAAAAAGAGGTGGCAGCGCGAAATAAAAAAGGATTTGCGTCTAAACTGGCACAGGTGTCTTATGACCACAGAAAAGCGGATCAATACCTGTTGAAAATGAAGGGGTCCGCGGAAGAAATGAAGGGTATTTTGGAGAAGCTTCAGGTGGGAAAGAAAAAAAAATAAAAAAAAGATAAATTTTTTTAAAATTATGCTTGACTTTTGGTAGAAGGTTCGACTATAATGTACCTTGCGTTAGGGAACAACAGAAAAACAAGCGCCTTTAGCTCAGTTGGTAGAGCAGTAGACTCTTAATCTATTTGTCCAGGGTTCGAGTCCCTGAAGGCGCACTTAAAGCACTGTTTTTGCGGACATATGAGCCGTGGGGACGGTGTTTTTTCTTGCAGAGAAAAGGAGTTGACCTGTATCAGGATGATGCGTTTGGCATGCAATCTTTATAGAAAATTTTCTTGACAAACGGAAATACCTGGGCTACAATCTACACACAATATCAGCTGATCAATAATCAATTATTTTGCCGCATTCTGCGGTGTCTTAACAGGGTATACCTTTCCGGCAGCGTTTCGCTGCAGTATCTCAATGGTTATGAACAATTGAATAAAAGGAGAACATTGCATGAAAAATAGTTTTAAGAAGGCAGTGGTCTGGCTGTTGTGCTGCGGTCTGCTTCTGGAAGGGATTGCCGGCCGTCTGGGAAATGAGACTGTCTGGGGAGCTTCTCTGCCCATTACCCGCATCGACGCAGACCAGATCCTGGATGCAAAATATCAATGGCAGGCCAGATTTTTAAGCGGGAAGACAACGGCCCGGGAAATTCGCTGTGACAATGTCTACAGGGAACAGTTTTTAAAGGGACCGAGAGGCGACTGGGGCAGTGAGGCCACGGCGGGCGTGGCCAGTCTCCCTGTGGGGGACCAGGCGTTTTCGCGGGAAGAAGCTCCCGGATGTTACTACTCTAATGTGGGACAGATCGAGATGGCAGACGGCTCCGTTCACACGATGGATCTGCAGATCCTGATCATGGCTTCCTATGGAGGGGAGAACCGGTATGATTACCGGACGCCCAGTCTGACCACCACCAATCCGCAGCTGCAGTCCTCGTCCAGTTCTCTGAGCAATATCACATATTCCTGGGAGAAAGAAATGGGACGGCCCTGTGTGTCTTTTATGAAGAACAGCATCGGGCTTCGGATTTACTGTGTGGATGGGGTGGATGTGGAGTTCACTTATATCGATCATCAGACCGGACAGCCCCTGGAGGTAAGCGGTCACGGCACACTCAGTGACATTGACGGACTGCAGGCTGTGGGGTTTCCGGAGGACTGCAATATCCGGCAGGTATACCTCCTGAGAGAGTCTGAAGGCCATCTGGATATTAACGGGAGCAGTGTGGAATCCGGCTCCGCATCTCTTTCTTCAGACAGCAGGAAGGGAGATATTACGTATCTGTTTGAAGATACCAGTTCTGTAAAAATTCATTTCAGTTATAAAAAATCCCTGGAAAATATGACAGAAAATTATGAAAAGGCTCTGGCGGATGCCGGAGGAGATAAAGAGACTCTGGCAGAAAGGATGAAGAAAGCCTACTATGGGAGCAACGGGGAAACCCTGATGGAGCATTACCATGGAGAAAAATGGGTGACTTCTCATGCTTCTTTTTCTTATACTTCCAAAGTAGTCGGGAGGTTCGTGGAAGAACCCTCCGATGGACTGGCCAAGAAGATCGGTCCTGCCGGCTGCAGCTGGGAGGAGGCACAGACCGCTTCACGGGAGGAGCCCTATTGGCTGAAGGGACAGGAAGCTTTTGATTATCTGGTGCAGTATGCCCTGGCTCCGGCAGTGCTGCAGGAATTTACCCTGGAGGATGTGCTGGAGGAGGGGCTGGTGATTGACGGGATCCACAGCGTTACGATTTACGACAAGGCGGATACGGAGGTCACCGGACAGTTTCAGGTATCCATTGAAGACGGCAGGAAAATTACCTGCAAAGCTCTGAAGTCCAGTATGGAAGAAGAGCCGTTTTCGGAGCATCAAGTCTATACGTTTCGTTTCCGGGTACATTTGCAGGGGACAGACAGGCTTACTTTTGAACCGGATAATTTTACTTACCTGCTGCCGAATACGGCAACTTTGCGGCTGCGGTATGAAGGCGTTTCCGGAAAGGCGGAAGAGAAAACCTGTGTCAGCAATGAAGTATGGGCCGGAGGGCGGATCACGCCTGTTCTGCAGGTGGAAAAACGGGCATCCAGATATGAATGGCGGGTAGGAGAAAGGGTGGATTATACTGTAAAAGTAACTCAGAGAAAACAGAATGCATGGGCGCAGGATCTGGTCATATCCGATACGGATATTCCGGACGGACTGCAGCTGCTGGACGGTTTTACAGTGGAGGAACCCAGTCCTACGGAACATTTTGTGATCGCCCGGGAAGGGGACAACGGGTGGAAATGCACTGGCCCGATTCTGCAGTATGATGAATCTGTAATCATACATTTTCAGTGTCTGGCTACAGAAGATGCCAACGGAGGAGAATGGCAGAATTATGTCTATGCTACTGCGGAAAACTATGTGGATGAAGTAACAGGGGAGCTTTTGGCTCCTGCTTTTGCCAGAGAAGAAATCTGGGTCAACAGTCCGGAGCTGACGGTGGAGAAGTGCGCTACCCATTATGAATGGAAAGTAGGAGAAGAAGTGGAGTATACAGTGACCCTTGGCAGTGCGGTACAGGGGACACTGGCCAGGAATGTGATTCTTCGGGACGAGATGCTTCCGGAAGGCCTGATGCTGGTCCAGGGGGCCGAGGGGATCCGGATCGAAGGGCTTCCTCAGGAAGCAGCCATTCCGGCCCGGGATGATAAGACGGGAATGAATCTGTCTCACCGGGAACCTGTGACCGCGCAGATAGAAGCCGG
The DNA here is from genome assembly GCA_900542045.1 of uncultured Blautia sp. Lineage (GTDB taxonomy): Bacteria > Bacillota > Clostridia > Lachnospirales > Lachnospiraceae > Blautia_A > Blautia_A gallistercoris. The sequence continues at coordinate 42,086 of UQMI01000003.1, forward strand.
TGAAAGCGGATGGCAGGTACAGATCAGTTATCTTCCGGCTCCGGCAGTGGTACAGGTGCATTTCCGGTGTCTGGTAACGGGAGATGTGCAGGGCAGCACGCCGGAGGCAATGGAAGCACCGGGAAATGGCCGGCGTCTAGGAAATGAAGTGACGGCGGTATGTGAGGAATTCCCCCAGGGGAAAACCGTAAAGGACCGGGAAGAAATTTATGTCAATACTGCCTGGCTGATGGTAGATAAACAGGCAGATCATTATGAATGGCAGGTGGGAGAGCCGGTGCTGTATCAGGTAACGGTGGAGAATCAGTATCCGGGAACCATTGCCAGAAATCTGGTGGTAACGGATCTGGAACTGCCGCAGGGACTGGAACTGACTGAAGGTGAAGATGCCATAAGGATCCAGGGGATTCCTGAAGTAATCCTTCAGCCGGTAAAAGATCCGGAGGAAGGCCGCGCAGAAGAAGAGAAGACGGTAAGCTATGAACTGCTGCGGGAAGAAACAGGCTGGAAACTGACGGTCAGCGATCTGCCCAGCGGCTGCCCGGTGACACTGTCCTTTTCCTGCATGGCCAGGGAAACCATAAACGGTCAGGAAGCGGTGAACGTGGCTTCTGTATGGGCGGACAACGGGGAACTGCGGCAGGATGACACCAGGATTTATGTAAATACTGCAATCCTGAAGCTGGATAAGACGGTGCTCAATCTCTATGCTGCCGGACAGGAGCAGGATAAGCAGGATGGCCGTCTGGACCAGGAATTCCGAACCGGTGAAGAGGTGATCTATCAGGTGACCGTGGAAAATCTACAGCCCGGGTCCATCGCCCGGAATCTGGTGGTGGAAGATACCAGCCTGCCGGAGTATCTGACGCTGTGTGATCCATCGGAGATCACCATAGAGGGCATTCCGGAAGAGATTCAGGAACCGGCAGAGGTGACAGAGGATGTGTCCAACGAAACGAATCCCCAGTATTATGGGGAGACACAGACAAAAGAAGTGGCAAGTCTGCTGAGTATGGAAGAGGGAGGCTGGAAGCTGACGGTCAGTGATCTGCCCAGCGGATATCCGGTGACCATTACCTATCGCTGTGCAGTGACGGAGGAAGCCAATGGAAAAGAGATCATCAATGTGGCACGGTCCTGGTCCGGCAACAGCGAGATGGTGGAAGATGCAGAAAAAATCTGGATCAACACGCCGAAGCTTACCATAACCAAACAGTCGGATAAGGGGATGTATCTGGTGGGTGATACACAGACGTATACGATCCATGCCGCACAGATTGCAGTAGGCTGTGTGGCCCGGAGTGTGATCATTGAGGATATTGTTGCGACAGAAGGGGCAAAGCTGTCAAAAAGCACGGTGGTGGCGCTGGATCAGGAACGGCAGGTGTTTGATTGTGAAACTGAGATCCAGGAAAATGCGTTCGCGGTGGTCACCGGGAAGAACCTGGTGGCGGAAGGCGGCTACAGCATCTGGGATGGACACAGCAGGCAGGAATATCCGCAGACGGTCTGGAATCCTCTGATGGAAGACCGGGAAATCAGTCTGTTTGTGGAGTATGCAGTGGAGCTGACAGATACGGATCTGGCAGGAAAAACGGTGGAGAATAAAGCCCGCGTCACTTCTCTGGAAGGATATCCGGAGGAAACCGTCTGCCAGACTCAGGTACTGGCGCCGGAGCTGCGGGTGTATAAGGAAAGTGACAAAAAAGAATATTATGTGGGCGAAGTGGTGTATTTCCATATCCGGGTGGAGCAGATCCGGGAACAGGCAGTGGCAAGGGACATCTGGCTGGAAGATACCTGGCAGGAAACCGGACTGGAACTGGTGCCGGAGAGTATTCTGGTGGCTGTCGATCAGAAGCGTCTGGAAGACGCCCGGATCACTGCTGCAGAGCAGAGTTTTCGGATTGAAACCGGGACGGATCTGGCAGAGGGACAGCAGATGGATGTGTATTATCAGATGGTGATCCAGGATCCGTCACTTGCCGGAACGGAAGTATTTAATATTGTGGTGGTTTCCGGAGGAAATACCACAGATCAGACAGACCAGACAGAAATTCTGATCGAAGATATCCGGCCGTTGCTGGAGATCGAGAAGAGTTCTGATAAAGAACAGTACGAACCAGGGGAGACCGGCCACTACGAAGTGAAGGTTACCCAGGTACGCGCAGACGCCACAGCCCGGAACGTGATCATGAAGGATATGCTGCTTTCGGACGGTGCCAGGATCCTGCCGGAGACGCTGGTGGTAGAGAACAGCCACGGCTCAGTCTGGCCGAATGTGGAAGTAGAATATCAATACGGCCAGGATGAAACCGAGGTGGTGGGATATACTCTGTTTACCGGAAAGGACCTGGCGGAGCATGAGTATTTTACTGTGCGGTATGATGTGGCTTTTTCCGGAGAAGAAGTTTCCCGGGAAGAGATCAACACGGCCAGAGCTACGGCAGACAATCTGCAGGAAGAAGACATTCCGGCAGCAGAACTGATCTCTGTGGGGGATAACCTGCAGGCCATGAAGACCAGTGATGCTCCATCGGGCAGTCTGGTCAGGGAAGGTGATATCCTGACATATACGGTTACAGTCAAGAATACTTCTGAGACGGATACGCAGAATGTACTGATCAAAGATAAGATACCAGAGCATACTACGCTCTGTCTGGAGGCGGATGAGACACCGGAGCAGGAGACATCTGCGGAAGAACAGACGGAGCAGGAGACGCCTGCGGATGAGGCACCGGAGCAGGAAGAAGATGCAGGCGGAAACCCGGAACAGGAAGCTGCGGATGCGGAGGACGGAGCAGGAGAGCAGACCCGGCAGCTGACTCTGGATGGACAGTCCTATGTGGGATTCTATATTTCTGGGCTGGGACCGGGAGAAACGGTGCAGAGAAGTTTTCAGGTGCAGGTCGGACCGGTGGAGGAACTGGATACCATTGTCAATGCGGCACAGGTGAGGAGCACCAGGGCTGCCGGAGAAGAAGTATCGGAAGATACGTACCGCAGTGGGAATTTCCGGTATACGAATGAGACGGTTCATTTTGTGGATACGCTCTGGGTCAGCACCGAACACCGGGTAATACTGACGGCAGAGGAGCGGGATCCCACAGAAACACCGGCGGAGACACCTGCAGTTACTCCAGGAGATGGGGAAAATCCAGGGGAAGATCCCATGGATACCCCTTCCGGAACGCCGTCCGGAGGAAAACAGACCGTTACACCGTCCGGGGGAAGCAGCACGGTTTATTCTTCGGGAGGTTCCAGCAGTAAAGGCAGCGGTCAGAAAGGAACTCTGGGCGTAGATACGGGGGATGACACACCGGTGGAGTTGCTGGCCGGAATCTGTGCGGGAACCTTCCTGCTGGCCGGAGGCCTGTGGATGAAGAAAAGAAAACGGGGATCATAAGGAAAGGAATAACGTTCTGCCTGTATGGCCCTGAGAGCGATACAGGCGTATTCAAAAAGAGGAGCTGTCCTGCAAATTCAGGGCAGCTCCATTGCTGTAGGCGTATCAGAAATCATGTATTGTCATTACAGGATCAGGCTTCCGATCTGGTAAACCAGGAAGGTGATGACCCAGGCAACGATCAATTGAAACAGGGCACAAAATCCGGTCCATTTCCAGCTGTGTGACTCCCGCCGGATTGTGGCCAGTGTGGCAATACAGGGAATGTAAAGGAGGCTGAAAGTCATCAGTGCATAGGCATTGAGGGGACCAAAGCCTGCGTTCCCCAGCAGATCAGCCAGTGTAGCCATTCCGGTGGCGGTGGTGATATTGCTGACCCCAAACAGAACAGAACAGCTGGAGACCACCACTTCTTTTGCGGAAATTCCGGCGATCAGCGCTACTACGATCTGCCAGTAGCCAAGTCCCAGAGGCTGGAAGACAGGTACGATCAGTTTTCCGATGGAAGAGCCGAAGCTGTCGCTGATGTCGGTCACATAGCCGCTGGTTCCGAAATTCAGAAGGACCCACATGATAATGGAGGCGATGAAAATGGTGGTACCTGCTTTTGTCAGATAGTCTTTGATTTTTTCCCATACATAAATGGCCACGGTACGGGCACTGGGCGCTTTATACTCCGGAAGTTCGATCAGGAGATTATAAGAAGCTTTCTTTTTGTCCATGATGTGCATAACATAAGCGGCCAGAATAGCCACCAGCAGGCCGAGAACATACATGGAATAGGCGGCCAGCATGGCGTGCTCCCGGAAAAACATCTGAGAAAACAGCACGTAAATTGGAAGGCGGGCACTGCAGGACATAAAAGGAGTGACCAGCATGACTTTAAAACGGTCATGACGGTTTTCCAATGCTCTGGAAGCCATAAGCGCGGGAACGCTGCAGCCAAATCCCAGGATCATAGGGATGAAAGCACGGCCGGATAACCCAAGTTTGCCCATAATGCCGTCCATAACATAGGCGGCCCGGGACATATAACCGCTGTCCTCCAAAAAGGCCAGAGCCAGGAACAAAAAGAAGATGTTGGGCAGAAAAGTAAGGATTCCGCCCACACCGGAAATAATACCGTCTACAACCAGAGAGATCAGCATGGCATTTACCTGCATATTTTCTAATCCTGTCTGCACCGTTCCGGAAAACCATTCCAGGAACAGGCTCATGTATTCCTTCAGCCAGTCGCCGAAAGTAAATGTCAGTAGAAAGACCAGAGCCATAATGCAGAGAAAGATGGGAAAGCCCAGCCACTGATTGGTGAGTACGGCGTCAATCTTGTCAGTTCTGGCAGCCTTGTCTTCTTTGTTCACCAGAACCTCCCGGATAATTTCTTCTATAAAATCGTATTTTTCATTAATGATCTGTTTTTCGCAGCTTCCGATAAGATCGGAAGGAACGGAGCAGGGATATTTTGCCACTATGGCAGAATCCCCTTCCAGAAGTTTGATGGCATGCCACCTGTGATTGGAGAGTTCCGGATAGCTGGTTTTCAGCGCTTCCTTAACAACATCAATCTTATCTTCAATCGCATCGCTGTACACCATGGCAAATTCACTGTGGTGATCGTGCACATGGCCGGTGCGGTCCGGATGATGGTGGAACATGAGAGTTTTCTCAGAGGAATCCTTATGGTGGACCACCGCATGCATGAGAATATCAAGCCCTTTGCGTTTCCGGGCGCTGACCGGAATCACCGGTATGCCCAGCATTTCCGGAAGACGGTGCAGGTCAATTTCCATTCCGCGTTTTTCCACAATATCCATCATATTCAAGGCGAGGACCACAGGTTTTCCCAGCTCGATGAGCTGCAGGGTCAGATAGAGGTTTCGTTCCAGAGCGGAAGCGTCAACCACATCTACGATCACATCCACTGCATCGCTCAGTATGTATTCCCTGGATACCTGTTCTTCCATAGTGTAGGAAGTCAGGCTGTAGGTACCGGGAAGATCCACCAGCCGGATAAAATGATCCTGGAATTTTGTGGAACCTTCTACTTTCTCAACAGTCACGCCGGGCCAGTTGGCTACTTTCAGATTCGCGCCGGTATAGGCGTTGAAAAGAGTGGTCTTTCCACAATTGGGATTTCCGATAAAGCCTACGCAAATTTCATTTTTATCTTTACTCATGACGCCAGGACCTCCTCCACTTCAATGTTGCTGGCAATGCTCTTGCCTATGGCGAACCGGGTCCCACGCAGCTTCATGATCAGAGCTCCATGTCTTTTTTTGTTCATGATAGTTACTCTGGCTCCGCTGGTCAGCCCCAGAGCCTGCAGTCTCCGCTCTGTCTGAAGCGGAAGATGGATTGCTTTTACCTCATAGGTATGAAAAATGTCTCCTTTGTTCAGTCTCATAATTTCCTCCGCAGCGCAAAAATATCTTATTGATAATTCTACCTAAGTTGTTGAGAAAAAGCAAGAAAAGAAAAAGCCCCCCTGCTGAAAACTGGGAACAGAGACGAAAAATTAGAAATAATCACAATTTTTTTTGGATTTGTGAAATTTTTTCGTGAATTAATTCTATTGATTTTCCGGAGAAAAAGAATAGAATAAAAAAATCAAAAACGCACATTTCATTTAGAAAAAGGACATGGAAAAGTGCCGCTTTTGGTCTGGAAATAATGGGAAATTTCGCTGGGATTTTTCATTGATCCAGGGGGCATTCCACTCCGGAGGCCTGCATTTTTTTGACTTTAGAGAGAAAAGGAGGGAAAGAATACGGGTGATTTATCAAGCAGATTAATGGAAGAACTGAACTGCGAAACGGTGTTTACGATACCGGTTGGAAATGGAATTCCTGTCCATGAATCCGTGGTAGTGACCTGGATCATTATGGCCGTTTTGATCGTACTATCCATTATCCTTACCCGTGACCTGAAAGTGGAGAATGTGAGTAAAAGACAGCTGATCCTGGAAGCCGGGATCGGATTTCTCCAAAACTTTTTTGAGGACATTCTGGGTAAAAAAGGGCAGCGGTATGTGCCCTATCTGATCACGGTGGCAATTTATATAGGGATGGCAAACGTGATAGGAATATTTGGTTTTAAGCCGCCGACAAAAGACTTAAATGTGACGGCAGCTCTGGCTATTATGAGTATTTTCCTGATCGAATATGCGGGAATTTACGGCCGGGGAGGAAAGGGATGGCTGAAAAGTTTTGCCCAGCCCGTACCGGTCATGCTTCCCATTAATGTGCTGGAAATCTTTATTCGGCCGGTGTCTTTGTGTATGCGGTTGTTTGGAAACGTACTGGGAGCGTTTGTGGTCATGGAACTTTTGAAAGCCCTGCTTCCGGTGGTCCTGCCGGTGCCGTTCAGCCTGTATTTTGACTTGTTTGACGGACTGATCCAGGCATATGTATTTGTATTTTTAACATCATTGTTTATTAAGGAAGCAATAGAATAGAAGCGGAATAAGATCAGAAATTTTGGCGTCTGCACAGGAAGAAACAGAATTCTGGATCCGCTGAAAAAAGAGGAGGAAAATTATTATGACAGCATTAATCGCAATTGGAGCAGCAGTAGCAGTATTAACAGGTATCGGAGCCGGAATCGGTATTGGACTTGCCACTTCCAAAGCAGTGGAAGCTATTGCAAGGCAGCCGGAGGCAGAAGGAAAAATAAGCAAGACGCTGCTTCTGGGATGTGCGCTGGCAGAAGCAACAGCCATCTATGGTTTTGTAATCGGTCTGGTAATCATTCTGTTCCTGGGATAATCCTGTCAGGGGAAGACCAGAAAAAAGACAGTCAACCGGCCGCGGGTGCGATGGGATGGCTGTTTTCAGATTGCAATATCATAGAAAGGCAGGTGGGAAAGGTGCTGAATGTTGGATGGGATCTTGTCTTTACCATAATTAATTTAGTCGTTCTCTATCTGGCCATGAAAAAGTTCCTGATCGGTCCGGTGACCGGGATTATGGAAAAACGCAGGCAGATGATTGAAGGAGGACTGGAAACTGCCCGGAAAAAAGAAGAAGAAGCCCTTGCTCTGAAGAATCAGTATGAAGAAGCGCTGGGAGCAGCCAGGGAAGAATCTATGCAGATTCTGGAAAACTCCCGGAAGACGGCAAAAAAAGAAGAAGAACGGATCCTGCGGGAAGCCGATAAGAAGGCAAAAGAATTGTTGGAAAAAAACCGGCTTGCCATGGAAGTTCAAAAAGAACAAATGATGGGCGAAATGCAGTCAGAGGTGGCCAGACTTGCCATGACAGCGGCTGCCAAAGTGCTGGGACAGGAGAATTCGTCCCTGAATGATAAGAAGTTATACGATCAGTTCCTAAGTAAAGCAGGTGAATCCTATGACACAGAAAACGTATAATTACGCAAAAGCTCTTTATGCGCTCTCTGTGTCCGGAGAGGCAGTAAGTGTTTCTGAAGAGTGGCTGAAAAGCAGCAAAGAGCTTAGAAAGGTACTGGAAAATCCCCTTGTTTCCGATGAGGAAAAGGACAGGGTCATTCAGAGGATATTTCCGGAAGAAATATGGAATTTTATGAAGTATCTCTGCCGGAAAGGCATGGTTGGCAGAAGTCAGGAAATTTTTCAGTTATATGCAGAGTATGCAAGGAAGAAAGAAAGAATTCTGGAGGCAGTTTTGTATTATGTAACGAAACCGGATCAGGAGCAGCTGGATGGGATCCGGAAGTTTTTGAAGCATCGTTTTCATGCTTCCCAGGTAACAGTTTCTCTTGTTGAAAAGCCGGAACTGATGGGAGGTTTTCTCCTTCAGGCCGGGGGAAGAGAATATGACTGGAGTGTGAAAGGCAGAATAGAACAGCTGACCAGGAGACTGATTCGGAGGTGAGAGAATGAGTGCTGTAAATGCAGATGAGATTATTTCAATTTTGAAAGAAGAAATAGAAAATTATGATCAGATCAGCCAGGAGCAGGAAGTAGGGAGCGTGCTCTGGGTTGGAGATGGAATCGCAACGATTTATGGCATGGATCATGCCATGTATGGCGAGATCGTTACCTTTGAGACCGGTCTTAAAGGTATGGTACAGGATATCCGGGACAACAGTATTGGTGTGATCCTGTTTGGAAAGGATACAGAAATACAGGAAGGATGCCGTGTGGCAAGAACGGGAAAAAGAGCGGGGATTCCTGTTGGCGAACAGTTCAAAGGAAGGATCATTGACGCGCTGGGAGCGCCCATTGACGGAAAGGGAGAGATTTCTGCGGAAGGTTATCGCCCTATTGAACAGGAGGCACCGGGAATTATTGACCGGAAATCGGTGAATGAGCCTCTGGAGACGGGAATTCTGTCCATTGATGCCATGTTTCCCATTGGACGGGGGCAGAGAGAGTTGATTATCGGCGACCGGCAGACAGGAAAAACATCCATTGCCGTTGATGCGATTCTGAATCAGAAAGGGAAGGATGTTACCTGTATTTATGTGGCTGTTGGCCAGAAAGCATCTTCTGTTTCCAAACTGGTGAATACACTGGAAAAGCACGGCGCCATGGAGTATACCACAATTGTCTGTGCCATGGCCAGTGACTGTGCGCCTTTACAATATATTGCTCCGTATTCAGGAACTGCTCTGGCGGAGTATTTTATGTATCAGGGGAAAGATGTGCTGATCGTCTACGATGATCTGTCCAAACATGCAGTAGCATACCGGGCTTTGTCCCTGCTTCTGGGACGTTCTCCGGGACGTGAGGCTTATCCGGGAGATGTATTTTATCTGCATTCCCGTTTGCTGGAGCGTTCCAGCAGACTGTCTGACGCGTTGGGAGGCGGTTCTATTACCGCATTGCCGATCATTGAGACACAGGCCGGCGATGTTTCCGCCTATATTCCCACGAACGTGATTTCCATCACAGATGGACAGATTTTTCTGGAAAGCGATCTGTTCTTTTCCGGTATGCGTCCGGCTGTAAATGTGGGATTGTCTGTATCCCGAGTAGGTGGTGCAGCCCAGACGAAAGCCATGAAAAAAGCTGCGGGCAGTATTCGTATCGACCTGGCTCAGTATCGGGAAATGGAAGTGTTTACCCAGTTTAGTTCGGATTTGGACAGCACCACAAAGGCACAGCTGAAATATGGAAAATGCCTGATGGAATTGTTAAAGCAGCCGCTTTGCGCGCCGCTGTCCATGCCTCAGCAGGTAATCACTCTGTGTGCGGCGACTCATAAGGTAATGGTTGAGGTTGACACGAGAAGACTGAAAGAATTTCAGATGAAAATGCTGGAATACTTTGCTTCTGTGCATCCGGAGATCCTGAGTGAACTGGAGGAGACGAAGACTCTGTCAGATTCTCTGACAGAAGAAATCGTAAGAGCTGCGGAAGAATTTCGTGATAATGTCTGGAGGTAAGTATGGCAAGTGCAAGAGAGATCCAGACAAGAATGAAGAGCATTCGGGATACCATGAAGATTACCAATGCCATGTATATGATTTCTTCTTCCAAGCTGAAAAAGGCCAAAAAAGTTCTGGAAGATACAGAACCCTATTTTTATTCAATCCAGTCAGCGATCAGCCGTATCCTGCGCCATGTGCCGGATATGGAACACGCCTATTTCGAAAAGGAAGAGGAGTCTGTGGAGCGGGAAAAGAAAAAGGGTTATATTGTGGTTACGGCAGATAAGGGAATGGCCGGCGGATATAATCATGATATTATAAAACTTACAGAACAGGAACTGGAAAAGCCGGGATATAAAAAGCTTTATGTTCTGGGAGTTGTGGGCAGACAGTATTTTTCAAAGAAACAGGTGGAGATCGCAGGAAATTTCCCTTATACAGTTCAGAAGCCCACCATGCACCGGGCCAGACTGATCATACGGGAAATGATCAAGGCATACAAAGATAAAGAACTGGACGAAATTTATATGATCTATACACAGATGGAAAATGCCGTGCAGGCGGAAGCAAGGATTACCCGGCTGCTGCCCCTGAAGAAAAGCCAGTTCCAGAGCAGCAGTATTCCCGTGGATGTGCATCATGAGGAAATTGTCCTGTCACCTTCCGGAGAAGAGCTGATGGACAGTATTGTCCCCAATTATCTGACTGGTCTGACCTATGGATGTCTGGTGGAAGCTTATGCCAGCGAGCAGAATTCCAGAATGCTGGCGATGCAGGCTTCTACAAAAAGTGCCGGGGAAATGCTGCAAACATTGTCTGTGGAATACAATCGAGCCAGACAGGCCGCCATTACGCAGGAAATTACAGAGATAGTGGGCGGCGCAAGAGCGCAAAAAGGAAGTGAATAGCATGAATAAAGGGAAAATCATACAGGTGATGGGACCTGTGGTGGATGTGGAATTTGAAAAAGACCAGGAGCTTCCCCATATCAAAGATGCTCTGACTGTGGAGCTGGAAGGCAGGAAATGTCTGATGGAAGTTGCTCAGGAAATCGGCAATCATGTGGTCAGATGTATCATGATCCATTCCAGCGAAGGGCTCTGCCGGGATATGGAAGTGACCAATACAGGGAAAGGGATTCAGGTTCCTGTAGGAGACAAGACGCTGGGAAGACTGTTCGATGTGACAGGAAACACCATTGACGGCGGAGAAAGTCTGGAACAGGAAGAACACTGGGTTATTCATCGGGATCCGCCTTCCTTCGAAGAACAGAGTCCGGTGGTGGAAATCCTGGAGACAGGGATAAAGGTAATCGATCTGCTGGCTCCTTATGCAAAAGGCGGAAAAATCGGTCTTTTCGGCGGCGCCGGTGTGGGCAAAACCGTGTTGATCCAGGAGCTGATCCAGAATATTGCCACAGAGCATGGCGGATATTCGATTTTCACCGGCGTGGGAGAACGCTCCCGTGAGGGAAACGATCTGTGGAGTGAGATGAAAGAATCTGGAGTACTGGAGAAAACCGCACTGGTATTCGGACAGATGAACGAGCCGCCGGGAGCCCGTATGCGTGTGGCGGAAACCGGTCTGACCATGGCTGAATATTTCCGCGACAGAGAAAATCAGGATGTACTGCTGTTTATTGATAATATTTTCCGGTTTGTACAGGCAGGATCGGAAGTGTCGGCGCTTTTGGGACGTATGCCTTCTGCTGTGGGGTATCAGCCCACACTGGCAACGGAAATGGGCGAACTGCAGGAGAGGATTACCTCCACCAAAAATGGTTCCGTTACTTCGGTACAGGCAGTTTATGTGCCGGCAGATGACCTGACAGATCCGGCACCTGCCACCACATTTGCCCATCTGGATGCCACCACTGTGCTGTCCAGAAAGATTGTGGAACAGGGAATTTATCCGGCAGTAGATCCGCTGGAATCCACGTCCCGTATTCTGGAGGCTGATATTGTGGGTGAGGAGCATTATGAGACAGCGAGAAGAGTACAGGAAATCCTTCAAAAATACAAAGAACTGCAGGATATTATTGCCATTCTGGGAATGGAAGAGCTGTCAGACGAGGATAAAAATACGGTGTACCGGGCCAGAAAGATCCAGCGTTTCCTGTCTCAGCCTTTCCATGTGGCAGAGACTTTTACCGGCGTGCCGGGAAAATATGTGCCGTTGAAAGAGACCATCCGCGGGTTTAAAATGATCATTGACGGTGAAATGGACGCATATCCGGAATCTGCTTTTTTTAATGTGGGAACCATTGACGATGTGATCGAGAAAGCAAGAAGCGAGGCTTAAAAGGAGCGTTTGGAATGAACCACACATTTGGACTGGAGATCATTGCCAGTGACAAGACGTTTTACAGGGGAAGAGGAAAAATTCTCGTGCTTCCTGCAAAGGATGGGGAAAAAGCAATTCTGGCAAACCATGAGGATATGATCATTGCCATTGTGCCGGGTGTTCTCCGTTTTGAAACAGAAGATGGTGAAAAACAAGAGGCGGCAGTGAGCGGCGGCTTTGCGGAGGTGATCAATAACCGGGTAAAAGTTCTGGTGCTTACTGCGGAGCGTCCGGAAGAAATTGATGTGATCCGTGCCAGGGAGGCAAAGGAACGGGCAGAGGAGCAACTCCGCCAGGCCAGGAGTATGCAGGAATACCATCAGAATCAGATGGCTCTTGCCAGAGCCATGACCCGTCTGCGTGTGACGAGAAAACAGGAATTGTAGCTTTTATATAGAAAACAGGAAAGCCCGAACGAAATGTTCCGCTTTCCTGTTTTTTTTATACAGGCTGCCGCAAACAGTGTAATAGAACAGTGGCTTATGCCACGTCCGGCCTGTGCAGTTCTCTGTGCAGCTTCATCAGGATGATGAAAGAGAGGACTGCGGCCAGGATGGCGGTTCCGGCGAAGTTAAACCATATGCCGGTCAGTCCCAGAGGCCACAGCAGCACGATCAGTATGACCGGAAATACCAGGGCTGTGGAAAGGGAAATGACCGAAGCAGCCAGGGGTTTTTCTATCGCGAGCATGTAGCTCTGGGTGGCAAAAGAGAACCACCTTGTGATGTAGGTAATACTGAACAGCTTTAATGCGGCCACGGAAAGGTCCAGGAGCTCTGCACCGGCGTCTGCCATGAATAGATGAGTAACCTGTGCCGGGAAAAACAAAAGGAGCAGGAAGGCCATCAGGGAGACCACGCCGCTTGCGGTGAAGCAGCATTTCTCGATGGCGCGTACCCGGGAAAATTTGCCGGCACCCCAGTTATAGCCAACCGCTGGCTGCAGAGAGTCACACATACCATAGAGCAAAGGCTGAATAAAGCCATCGGCATACATTAAAATTCCATATACAGAAACCGCCGATTCGCCTCCTACGCGGACCAGGATGGCGTTCAGCAGAATGGAGGTGATCCTTCCGGCAATGTTATTCAAAAAGTTGGGACTTCCGCAGGCCACGATCTGCCGGAGCATGGAAAAACGGAAACGGGGCCGGCAGAAACGCAGCAGGGCCTTTCTGCGTAAAAAGGGTATCAGTGCCAGCAGGGCACAGACAAACATACCGGAACAGGTGGCCAGAGCCGCTGCCCAGACACCCCACTGAAAGACGCCAAGGAACAGGAATTCCAGTACGGCGCTTAATACGGACATCAGGATATTCAGGAACATACTGCCCCGGATGATCCCGCAGATCCGCAGAAAGTTATCCATGGCAAAAACAATTGTGGTTATAGGTGAACTGATGGCGTATACCCGGATATACTGTACTGCGAAATCGGCAAATTCACCCTCCGCTCCCATGAAACGGATCAGAAACGGCGCGGCTGCAAACAAAGCGGCGCCGATGAGAACACCGGTGCTCACGATCATCAGACAGGCACAGGTGAACAGATTGTTGGCTTCCTTTTCCTGTTTTTTACCAAGACAGATGGAAATGGGGACTGCCGAACCCACGCCGATCAGATCGGCCAGAGAGAAATTAATAATAACAAAGGGCATGGCCAGGTTGACTGCCGCGAAGGCAGTGGATCCCAGAAAACGGCCGACGAAAATGCCGTCGATGGTCTGGTATAAGGCGGAGGCCAGCATACTGATGGCTCCTGGTATGGACGCAATAAAAAAGAGCTTTAAAGGTGCTGTTCTTGAAAAAAGAGCAGTTGAGTTCATTGGGGTCTTTCCTTTCTATTGTTATTTGCAAAAATTATTTTCCTCTTCCCGTATGTGGGCCAGAGCTTTTTCCATTTCAATCTGCAGCAGTTCCGTTCTCTTCTGAGAAAGCGATACCAGTGCCTGGCGTTCCTCTTTGCTGAGCTGCTGAAAAGAAATGGTTTCTGCTTCCACCAGAGGCGGAATGATCTTACTGGCGGTGATCCGGCCGTCGTCGGTGAGCAGGATCTGTTTGCTCTTCCGGTTCTCTTCCATGGGAAGCAGACGGATATAGCCTTTTTGTTCCAGGCTTTTGAGTGCAGAATTCACAGTCTGTTTTGTAAAAGACCAGAATTCACAGATGTCCTTCTGGGTGCAGCCGTCTCCCTGGACCCATGTGATATACAGGATCCAGAATGCGGTATAGGACAGATTAAGCTGCGCGGCATAATTGTGATACATGTCATCCAGTATTTTGTCGTTTTGGTTCAGCAGTTCCAGCTGACGGGACAGCTCTGTATCCATGTTCTCATCCCTTTCTGGTTGAAAATTTTAAGTCCGAATACGGACTGACTGAACACATTATAGTCCGAACACGGATTATTGTCAACGAAAAAATATTTTACAGAGGAGATCAGATGGGAGAAAATACAGAGGATTTCCAATGGAGGCAGATGAATTCTCCGTCTGCATTGCAAAGGGGAAAAAAGTGTTCTATACTGATGGCAGAAATCCGGAGGGCAGATGGATGAAGGAGTCAAGATTTACAAGAGAAGAAAATGAGATATTGTACAGTAAATTCTGCTCTTCTGGCCAGGCAGAGCAAAAGCTGCAGATTGCGGCGGAAGCGGTCCTCTATCAGGAAGAGGTATCTTTGGAAGCCGGGAAAGCTTATAGCGCCTACCTCAGGCTTCGGCGGCGTCCAGCACTGCAGATGGCAAAAGAAGAGGAAAACAAAGAGTTTTTGTGGATAACAGCTGCGGATCAGAAAGGTATATGGGGAAAAGTCCGGTGGAACCTTGCGCGCAGGTATCCCCATTTTGCCAGCGCTTTTGCTGTATTGGAGCCCAGGCCGGGGAAATGGGAAAAGCCTGGCAGTGACGGCACATTTCTTTACTATCCGGAATGCTGGGAAGGACAGATGACGGAAAAGGATCTGAAGTCTCTTTGCCAGCTTTACCTGCATATGGTGCTGCATTGTCTGTTTGGCCATATACTGCAGGGAGAAAAACGGAAGAAGGATTACTGGGATCTGGCGTGTGATATTTATATAGAAGAGCTGCTGCGGAAGGATTTTCCGCAGGTGTTTGAGCTGTCCCTGCCGGAACAGATCCGCCGGAATGTCCTGGGAGAATCAGAGAATGAAGAAGACAAACAGAGAAAAGAGATTTTGCAGTTCCTGAAAACGGCGGTGCGGCCCTTTCATGCAGAGGGAATCTCTCAATATCTGCAGGCGCATGGGGCTGGGAAAAACTGGGACCGGCTATTCCAGAGAGACAGTCATGATTTTTGGGAGAAAAATACGTATAGAGCCTGCAGCGGGACAGACAGGATTTCCCAGATGGAGCAGATGGAGGCACAAAGCCGGCATCGGTCTGCGCTTGCGGGTCAATGGAGCCGCATCCGCAGTCAGGTACAGATAAGTACCGGAGAGACGGGCGGCAGGAGAGGAAGTGCGGCGGGAAGCCAGGTATATGGGCTGTCTCTGCGAAAAAAGAAAAAATACGATTATAAGAGCTTTCTGGAGCGTTTTGCCTTTCCGGGAGAAGAGCTGATGCTGGATCTGGAAAGCTTTGATTATATTCCTTATATATACAGTCGGCAGCATTACGAGAACCTGGTGTTCCTGGAGCCGTTGGAGTATGCAGAGGTGCATAAGCTGCGGGAACTGATCATTGCCATAGATACTTCGGGTTCCTGCCGGGGCAGGATTGTCCGGCAGTTTCTGGAGGAAACCTATGAGATCCTCAGCCGGAGGGAAAACTTTTTCCGGAAAATGCGGGTACACCTGATCCAGTGCGATTCTATGATCCAGGGATATGCCTGCATCGAAAGCCAGGAACAGTGGAAGCAGTATGTGGAGCATTTGAAGGTTCAGGGATTTGGCGGTACAGATTTCCGGCCGGTGTTCCGATGGGTGGAGCAGCTGCGGGAGAAAAAAGAAATACAGAATCCGGGAGGTCTGATTTATTTTACAGACGGGGACGGTATTTACCCAAAGAAGGCCCCGGATTATGAGACCGCATTTGTATTTTTGAATGATTCCCTGAAAAAAGGAGAGGTGCCGTCCTGGGCAGCCGCTTTGAATCTGCAGATTTCTGTGGAGGAAGAATAAGAAAGCAGGAATAAAAATTTAAGGAGAAGGACATGAATATTGCACAGGCAAAGAAAGAACTGATACATACGGTTTGGGCGTATACCACAAAAAATGAGCAGGGGCAGTACCGGATCCCCCGGGTGCGGCAGAGGCCGGTGCTGCTGATGGGACCGCCGGGAATCGGAAAAACGGCAATTATGGAGCAGGTGGCCGGAGAATGCGGGATCGGACTGGTGGCATATACCATGACCCATCACACCAGACAGAGTGCTATTGGTCTGCCGATGGTGCAGACCCGATGCTTTGACGGACAGGAATACACGGTGACAGAATATACCATGAGTGAGATCATTGCTTCGATTTATCAGACCATGGAGCGGACCGGCTGCCGGGAGGGAATCTTATTTCTGGACGAGATTAACTGTGTATCGGAGACGCTTGCTCCGGTGATGCTGCAGTTTCTGCAGAATAAGGCATTTGGCGGTCATAAGCTGCCGGAGGGCTGGATTATTGCAGCGGCGGGAAATCCCAGAGAATACAACAAATCTGCACGGGAATTTGACATTGCCACATTGGACCGGGTACGTCAGATGGACATTCGGCCGGATCTGGATGCGTGGAAACAATATGCCCGGAAAGCCGGGATTCATGGAAGCATTTTGTCTTATCTGACCTGCCGTCCGGAATCTTTTTATCATATACAGCAGACGGCAGAAGGAAAAGAATTTGTAACGGCCAGAGGCTGGGAGGATCTGTCGGTGATGCTCAAGGAGCATGAGCGTATGGGACTGCCGGTGGAGACAGATTTTATCCGGGAGTATCTGGCCTGTGAAACGATAGCCGAAGACTTTTCATCTTTTTATAAGATGAGTCAGGAATACAGGAAACAGTGCCCGGTGGATGAAATTTTGAACGGAACACTGGCGGAATGTGAGAAAAGACAGATGCAGGAACGGCTGCGCAGCGCCGGAAAAGATGAGACCTTCAGTGTCAGCGGATGGCTGCTTTCCGGAGTTCTCTATCTGCTGGATGAGGCAGACAGATCCCGCAGGAGTCTGAAAAAACTCCGGGAAATGGCAGAAAATTTCTGGAACTATGAGAAGAGCGCTGCCTGTGAAAATGCGGTATCAGCGCTGGAAGAATATGTGGAGCGCAATGCCCATGCTCTGGCAGTCAAGGAGCAGGCAGAGTTTATGCCGGAAAGTCAGATCAGGGAGGAAAAAGAAGGCCTCCGCAGTTTTCGGGAGTATCTGGCTGTCTGCCGGGGAAATCACAGGGAAACCAGGGAAGAAATCTGTGCGCTGCTTTCGGAGGATTTTGAGAAAAAAGAAGGGGAGTGGAAAGACCGGCAGGATTTGGCTGCCGCCGGGATCCGGCAAAGTGTTCTGTTTCTGGAAGAAACCTTCGGATTCCGGGAAGAACTGCTCAGTTTTCTTACGGGAATCTGTACGCATCCGGAGATGGAGGCAATGGAAAAACGGGAAGACATGGAAGAATATGGGCGGGCGCTTTCTTGCCTGCAGATCGCACAGAGAGAAGCGCAGCTGGAAAAAATGTTCGGGGAAGAGCGGCAGTGATCCGATGGTGAGAGGGCGCCGGAGATCGTCTGGCTGCACGGGAATGTTCTGAAAAACTGCAGAAACGAAAATAAGAGCGGATGCATGGCTGCCGGCCATGCATCCGTTGCCGTTATAAAGAAAAGCTGCGGGGCAGAAGATCTTTCAACAGATAGGATTCCAGATGCTCTGCGTCCTTTCCCACCAGGATCCGGAAGGTATCCGGGGCGCAGAATTCACTCATGACCTGACGGCAGACACCGCAGGGATAGGCAATGGACAAGGAGGAGGAATCCCCGCTGACCGTCCCTCCGGCAATGGCGATGGCTGTGAAATTTCGTATGCCCTGAGAGACTGCGGCAAAGATGGCGCAGCGTTCCGCGCAGACCGTGGGGCCGTAGGCAGAATTTTCAATATTACAGCCGTGGAATATCTGTCCGTCTGCGGTCAGCAGAGCAGCGCCTACGGCATAGCCGGAATAGGGACAGTAAGCATTTTTTCTGGCTTTAACGGCTTCCAGAAATAATTCCTTATCAGTTAACATAAGAAGTTTTCCATCCTTTCTGAGGTTTCAGCAAAGTTTATTTCTGTTCCTGGCGGATTAGTGTCCGCAGAGTCTCCACAGCCACTTCAATGGCGCCTTCCGTGTCATGGACCACAGGGTTTTCCAGTCCTCTTTTTTCACGTTCCTGATTGGCCACTGTCAGAAATATGGAACCGACTTTTACCCGGAGGTAGCTGCCTACGATGAAAAGGGCGGCGGATTCCATTTCTGAGGCCAGGCAGCCCATACGCAGCCAGGCTTCCCATTTATTCAGGAGCTCATAGCCCACCGGCTTTGTTTCCGGAGAATGCTGGCCGAAGAAAGAATCCTTACACTGCACAACACCCACATGAAATGGTTTGTGCAGGCGTGACGCAGAGTCGGCCAGCGCATGCACAAGAGTATAGTCGGCCACAGCCGGATATTCGATGGGGGCGTATTCTTTGCTGGTTCCTTCCATCCGGATGGCTCCGGTTGCGATGACCAGATCGCCGCTTTTTACATTCAGCTCCATTCCGCCGCAGGTTCCCACACGGATAAAGGTATGGGCGCCGACAGCTGTCAGCTCTTCCAGCGCGATGGCAGCGGAAGGACCGCCGATGCCGGTGGAAGTGACGCTGACCATTTCTCCTTCCAGATAGCCGGTGTAGGTGACATATTCCCGGCTGTCTGCGATCAGACGGGCATCGTCAAAATGGCGGGCGATCTTCTGACAGCGTTTGGGATCCCCGGGAAGGATCACATATTTGCCCACATCTCCCTGTTTTAAATTGGTATGATACTGATATCCTTCTTTTGCATATTTCATAAGATCTCTCCTTTAAATACGGAAAAGGCCGGCGGCAGTCCGCCTGACCGAATAACAGATTTTGCTTGTTTTATAAGCCTATTATAGCATATCCAGAGAACCGTGTCGGGGCAAATTGGCATTGCACCTGCAATTTCTTTAGGATATACTAAAAAGTGTGAGAAAGAAGACAGAGAATATCCGATCGGAAAACAACGAAGCGGCAGAAGAGATTTTGCGTGTCTGTTTTGAAAGATTTTGCAGGTATTTTCTGAGATTAATAAAAGAGGTGCAGGAAGTTGGGTACGGAAAAATTATATTATAAAGATGTTTATCAAAAAGAATTTACGGCTACAGTTCTGGATTGCCGGGAGATGAAAAAAGGTTATGCCGTGATCCTGTCGGCCACTGCTTTTTATCCAGAAGGGGGCGGACAGCCTTACGATACAGGTACACTCAATGAGGCTGTTGTGCGGGAGGTCCACGAAAAAAATGGTGAGATCCTTCATGAGACAGACCGGCCGCTGGAGCCGGGAACAGAAGTAGTGGGAAAAATCCACTGGAAGCGCCGGTTCGATCTGATGCAGCAGCATTCCGGAGAGCATATGGTCAGCGGCATGATCCATCGGCGATATGGATACGACAACGTGGGATTCCATATGGGCGGAGACGTGGTCACCATTGATTTTAACGGAATGATCCGGGAGGAAGAACTCCGGGAGATTGAAGAGGCGGTCAATGAACAGATCTGGAAAGATCAGCCGGTGAAAGTATACTATCCGGAGCCACAGGAGCTGGAGCAGCTTGCTTACCGCAGCAAAAAGGAACTGACCGGCGAGGTTCGGATCGTGGAATTCCCAGAGGTTGACTGCTGTGCCTGCTGCGGACTTCATGTGACCCGGACCGGAGAAGTGGGAATGGTGAAGCTGCTGTCAGTGGAGAAATTCAGAAACGGTGTCCGCATGGAAATGATCAGCGGCCGGAGAGTGCTGGATTATCTGCAGATGGTCAGAGAACAGAATCAGAAGATATCGGTTCTTCTGTCGGCCAGGCCCGACCATACCGCAGCGGCAGTGGAGCGGCTGGGAGAAGAGAACTTCCGCCTGAAAGGCCGTGTAATGGCGCTGGAAGAGAGATTGTTTGCCGATGAAGCCAGGCGGCTGGAAGGCAAGGGAGATGTGTTGTTATTTGAAGCAGGGCTGGAGGCAGACAGCCTGCGGAAACTGGCTGTTGCGGTAATGGAACGGTGTCAGGGAAGATGTGCGGTTTTCTCTGACAATGGAGATGGAAGCTGGAAATATGCAGTGGGAGAAGTGAATGGAGATCTTCGTGAATTTGTGAAGAAGCTGAATCAGACTCTGCATGGAAGAGGCGGTGGAAAGGCATTTTTCGTACAGGGATCCGTGCAGGCTTCCAGAACGGAAATTCAGAAATTTTTCTCTGCATAAACAGGAAGAGAACACCAGGGTACAGGGGGTGCGGCTATGTTTGGAGAATGTCATGCGCATATATTTATGAATGGAGTGGATTATCGGCAGGCGGTGAAAACGCACTGCAGCAGACCGGATGAGGCGGTGATCCGAAAGCACCTGCAGGAATACCGCCGATATGGTGTGGCTTATGTAAGAGATGGAGGGGATCATTACGGGGCCAGCCAGCTGGCCCGGAGCCTGGCCGGGGAATATGGGATCACATATCGGAGCCCGGCGTTTGGCATATACAAAAATGGTCATTACGGAAAAATTGTGGGGTATGGCTATGATACCCTGAAGGAGTATCATGCACTGGTAAAAAAGGCAATCCGGGAAAAGGCTGATTTTATTAAAATTATGACCACGGGTCTGATGGATTTTGAGAATCAGGGCCGGGTGACCGGCAAAGCCCTTACAGCCGGGGAAGTAAAAGAGATGATCCATATTGCTCATGAAGAAGGTATGGCAGTAATGACGCATACCAACGGCGCAGCAGCTGCGGAAGATGTCATTGCGGCCGGTGTAGACAGTCTGGAGCATGGAAATTATATGGATCCGGAGACAATTGCCATGCTGGCGGACAGCGAAACGGTATGGGTTCCTACTCTGGTCACGGTGAAGAATCTTATTGGTGACGGCAGATTTCAGGATGAGGTACTCCAGCCAATCTGGGAGAGAAATGCGGAAAATCTCCGGCTGGCTTATAAGTTAAACGCCCATGTAGCTCTGGGCAGTGATGCCGGTGCTTATGGGGTGCTGCATGGAAAAGGTGTACAGGATGAATATCAGGCGGTTGTACAGGTCCTGGGAGAGACCCGGGAGGTGAAGGCCTGGCTGGAAGACGGAGAACAAAGGATACGGGAGAGATTTTTACGCAAATAAAAAGGAAAAATATGAAAAAACTGACGAAATTAAAAGAAGGCGCTGTCCTTGGAGCAGCCGCCTGGGCAGTTTACAGAGTAAGAAAGTATCCTCTGGAGAAAGGGTATTTTCCGGCCAGTTTCTTGCTCCTGCCCCGAAAGGCAGTGTCCTCTTCGTTTGCTTCTTTTGGAAACCGGCAGCTGCGGAAAATGAAGCTGCCCCTGCCTCCGGAGGGGATTCGGCGCTATTCTTTCTGGATTGCGTCAAAGGACGAAAAGTCTGTCCGGCTGACAGTCTATGAGCCTGTTCATAAAAAGAACGGAGCGCCCTGTCTGGTGTATTTTCATGGAGGAGGCTTCTGCTTTGCAGACGCCGGATATATCCACAGAAATGTGGCGGAGTATGCCAGAAATGCAGAATGCAAAGTAATTTTTGTCCATTACCGCACTTCGGATCGGTATGGATTTCCCACACCTTTTGAGGATTGCTGCAGTGGATTGCAGTATGTGTGGGAGAACAGCAGTCTGCTGGGAATCGACCGTGACCGTCTTGCAGTGGGAGGGGACAGCGCCGGAGGAGCTCTGGCCGCTGCCTGTACTTTGTGGGCAAGGGACGAGACAGAGATCCGGATTGCATTTCAGATGCTTCTGTATCCGGTTACGGATGCCAGGATGCATACAGTTTCCATGACAAAATATACGGACAGTCCTGTCTGGAATGCCAGACTGAATGAAAGAATGTGGAAGCTGTATCTGCGGAATGCCAATTTTGGAGAGGGAGAGAAAACGTCAGATGCAGGATATCCGATCTGGTATGCCTCTCCAATGGAAGCAAAGGATTTTTCAGGGCTTCCCAAAGCGTATATAGAAGCAGAAGAATTTGACTGTCTTCATGATGAGGGGCTGGCCTATGGAGAAGCTTTGAGAAAAGCCGGTGTGGAAGTCCAGACAGAGGATGTAAAGGGAACATTTCACGGCTTTGATCTGTTCTTCCGGGCGAAGAAAACCCGAAAGATGATGCAGCTCCGCTGTCAGGCTCTGCGGAAAGCCTTCGCGCTTTCTTCGGAGATGAAAGAAACATGGGAGTGAAAAGAGAATAGGTCCTGTTGCAGAGAGGTAGAATGTTGCTGGAAGCAACCCGCCGCAGGCGGAGAATCCTGCGTGGCAGGATTCTTTTTCAGCCTATTTTTCTTCGGTTCCGGATAGCCGAGAGGGGTTCTTATGGCCTGGATAGAAATTAAAAATCTCATGGGAGTTTTCCCATTCTTCATGATTGTGTGCCGGCTGATAGAGGAGGCCGGTACATTCTGTGTCGGCATTGGTATTCATATAATTGTCATAACAGATCTGATAAGGATTTTTCTTATTGTCAGCTTTTGGTTTCATATGCAACCTCCTTTTTGTCAGTATGCGGAGGTTGTTATATTTTATGCACATTTCTGCAGAGGATGGGCTGGATCACTGAAATTCTGTCATATGTTTCCGGTACCAGAGCGGCAGCAGAGTCCGCTGGCATTTGGGATTCCTGCGTTCTTTGATGCCGATGGCCTGGAAGAAGGATTTCCAGAGAGAAGCATAGGGATCTGAATTCGAGGCTGCTTCTTCCATCTGTGAGAATTCTTCCTGCGTCAGAGGAGTCAGATAGTAGTCTTCATCTGCCGGGTGAACAGCAGCCAGGAGCCGATTGCGGTCAGCGATCAGAAAAGATTCGGAAGGCATCCGGTCTTCAAAATGGGGTGCCAGAAGCGTCAGGACATTGCACTTTGGCTCAATGACAGCAAAATAAATGGAAGGCGGTATATATGAGAAACGGGTGAATTCCCGAAAATAATGCGCTTCGTTCTGCACCTTCCGGCTAAGTTCAAACAGTGCGGCAATCTGGGAAATTCCCAGCATATCCATGGCCGGTTTTCCAAAATGAAATCCATAAATGAGAAACCGGTAAATAATATCCAGCCGGTCTTCCCGAAAAGACATGGCAGCGGCATAGACGCAGCGATAGGCGTAAGCGGAGATTTTCTTCTGTATGGACCGCACGACTTTTGCAGCTTTTTCGTGGTCTGGGTCTATGTGGCGGTATTGGGCAAACAGTTCCGGTTCCAGAACCGGCTCCACCATCAGACGAATGTTGTCGTGGCCAAGACGGGCGTCCCAGGCATCATAAATACAGGTCATCATGGCTTCAAAACTGGGTTCACAGGTAAAGATAACCATAGGAAACTCCTTTCAATCCGGCAGGGATATTTTTTCAATATGACTGCAGCGGGGGCTTCCCGGATGCAGCATTTGACGGTGCAGCAGAGACCGGCGCCGTCCGGAAGGCTTTCTTCAGATCTGGCCGGAAACTGTCTTGCGGGTGTCTTCCACTGTAGGAGGAATGGAAAGCTGCATGTCATCAAAAAGGGAAAGCTGCCGGTATGTTTGGGGATGCTCCAGTTCCCATGTTGTCCGGGCATCTTCGCCGGTGAGCTGCCTTGTAAGAAAATCTTCTTCTATGGGGATCCGGTACATCATCCTGCCGCTGCAGGTCAGAAAATATTTTGCGCGTTTGAGAACAACGCCTATTTTTTTCAATGAAGTAAAATCCAGTGTTGATCCTTCCCGGGCCCGGACGATGCGCATGGCGCTTTTGACGCCGATGCCCGGTACTTTCAGGAGGGTATCGTAGGAAGCAGTATTGACTTCCACAGGAAACTGCTCCAGGTGGCGCAGAGCCCAGTCACATTTGGGATCCAGCAGTATATTGAAATTGGGTTTCTCCGGGCTGAGCAGTTCTTCGGCGTGAAAACCGTAATAACGCAGCAGCCAGTCTGCCTGATAGAGACGGTGCTCCCGAAGCAGGGGAGGCGGCGTGCCCGGAGCAGGCAGTGCTTCATCTGTATTCAGCGGCACATAGGCGGAAAAGAATACGCGCTTCAGATCGAAATTCTGATACAGAGCCTGGGTGGTGGTCAGGAGCTGGTAATCGTTCTCCGGGGTGGCTCCGATGATCATCTGAGTACTCTGACCGGCAGGAACAAATAGTTTGCTCTGACTGGTGGCTGTCCGGGGAAGCTGGACAGACTGGTGTTCCAGCTTCGGAACGGCGGCGGTCTGGAAGATGCTGCCGGGCAGATGCCCGTTGATCTGATGGCGTTCCATACGCTGGGATTTGCCGATTGAGAGGCGGTATTCTCCGATTCCGTTCTGGATCTGCCGGATGGGCTTTAAAATAGAATTGTGTGTCTTCCCGGGAGCCAGCTTCTGGAGACTTTCTCCGGTGGGAAGCTCCAGATTGACACTCATACGGTCTGCCAGATATCCCATCTGACTAATCAGCTCCGGAGCCGCTCCGGGGATGGCCTTCACATGAATGTAGCCGCGGAATCGAAACTTCGTGCGGAGTAAATAAATGGCCTGATACATCTGTTCCATGGTATAGGTGGGATTGCGGATCACTCCGGAGCTCAGAAACAGGCCTTCGATGTAATTGCGTTTGTAGAATTCCACTGTGAGCCGGCAGACCTCCTCCGGTGTGAAGGTGGCCCTTGGCTGATCATTGGAACGGCGGTTCAGACAATATTTGCAGTCGTAAATACATTCATTGCTTAATAAGATCTTCAGGAGGGAGATGCAGCGGCCGTCTGAAGCAAAGCTGTGACAGATCCCGGCGGCACAGGCATTGCCCAGACTGCCCTTCTGTCCGCGGCGGTCTGCGCCGCTGGAGGTGCAGGCTACGTCATACTTGGCAGCATCGGCAAGAATTGACAGTTTCTCTTCTAATGTAGGGGAATGAAATGTGGAAACAGAATCCATACAGGCTGTACCTCCTCTCAAAATAATCGAACATATGTTCTGATAGAAATATAGCACAGCCTGCTGGAAAAAGCAACCAGAAATATTTATTTAACAGCAGATTTTATTTAAATGGCTTTGTGAAAGTTAAAAAAGTGAGAAATACTTCTATTTAATCTGGTCCAGGCAGTCCAGAACCTGCCGTGCCAGAAACTGATGTCCTTTGGAGGTCAGATGGATACCGTCGATCGTGACCTGACTTGTTCCCGTCTCTTTCGCAAATTTCAGAAGGGGTTCCCAGAGGGACAGATAGTGCAGGGAATATTCTTCTGCAAGTTTCCGGATACGGAGGGACAGCTCCTTCACCTGCGGGTACCAGTTGAGATATTCTGCGGGTTCTGGAAACAGAAAAGGTTCCATCAGAATGATGTGTTCCGGGGCATAGCGCTTCAGGAAACGGATAAGTTTCCTGTATACCGTTTCAAACTGTTCCGTCATTTCTTTTTTCTGATGAGGTAGCCGGTTGGTGGTCTCCATCATGCAGACATCATTAATACCCACAAGGATTGTGATGATATCCGGATGAAAGCGGCCGAATTCCCGTTCCGTCTGTTCATATACCCGCTGAACGGTAAAACCGTCCACACCGCGGTTGACAACTTCCCAGTTTTTTCCTAACTGTTCTGCAAGAATATGTACATACCCGTTGCCCAAAGGGCAGGAAGAAAAGGAACGGTTGCAGTCTGTGATACTGTCGCCGAGACATAAGAGCTGTTTCATAAGAGACCTCCTTTTTAAACTTTGGCAGTTTGTCTATGTTTTCTGATGTAATTATAGCAAATCGGGAGGGGATGGAAAACTGGGAACAGCGAGAACGCGAAAATCGGCTAAAAGAAATAAGTGAAAAAACTTTATCTGAGGGTTTACGGGAAGGATAACCAAGGCGGCCCGAGTGCTAAGACACAAGGGCCGTCATTTCAGGTTTAGATTTTTTTTAGAAAATTTCCAAAAAGAATAGTGGACAAATTTGGAAGGTCAGGCTATAATAGGCTCACATTCAAAGTTAAATTCTTTTTTCTAATGCCGGTTCCGGCAGACAGATTCCATGTACGATGAATAATCAGATAGCAGACAGATGTTCCACTGATATGGTGGGAAGCAGCGGCAGGAGATTCCTGTATCTGATAGATAACGATGCTTTGCAGGGCTTGCAGCGATTCGACATGCTCCAGTACAGTTCGAAGATAAACGTTGATCCGGCGGCAGGACTTGCGGAAGCAAAGGTAAAATGAATTGAGGTGATGGTATGTGCAGGTAAGTGGTTGGCTGACACTGATGATTGCTTTTGGGGCAGCCTGTATGGATGTTTGGAAGGAGAAGGTGGAGAACCGGTTTCTGGTATGCGGGTGGCTTCTGGGGCTTGGATATCAGCTGGGAGCGCGGCAGAGTCAGGGAGTCCTTTATTTTCTGGCAGGGGCAGTTCTGCCGGTGCTGATGCTGTGGGTGTTATTCCTGTTCCGGATGCTGGGCCCGGGAGACATCAAACTCCTGTCCGTTTTGGGCGGGATCATGGGGGCAGAGACGGTTCTGTTCTGTATTTTTTATTCGTTTATTCTGGGGGCCATATTATCGCTGGCCTTTCTGATTACCTGTGGTAATTTTCTTCAGCGCTTTTCTTATTTTTCTGATTATATTTCCACATTTTTGAAAACGAAAAAAAGAGTACCTTATTATTTTACAGGTGCAAGACCGGAAAATATCCATTTTACGGTGCCTGTGCTTATGGGAGTTATGCTATATGCGGGAGGGTTTTATTGAAAAGACATATTTTTGCGGTATGCGATATGGAAGAAGCTTATGCATACAATTTTATGGAATATTTAAATCACAAAAAGAGTATTCCTTTTGAGATTCAGGCTTTTACCAGTGCAGAACATCTGTTGAATTTTGCCAGAGAATGTCCGATCGAAATTCTGCTGATCTCAGACAAGGCCATGTGTCCGGAGATTCAGGAACTGGAGATCAGCCAGATCATTATTTTGTCAGAAGGGGTACACCATCCGGATCTGGATCAGTATCCAAGTGTATATAAATACCAGTCTTCGGATGCGGTGATACGGGAAGTGATGAGCTGCTATGGAGAGGAAAAGCGGGTGCAGGAGCCTGTGACGGCCTGGAAGCGTTCCATGGATATTATTGGGATTTATTCACCATTAGGCAGAGTTTTGAAAACGTCTTTTGCGCTGACAATGGGACAGCTGATGGCGAGAGACAAAGCGGTACTGTATCTGAATATGGAAGAGTATTCCGGGTTTGAATACTGGATGGAACGGGTTTTTGAGAGAAATCTGAGCGACCTGATTTATTATATTCGCCAGGCGAATACCAGTGTGATCCATAAACTCAGCGGCATGGTGCAGACGATAAACAACCTGGATTTTATACCCCCGGTCTTATCACCGGAGGATATCCGCGGAGTTTCTTATGAAGAATGGAGTCAGCTTTTGGATGCCATTTATCTGCAAAGCTCGTATGAGGTGGTGATACTGGATCTGGGGGATGGCGTCAGTGAACTGTTTCGGATTCTGGAACGGTGCAGCAAAATCTATATGCCTGTGAGAAAAGACAGGATTTCTCAGGGAAAAGTGCAGCAGTTTGAAAATCTTCTCCGGCTGTGGGACCAGGTACAGGTGCTGGATAAAATAAAAAAAGTACAGCTTCCTTATCACGGAATGATCGGAGACGGTTCCGGTTATGTGGAGCAGCTGATGTGGAGCGAGCTGGGAGATTACACCAGGGAGCTGATGCGAAAGGATGAGAAATGATGAAGAAGGAGGAGTTTCTGGAACTTCGGCAAAACCTTATGGAACAGCTGGAAATCGCCCCTGAACTGGAAGACGAAGAAATCCTGGGAATGATCGATGAACTGGTGTTGGAGAAAGGACGCAGAGCAGCACTGTCTCTAAAGGAGAAAGTCCGCCTTCGGCAGGAATTGTTCTATTCTGTGCGCAAACTGGATGTACTGCAGGAGCTGCTGGAAGATGAGCAGGTTACGGAAATTATGGTCAATGGTCCGGAGAAGATTTTTGTGGAACGAAATGGAAGGATTACAAAGTGGGAACAGACTTTTTCTTCCAGAGAAAAACTAGAAGATGTGATCCAGCAGATTGTGGGAAAGTGCAATCGTTCTGTCAATGAGGCCATGCCCATTGCAGACGCCCGATTGCGATCCGGCGAACGGGTCAATGTGGTGCTTCCGCCCATTGCTCTGGATGGACCGATTCTGACGATCCGACGCTTCCCAAAAGAGCCGGTTACCATGAAACGGCTGGTAAAATGGGGCAGTCTGACGGAAGAATGCGCAGAATTTCTGGAAAAACTGGTGCAGGCCCGTTATTCCATGGTTATAGGAGGCGGGACAGGAAGCGGAAAAACCACATTTCTGGGAGCGCTTGCCGGATGTATTCCTGAAGAAGAGAGGATCATTACCATTGAGGATAATGCGGAACTGCAGCTGTGGAGTCTGCCCAATCTGGTCCGTCTGGAAGCCAGGCAGGCCACGTTGGGAGGAAATGTGGGGATCAGCATACGGGACCTGATACGTACCGCGCTGCGGATGCGTCCGTCCAGGATCATTGTAGGAGAGGTGCGGGGCGGAGAGCTTTTCGATGCATTGACAGCCTTTAACAGCGGTCATACAGGGAGCCTGCTCACCGCTCATGCGAACAGCACAAAAGATATGCTCAGCCGTCTGGAGACGATGGTGTTAATGGGAGTGGAAATCCCGCTGGATGCCATTCGCCGTCAGATCGCTTCCGGGATCGATATCTTCATTCATTTGGGGAGAATGTCAGATGGAAGCAGAAAACTTCTGGAGATAGCAGAAGTTCTGGGATATGAACAGGGAGAGATAAAACTGCAGACTCTGTATGTGCGCAGAGGGCAGGAACTGCTTTGCGTAAATTCACTGATGCACAGGGAAAATTTAGAAAGAGCAGGTATCGAATATGAAAAAAGTGATCCATACAAGGAAAAATGATTATAGTAAATATTCTTTTACGAAAAAAGAGATACTGTTGTATCTGGCAGAGAGCATGGCTCTTTGCTGGCTGATCAATCACCTGTTTTACCAGTCGGTATGGGCGTATCTGTTTCTGCTTCCGGTGCCGTTTCTGTTTTTTCAATGGAAGCGTAAGCAGAAGATAGCGGAGAGAAAACGGGTCCTTCATTATCAGTTTAAGGACGCTCTGGCTTCGCTGTGTGTGGCAGTACAGGCCGGGTATTCCATGGAAAATGCAGTCTCTGCCTGTGCAAGAGATATGGAGAAGCTGTATGGGCAGGGGGAAGATATTGTCATTGAACTTCATTATATGGAAACCCAGCTGAAGGTCAGTGTCCCGCTGGAGCAGCTGTTTACGGATCTGGGAACGAGATCCGGTATTGAGGATGTGGAGAATTTTGCAGTTATCTTTGCTTCGGCAAAACGGACCGGGGGGAATTTAAGCAGCATTCTGCAGAAAACTTCACATATGATGGGAGACAAGATTGAAGTGACAAAAGAAATCCAGGCTACTCTGGCATCCAAAAAATCGGAGCAGATGATCATGAGCGCCATGCCTTTTGTTATCCTTGGGTATATGCAGATTACATCGCCTGGCTTTTTGCAGGTTCTGTATGGGAATACATTTGGAGCAGCAGCCATGACGGTATGTCTGGTAATTTATTTTTTCGCCTATTGGATGGGGCAGAAAATCGTGAATATAGAGGTGTAGGCCATGTGGGTACATAGTCTGCTGTTTGCGGTGTTATTTTTGGGGATTATTCTTCAGAAAGCGGGACGGCTGCCTCCGGAATTTATGCATTTACAAAAGAAGAAACTGTTTTATATAGTGCTTTTTGCAGGTAATTTCCTGGGCTGTATCCTGACGGTGCAGCAAAACCGGGATCTTCAGTTGGGAGAAGACAGCTATTTTCTGAGACCGGCTTACGGAGAAGGATATTATGAAGAACGGCTTGAAGTGACTGCGGAAGATGGAAGATCTTCAGAGTTTTCGCTGGAGATTCCGCAGCAGGAAGGAGAACCTGAGGCTGTAGAAGAGCAGACGGAGACGTATGATTTTCAGGAACAGATCCAGGAGGAAATCCTGCGGCTGAATGAAGAGCAGAAGGATGCAGAAAAATATTATCTTCCGGATACTTTTGAAGGCGTGTCTCTTTCCTGGAAAAGGCAAAAAGACAACAGCGGAAGTTTTCTGGCGCTGCTTTCGCTGGGTGCAGCCCTGTTTCTGCCTGTGGCTGCACAGCAGGAAGAACGGAGGAAGGAGCAGCTGCGCCGGGAGCAGATGAAACGGGATTATCCGGGGATGGTTATGAAGCTTACCCTGTTCCTGGAAGCGGGTATGTCGGTGCGCCGGGCAGTCCAGAGAATGGCAGTGGATTATAAAAAGAAAAAAGAAGTGATCGGGGAGCGTTATGCTTATGAAGAATTGCTGCAGTCTTTTTATGAGATGGATAATGGAATTTCGGAAGGGGAAGCGTATCAGCGATTCGGACAGAGGTGTAATGAAGTGCGCTATAAAACACTGGCCACTTTGCTGGTGCAGAATCTGAAAAAAGGGAATCAGGGGCTGATACAGATGCTGGAACAGGAATCTGTACAGGCCTGGGAAGATAGAAAACGCAGGGCAAGAGTATTGGGAGAAGCGGCGGCCACGAAACTGCTGGTCCCCATGATTCTGATGCTGCTGATCGTTATCGGAATTCTGATGATACCGGCGTGTCTTTCTTTCTATACCTGATTCCCTGACAAGACCTTTGGTGTTGATCATTGGAAGCAGTTTCCCAATGGAAGGAGGTGATGAGTGATGAATGAGCTTCGGGCATTCTGGGAGGAAGAAGAGGCAATCGGGGTGGTAGAAATTATATTAATCCTGGTGGATATATCAACTATCTATTATAGGTGTAGATATTGTTAATACCAAGATAAATATAGAGATAGTATCACTGGATATACAAAGGAAATGGATAGATGTGTATAGAGTCAAAGGAATGAGAAAGTATAAAAGTGTTATAGGTGGGAAGAGAGCATATGAAGATTTATATTATCCAATATTATAATGTGCTATTTTATTTGATTAGTTATTCGAAGGAAGAAGATTTTAAGATTAGAGTTTTAGAAGAGCATATTAGAAATGGCATGCTATTTACAATGGAAGAGATTCGGAGGTGGTGCATGTCCCAGGATGTGGAGTTCAGAACAAAATTTAAATGGAGTAAAAGGTATAGCTTGTTGGCCAATTTTTGGAATTTCTATTCCTATCAAAGATTTAGATTCCGTAGATGATGATAACACAGAATCCAGGGAGAAAACAAATGAATAAGGTTATTTTATTGGGGTATTTAACAAAAGATCCAGAGATAAAATGCTCTATTGGAGAAAAGGAAATCACCATTGCAAAATATACAGTTGCGGTTAGAAGAAAGCGATATAAAGAGGAAGAAATTACCGCAGATTTTTTCCGCTGCGTCTCTTTCGGCAGAATGGCAGATATTGCTGGAAAATATTTAAAGCGCGGGGATCGTGTTTTGCTTACAGGAAGATTGCAAACAGGGAGTTACATCAATCGCGATGGCATAAAAGTATATGTTACAGATGTGATTGTGGAAGAATTGGAATTTGTCAATCAGAAAACAGAAGATGAACTAAGGAAAGACGTGGAAAAGAAGTCGGAAAAAGATGAATTCTTAGAAATTCCCAAAGATCTGGAAGAGGAAATGCCTTTCCGTTGAATCAAAAGAGGGTGGGAAAATGTTGTCGGAAAAGAAAGTAATCGAGATCATCAAAAAGCGGAGCCAGATGCAGACAAATGTCCGGAAAAAAATAATAGGAATATACAAAGAGATGGAAACGGCAGAAGTAGAAAGCATTGAAACAGTAACATTTCATTCAAGTTTGGGAAAACTGAATATTTGTGGGAATCAATCGACGGATTTATTAAAGGTGTTGGAAAGACAAAAAGCAACGGAAAGAAATTATAACCAGGAATTACAGATTCGTTTGGAAGAGCTGCAAGGAGAATTATATATGATCCAGCGGGTGTGGACCTGTTATCAGTCGCTTCCGGTTGCAGAATACGAAATTTTGTTTGAGCTGTACGAAAAAGATAAGCCTTGGAAAGCCGTAGAAGCAGAGATGAAAATAAATCATAAGACGTTAGTCCGAAAGAGAAAAAATGCGATAGAGAGGATTTTAAAATGGAGCTGTAGTACAATGACGAATGCAGAAATTATACAAGAAAAAGAAATGTAATGGCAGGAACTCTGGTTGATGGAATGGGTAGGGAACGGCGAATTCTGACGATAAAAATTGATACCGCAGGGAGGAGAAGAGATGAAGAAAAAATGGTTTTCGAAGAGTTTTTTCTTGGCAGTCTTGTTTGGAAGTTTGGTAACGATGGGATATATAAGGTATATCAATCAGCATTTGCTTATTTATGCGAAGCAAATGAAAGAATGGCTAAGATCTGGTCATTTGCCGGAGACATTGCCTGTTCGAATAGACGTAATCCTATATGGGGTGATGCTGGCCATTTTGGTGTTTTTTCTGGTTTCCTGGAAACGTTGGGCTAGGGTGTTTTTTTTAATCGGTGTTTCTTTTCTGGCAGCTTTTCGGACCTTTCAGATCTTATGGGAAGAGAGGATTTTTCACGGGTATTATGCAATTATGTGGACGTTCTTTTCCTATTTGCTTTGGTTATTGATGGAAGCAGGAATTTACATTTGGAAATGGAGACGAGGACTATTTGCCAGTAATGATAAAGGCGATCATGCGTAGATCAATCAGGTACAAAAAGCAAAGAGGCTTCTGGTATTTAAAAAAAATAATACGATTTTTGGAGACTTGAAAAAGTGTACATTGTACACTACAATGGATATAAATGAAAAGGAAAGTGATTGAAATGCTGATAACAGAATTGAGAAAAAAAGCGGGGATGGCGCAAAAAAGATGTTGCAGATTACTTTGAAATTTTCATAGATGTTGTGAAAAGCTGGGAATCTGAACGCCGTTCTCCCTCAAAATGGATGATCCAAGGTTGGTCAAAAATACGGCTTTTTTTCTCGGGGTGATTCTCTGGCAGCATTTTTCACGGAAAATGCTGCCATATACGATAAAGAAGAGGTGGATGACTAGATCAGGATAGAGATCGGTTCCTGTCTGAGTAAGTAGTTCATTTGGGATTTTTGGAGGTGCATGATGGTACTAGAAAATAAATTGGGACTGACAAGTGCTGCGGATCTTGCCCGTGAGGAGGAACGGATCAGCAAGAAAAAAGCGGTGGAGCTTTTTGAAAATGGCATCCTTGATCGATTGGAACCTGGGAAATTTTCTTCTCTGCAAGCAATCCATAAATATCTCTTTGATGAGATTTATGATTTCGCGGGTCAGATTAGGAAAGTAAATCTTGCAAAGGGTAATTTCCGTTTCGCCCCATTAATGTATCTGGATGCTGCATTAAAAAACATCGAAAAGATGCCACAGTCTACATTTGATGAGATTGTTGAAAAATATGTAGAAATGAATATTGCGCATCCCTTCCGGGAAGGAAATGGGCGCAGTACCCGTATTTGGCTGGATCTGATGTTAAAAACGGAACTGCATAAGGTGGTTGATTGGAGCAAGGTGGATAAAGAAGACTATCTGCTTGCTATGGAGCGCAGCCCGATTAAAGATATTGAAATCAAATACTTGCTAAAAAACGCTTTGACGGATGAGATTGATAGCCGTGAAGTCTATATAAAAGGAATCGAACATAGTTATTATTATGAAGGGTATACCGCTTTTAAGACAGAGGAAATACTGGTAGATGTGAAAAAGGACGATTCGGAAGCAGTCATGGAAGAGACTCGGGAGCAAAGAAAAAAATCGAGGCATAAAAAGACACAAGGACCTGCACTATAAACCGGAGTACAGGTTTGCTAAAATTCATCCGGAATCCGGTAGCATCTCCCCATATTTAGAAAGGAAAGGGGAAAAAGCTTTCTGTTATTTGAAAAACGCAATAGGAAGAAGAGAAAAGTAAAATGCAATGCATGCATGAGTTGAGTAAACTTTCTTCTATTATATAGATGCGATCTATATAGCGGCGATCGTCGAAGTCATAATTGCTGTCCTTGGGATCCTATTGTCCCTCTGGATAGAGCATAGAAATGATTTGCCCCCTATTGCGTTTTTTGAATCTGCAGTGGGAAAGAACATGGAAGCTTACGATGTGATCAGAATCCGGACTAGTCCGGCGAAGCGCCCCTACGCCAACACCTGCCACGGATCCAGTAGAGCAGCCGTCATTTATAGCCTGGAAAGCAACGAAACACCAGAAAGGCGGTGAGGGAAATGGATACAGCGTGGTCATGGGAGCTACCTGGCTACTGTGCCAAATACAGCTTTCTGACGGAACCCAAAGGCTTGACCATGCGGGAAGTGGAACGCATCTTTCAGCTTGCCCCGGAACCGCCTGTTCTGGAAAATATGAACGACTTCATCATTGAGGCTGTGCGGAGCCGTGAATTGCGCTGGTTTTCCTTTTTCCTTCACCACTATGAAAATCGGCTCAATGGTCGTGTTCGCCGTTTCCTGCTGCGGGAGGGGCTGGATCGCTATGACCCGGATCGCTTTTTGGATTATAAAATGGGCTGTGTGCTTGCTATGCTGGATTGTCTGTGGGAATATGATCCCGCACAAGGGGCGGATTTTCTGACCTATGCCTATCATTTTATCGGGAACGCCCTTTTGACCTGTCGGATGCAAGAGGAGGCTGGTTCCTTTGAAAATGTGGATGAGTACAAAGCTGTGCGTGGAATTGCATGGCTCTACAATTAATCCGACCAGTCTGAACAGGCGGCAATCCAGAAATATGCCCAGAAAAACGGTTGTACCGAGGAAACCGCAGCAAAGTTTTTGGCATTGGCCAAGCAAAACCGAAGCCGTGTTCCGTTTTATCAGACCATGCAGGACGAGGACAGCGAAGAAACCGGCGGGGATGTCAGCCGGGATGACCACTGGGACTATGCGGAGATTCTATGGAATGGCATCCAAGCTAAAGCTGTCCGAGAAGCGTTTGAAAAGCTAAATTACCGGGAGCAGACCCTTCTGGAGAAGCGAAACGCCATCTGTATGACCTGTGGGCGGGTCAGCCCCATCAGCACCCGACTGACCTTTGAAGAACTGGCGGTTCTCTTTGAGGGCAGTACAGCCAGCGGTGCGGAACGAGCCTACCGCAAAGCCGTGGAGCACTTGGCCTGTTTGCTGACAGACGCCGGGGTGCTTCACATGATTCGGCTGAAACGCAAATCCCAGACCAAACGCAAAAAGAAAATCGCCGCCGCTGTCTACCTGTATCAGGCGGACAACGACGACGAATGGGGTGAGATTTCGTTTGATTTTGAGGCTGGAACAGCGGAGATTGTCCGGCTGGCGGATTTGGATATGATGGTCAGCAAGAAATTTGCACAAAAAGCGATTCAATACATTTTGACCTGTGATTCTAAATTATGTAAAGAAACCACTCTAATATATGAATAAATGCCAACAATTATGGATGAATTCCACTCCCTGCTGAGTTCCGCAGTCGTTCATAGACGACACCCACCAACAAATCACGAACGGTATCTCCGAATTTGGCATCATCCAAAACTCTTTCGCAGAACTGCTGATTCTGCGCCATGCGTCCGATAACCACGTCCATAAACGCATCGTTAAAGGGAAAACGGAAATGTTCTTGTGAATTGTTGCGAGCCTGGACACGCAATTCCTCGTTGGCGTCCATATCAGAAACAATTTGCTCCAAGACCTTGTCGATGTTAGTAAATTCTGTGCCAAACTTTTCGTTGATTTTATCAATCAGCTCAGACAGAGGGGCCTTTTCTTCCTCTGGCTTCGGTTTTCCGGGATGAAGTTTATTGGGCAACGGCTCACTCTGCTCCAGCGCAATAGACCCTTCAAAAATTTTCTGAACCCGGTAATATTGCAGCGATACTTCATCATCCAGAAAAATAGGACCGCCGCCCTCTCGCTTTGGCAGTTTCTTCTGAAGAAATTTTGCGTAAGCATGGAACTTATGCAGGTCGGCATCATCTAATCGGATGATGTTGGTGAGGAACGTGTAGGTACGAACAAACTTTGCGAGGGTAGACTTGAATTCTTCCTGCTCGTTCTCATCCAAACCGTTATATCGATCCACTGCCGGATCAAGGAAACTGTTGAGTACGCCAAAATCCATATTTCCCTGTTTCTTGGTAGGCTTGAAAAATGCTTTAGAGAAAGCCTCAATCTCACTCTGCCAATACACACGAAATTCATCCAATTTGGATTTCAGTTCATATACGATGTTGGCGTCTGTTGTCTCCTCAATACTGGTTTCTTCATAATACGGGGCAAAAGCGGCTCGTATATCCTCGGCAGAATTTACAAAGTCCAGAACAAATGTATCATCTTTTCCGAAGCAGGTTCTGTTCAATCTGGAAAGTGTTTGGACAGCTTTTACACCACTGAGCTTTTTGTCTACAAACATGGTGTGCAGCAACGGCTCATCAAACCCGGTTTGGTATTTTTCCGCAACCAAAAGCACCTGGTACTCGCCGCTGTGGAATTTTTCCGGCAGTTCGCTTTCTTTTATCCCATTTAGACTGACTTCGGTGTATTCCTCTCCGCCATCATGGACAGTCCCAGAAAATGCGATCAGGATACCCAGCTCATTTTCGTATCCCATCTTTTTGATGTAATGCTGAAACTCCTGATAATACCGGACTGCGTGCAGGCGTGAGCCGGTCACTACCATTGCTTTGGCCTTGCCGCCAATCTTGTCTTTGGTGACAGTGCGGAAGTGTTCTACGATGATCTGGATTTTCTGGGCCAGATTGTGCGGATGCAGACTTAAGAATTTGCCAAGCGCCTTATTTGCCTTGCTTTTTTCATAGCGGGGATCATCGGCAATTTTCTTGCCGATTTTGAAATAGGTATCGTAGGTCACATAGTTTTTCAGAACATCCAGGATAAAACCTTCCTGAATGGCCTGCTTCATCGAGTAAATATGAAAAGCATGAGGAATACCGCTTGCATCCGGGGTTCCAAACATCTCCAGCGTTTTCGCCTTGGGTGTTGCGGTAAAAGCAAAGAAGGACAGGTTAGGCAACCGACCATGTGTAGCCATTTCTTTTGCGATTTCATCCTCGCTGTCGGATTGCTTCCGCTCTGCCTTGGCCTCCTCATCTGCAACCTTTTGGAGCTGTTCTTCCTCCGTTAGCCCCTCAGCGTTTCCCAGGATCGCCTTCATTTTTTTGCTGGCTTCTCCGGTCTGGGAAGAATGGGCCTCATCCACAATGACCGCAAACCGCTTGCCGCTTAAATCATCTACCTTTTCAAGGACAAACGGGAACTTCTGAAGTGTGGTAATAATGATTTTTTTACCTGTGTTCAAAGCATCTGCCAGTTGTGCGGCGTTGTTGTCGATTTTAGTCACAACGCCTTCCACGTGCTCAAACTGGTAGATGGTATCCTGAAGCTGTTTATCCAATACGAGGCGATCTGTAATCACAATGATGCTGTTGAATACAACCTTGTCATTTTTATCGTGCAGGTTAGACAGGTGATGTGCCAGCCAAGAAATAGAGTTGGATTTTCCGCTTCCCGCACTGTGCTGAATCAGATAATTATGTCCTGTTCCGTTTGCGTAAACATCGGCAACGAGCTTGCGTACCACATCCAGCTGGTGGTAACGTGGGAAGATCATAACAGACTTTTTAGGATTCTTTTTATCTTCCTGCAAATGGATAAATCGCTGTACAATGTCCAGCAGGCTGTCTTTTTGCAGGACTTCTTCCCACAGATACGAAGTCCGGTAGGTGCTGTTCCCAACAGGGTTTCCCTTGCCGCCGTTGTTTCCCTTATTGAACGGCAAAAAATAGGTATTGATGCCATTGAGCTTTGTGGTCATCCACACTTCTTCGGTGTCCACGGCAAAGTGAACCAGGCATCGAGCTTTGAACGAAAGCAGAAGTTCTCTGGGATCACGGTCTTTCATGTACTGACGCTTTGCATTTTCGACAGTCTGACCGGTGATTGGATTTTTCAGTTCCACCGTCGCAACAGGCAATCCATTGATGAACAGCACAACATCTATGGAGTTCTCATTTTTCAGGCTATAATGCACCTGCCGGGTGATGGAGAGAATGTTCTTCTCATAGAGTGCCTGACTGGTTTGGTTCATGCCGCTGGCAGGCTTGAAATAGCACAGAGATAATTTGGCGGGAGCATCTACAACGCCATGCCGTAGCACATATAATGTTCCGTATGTATCAAGATCACGATACAGCTTCTTCAGAAAACCCGTTTCCACATTCTCTCCGTGTTTTCTGCACAGCTTTTCCCATTCTACGGGCTGGCTGTCTTGAAGAAATTGAAAGAGCTGCTTGGTGTCTATGGCAAATTCACGATTATAGTCATGGGGATTCCCCTTGATATATCCGCCGTGGTCAATCAGGTTGTATTCAATCTCTTGTTCAAATGTAATTTCTTTGGTTTCGATTGCCATTATTGACCACCTCCTATCAAAGTACAAATCCAGGGGATCAGCCCAACCATACCGCCAATGATGGCCGATATGACAGCAATCCGCCATTCCCGCCGGGAGAGTTTTCTTTCGGCTTTTTTTGCGGCCTTTTTGTTAGTGAAATAATTTTGACCATCCACTGTGAGGGACAGATAGTATGGAATGTTGTCAGCCCACTGTATGTGGACATAACCACATTCTTTCAGCTCTCGAAACGTATCCCGGAGCAGGGTATCCTGCTGCATGGATAATCCATCAAACCGCTTGCTCCAATAAGCTGCATTGTCCTGACCACTGGCTTGTAGGTCGATAATTTCTTTCAGCAAAGTTTCGCCTTGCGGTGACAATTCTTGATAGTTCATTCTACTGCCACCTTTCCTGTTACCACCTCAGAAATAACGCTTTGGCGGTATTCCTTTAGTTTTTCGATCTGTTGCTGAGTGAGAGAAATCAATTCATCAATATCTTTCACATGCTTGTCCAGATAAGCTACAATTTCATTCTGTTCTTCCAGAGGAGGCACCACTGCTGGAATTTTGAAGAAGTTCACAGGATATAAGCGCATTCGGTGTTCTGCGATGCCTGTGGAATAATTTTTAAAAATCTCCATGTACATTGGCGTTTTGAACAGATAGTACAAGTATTGGGGATTTATCTCTTGTCTTGGATAATAGATGCAGTATGCCGGAGAAATCACACCATCATATTCAGAAACGCCATAGCTGCCATCTTTTGCTCGCATGATATTCATGACCAGGTCGCCTTTGTGGACAACCTTATACCCTTCGGTAGTTTCTGCCGGGGCAACGGTGGCAAGATTTAGCTCCTCTGCCTGTGATTGCAAAATCACACCAAGGTGTTTAGTAACACTGAGCAATACTGCATCCGATTCTGTACATTTGATGTTGCGTTCAGCAAATAGTTGGTGATTGGTGAGAACCTGCCAATGAGCAGGGATTTGGCCGAGCCATTTCACACCGCAGTCCTTCATTGCAGAATCAGGATAGAGGCCCTTAGTTACCGCTTGTGAAATAATTCCAACTCGTTGCTCGTACAAAAGACTAATCAATTCATCTTTACTGTCCAAAATTGAATCTATCACAGAAATTTTGTGATCCAAGTAGTTTGCAATCCGCTCCTGGTCTGCATTTGAAGGAGTAATAAACCGTAGAGATTTCAGATAATCGCCATCAACATGTGGAACGCCCATACCAACGGTATTGCTTCTTATAAACCGTTCCAGATATTTCATCGCATAAAAGCAATAGCGTTGGTTATTAGAGGAAATATTTTTTAATATTGCAGTTGTAGATGGAGCAAATCCGCGAGGGTGCTTGTCTATAATTTCTCCAGCGTTACTCCCATCCCACAGCAGGAGCATATCATCTTCTGTTGCCAGATCACCTGTATGCGAATACTGTAGGGTTTCATTTCTTTTTCGGATAACATCCATCGACAAGTAAATTTCAGTACCATCTTCAGGATTATCCAGCAATTCAGTAGGCATTTTGGCTTTAGTAATCGAATAAATGTACCGTACTTTTGAACTGTTCCAGCAAGTTGGAATGTCTGTAAATTCTTTGTGCTCTATCACTGCCCAAACACCTCCGCCAAGCTCGTTTGGATGCGTTCCTCAAGAGCTCTAATATCTTCCATAATCACAGAACTGTCACGCAGCGGAATGAACTTGTAGAAATAGCGGGTAAACGGAATCTCATAGCCGATTTTGGTCTTGCTCTCGTCAATCCAGGCATCCGGCACAAACGGCAGGACCTCTCGACGGAAATATTCGTGGATGTCCTCCTTCAGCGGCACCATTTCGTAGTCACGAAGGGAGGCATCTGCTTTTCTATTGCCTTTACGGTCGTTTACCGGTGTACCATCTTCATCGAGCAGAGGGCGCTCTATAACAATTTTTCGGTATCCGAAATCTTCATTATCCAGATCCATGTAGTTCTCATCCTGCTCGTAGGTGCTGTACAGACGTACCAGTTCCGCACGATTTTCCGGGCTGATCATGTTGCGTTTATTTCCAAGACCCTTGCGCATCTTTTCATAGAAACCGGCTCCGTTGATCAGACGCACTTTGCCTTTCCTGCGGTTCTCTTTGCGGTTGGTCAAAATCCAGATATAAGTGGTAATGCCGGTGTTGTAGAACAGCTGATCCGGAAGGCCAATAATGGCCTCCAGCAGATCATTTTCAATAATCCAGCGGCGGATTTCACTTTCTCCGCTTCCGGCATCGCCGGAGAACATTGGCGAACCGTTAAATACAATACCGATGCGGCTTCCACCTTTTTCTGGCGGGTTCATTTTGGAAATCAGATGCTGGAGAAACAGGAAAGAACCGTCCGAGATACGGGGCAGACCAGCGCCAAATCTGCCACGATACCCCTGAGAAGCCGCTTCGTCCTTAATGAACTTCTCTACCTTTTTCCACTCCACACCAAAAGGAGGGTTGCTCAGCATATAGTCAAATGTCTGGGACTTGAATCCGTCCTCATTGAAGCTGTTTCCCAAAACGATACGGCTGTTGGTATTACCTTTCAAAATCATATCGGAACGGCACGTTGCGTATGTTTCGGGGTTTAATTCCTGCCCAAAGGGGATTACCTGGGTCGTACTATTCAGAGACTCCATTTTGTTTTGGGCAACGGACAACATTCCACCCGTGCCGCAGGCCGGGTCCAGAATGGTGATGACCTTTCCGTCGGCATTTGCAATTTCGTCCATATCGGGATCGAGCAGCACTTCTACCATCAGTTCGATTACCTCACGGGGCGTGAAGTGCTCACCAGCGGTTTCGTTGGACTGCTCAGAAAATCGCCGGATCAATTCCTCGAACATATATCCCATTTCCAGATTGTCAATCTGGGTGTCGCTCATATCAATCTCCGCAAAACGCTGCACAACCAGATAAAGCAGATTTGCCCTTGATAGACGATCTATTACCCCGAAAATTTCAAAGTTGTCCATGATTTCACGGACATCTTCGGAAAAGCCATTGATGTAATCCCGCAGATTGGCTTCGATGGCATTGCTGTCATCCATCAGCTTTTCGAAATCGAACTGGCTGACATTATAGTAATCATGACCAGTCATGCGCTTAAAGATAGGACGCTTGTTGCTGACCGTCAAAGTCTTATTGGCCTCCAAAATTTTTGCCTTGGAAGGTGCAAGGACACAGTCAAAGCGACGCAGCACAGTAAAGGGCAGAATTACCTTGCCGTATTCGCTCTGTTTGAAATCGCCACGCAGCAAATCGGCTATGCTCCATATAAAATTGGCCTGTTCATTGATGTTCATATATCTGCTCCCTCTTCCCTGAGTCTCTTATACCGTTCGTATGAGATAACGACGTTCTGCGGCTTATTTTGCTTGCTGACAATCAAAACTTTGTCCTGTTCGTTCACTTCCTTAAAAATGCGTGAAGCCTGGCCCTTTTGAAATGATGTAATCGCTTCGTAATCCGGCGTCATGGTAGAAGCGGACCTCTTTTTCGCCACAAAACCACCTCTTTTCGGCAAAATATGTCGATTTAATTTTAACACAAAGTCATTACTTTTCGCAAGATAAAAAACTATATAAAAGTAATGACTTTTTCTTATAAATCGTTATGGGGCAAGGCTGTCACATGGATTAATCCCTTGCCCTCTCTTTTTCTTGCATATTCGAGAAGATCTCTTGCATTGCTGGCAGGGTACCACGCATAGGCAATGAGGAAATCAGTATGATCGACCATATACCGATTTGCCCTGACAATAGCAACCTTACGAGGGACATTTTCCATCCCTGGAGGATAGTAGGTACTGTCAAATCCATCCGGTACAGGAATCGGGCGCTCTGCTGGATGGTACGGCAGCAATAATGTCAGTCCGACTTCTGGATGAGCTTGTTTTGCGGTTTTAACGGCTTTTGCCGCAAAACCGTCAAAACATCCATAATGACCAACAATAAATTCGGTAACGCCGTAGCGGACTATATGCTCCTCAACAGTGGCGCATAGCACTGGGTAAATTTCTTCCGGTGTTTCTCTATGCCCAATAAAGAAGCAGCTCTTCTGTCTCACTGAAATCATTCCCCTTCTTTACTTGTGTATATCGTTAAAATTATACGACTAAAATTATTAAAGAGCAACGACAAACAAAAGTATAATTTACGAAAAACACAAGTAAAGGGGTGATGCAGGTGAAAGATATTCTCGCTACCATAACCACGTATCGAGAGGACCGGGGCTGGACGGAGTATCAGCTTGCAGAACGCTCTGGTTTGCCGCAATCTACGATCTCCTCATGGTAT
The DNA here is from genome assembly GCA_900542045.1 of uncultured Blautia sp. GTDB lineage: Bacteria > Bacillota > Clostridia > Lachnospirales > Lachnospiraceae > Blautia_A > Blautia_A gallistercoris. Next base: position 85,202 of record UQMI01000003.1, read on the forward strand.
CGTAAGAATATGGTTCCCACTATTCCGTCGTTGGAAAAAATCTGCATAGCTTTTGGTATCACGCTTTCTCAGCTGTTTGCAGAAGAAGATTCACCTGTTTCTCTGACTGATTCGCAAAGGAAGCTCCTGGAACGATGGTCGAGATTGAGTGAAGATCAACAAGCGGTAGTGTTTGCTTTGATTGACAAAATGTAAAAAAGCCGCCAGAAGCAGCATCTCATGGATGTGCCTCTGGCGGCTTTGCTTATCAATCGAAATCTAACTGTGGAGCCTCCGTTACGGTTCGCAGGTATTCTTCCGGATCGCCATTCAAAATCAATTCTGCATAGGACAGCGGATCGTTGTAGATGAGCCAGTCCAGTTCAGACCGCTGGAAACGACTATTGGCCACCTCATTCTCAACAGCAGTACAGTTAATGGAAATTATGCTTCCGTTAGAATATTTCAGTTCCACACAGGCGGTGTCGATATTAAACTCACAGGAAAGTAATGTTTTCATAATGCTATCTTCCAATATAGGCTCTGTTAACAAGAAAAACTCCCGCCTAATTCCTGTTAGGAATCAGACGGGAGTTTCGTATGCACCCGAAAACCGTCAGCTAACAGTTGATAAGTGATTTACTTCCTTATCACTGTTAAGCCAATCCCTTTGTGCCTTTTTTAATCGGACGCAAGAGGAATTGCAGATCAGAGATTTTTGTATCTTGGGAGAGGAAGCCGTAACCGTGGAAGTGAAAATTGAAGAAATACCTTATACGGTTACCTGCACATTCCAAGGGGAGGTTCTAACCATCGGTCGGCAGGATGGTTTGGGTGCATAGCAGCGCCAAAGAATAAATATGGAAAAGTCCTTCTTATCAGCCGGCATCTGTTTGCTGTGAATCTTTTCCACAATAATCGTTTGTTTTAGAAAAGATATCCACATCCTATGGACGCAGCTCTCCCCTCGTTTAAAAAATGTGGTTATTTATTTAATTTCCATTTTCCATTCGACCACCACCTGTTGTATAAGAACCTTGTTATTCCAGATACACACTTGTGTACCTGGTGATGTAGGATACATCTTCATCCATTACTGGGTGTCTTCGAAAACTTTCCAGTAACCTTGAAGATGTATTTTTTATACTCTGTCTGATCGCTTTCCTTAACGGACTGAATGACAGATAGATCTGCAGGAAGATATCTGCTATTTGCGTGAGCAGGTAATGTTTTTTCATCGCGTTGCTGTTCCGGCTGCTTAAATGCGCAATCCCATAGCTCCCGTTTTTCTGGTTATGAAATCCCTCATTCTCTATTTTCCCTCTTCCTCTCCCTGCCTCGATCCTCCCTCCCAGTTTTTGGTCAGCTCTATATTTGTGATCCCCTGGAATTCATGCCTTTCCTTCTTCCCTGCTTTCTCTGTTTCCTACCAGTATCGGTACATATTTGCTTCTTTCTTTTTCCCTGCTATTTCTTCTACATGGTTGCTATATTCTCCTGTCCCTCCTTCTTCTCCGATCCCTTTTCTGATCTTTGAACCGCCTCCTTGGGCAATCCACTCATAACTCTCCGCTAGGATTTTCTGCCGGGTTGCTTTCTGGGTCAGGATATATGTCCATCTGTATCCCCGACAGATCTCCATGATCGGTTCCGCCGCGTATAATGCGTTCCCCTGCAGGCAGACCGGCAGCCGCGGATCATCCTTTTTCATCCGTTCCAACAGTCTTTTTTCCGTATTCAGTTCGCAGTCGTTCTTACTCACGTTCTCATTTTCATTTTTGATCAATTCCGTGTCCAGACTAATGAGGATTCCTGGCGCCAGTACCAGTTTTGCTTCCAGGACTTTATGATCCTATCTTTTTCGTTTCACTTCTTTTCCCTCTAATGGCATATCAGCATCATCACGTCCACCATACCTCGGTCTTTTTTCTTTACCTTACGTTTTTTTGCTTGCGCAAGCCAGTCTGCTTTTTCTTTTTCAGCATGTTTTTGCTCCTGTGCGTAAAGTTTTTATTCTTTGGCGCTGTGTGCATAGGGAATGAGAAGGGAACCGAAAGTAACCAAAAGTAACCTCGAAGAACCTTTGCAAGTGTGTTATCTTAAAATCGGAAAGATGAAAAAAACTTGTCAAGCTGCGGCAGGAAAAATGAAAGAAGGCGGGAAACACTTGCGAAAAAAGGAGGGATAAACGATACGTGATAGGGAAAAAGAAAGAGAGAGCACTTGCCAGGACTAGGTGAGTGCTTTTTTGCTGTCTGGCTGCCGGGAAAAAGAAAGCCATCTTTCCAAAAAAATGGAAGGAGGTGTAGAAGTGGCAAATGCTTACGAGGTAGTCATGGAGAGTCGAAAACAGCTGGTGGACAAGATGATCCGGCTGATGGAACAGGGCGTGGTCTTTACCAAGCCCCTATGGGAACAAGGGGCAATCCTGCCCTACAACCCCTTTACGAATGTCCGGTACCGGGGTGGGAATCGATTCCGGCTGTTGGATGCGGTGACAGAAAACGGATATCAAGACCCTCGATGGGGGACATTCCTGCAGTATCAAAAGAAAGGATATTCCATCCGCAAAGGGGAGAAAGGGATCCTTTGCGAGAAGTGGATCTTTGAAAAAGAGATCCGGGAAAAGAATCCTGAGGGGAAAATGGAACTCAAAAAGGTACCGTTGGAGCGTCCCATGGTTTCCTATTTTGTGGTTTTTAACGGTGAGCAAGTGAAGGATTTCCCGTCTTATCGGCCAAGGGAGCTGCCGCCCACAGAGCTGCAGGATCTGACGGAACGGCTCAAGAGCGTCAGTGAGTGTCCCGTCGTCGAGTGCGCCCAGACAAGGGCCTATTACAGCCTGACGGAAGACCGGATCACCCTGCCTCTTCCCGGGATGTTCAAAGATGATGCCAGCTATTTAAAAACGCTCTTACACGAGATGGGACACAGTACGGGCCATCCGGACCGGCTGAATCGGGATCTGGGGCAGCCCTTTGGAAGCGAGGCCTATGCCCGGGAAGAACTGCGGGCGGAGATCGGGTCCCTGTTTCTCGGCCAAGAGTTGGGTGTGAAATTAGATGCGGAGCATTATCAGGATCATTCCAATTACCTGTCTTCCTGGCTGTCGGTCCTGAAAAAAGATTACCAGGAGTTTTTCCGGGCGTGTGCGGATGCGGAAAAGATCGCGGATCGGATCACCGAACAATATGAGCGGGAGTATTTCCCACGAAATCTGATTCCGGAGGAAGAGATCCCAGAGCATCCCCGGCAGCGGAAGAAGCTGGTCAAAGTGCCCGGCAGATAAAAGAGAAACAGAGGCACGCAGCAAAGAAAGGAGAACCACATGAAAAGAAATATAGGCAGACGTTTCCTGGCCGGATTCCTGGCGATCTTACTGCTCGTCAGCTCCGGCTTTACTTCTGCCCAGACGGCAGAAGCTGCAACAATCTTCAGCGAAAAGTCGATGCAGGATCTTATTCATGAAGACTATAAATGGACCATGCTCTATCGGAAAGGCATTACGGAAGCGGAACCCTTTGGGCAGTTTTCCACATCTGCCTGGCGGCAGTACACCAACAATGGTGCCATGGACCATGCCAACAACCAGGTTGTGGCCCTGGCCAGCGAGAATACACCGGGCAGCTATGGCTGCTGGTACCGGAACGTGGGCCAGTATACGAACAAGGACAATGAACAGATCAACGTAGATTTTAAGATCACGATCATGGGGGTCCATGGGGCCGAGGCCCGGTATGACATGACCAAAGTCCGGGCGGAGTTCAATGGAGAAACGCCTCCCAGCAACTGGGACAACAACATGGTGCAGCCCTGTATTACTTTTTGGACGAATCGGATCGGGGTCTCCATCGTGGCGATTGATACCATTGATGTCAAATTCGAATACTATAACCACGACACCGGGGAGCTGATCCCGGAATTCGAAGGGCATGGCACCTTTGCAGACCTGGACGGCATGCAGCAAGTGACCTTCGGAGATGACAGCAACGTGGATGAAGTCATCCGGTTAAAAGGTTCCCAGCACATTTATTATGAAGGAAATACCGCACATTCGGAAGATTCTTCCACGACGCCAAGCGAGGAAGAAGGCTGGCTGACCTGGCTCTTTAAGAACAATACTCTGAACTTTAACTTTGGTTATCCAAAAGTGATCGACAGTTGGGATCAGATGGATGCGGATACCATTGCCGAGAAATACGGCGGCGATAAAGACCGGTTTATCCAGAGTGTGAAAAATTCCTACCGGGATGACAATGGGACCAGCTATGCGGAAGACTACAGCGGCCAGCCCCGGTACTTTGAGTATGCATTTTTCGAGTTCACTAGTTGGGTGGTAGGCACCTTTGAACCCAATACAGAACACAGGAAATACGTAGGAGATGTGGGAGCGGAAATGAATAAAGGGAATGGCTTTCACCCACAGGAAGACCCCTATCAAATCTATGGGTATGAGGAGTTTGAATACCAGACCGAATATTTTACCATGCCCATGGAGGTGTCCTCTTTTGAGATCCAGGATACTCTGGAGGACTGTCTGGCCATCGATGGCACCCACAAAGTCAAGATCACGGATAACTTCGGATCCGATGTGACCGATGACTTTACCGTTAAGATCGAGGGGCAGACCATCACGGCAACGGCGAAATCCAGCGTGGTGACCGATGATGCTTTCATGAATAACCGGACTTACCGGATGCACCTCATTGTCCACCGAAAGGAAGGGGCGGACCTCCATGACTGGCTGCTCGCCGATGGCTATACCTTCCAGGTGCCCAATCAAGCTTCGGTTGCGTTTGTCCGGGAACTGGATGGCAAACGATTCCAATATTGGAGTAACGAAACTTGGATCGAAGGCAAGGTAGTGGCCGACCTGCAGGTAGACAAGTTTGTTGATTTCGAATGGGAAGTGGGCGATACCGTGGAATACACGGTGAAAGTCTTCCAGAAGACGCCCCACGCTTGGGCAAAGAACGTGGTGGTTTCGGACCTTTCCCTGCCCTCCGGCTTAAAATTGATCGATTATACGGCCGACTGGCCCAGCGGGGCAGAGCACTGCAAGATCGACCGGGTGGGAGAAAATTCCTGGACGGCAAGCTGCCCGCTGTTAAAGTATGACGAGAGCATCATTATCAAATTCCGGTGTGAGGTGACCGATGAGATCAACGGACAGGAAATCTTAAATACGGCCACCGCCACGGCAGATAACTTTATCGATGAAAAAACAGAGGAACCCAAGGAAGACAGCGGGTCCGCGGATCTGTGGACGAATACCCCGAAATTTACGATCGATAAGAGTGTCAATCAGTATGAATGGCAGGTAGGTGATACGGTCCGTTATCAGGTCGTGGTCAATAATACGGTGGATTATACCGTAGCAAAAGATGTGGTCATTTCCGATCTGTCCCTGCCGGAGGGACTCACGCTGCAGGGCGGGGATGCGATTCAGATCCTTGGCCTGCCGGATACCATCCAGTATCCGAAAGCCGATGGCCTGACCGGTATGGCGTATGACACCAAGCAGCTGGAGACGAACTTGGTAAGTGTGGATAATACCTGGCAGCTTGGGATCAATTACTTACCTTATAACACGCCGGTCACCATTGTGTTTGACTGTATTGCAACAGAGACCGTCAATGGCTTGGAGACCGACAACCAGGCATCCGTCTCTGCCTCCAATGCGGAGACCATGTGGGATGATGCGGAAATCTATGTCAATACCGCAGTCTTTTCCATCGACAAGACAGCGGACCACTATGAATGGCAGGTAGGGGAAGACATTGCCTATCAGGTAGTGGTGACCAATACTTTTCCCGGCACGATTGCCCGGGATGTGGTGATCTGGGATGACTGCCTGCCGGATGGCCTGGCCCTAAATGAGGGTGAGGACGCGATCCAGGTGGAAGGGATCCCAGCCGCTTACTACAACAAAATTGCCGGGACCAAAGATACTGCCAGCATCTTAAATCCGGAGAATTACAATGAGACAGAAGAAGTTGCCATTGACTGGCGGATGGAACGAAACGGGGACGGCTGGAAACTCTCCATTTCGGATCTGCCCTGCAATACACCGGTGACTATCACCTTCCATTGCCAGGCAACGCAGGAGATGAACGGCCAGGAATCCGTCAATGTTGCCAATGTCCAGGCAGAGAACGGGGAACTGGTGCAGGATGACGCGGAAGTGTATGTGAACACGGCGATCCTGACCCTGGATAAATCGGTGACCAATCCATACTTGGAAGCAAACGACAACCGGGAAGCAAACGAATTCCGGGTAGGCGAGACTGTGGAGTATACCGTGGTGGTCAACAACCAGCAGCCCGGATCCATTGCCCGGAACCTGGTGATCACGGATGATTCCCTGCCGGAGGGCTTAAAACTGGATCCGGAGAGCTTTACCATTTCCGGTGTGCCGGAAACCATCGTCAATCCCATTGGCGGGACCGATGATGCCGGGAACCAGTTAGATCCGGACAATTATCAGGAGACCGAAGAAAAGGCAGTGACCACTGCTTACGAAGAAACAGCCACCGGCTGGCGGTATACCATTTCGGATCTGCCGTATCATACGCCGGTGACCATCACCTATACCGCAACGGCCCAGGAGAGTGTCAACGGAAACGAGATCATCAATACCGCAGCGGCAGTGGCAGATAACGCAGCACCCGTGAAAGATTCGGAAAAAGTCTGGATCAACAGCCCGGTCTTAAATGTCAGCAAGGAAGCGGACAAAGACGAATACAAATACGGCGATATCGTCACTTACGAGGTAGAAGTGACCCAGGACCAGATCGGCTGCGTAGCTCGAAATGTGACCATCAGTGATGTGATCGAAACACCGGGCGTGAAACTGCAGAAAAATTCCATCGTTTTGATGGATGCCGCCCGCCATGTGATCGAGGCAGACGTAGATGTTGTCGATAACACCTTTGTGATCCAGACCGGAAGGAATCTGGTGAAAGAAGGAAACTACAGCATCTGGGACGCTTCCCAGGGGGGCTTGGTAGAGCAGAGCCAGTGGAATCCGCTGGGGTTGGAGACGGAGACCAAATTCTATGTGGAATACCAAGTGGCCATCGTGGATCATGCCCTGGCTGGCCAGACGGTGAAGAATAAGGTCACCGTCAATTCGGATGAGAACATTCCGAAAGAGGAGGAAGAGACCATCGAGGTCCATGCGCCGGAGTTGGATATTGTAAAAACTTCTGACAAGAGGACCTACCATATCGGAGAGAAAGGCTATTACCAGCTGACGATCCGGCAGATCCGGGAGGATGTGACGGCCTTTAACGTGGTCATTACGGACAGCTTTTCCGAGCCGGGGATGGTGATCGATCCGAACAGCATTGCCGTCCTGTATAATGGCTCCGTGGTGGACGATGCGGTGATCACGGCAGAAGACCACCACTTTACCATTGCCACCGGAAAGGATCTGGAGGATCAGGACAAGCTGGAAGTCTATTACACAGTGACCTTTACCGAAGAAAGCCTCTCCGGCAAGACGATTACCAATACGGCTACTGCAAAGGGTGACAATACCGAGGAGGAGAGACAGGATCATCCGGTGGATGTGATCGATCTGCTTCCGCGGCTGGCCATTGAAAAGACGTCAGATAAGACTTCTTACCGGGTGGGCGAGACCGGCCATTATACCGTGACGGTGACCCAGACGGAAAAAGATGCGGTAGCCCGTAACGTGATCATCAAAGATGAGATCCATGAAGAAGCCGCCCAGATCGTAGAAGGCAGCTTGGTGATCGTAAACCAGAATGGCGTGGTGATGGATCAGGCAGAGATCCAGTCCTCCGCAAACCGCTATACGATCTTTACCGGCGCAGATCTGGCCTATCAGGAAACCTTTACCGTGACTTATGACGTGCTCTTTACCTCCGATTCCCTGGCGGGAAAAGATATCTTAAATGTGGCTCGGGCGACAGCCGATAACATTTACGTGGAACCGGAAGAGCCGGCAGATCCGGTAAAGATCACCGATACGCTGACCACGTTGAAATCTTCCGTGCCAGAATCTGGCACCGTAGTGGCAAACGGAGATCCCATCACTTACAGCATCCAGGTGGCCAATGCCGATACAACGGAAAAAACCGTCCTGATCCGGGATGCCATCCCGGCATACACCCAGTTTGTGCCATATGAAGGGGAAGCTGCCGAAGGAGAGATCCGGGGGGAAGTGCGGACCCTGGAAGGAAAAGACTATGTAACCTTTGTGGTACCTTTGCAGCCGGGAGAAAGCAAGAGCGTATCCTTTGCGGTACAGGTAACAGACGCGCCGGAAGACGGCATGATCTTAAATGTGGCCCAGGTGCGTACGACCATTGCAAAGCCGGAAGATATGAACGAAGATACCTGGACCCATGAAGGATTTCAGAACACCAATGAAACCAAGCATTATCTGGATACCCGCTGGGTATCGGATTCCAACACGGTACAGATCGATTCCGGTCTGATCGAAATTGAGAAAACTTCTGACAAATTGAATTACGCTGTGGGCGATACGGGGCATTACACCCTGACGGTGACCCAGGTGAAGGATGGCGCGGTGGCGGAAAACATCGTGATCACCGATGATCTGCAGTCTACCGGTGCCTACATCCAGAAAGACACGATCCAGGTAACGGACGGGGAAGGCTTGGCCATCGAAGGCGTGGACATCACAGCAAAAGACCAGAGCCTGGTGATCGAGACCCATCAGAACCTGGAATACGGCCAGAAGATCTTGGTGACTTATGACGTATTCTTTCAGGAGGAATCTCTGGAAAATACCAGCGTGAAGAACGTGGCAACGGCCAAGGACGATTCCACCGAAGAAGGAGAAGAACCGAAAGATGAGAATACGGTTACCGTGGGGGATTCCGGCCTCCTGATCGAGAAGACGTCGGATGAATCCACCTACCAAGTAGGGGAGATTGCCCATTATACTCTGACGGTGCGGGCGGCTGCGGATGACTTTACGGCGAAAAACGTGACCGTCCATGATGTGATGAAGCAGAAAGGGGCGAATCTGATCGCTGGTACGGTGAAAGCGTACTTAGACGGGGTGCGTCTGGATGAAGTGACCGTCACAGAGCTGACCAATTCCTTTGATCTGGAGACCGGCATTGATTTATCCGGTTCCCATATCCTGACGGTCACCTACGATGTGACCATGGAAGAGGAGGCCCTGGCCGGACGCCAGATCGTCAATACCGCAACGGCAGACGCGGATAACACAGATGCGGTGGATACCGACCATCATGTGACGGTGGGCGGCTCCGGCGCAACTACGGACCCGGAGGACCCGAAAGACCCAAGCGAAACCCCGGAACCGGAGCAGGAGGGCAAGCTGGTGATCTCCAAGACTTCGGATCGATCCAGCTATACCGTAGGCAGTACCGGTAAGTATACTCTACAAGTCAAGACTTCCGGTGAGGAAGCCGCGAAGAACGTGGTGGTAACCGATACGATCGAGACTTCCGGCGTACAGATCAAAGAAGACAGTATTACGGTATCCATCAATAACCAAACACTCTCAGACGTTTCCATCCAGGCGGAGGATAACGGCTTTACCATCGAGACGCATACCGACCTGGAGGCTGACGATCTAATGATGATCACTTATGAAGTAACTTTCAAAGACAACTCATTAAAAGGAAAGACGGTGAAAAACATAGCCATCGCTTCTTCCGATAACCTTGGCGATGTGACGACTGACCACAGCATATCCATCCCGACGCAGAGTTCGGGTGGCAGCACCACCACAAGCGGATCCTCCGATACGGGAGCTTCCGGTGCCACATTTACCAGCGGTGTAAAAACCGGGGATTATTCACCAACGAAGCTGTTGGTGATCTTAGGCGGGATCGGTGTTGTGGGTATCTTGGTTTATTTCCTGGGGAAGAAAAAAGGGCGCAAAAGCTAGAGAAAAGTCCCTTTCGCAGGAGCGCATAGAAACGTAAAAGAGGACCGGACAGCAATGTCTGGTCCTTTTCGATACAAGGAGGAATCGAAGTGCAAAAAAGGAAGCGAATGGAACTTAGTAAGAAGATTCTATGGTCGGCTCTGCAGGGAATTCTGGCGGTGCTTTTTTGTTGCACGCCGGTTTATGCTTCCGGTACGGGGAGTGCCATTACCCAGCCGCTGACTACGTTATTATCTTTGGTGACGGATTTTGTCACTGGAATTGGATCAATCGTGACGTTATTTGGTATTTTTGAATTTGGGAATGCCCAGCAGACCCAGGATGGAGCCGCAAAACCCTACGCCCTGCAGAGGATCGGCGGCGGCCTGATCATGGTGGTGGCCCCGCAGCTATTGCAGATGTTTACCTGATGGCGGCAGAGATAGGAAAAAGAGTGTATAAAAAAGGAAGGAGGGCGGTACGATGCCGGATTGGTTTGCCGATCTGATCACATGGAACCCGTTGATCCAGCTGGGCTGTGCGGTTTGGAACTGGAGCATGAAATTGGTGGCAGCCTTATTTGTCCTGCAGCCGACCACCATCGGGGAAGGGGAACCCTGGGCCGAACTGACCGTCAATATCTACCCGGTCTTTTTATCCGTAGGGGTGAGCTTGCTGGCCATCTTTTTTCTCATCGGGTTTTGCCGGGAGAGCGCAGATCTGCGGCAAAGCCTGACCTTTGAAAAGTCTGCCATGCTGTTTTTGCGTTTTGTGGCAGCCAGCTTTGTGGTGACCAGCATTATGACCTGGATCCCCCAGCTGTTTTCCATGGCGGCGAATTTAAGCATTGCGGATTTTGCGGCTACAGAGTTTGACCCGGTGGAATTAGGGGCACAGGCAGGCGGAATTTTTAAGCTGGGGGATATCTCCATTTGGTTTTTATCCCTGATCTTTTTGCTGGCGGCAGCGATCTGCGGCCTGTTGATCGTGCTGACCATTTATCGGCGTTACTTAAATCTGATGCTGATCGTTGTGATGGCTCCGCCTGCCTTGGCAACAGCCGCTGGCGGGCCGGGGTTATCCCGGTCTGCCGGAGCCTGGGTGCGGACCTTTTTAGGCACCTGCTTCGAGATCGTCGTGATCAGCATTGCCTTAAAGATCGGTTGCAGTCTGATCGGCAATGGAAGGATCCTGACCCAGATCGTGGATCTGGACAGCCCGGAGGCAGCCATTTTTGAAATGATCTTTTCTATGGTGCTTCTGGTAGGGGCCGTGCAGGGCGCAGAGGCGCTGCTCCGGAGAGCGTTCGCATTTTAAAGGAGGAAAAAAATGGATATTAAGATCAATAAGGATATTGCCAAAGAATATCCCGATGACAGCTGGAAAGGATTTTCTCTTAGCCAGCTTTTGTATATCTTTGCGGCGGTCGCAGCCGGTGCGGCAGTGGTGTGTTTCCTGTATTTTTTGCTGGGGTTTAACATCCACATCGCGGTCTATGGGGCATTCCCGGTGGCAGCGCCGATTGCCCTGGTGGGCTTTTACCGCTATGCCGGCATGCGCTTTCCGGAAGCTGCAAAAAATTGGCTGCGCTTAAATCGGACCTGTGTGCTGCCTTATGCAGCGGCGGAAGCACCCGATCACTTGGAGCAGATCGCGGATGCAACAGAAGATCCGAAACCAGAAGGAAAAAGAACGAAAAGAAAGCGGAAGAAAGAAAAAAGGAAGGAGGGGCAGCCATGGGATTCCTGATGGGGGATGCTTTTACAGAAGTCAAGAAACTGTCCGAACCGGTTTATAAGATGCCAAAGAGCATGCAGGAAGCAATCCCGGTCTATCGGATCAGCGAAGGCGGGATCTTCCAGTTGGAGAAGAGAAAAGAGAACATTTTGTTTGATAAAGCCTATTATCTGGAGGATATCAATTATCAGACAAAGGATGAAGAAGAGCGCATGGAGATCCTGCTGGAGTGGTGTAAGCTACTGAATTCCATGAGCGTGGATTTTAAGATCGTGATCGGGATACTGAACCGGGAAACCGGGCAAGTGAAAGAGCGGCTGATCCCAAAAGAAAGGGAAGGGGATCCTTATCGGGAGATGAAAGCGGCATTTGAGCAGCTGGTCGATTACAAGTTAAAAGAAGGGATTTCCGGGAATGAGAAAAGCCTGCTCTTTTTGCTTTCGGTTCGCAGGAACGATTTTGAATCGGCAAAAGCATTTTTCCAGACATTGGAAGCCAACCTGCAGGTCACCCTCCATGGTCTGGGCAGCCAGATGATCCCCTTAACTGGGATCGAGCGTCTGCGCTGCCTGCATCAGATCTACCGGATGGGAGAGGAAGCTCTCTTTTCCCTTAACTGGGAGGACCTGGTGGCTTCCGGCCGGAACTGGAAAAATGAGATCTGTGCCCCGGCCCTGAAAGAAGAACGGAGCACACTGCAGATCGGTCAGACCCATGCGCAGGTGTTGTTCTGCCAAAACTATCCAAATTCGCTGCAGGATGGCTTTTTGGGAAAACTGATGCATGTTCCCTTCCATCTCCTGCTCAGTCTGGATGTGGTCCCGATCCCCCAGATGCTCACGGTCAAAAAACTGGAAAATGCCCAGATCAACAATGAGGCGGCGATCACCCGGGAACAGGAAGAAAAGAACCGGAAAAAAGCATTTTCTTCTGAGATCTCTTACCCGAAGCGGCGGAAAAAAGAGGAGTTGGAATATTATCTGGAGCAGGTTCACAGCAATGACCAAAAGGCATTCTATCTGGGCTTTCTGGTCACGGTGTTCGGAGAAGACGAAAAAGACCTGGAGAGCAATGTGGATACCATCCGTGCCATCGGGGCGGAGCAGAGCATGGTGTTTGAGCCACTTTTATTTCGGCAGCTTGCGGGATTTCACACCTGCCTGCCTGCCGGTGCCCGGGAAGTGGATGTGATGCGGGCGATGTTCACCAGCTCGATGGCCGCTCTGGTGCCATTTCGTGTCCAGGAGATTTTCCAGGTGCCCGGGGTGTTTTACGGCAGCAATCAGGTTAGCAAAGAACTGATTGTGGTGGATCGGAAAAAACTGATGAATCCCAATGGGTTTGTATTTGGGAAGACGGGATCCGGAAAATCCATGTTCACTAAAGAGGAGATCGCGCAGATCTTATACCTGTTCCCCCGGGACCGGGTTTTGCTCTTGGATCCCCAGAATGAATACTACTACATCGTCCAGTCTCTGGGCGGGGAGATCCTGGACTTTTCAAAGGAAAAAGAAATCCATTTAAACCCCTGGGAGATCCCGGCGCATCTGCCGGAGGATTTTCGCAAAGATGTCTTTATCACGGATAAATCCACGTTTACCAAAACCATCTGCAAAGAAGCTTTGCTGCCCACACCGCTGAGTGCGATCCACCGGACCATCATTGACCGCAGCGTAGGGGAATTCTATGACCGGTTGTTTACGGAAAAGGAAGAAGGAAAGGAGCCGGAGGATACGCTGGCTATCCTGCGGGAGATTATTGGGCGGCAGCCTGAGCCGGAAGCGAGGGAACTCTATATCGCTCTGGAGATGTTTACGAAAGGCTCCTTAAATGTCTTTTCTCATAAGAGCAACGTTCATCTGGATAACCGGCTGCTTTGCATTGGTCTGGATAAGATCGGGCGGGATTTAAAGCGGATGGCTATGCTGGTAACCTCCGAAGTCATCCGCAGCAATGTGGAATACAATGCAAAGGAAGGAGTAGCCACCTGGCTGTATGCCGATGAATTCCAGATCATTACCAATGAGGAGTTGGGAGCAGAAATGTTTGATAACCTGTACCGGACCGTCCGGAAAAAAGGCGGGATCTGTACCGCCCTGACCCAGACCCTGTCGGACAACCTGCTCAACGAAAAGATCCAGGCTATGGTCTCCAATTCCGAGTTTGTGGTCTTAATGAACCAGTCCGGCATCGACCGGAACGTGCTGCGCCGGATCTACGAAGAGATTTCCGAAGAAGAGATCTCCTATGTGACCAATGCGCGTGTGGGGACCGGATTGCTAAAATGCGGGAAGAAGGTAGTGCCCATGGATGCCACGATCCCCAAAAAGAATCCCTTGTACGACCTATTTACCACAAACTTCCATGAAAAACACGAAATGGAAAGGAGAGAAAGGCATGATAAATAGACAAGAAGAATTAAAAGAATTGCTTCAGATGCTGCGAAGAGGGAAAGAAAAAAATAGGAAAAAGGAGGTCTATATTTGGCAGGATCCAGAAAAGAAAGAGCAATACCGAATTGCATGGGAGGAAAAATAAGATGGAATATCAGGAATTTATGAAAAAAGTAGAGCAAGAGCTTTTACGGTATCTGCCGAAAAACGGGAACTATCAAATCGAAAAAAAATGGATTCCCAAAGAGAACGGGTTATCTTATGATGGCCTTTTGATCCAGTCAGACAATTTGCAAAACACACCGATCTTACATCTGCAGAATTATTACCAGATTTATCGGAGGGACGGGATCCCCTTTACGCAGATATTAGTGCAGATGGCAGAGGATTATAAACGTTTCGTATCACAAACCCCGCAATGGAGTATGCAGGAAATCCATGCACACATTCCCGAAGACCTATTTGTGAGGGCCGTCAATTATGAATTAAGTAAAGAATGGTTAGCGGAAGTGCCGTATGAAAAAGTTCTGGATGTGGCCTTGATCCCTGCTGTCCGATTAGAGGAAAATATCTCTGCAAAGATCTCACATTCGAATGCTAAAATGCTGGGACTGTCTGGAAAAGAGATTTTGGAGCTTGCAAAAGCAAGAAATCTGGAGCATGGGGTTAGTTTTGAGAATTTATCCGATAAGCTGCAATCTTTACAGCGGTCCATGGGAGTCCAAATACCAGAAGAATATAGGCAGAACGAAGACTCGCCGATCTTTGTTTTGTCAAATGCCGATAATTTTTATGGGGCGTCCTTGCTTTTTCAACCAGAAATGCAGGCGATCTTAGCGGAGGCGATGGGTGATTTTTGTGTTTTGCCGTCATCGGGCCACGAGGTTTTGCTGGTGCAGGATCAGGGATTATCTCTAGGAGATTTTATATTTTTACAGAAAACGGTCATGGATATCAATCGCACGACAGTACCACCGGAAGATTTTTTATCGGATACGGTCTACCGGTTTAATTCAAAAACGCAAGAGTTGACCATAGCAATGCCAAGCCCCATAAAGGTGCCAAAGAAGAGTACAACCATACATTTTCCCCGTCGCTAAAAAGGAGGAGGTGTGCCCATGAAGATCCTCTGTAAAGGACCCATGCGGTTGGAAAGCCAAAAAAGAACGATTGACTGTATGGAGCAGAAATTGCAGTGCGTAGGAAGCACTTTGGACGATCCGGCGAGAGAGGTCTTGGAATCTTTGGATGCGACCACCCGGCATCGATTTGATCAATTAGAGTCCAGCCGCAAACGGAGTGTTTATCGAAAACTACAGGAAGCGGAATGGGAAGAAAAAACAGACAGGAAACCGGCAAAGCCGCCGGAAACAGAAGCACTTCTGCGCCGGGAATCCGGCAAAGAGAAGATCCGGGAGTTCCCCTCCTATGGTGCCGAGGCTGTGGCATCGAGCCAGAAAATTGTCTTTCCGGCTGGAAAAGCGGAAAACGGAAAGCAAGACGGCAAGCTTGTTTTGCAGGGGCTCTTTGCACAAGAATGGCGGCAGGCAAAAGCCCAAAAGTCTTTGAAGGAACGGTTGCAAGCATGCGTCGGTCCGTCTGTAGGGCAGATCCAGGCAGTAAAGGCAAAACAGATCCCAGTGATAAAAAAATGGCACATGGATCTTCCTGAGAGAGAGCCAAGGATCTTGTATTTCACAGGATCCTCGGTGGGTGAAAATGGCCGGAAGGGATCCGCACTGGTTGGGGGACCAGAAGAAATCAGAATCGAAAAGAAAAGAGAAACTTCCTATTTAATAGGGAAAGAAAAAGAAACGGAGAGCCGGAAGTTTGGTCAGCAAGCTTCCGGCTCTTCACAGGTTTTTGAGAAGAAAAAAGCAAGCTTTCTTGCGGACGCCCCCGGAGTCTCCAGGAAAAGCCAGGCCCTGCAGTCTGCCCGCCGCATGATCCAGCATCAATTTTCCGCGCAGCTCCAGAAAGAAGAATCCAAAAAAGAGGCACAGGCGGAAGCGTATACGCAAACATATGGCACAGTGGCGGCAGCTACGGCAGTCTCCCAATCAAAGAATCCATTGCTCAAGGCGATATCCGGCTTTTTGTTGGTCATGGTCCAGCTGTTTACAAAGGTTCTGCTCTCGAAGATCTTACTGGTCTTTCTTTGTCTGATCGGAATGATCGCTGCAGTGGCTACCCTGTTTTCGGTACTGGCTACCCAGACGGCTGGCCATGCAGAAGCGAAAGTATCTGCCGAAGTAGAATTTTACCGCCCCTATCTGGAAGCAGAAGCAGCGAAATACCCGGGGATGTCCCAACTGGTCGATCTGATGCTGGCCATCATCCAACAGGAGGCGGGCGGGGAATCCTGGATCGGGACCATGGATGGCGATATCATGCAGTCTTCCGAGAGTGCCGGATATCCGGGACCGGGCTATCTGACTGGGGAAGCTTCCATTGCTCAGGGCGTGAAGTACCTGTATGGGGTGTTTTCCCGGACCGGCCTGATCGAGGATCCTTATAATCTGGAGCTGACGAAGATTTCCTTGCAGAGCTATAACTTTGGCATCGGGTTTTACGACTGGTTCGAACGGAATGGTCATACCCGCTGGAGTTTTGAAATCGCGGTGGAGTATGCCAAGATCGGGGCAAATGCCATGGGCTGGAGTGTCTACCGCAGTGATCCGCTGCTGATCTCCTACGCAGGCCCGATCAACTATGGGGATCAACGATACCCGGAACATGTCCTGCAATACTATGAGATCACATCGGGAGTGATCCTGCATGGCGGTATGGCAATCCCGTTGTATTACCAATGGGAGTATGGAGATGTGGCCTATGGCGGCGGGAGCATCGCCACTTCTGGCTGCGGACCCACCAGTTTTGCCATGGTGGCAAGCTATCTGACCGGTCGGACCATCACGCCGGTGGATGCGGTGTCCTGGTGCGGCAATGCCTATTATGTGCCTGGTGCTGGGACGGCGTGGTCTTATTTTTCCGGGGCCTGCAGCCATTTTGGACTGGCTGCGCCGGTTCAGACCAATGATATGCAGTCCGTCCTTTTGGCGCTGCAGGAAGGCAAGCCGGTGATCAGCTCCCAGGGACCAGGGTTATTTACTTCCGCGGGACATTTTATCGTTTTGCGCGGGGTAGATGAAAATGGCCGTGTGCTGGTCAATGACCCCAATGACAATGCCAATAAGAATTACCAGAACCGGGCGTTTGATATGACATCCGAGATCCATCCGACATCGCTCAGTTACTGGATCTTTAGCAACTAGAAGGAGGGGAATATGGAAAAAAAGACGATGCTCATCGGCGGCTGTGTTCTTGCCGTGCTGCTCCTTTTTGCAGGTCTGATCGGCTACCGGACAGGCTGCCATTTAACGGAAGTAAGCCTGCAGGAATCAAAAGAAGAGCAGACCGAAGAGACGTTTGCTTCTGAGGCAGAAGAGAAAAAAGAGCCGGAAGAGGAGACGTCGGGGCAGGAAGATCCTGCAGAGCAGGAACTGCAGTTTACAGACTTTCCGGAATGTTTTGGGGAAACCCTGTCTCCTAAAGAATTGGAAACGGTTTATACGGCGATCCGGGAATACTTGGCGGATACCTCTTTTCATACCGGGATCACAGAGGTCACCTGTCTGGATTACGTAACCGAAGAAGAGGGCCAGCTCTCTTTTTATGTCAAGCTTTCCGATGGGCTCCTGCTTGCCGGGTATTATGACAAAGGGGAAAAAGCAGCTTCCATCAAAGAAACGGCGGTCACGGAAAAGATCTTGGAGGCCAATGCTCAGGCGGAACAGGAAAAAGAAGAACAGATGCGCCTGTCCGAAGAAGCCTTTGACCGGCCAGAGGGCGGGGTGACCGTTACAACCACGCCGGATCCCACGGCTTTACCAACGGCAACACCGAAAGCGACAGAGACACCAAAACCGGCTTCCGCCTCTTCCGATGGCGGAAACACCGCGATCCCAAACCAGCAGGGCACGGCCCAGACCGTGTATCCCTACACCTTTTCCGGGTTTGACCTGTTTGCGGATTTTATCAGTGGCGAACAGACCGAAGAAGTCAAGGGCTGGATCTCCGGCTTGCTGCAGGAATCCGATGCCTACCGGGGGATCCAGACGGTGACAGCCAAGCGGGCCAAAGCGGACGGAGCTGTAGTCTGGGTGTACTGCACCCTGGATGCACAGGGAACCCTGGAAGTGGAATACCATACGGATTCTCTGGAAGCAACGATCCGGTTTGACACCGTTCCCGTGGAGGAACTGCAATGAAGCGGGTGGCAGCGAAGCTGCTTTTGCTTCTGAGCATCGGGCTTTGCCTGTTTTCCGGCATCTCTCTGTACCGGATCTTTTCGGAGTACCAACAAGCGGAAGAAGAGTATTCCTATCTAAGTGCGCTGGCCGTGACCGAGACAACGCCAAAGGCAAACGCGCCGGAACACGCAGACTCAGGAGCAATCGAAGAACCGGCAAACGCACCGGAAGCGGAATGGGAAAGGGAAGCACCGATCACCGTAGATTTTGCAGCATTAAAAGCGATCAATCCGGAGGTGATCGGCTGGATCTATATTGGCAGTCTGGACATCAGTTATCCGGTGGTGCAGGGAGAAGACAATGCGTATTATCTGCATCATTCTGTGGAAGGCAAGGAGAATTCTTCCGGGGCGATCTTCTTAGACTGTGCAAATGCCGGGGACTTTGGCGACCCCAACAGCATAATCTATGGGCATAACATGAAGAGCGGGAAGATGTTCGGGACCCTGCGGCAGCTTTTAACGAAAGAAACCTACGAAGCGGATCCGGATATCTGGATCCTGACGCCGCAGCGTGTGCTGCGGTATCGGATTTTTTCGGCGTATACCACAGAAGAAACCAGCGATACCTATACGTTGT
Organism: uncultured Blautia sp.; assembly: GCA_900542045.1. GTDB lineage: Bacteria > Bacillota > Clostridia > Lachnospirales > Lachnospiraceae > Blautia_A > Blautia_A gallistercoris. Next base: position 104,101 of record UQMI01000003.1, read on the forward strand.
TTGCAAAAGCCGGGAAGGAGTTCCAGGCCTATCAGCAGAAAATGAAAGCACGGGCAGAGTATGAGACCGGGATCGATCCGGAAGGGACCATGCTCACTTTGTCTACCTGTTCGTATAGTGCAAGGTTTCGAACGGTGGTACAGGCCGTCATCTGGAACTAAAGAAAGAAAAGGAGGGAACGTTATGCAATTAGAAAAAGAAACCGCGGTTTTGGCCAAAGTAGAATATGAATGGGAACAATATCTATTGGAATT
>UQMI01000004.1 GCA_900542045.1 uncultured Blautia sp.
TCTGAACCCAATCCGGATACTTTTTCTCAGTTACTGGCATAATGTCCTCCTTTCCGTATAGGTGGGGCACACCTATACTATATAGATATTATACCTCTACGGGAATAAAAAGTCGAGAGTTATACGCGTCTTTGTATAACACGTATAACCCTCGATAAAATCCGCTCTTCTTATACTTTTAAAAATCTTTCATGAAACAACCCTGCTTGTGTTCTCACAGTTTTCACATTTTAGTAAAGTGAAAAACTCAAAAAACACTTGTGATCTCCGCTATATTGCGTTATGTTATATGGTATACTTTACACAGTAAATGCCGCGACATCATTCATAACAGACGATTATTATATTATATCCATAACGCTCATCAAAAGGTATAATTTTCTAGTATACCAAAATTAATGGAGGAGCCAAAATGAAACATGAAAATATTAGAAAATTAAACAATGCAGGAATGTACTTAATCCGTCTTCTGTTCAGTGTCTTACATTCAAAGGAGATCCCGTCCCTTCCCCAAACACTGGACTGGGAAACCATCTATGAAATGGCAAAAAAACATTCCGTTGAAGTCATGGCCTTTTATGGTGCGGAAGCATCGATCAAAAACAATTCCTCTTTATACGCCCGCTGGAAAAATTCCAAAGACATAAACATGCTTCAGAATCTGCTCCAAAAAGAACAGGCTGAAGAACTTTTCCGCAGCCTTGGCCAGGCGAACATTCGATTTATGCCATTAAAGGGATTTGAAATAAAATCTTTATATACACCACAGGAGTTTCGCCAAATGGCCGATATTGATATCCTGATAGATCCTTCCAATGCGCTGCGTACCCGGGAAATCATGGAAAATCTTGGATACCAGACTGTTAGTTTTGGCATTATGCATCATGACGAATATTTTAAAGCTCCATACGTTATGGTTGAAATTCACAGACAGCTGCTCCTTCCAGGAGATTCCAACCAATTATACTACGACACCATCTGGGAAAAGGCTGTTCCCATTTCTGGTCTGCCAAACGGTTGGAAACTTATCCCCGAAGATTTCTATATATACCAGATCGTCCATTTTCATAAACATTATAATAGAGCTGGAAGCGGTATTCGCTCTCTGCTTGATATTTATGTTTTCCTGGATAAATTTCGTGAAATGTTAGACCGTTCTTATATTGAGCAAGAATTGCGAAAGTTAGGACTGTATGATTTTTGTATCGAAATGGAAGAGCTCAGTCACTACTGGTTTTCTGAATTTAATAAAAGTACTGACTTCTCTTCTAAAAAACTGGAAGAATTACAGCTGGACATTTTTCTCTCCGGGGTTTTCGGTTCCAGAGAATTCAGTAAGACAAAATACATGAAAAAGAACCGGATTGAAAAAGGCTTCAAGAACTACCTCTCATATTTCTGGAAACGGATATTTTTCAGCAGAAAAGAACTGGAATATCTTTATCCCGCTCTGAAAAAACGCCCTTACCTTCTTCCAGTTTGCGAAATTCACCGATTAGTAGATGCTGTTTTACATAAAAAAGACTCTATCAGAAAAGAATGGGAACTATTTCGCTTGCATTCCCGTAAAAAAAAGAAGCCCTGATAATCATATTTCGGAAATTAACTGCTGCCTGTGTGGTGCTGTCCGTAAATGACAGCACCTTTTATATTTCTCCATCCTGCATCGACACTTCACGATTGCAGATCTCAAGAGCCGCAGGACGATGTGTAACGATCAATACCGTCTTATCCGTCATCTGTTGCAGATTTTTTAAAAGCTTCTGTTCCGTTGTCTCATCCAGCGCACTGGTTGCCTCATCCAGAATCAAAACTGGTCTGTCCGAAAAAATTGCCCTGGCAATTGCAATCCTCTGCATCTGTCCCTCTGACAATCCGCTTCCTCTTTCTCCCAGAATCGTATCTATACCCTTTTCCAGATCATAGACGAATTCGTCCGCGCAGGCAATATTTAATGCCTGCTCCATTCTCTCTTCCTGCATCATTGACTCTTCCACACCAAAAGTGATGATTTCCCGAATACTGCCGCTCATCAGCTGATTATCCTGAGGCACATAGGCAAACAGCCCTCTCCAGGCAGCAGTAAGCGGATATTCTGCCATTTCCTCCCCTTTTTTAAGCAGAAGATACCGCCTGCCTTCATTCAATGGATACAGACACATCAGCAATTTCAGCAATGTGCTTTTTCCGCAGCCAGAATGTCCGGTAAACGCCACATAATCTCCTTTGCAAATATCCAGGTTAAAATCCTTCAACACCATTCTATTCTTCATGGTATTGTTCTCTTGTTCAGATGTCTGATAGGAAAATACGGCATTTCGCATTCCTATACTATGCAGCTCTTCCCGATAGCACCGCAGAATCTCTTCCACAGGCATAATTTCTCCCTCTCTATCGTCTGGATAAGATTCTGCCTCCATCAGCCGTTCCGCACTTGCAACCATCGCATAATATTTTGGAACAATTCCACTGATGTTTGCAAAAGGAGCCTGGATCTGGCCAATCAACTGCAGCACAGCGATAAATGTGCCATAAGAAAGCGTCCTCTGCAAAATACCGTATCCGCAGTATCCAGCCGCAAGAACATACCCGCCGCTGATCACGGCTCCAAAGCCGGTATTGCAAAAATTTGAAAAATGGTTTCTTTTGATACGCGCCTTTTTGTGCTTCTCCATTCGCATTTCTGCTTCTTTACAAGATTGCTTTTCCATGGAAAAGACACGAATAATCATCAGGTTTTCAAGACGCTCCTGTAAAAAAGAAAGAACAGACGCATTTGTCTCCTGTATACGCTTGTGAAGCCGTTTCAGAATTCCCCGAAAAGCCGCTGTGGACACGAGCAGGACAAGCCCCAGTGGTATTAAAATATAACCAAAGAATGGATCCAAAAAAAACAGCAGTAGGAGCGCGCCTGTCAGTCGCACCAGCATTCCGGCCACTCCCGGACCAATCTCAATGATTCCTCTGGTTACTTCCACTGTATCAGACGTCAGACGGGTAATCCACTCTCCGGAATGTCGGGCAGTAACTGCTGCATAATCTTTGCGTATGAGATTAAAAAAAAGTCGCTCTTTCAACCGATTTTCCAAAGAAGAACTTGTCCACTCTGTCAGAAATCGATTAAATGCATTCAACGCCAATTCAAATACTTCCAGTCCTACCAGCATGCCAGCTGACAGAAAAAAACCTTCTTCATCCCCGGCAACCGCATAGTCAATCAGGTTACGGAACAGCATCGCAAACAGCACACCGAAAATTCCAAGCGTAATCTGGAACACCAGAAGGACAAAAACAAAAAATTTGTATTTACCCATTATATGCCATATCCAACGCACAGAATTCTTATGCAGTTTATCACCAACAGATACTTTCATTCTCTTTTCCCCATATATTGTTCTTCCGGCTGCTCACTTATGACAGGCGCTTTTTTTATTTTTCTCATATTTCAAGATAGCTTCTTCCGTAACTTTGCGAATCCGATCCACATATCCTTCCTTCCACAGCATACACATAGTACGGTCACATCCCATTAAATTCCGGTTTCCTTCCAGCAACGCACTGGCACGGCAACCACCTCCACATTTTAAACGATAGGAACATGTGGCACATTCTCCATTTACTGCAAACAAATCTTTTATACGGCCATTTACAAACTGCATATAAAAGCTGTCGCTCAGTCCCTGTTTCAAGCCGATATCCTGCACCTTCGGAAATTTCAGCTGAGCCTGACTGGCCGTCATAGGCATACATGGCAGCAGTCTCCCGTCCGGCGTAATGTAACAAGACCAGCGGGTATTTCCACACATATAGCATTCAAGACACTTTTCCGTACCGTTATAAGCTTCAGGGACAATTCTGTATGGTGCGTCTTTATTCAAAATAATTACATTTGCTAAAATCAAATTCATGGGCCGTCCTGCCTTGAAATATTGTGGAATGTAGCGTATCATAGCTTCAACATATTCATGCCAATCCAAAGCATTTCCCTCGCTGTGGCAATTCCAGAGTTCTGTCAGAGCAACGTTCGACGTCTTCAAATCTGTCACTCCAGCTCCACTCAAAACCTGGACTGTTTCCTCCAGAAGATCTTGATTGCCCCGGTGAATACACATTTCCACATCTGTTTTAAAGCCTCTCTCCGCACAAAGCCGCAAAGCGCGCAGTGCCGCTTCTTCCGCTCCCTCCACACCGCGCATCCAGTCATGCCAGCCAATACCATCAAAACTAATCGAGATATCCGGTTTCAATCCCCGTCGTTCAAATTCATCCAATATCTGTTCATTCAACAGCCATCCATTGGTATAAACTTTTCCGATTGTAATTTTGTAGGACAATATGTGATCGACTAAAAGCCAAAAATCTTTTCTGACAAAAGGTTCTCCCCCTGTCAAATCCACACGCAGCACACCGCAGTCGGCCATCTGATCAATGAAATCCAGCGCTTCTTCTGTAGAAAGTTCTCCCAGCATCCCCTCTGGCGCATCCATAAAACAATGGCGGCATCGAAAATTACATCTTCCGGTAACAGACCAGAAAACCATATGAACATGCCGATTATGATAATATTTATAATACTGATCTGTCTCCAAAGGACAGGAAGATTCACAGGCTTCTATCCATCCTTCTTTTTCGCACTGTCTCAGCGCCTTTTCTAATGCTTCATCCGGCAAATACTCCTCTATCTTTGTCTGTCCATCACACAGCAACAATACCTGAAATATGTCGGCTGACAAACTCTTCACTTGATTTTCCGGACGTTTCACCAGTGTCCAAGCCATTTTATCCCATCCGCGAAGTACATAAGATGGGCTCAGTCTGTAAAACATATATTCACTCCTCCGCCAGAGAAAATGTTGAATCGGCAAACAGATTTCTCTGTTTGCCGATTCAGTTCCACCATTGTCTTAATAAACATACCTTATTGGAAAATCATCTGTCAAAGCAGAAACAATACTGCTTAAGATGTCAATCCAAAATAGCAAGCATTCCCAGTCTTATTTGACCAGGTCAGACAGGAAGTCCCCCCACTGGTGGTAATAACATCACTGTTATCAAAATAAACCACTTCAGCAACAGCTTTTTCATATGTTTTCTCAGCCGTTGTCTTTTCACATTTCATGTTAATCTTCCTCCTTTCTTGCAAGCATATTATAATAAAGAAACTGACGTACATGAATCAGTCTCACTATTATTATAACAGAACCCTTCTCATATCACTTTCAAAATAAGCTCTCTATCCATTCCGTTTTCATGAAAAGATAATTCTTCTGCAGATTCGGCCAATCAGACATCTCAGTCTCAAAAAAATATACCGTATCCACAGAGTTTTCACGTATCTTTGATAACTTTTATCCCCGCAGGAAGTATAATGATCTGTCTCATCCGCATAGAACCCGCTCATACTGCCGAGTATCCATGCTGCCGGAACCTGCTCTGTATCAATACGGTTATCGCCGCGAATCAGGCAAATTCCATTTTGTATCTGAATCAAACGATGCAACACGTACTCACCAGTGGGCCTTTTATAAAGTACCACATCAAATCGCTTCAACGGTTCTTTTTTTATTTCGATAACAACTGTACTTTTGCGATTATGCAGAAGCGGCTCCATACTGTCCCCTACCGTCTGAAAAAATCCATGTCCCCGCAGAGCCAGCTCCTGTTCAATTGTCCGCCGCATCATCTTCCAGTGCAATAGAAATAGAATCCAGGAATTCTTTTACATCGGAACGCACGATGTCTTCCTCTGCCCCTGTATAAGCCTCAAGGGTTTTTCTCACCAATTCATCTTCCGTAGATCCTTTTTCCAGTTCTTCCCAATAAAAAGCACCCATTCCATTCAAACGAATCATTCCGTTAAAATCTTTGCTGGCATCTCCAATAGCTACCGCCATAAATTCTTCACCCAATTTTCGTAACAAAAAACCTTTTTTTATTTTCAACATTTCAACTCCTCCTCATGCTCTGATAGGCGAGCTGTGCCGCTTCCAAATCGCGATTACAACATAGCAAATAAAAATCTACCGCTGCCAGTAGTTTTTCCAGAAGCTTCCAAAAACGATCAAATTCTGTTTCTTCTTTCGGAATTAAAATCTGTGAAAAAATCCGTCTGCTCACTTCTTTTGCATTCAGAGAATAAATTTGATTCTCTGTACTTTGCTCCAGAAAACATATGGCCTGAACCGGCCTCATAATATTATTCCCCAGTTCCTCTTTTCCCTGCCATGGTGTTCCACAGGCATACAGTACGCCGTCCATAAACCGGAATATCGGTTTATCACCATTGACCATCTGCGCTCTCTCTCCAAACAACCTTAGCCAGAGCTGAGTATGCGTTGTCTTGCCGACGCCACTGGGTGCTGCAAATGCATAGGCTTTGCCATCTACAGCAACTACCGCGGAATGCAGTAAAAACGCATCATATTTCGTAAGCATGCAGCAAATCTTCCGATAGATACACAGGCTCTCGCAATACGCCTTTGAAAAACGCATGTCACCATTCTGTTCGCTCAGAATCTCCTCCTCAGAAACTGAAACGGTAAATACCGGGACCTCATCTGATACTATATAGTCCCTGCAATAATTCTGCACAAAAGGATAATGATTCTCAATCCCAATTGGAATATCTGCAATTCTGATACAAAACATAACTCCCGCCTCTTCATTTCTGCCAACACACAGAAAGCTGCAAATTCCTTACGTCCTCTAATCAGAACCTGCCTTTCTTCTGACAGAAAGCAAAACTTTTTTACATAGCTGAGAAGGCAGAACGAAACGTTCTGTCTTTCTATTATATAAAAAAGCTGCTGGAATATACTCTTTATCACAGAATATATAGCAGCAGCTGGCAACCATTTTCAGGCCCTGTAGCTTTGCGTCACAACCTTTCGACTGCTTTGCCTTTTATTTTTTTCATTATAGTATATGACTTAAGAAAAATCAAGCATTTACCTGAAATTCACACTTTGTTTCCATTTTTCAGATCTGCCTGCCGCTCCAGTTCAATTCCCTCCTGGGCCAGCACTGCAGAGATGTCCTCCCAGGAGAAGCCCCGTCGGGCCAGGTAGCCCTGGAGCCGGCGCATCTGACCTTCATCCAGTCTGGAACCGGGCGGATACTTCTTCCGTACCAGAGAGCGAAGCAATCCGCGCTCATCCAGTTCCTCCATGGCAGATACTTCCTCCCAGGCCTGAAGGGCCGTCTCCCGATCCACCCCCTTGCGCTGCAGTTCCTGCAGGATCTGCAGGCGGCTCTTGGACTGGCACCGGAACCGGATGAAATTCTCTGCGTAGCGCCTGTCATCCACATAGCCAAAAGACTTTACATAGGCAAGAGCTTCTTCTGCCACTTCCTCCGGATAACTGGCCAGCAGCTTCTGGCGCAATCCCTTCTCTGTCCGATCAGCCCGCTCCAGCAGATGCATGGCGCGCAGCCTGGCCTTTTTATAAATATCCATCTCGCTCATGGGACCTGTCTTATTCTTCCTCTGCGTTCAGAGTACCGGCAGAAAACTTCATCTGCTGTGGTGTGTCTGCATCTGCTGTCTCTGCAGGCTCTTCTCCATCCAGCAGATGATAGTGAATGCGGACTTTCTTCTCCACCTCATCTCTCACTTCCGGATGTTCCTTCAGATAAATTTTGGCATTCTCGCGGCCCTGCCCGATCTTGGCGCCATTGTAGGCAAACCAGGCACCACTCTTATTGATGATATTCAGATCCACTGCCAGATCCAGGATATCTCCCTCCTGGGAAATCCCCTCGCCGAACATAATATCAAATTCCGCCTGTTTAAACGGCGGCGCTATTTTATTCTTTACGACTTTAATGCGGGTACGGTTGCCTACCATCTCGCCGCCCTGTTTCAGGGTCTCCACCCTTCGCACATCCATACGGATAGAAGAATAGAACTTCAGAGCACGGCCGCCGGTGGTGGTCTCCGGATTACCAAACATCACACCCACCTTCTCACGGAGCTGATTGATAAATATTACAATACAGTTGGACTTGCTGATGGCCGCAGTCAGCTTGCGGAGAGCCTGGGACATGAGTCTCGCCTGAAGTCCCACATGACTGTCTCCCATATCTCCGTCAATCTCGGCCTTGGGCACCAGAGCTGCCACCGAGTCCACGATCACAATGTCCACTGCTCCGGATCGTACCATAGTCTCCGTGATCTCCAGAGCCTGCTCACCGTTATCCGGCTGTGAAATATATAGATTGTCAATATCCACGCCGATATTCTTGGCATACACCGGATCCAGCGCATGTTCCGCGTCGATGAATCCTGCAATGCCGCCTCTCTTCTGTACTTCTGCCACCATATGTAAAGCCACTGTAGTCTTACCGCTGGACTCCGGCCCATAGATCTCAATAATCCTTCCCTTGGGCACTCCTCCAAGTCCAAGTGCGATATCCAGGCTCAGAGAGCCTGTAGGAACTGTCTCAACCTGCATATTGGCTCCGGATTCTCCCAGCTTCATCACGGAACCCTTTCCATACTGCTTCTCTATCTGTCCAAGGGCTGCTTCCAGCGCCTTCTGCTTCTCTGCATTCATACGTTCGTTCTCCTTATCTTATCTATTTTCTGATTATCGAACCTATGTTCGCGTTTTCTACTAACCATACTATTATAATTTCTGTTCCTTGTCAACTGTTTTCTGTCGAAACTCCTGTCGAAATACCGCCTCTTTACAATAAGATTATTTTATCGTAATATAAAAATATATAATTTTATTTTATTGTAAATCTCTGTTATGATAGGAAATGAGGAAAACAATATGCTGGATTTCAGGATTGAAACCTTTCTTCAGGTATGTGAAGACATGAATTACACCCGGGCCGCTCAGCGGCTGAACCTGACACAGCCGGCCGTGTCGCAGCACATTCGCTGGCTGGAAGAGAAACTGGGAGCGCCGCTTTTTCTTTATCAGGGCAAAAAACTGCAGCTGACACCCGCAGGAATCCTGCTGAAAAACACAGCTGCTACCATGAATCACGACATTCTGAATCTGAAGGAAAAAATGCAGGAAACCCTCAACCAGAAGCCGCCTCTGAAAATGGGACTGACGCTCACCATTGCAGAATTTGAAGTCTCCCGGAGCATTGCAGCTTATCTGAGTCAGAATAACATCCGCTCCGTGCTTCTCTCTGTAGACAACACCAAAACACTTCTGCAGGAGCTGGATGAAGGATACATCGACTTCGCTCTGGTGGAAGGAAATTTTCCAAGAGAAATCTACCACCATCAGCTCTATGCCAGAGAGCGGTACATTGGCGTCTGCCGTCCGGATGATCCCCTTGCTTCCGGCACCCATTCCATCGAGGAACTGCTGCAGTACCGGCTTGTCACCCGGGAAGCCGGCTCCGGCACCCGGAATATCCTGGAGCGCTATCTGGAAATGAAAAGTCTGGAAGTTTCCAGCTTTTCCGCTCTGGTGGAAGCCGGGAGCATCGGCCTGATCAAACAGCTGGTGGAATATGGCTGCGGCATCACATTTCTCTATCAGGCCGCAGTGAATAAGGAACTGAAAGAAGGCCGGCTCTGTGAAATAAAGATCGCCAATATGGAGATCGTCCACGATTTTTCCTTTATCTGGCGGGAAAACAGCCTTTTCTTTGAAGACTATCAAAAGGTCTTTGAATTTTTAAAAGAACATAAAAAATTATTGGAGGAAAAGTTATGAAGGTATTAGTCATTGGCGGTGTGGCCGCCGGAACAAAAACAGCCGCAAAACTCAAACGCGAAGATCGGAGTGCGGAAGTCACCATTATTACCAGAGATCAGGAAATTTCCTATGCAGGCTGCGGACTTCCTTATTATGTGGGGGGACTCATTGAAGAAAAGGACGAACTGATCGTAAATACTCCGGCCAAATATGCCGCCCTCACCGGCGTCAATGTCCTTACCGGCCGGGAAGCTGTGTCTCTGGATGCTGCCGCAAAGACCGTACAGGCCAGAAATCTGGAAACCGGCTCCATGGAGACCTACTCCTATGACCGCCTGGTCATCGCCACCGGCGCCTCTGCCGCCCTTCCGCCCCTGGAAGGCATGGACAAAAAAGGCGTCTTCAAAATGCGTACGCCGGACGATGCCATCTCCATGCGTTCTTATATTGAAGAAAACAACGTTAAAAAAGCCGTTGTCATCGGCGCCGGCTTCATCGGACTGGAAGTGGCTGAAAATCTGAAAGCCCAGGGAATTTCTGTGACAGTCATTGATTTTGCTCCCCAGGTAATGCCCGGTATCTTTGATCCGGAAATGGCTCATTATGTGAAAAAACATCTCCTGAAACACGGCATCCGTGTCATTACCGGCACAAAGGGAGAAGCTGTTCTGGGTGAAGACACGGTAACCGGCATCCGCACAGGCGCCGGCACGCTGCCCTGTACTCTTCTGGTATCTGCCGCCGGCATCCGTCCCAATACTGATTTCCTGGCAGACAGCGGTATCCAGATGTACAAAGGGACCATTCAGGTTGATGCGCAGATGAAGACCAGCCTGCCGGATATCTATGCCGTGGGAGACTGCGCCATGGTCACAAACCGTATCACAGGCCAGCCCAAATGGTCGCCCATGGGATCTTCTGCCAATCTGGAAGGCCGGACCCTGGCTCAGATTCTGGCCGGCCACAACAAGACCTATCCCGGTGTTCTGGGAACAGCTGTGGTCAAACTGCCCGGACTGAATGCAGGCCGTACCGGACTGACTGAAGAACAGGCTGCCGAAGCCGGCTATGATGTGATCACTGCACTGGCTGTCACTGATGACAAAGCCCATTACTATCCGGACGCCTCTTTCTTCATTACCAAACTGATCGCCGACCGCAGCAGCCGCAAGCTTCTGGGTGCACAGATCCTGGGACCGGGTGCCGTGGATAAAATGACAGATATTGCTGTTATGGGCATTTCCATGGGCGCTGTGCTGGAAGATTTTGAAAATCTGGACTTCGCCTACGCACCGCCATTTTCCACTGCCATCCATCCCTTTGTACAGGCAGTGTATATCCTGATCAACAAGCTGGACGGCGTCATGGACAGCATGACTCCTGCAGAGTATGCCGCAGGCAAAGCCGATGACTACAAGATCCTGGATGTGGCTCCGGCTCCTTCCATCCCGGGAGCTCAGTATATCAATCTGGCGGAAGTAAACGGAGAACTTCCCGGCATTGCCAAAGACGAAAAACTGCTTCTGGTCTGTGCCAAGGGAAAGAGAGGCTATTTCCTGCAGAACCGCCTGAAACATTTCGGTTATACCAATACCCTGGTGCTGGAAGGCGCTGCTTTCTTTAACGATGTACGGGTCAAACGCCCTGCCGGCAAACTTCCCGCCGAAGAGATCACCCGGGTAAAAGGCCTGGGCTTCCTTCAGGACAAACGGACCGGCGATCACTTTAACGCCCGTGTGATCACCAGAAACGGAAAGATCACAGCAGAGGAGATCCGCACCATCACAGAGGCAGCCGAACTTTACGGCAGCGGAGAAATCGCCATGACCTCCCGTCTCACCATTGAGATCCAGGATGTACCTTATGAGAACATCGAACCTCTCCGGGAGCACCTGCTGCAGGCCGGACTGGAAACAGGAGGAACCGGCTCCAAAGTCCGTCCCGTTGTTTCCTGTAAGGGAACTACCTGTCAGTATGGACTGATCGATACCTTCGCCCTTTCCGAAGAAATCCATCAGCGCTTCTATCTGGGCTATCACGATGTGAAGCTGCCCCACAAGTTCAAAATTGCCGTGGGTGGCTGTCCTAACAACTGTGTGAAACCAGATCTGAATGATCTGGGCATCATCGGCCAGCGGGTTCCTCTGGTAGATCTGGAAAAATGCCGGGGCTGCAAAAAATGCCAGATTGAAAACACCTGCCCCATCAAGGTGGCAAAAATGGTGGACGGAAAAATTTCCATCGATCCGGAAGCCTGCAACCACTGCGGAAGATGTATCGGAAAATGTCCGTTCAAAGCCTTTGAAGAATACACCAACGGCTACCGGATCTATATCGGAGGCAGATGGGGCAAACGTGTGGCCCAGGGCCGGTATCTGGACAAAGTATTCACAGACAAGGAAGAGGTTCTGAATGTGGTGGAAAAAGCCATCCTTCTCTTCCGTGAACAGGGAATCACCGGAGAACGCTTCTCCGACACCATTGAGCGTCTCGGCTTTGAAAATGTACAGGAACAGCTTCTGGCCGATGATCTTCTGACCAGAAAGCAGGAAAACCTCTCTGCCCAGAAGCATCTGAAAGGCGGCGCCACCTGCTGATCTTTCATGGAACAGAACATCTTTTTGACCATTATTTCAGGGTACAAAAACCTTTAAACCGTCATAATAATCTCTGGTTAGCATAATTCCATCATAATAGGAAACCAAAGCAGCCCTGGATATCCAGTATCTCTGAAAATGGTACGAGTGCCGAACAGAAAGGTACCCGGAAGCATGTGAAATTCAAAAAAATGGAATGTGTGCCGAACTGAAGGGCTGCCGGAAGCATGTGTTATTCCTGAAAGTGGCACGAGTGCCGAACAGAAAGGTACCCGGAAGCATGTGTTATTCCTGAAAGTGACACGAGTGCCGAACTAAAAGGTGCCCGGAAGCATGTGAGATTCACAAAATTGGAATGCGTGCCGAACTGAGAGGCAATCGAGTACAGGGAATACTACGAAAAACGGTATGTGTGCCGAACCAACAGGCTCTCGAGTACAGGCGATATTCCTGAAAATGAAATGTGTGCCGAATCAATAGGCCCTCGAACAGCCCTTCCAGACAGTCTCTTCCGAACAGCCCTTTCCAGACAGCCTCTTTAAGACAAAAACAGCTGCAGAGCTCTGTGCCCTGCAGCTGTTTTTGCTGTCTACGATTCCCATGAAATACCGACGCACCGGCATTCCATGACAGATGTTACATCACATTCTGGCTGAATAATGCCTTTACATGAGAGACTTCCTCCGGTGTTGCTTTCTCCGCCGGAATGTAATACTGTCTCCGACGTGCGATCTGATAAATTTCTTCCTGAGACATTTCGCACTGGTTGCGCAGCTGTTTTAAGGTCTGCTTCAGCTGTGGATTCTCTGTCTGAGAGATCATCTCGCTGTAGCGCACCAGTTCCCCGTTCACTCCGTTTAACGCGTCTGCTACCATTGCTTTTTCGTTCATATGCTCCACCTCCTACTGCAGAAACTGCATCAGCTGCTGTTTCATGGTCATCGCCGACTGGGCCGATTTCTGAAAGTACTGTTTTACCTCAGGGTCCTGTGCTTTCTGAGCATATTCCTGCATCTTGCAGTGATTGGTGTCGCATCCGCCGATCAAATGGCGCAGATTCTGTAAATCCAGAACTGAAATATCCGTCATATGGCTTACCTCCTGCCGCAAATTTTCTGCCGCGCTGCGCGGCCATGAAAAACCAGATTATCTCCCCGGCCCCATCCGGTCCACAGGCGTCTGTCCGGTTTCTCATCCACACAGTTAGTATGCCACTGTTTTCGCAATCTATTCTCCGATCAGCCAGTTGTACATTTCCTCATATTGCCTTGCGGAATTATTCCATGAGTAATCCGCTGCCATGGCCCGATCCACAATTTTGTTCCATTCTCTCTTCTTGTCATAGAAGATCCGTTCCGCATTGCGGATCGTCGCCAGCATCTCGTGGGCGTTGTAATTTCGGAAACTGAATCCTGTTCCTTTGCTTTCGTATTCGTTATATGGTTCAACCGTATCCTTCAATCCGCCTGTCTCCCGTACAATGGGAACCGTTCCATAGCGAAGGCTCATTAACTGACTCAGACCGCAGGGCTCGAACAGCGACGGCATCAGGAATGCATCACAGGATGCGTAAATACGGTGAGACAGTTCCTCTGAATAATAAATATTTGCGGATACCTTGCCATGGTATTTCCAGTCAAAATGCCGGAACATATTCTCATATCTCTCTTCTCCGGTACCCAGGGCAACAATCTGAACGGCGTCCTGGCAGAGCTCATCCATAATATAAGCCACCAGATCAAATCCCTTCTGATCTGTCAGACGGGAAACCATACCGATCAGCATCACCTTGGAGTCCTCTGTCAGCCCCAATTCCCGCTGCAGAGCCAGTTTATTTTTTACTTTTTCCTTCCGGAACGTGGTCGCATTATAATTCTTGACAATATACGGATCTGTCTCCGGATTGTATTCATCATAATCAATTCCATTTACAATTCCCCGAAGACTGCCTGCCCGGGCGCACATCAGCCCATCCAGCCTTTCTCCATAGAACGGGGTCTTGATCTCTTCTGCATAAGTATTGCTTACTGTGGTAATAGCATCTGCAAAAACAATGCCGCCTTTCAGATAGTTGGCATCCTTATATGCCTCCAGTTTATCCGGCGTGAAATAATAATCCGACAAACCTGTAATGGCTTTTACGGTTTTTACATCCCAAACACCCTGAAATTTCAGGTTATGTATGGTCATGATCGTTTTAATCCCTCTGAAAAATTCTCCTGCCTGGAAGGAATCGTGAAGATACACCGGCACCAGTCCGGTCTGCCAGTCATGACAGTGGATAATATCCGGCCGGAAATCAATAACAGGTAAGATGGACAATACCGCCTTTGAGAAAAACGCAAATTTCTCCAGATCCCACGGTCCGCCTTCATACGGCTGCGGTCCGGAAAAATAATATTCGTTATCAATGAAATAGAATTGGATGCCGTCATATTCCGTATGCAGCACACCCACATAACAATTCTTATCACCCAGATCCATGTAAAAATGGGTCACATACTCCATCTGGTCCTTCCATTCCTGTTTCATGCATCCATATTTTGGCAAAACCACCCGAATATCAAAATAACGTTTATCAAAACACTTGGGAAGCGCACCTGCCACGTCCGCAAGACCTCCAGTCTTGATAAATGGAACCGCTTCTGACGTTGCATACAAAATTCTCTTCATCCGTAAAACCCTCCTTGGCTATTGCCTCTTTCCTATTGGCATCCAAACGGCATGATCCGTTTTTCCCTGCCTTTCCTTCATTATAGCTCACTTCAGGTCTAATGGAAAGAGTGATTTTTATATTCAAGTCGTATTTTATCTGCAATTAATGCAATAAACTCGGAATTTGTAGGTTTTCCTTTTCCTGTGCTGACGGTGTAACCGAACAATTCATCAATGGTATCCATTTTTCCCCGGCTCCAGGCTACTTCAATGGCATGCCGGATGGCCCGCTCCACACGGCTGGGCGTGGTCTGATGCCTTTTGGCAATCGTTGGATAGAGGATCTTTGTGATGGAATTGAGCATTTCCACATCTTCCACTGCCAAAATAATAGCATCCCGCAGATACTGATAGCCTTTAATATGCGCAGGCACACCGATCTCATGGATAATATTTGTCACATCCGTCTCCAGATTCTGCACCATATACCGCTCTTTTTCTTCTCTTGCACTCTGCTTGTATACTTCCTTCAGCCTTTTTTCTCCTGCTTTATGCAAATGCTTGATACGGTTCAGCAGCATTTGATTATCAAAGGGCTTCAGCACATAGTATTCCGCTCCCAGCTGAAATGCATTTTCTGTGATCCGTTCCTGTCCCACAGCAGAAACTACAATAAAAGACGGGCGTTTTTTCAGACCGGCGTCATGTCCCACCTTTTCCATTACAGACAGACCGTCTACTTTCGGCATAATAATATCCAGCAGTACCACATCCGGTTCTTTTTCCTTGATGATATTACAGATTTCTTCCCCATTATGTGCTTTTCCCACTAATTCCAGATCTTTGTCTTCATCTATCATTTTCCCCAGCATTTCTACCATCTTTTCATTGTCATCCGCAATGGCCACATTCAATTTCTCCATGGGTCTCCTCCTATCTACTTACAATCTTTCCTGTTTTTTGTGCAGAAACCATTGGGCCCAGATAATCGCTTCCGTACATCATCCTCATTATATCTACCCCAACACGCAGAATCAAGCTGAAAATGTGTAAAATACAGCTTTTTCCATCGCTATTTTTCGACAATTCAATATAATTTTCGCTTCTTTTCTTATTGTTTCGAGATTTTTCATCAATTCATTCCGGCTATCTACGCCTCCCCTTCCGCCAGCATCGTTTCCGCAAAAATCCCGTATCCTTTATCCGGTTCATTGACAAATACATGGGTCACCGCGCCTACCAGGCGGCCATCCTGAAGCACCGGACTTCCGGACATTCCCTGGACAATCCCCCCGGTCTTTTCCAATAATGCTGGATCTGTCACCTGGATCACAAAACTTTTATTGGTATCCTGATGATTCATATCTATATTGGTGATTTCCGCCTGATAGGCCCTTACCTCCCCGTCCACACAGGACAAAATCTCTGCTTCTCCCGTATGCATTTCCTGCTTGTATCCGATTTCCACCTTTTCCCCCAGCATATCCTGGCTGCCTTCAAAAATTCCGTAAATTCCGTTTTCGCTGTTCTTGACAATTTTACCCAGCTTCAGGGTATCTTCATACCGGATCATGCCAGACAGTTCTCCCGGGCTTCCTTTTGCCCCTTTCTGGATGGAAAGGATCTGGGCCTGATACAGGGTGCCATTTTTGATCTGCATCAGTTCCCCTGTATCCACATCACTGATACCATGGCCCAGGGCCCCATAATTTCCCTGTTCATCCATATACGTCAGCGTACCGATCCCCTGGGTATTATCCCTGACCCAGATCCCCAGCTTATAGTTGCCGTCATCTCCCAGGGCCGGTTCCAGAGCCAGTTCTACTTCCTCTCCATGACGGATCACAGATAAAAGGGATTCTTCCCCCTGGGAATGCCGTATTTCCTCGATCAGCTCCTGCTTATTCTTTACCCGCCTGTTGTTGTATGCCACAATGTAATCACCGGCCTGTGCAATATTTTTTGCCGGTTCCAGACAGGTTCCGTCCGCGCAGACAATTTCCCCCGTATCAATGATCAGAACTCCCTGGGTTTCCATATATATTCCTACGGGAATTCCTCCCAGATATACTTCTTCCCGTTCCACCGGAGTCACCTTCACCTGACGGAAGGGAACCACTCCCAAAATACGGCATTCCAGCCGATAGCTCCCATTCTGCACTGTTGTCACTGCCTCCGACCAGGTTACCCAGGGATTTTCCAGCAAAGACAACAGTTTGTCCTCTTCTCCCCGCACTACCTGCAATTCTTCCGGAATGGTTTTATCAAAATAACGGTATCCCAGATATCCCATGACCAGCAGATCCAGCACAAGGGCCAGCAGCAGGAAACGCCGGTACTTTTTCTTTCTATTCATTTTTAACCTCCTTCTGACGCATGTACGGCGTCAATACTGGTAGATTTGAAAGTTCTCTTCCAGACGAACGGCCTCCTTCCGCTATTTTGCAATAAAAAAAGAAGGAGGTTTCTCAAAAGAGAACTCCTTCTTCTAGTATGTGAGATATTCAGGATTTCAATCTCGCAGTTTTATGAACCACTGCCAATTCTTTCATTTCTCTGGCGCTTTCTTCCACCCGTCTGGTAATTTCCGCTCCTCCCAGCATTCTGGCCAGTTCCCGGATGGACGCCTGCTCATCCAGCCGGGCAATGCGGGATACGGTCTGCCCCTTCTCCACCTGCTTTGTGATCTCGTAATGGGCATCCGCCATGGCTGCGATCTGGGGAAGATGGGTAATGCACAGGACCTGCCTGGAGCGGCCGATGTATTCCATTTTTTCGGATACTTTCTGAGCAGTGCGTCCACTGATCCCCGTATCGATCTCATCAAAGATCAGTGTTTCTATATCATCCTTGTCCGCCAGCAGTGCCTTTACTGCCAGCATAATCCGGGACAGTTCACCACCAGATACCACTTTTCCAAACGGCTTCCTGGGTTCACCCGGATTGGTGGAAATCTGAAATTCCACTGCGTCGCATCCCTTTGCGGAATACTGTCCGCCTCCGGCAAATGCAATGGCAAAATCCACATTCAGGAAATTCAGATCCTTTAAGCCTGCCACAATCTCCGCTTCCAGCTTCTTACTGTAGTTTTTCCGGATCCGGGACAATTCATCCGATTCTTTCTGCAGGATCTGCTGTGCCTGTCTGCATTCTTCTGTCAGCCGATCCAGTGTTTCCTGGTATGCTTCCAGTTCTTCCAGTTTTTTCTTTTGTTTGTCCTGATACGCCAGCACTGCCTCGATGGTGGCACCATATTTGGATTTCAGTCCGTTGAGCAGATCCAGACGCCTCTCCGTCTCATAAAACTCTTCTTCCCGGAAAACAGAGTCTTCCATAATGGAAGAAAGCTCCCGGTTAAAGTCATTGAGCAGTCCGTCAATATCCGACAGCATGGCCGTCAGCTGGCCCAGATTCTCATCAAACTCCGTCACAGAAGAAAGCTCCGACAGAGCGGCTCCCACCTGCTCGCCGGCTCCGCCGTAGGAATCATAACCGGTATGGGCATATGCTTTATGGAGAGCCTCCAGGATCCTCCGGCTATTGCTCATCCACCGGTATTTTTTTTCCAGCTCTGCGTCTTCACCGGCCGCAAGAGCCGCTTCTTCGATCTCACGGATCTCAAATTCCACAAAAGCCTTCTCCCGGTTCCGGCTTTCCTCATCCAGATCCATAGAATCCAGCTGTTCTTTTTTCTTCCTGTATGCCTGATACGCCTGCCGTACTTTTGCTCTGGCCTCTTCTCCTTCACGGCCCGTATAAGCGTCAACAATCTCCAGCTGCTTCTGGGGATACAGCAGGGACTGGTGCTCATGCTGCCCATGAATATCCAGAAGAAGGGAAGCGGCCTCCTTCATCTGGGACACGGTGCAGGTCATCCCGTTGATCCGCCCCACACTCCGGCTCTCTGTGATTTTCCTGGAAAACAGGATTTCACCATCTTCCGGTTCAATTTCCATTTCCCGCAGCTTTTCCAGCGTACGGGGATTTTTTACTGTGAAAGCCAGTTCCACCAGAGCATAATCCGCTCCGCTTCGGATCATGTCTCTGGAAACTCTCCCTCCCAGGATCAGCTGCATGGATCCCAGAAGGATGGATTTTCCCGCTCCGGTCTCACCGGTAAGTATATTCAGTCCAGGCCCGAATTCCACTTCAATCTCATCGATCAGGGCCATATTCTTTACATGCAGGTTTACTAACATGGCGTTACCTCTATCCGTTTAAATTCTCCAGCACCTTCCGGAGACGCTCCATGACAAGCAGCGTCTGATCTGCGCTTTTGATGGCGCACATGACTGTATCATCTCCCGCAATGCTTCCTGCGATTTCTTTCCACTGCAGCTCATCCAGAGCCGCCGCCACGCCCATGGCCATCCCCGGAACGGTCTTGATCACCAGGATATTCTGAGCCATATCCATGGAAACATATGCATCCCGCAGAACACGGGAATATTTATCGCTGAGATTCTGTTTTGTATTATGTAACACCTCATAATGCGACCGGCCGCTTTTCCCTGCCACCTTTGTCAGATTCAATTCCCGGATATCTCTTGACACGGTTGCCTGGGTTACTTTATAGCCGGCCTCCTTCAGCCGGGCTGCCAGTTCTTCCTGTGTTTCTATTTCGTATTGATGGATCAATTCTATGATCTTCGAATGCCTTTCTAACTTCATCTGACTTCTCTCCTGATTCCGTCACAGCTCAAAGCTTCTTCTGATCAACTATTGCTCATTTTCTGTCTGAGCACTTCCACAAAGCTTAAGTTGCTCAATTTTACAATTCTCGTACTTACTTCGGCTTTCCGTATCACAATCCGGTCACCGGTCACCATGGGGATCGTTGTATCCCCATCAAAAGAGGCCACTGCATTTTCCTCCAGCTTCCGCCGGCCCTGGCCGATTTCCACCGTGATCTCATCCTCTGCCGGAAAAATAATACTCCTGGCATTTAACGTATGGGCCGCCAGCGGTGTCATAATGGAAAGTTGGGCGCTGGGGGATACTATGGGGCCGCCCACCGAGAGACTGTATCCGGTAGAACCCGTAGGCGTGGCGATAATAATCCCGTCCGCACTGTATACATTCAGGTATTCCCGGTTGACATAATTAATAAACCGCAGGACACGCAGCGGACCCGAACGGCTGATTACAATATCGTTTAATGCAATATCACTGTCCACCATCTTTTCCCGATGATAAACACTGCCATGCAGCATCATCCGCTCTTCCAGCTCATAATTATCTTCAATCAGATGATCCAGGGCCGGATAAACAGAGGCCCGGTCCACTTCCGCCAGATACCCCAGAGTCCCCATATTGATACCGAACAGGGGAATCTGTTTGTGCACCACATCCCTGGCAGCCTGCAGAAGCGTTCCGTCACCTCCCAGAACAATAATGCACTCCACATCATCGGGAATCCTGTCCGGATCTGTGTAATGATAGGGTTTTCCCTCGATCTTTCCCTCTGCTTTCTGGATATAACAGGTTTTTCCCCTCTGTTTCAGGTAGTTTTCAATCTGATATGTGGTTTCCAGTCTAATATCTTTTTGTGTATTTGCTATTATGCAGAATCTGTCCATCGTTCCTCCCAGTCTCTCAGCCTGCATGAAGCATCTGATGCGCTTCCTGAACCACCTGTTCCGGATTCACCGGACTTTCGGGCATTTGCGCTCCGGGAAGCAGTTTTTTCAGATGCAGCAGATATTCAATATTGCCTTCTGGCCCTTTAATCGGCGAATACTCCAGATGCAGTACGGCAAATCCCATATTCCGGGCAAAAGAGATTACTTTGCAGATTACTTCCAGATGGGTCTCCGGCTCCCGTACCACGCCTTTTTTTCCTACTTTTTCTCTGCCGGCTTCAAACTGAGGCTTGATCAGGCACACTACTTCCCCTTCCGGAATCAGAAGATCATATACAGGAGGCAGTACCTTTGTCAGTGAAATAAAAGATACATCAATGGAAGAAAATTCAGCGGGCTCTCCCATATGCTCAGGCAGCACATAACGGATATTTGTCTTTTCCATACATACTACCCTGGGGTCATTGCGCAGCTTCCAGTCCAGCTGCCCGTGGCCCACATCAATGGCATAGACTTTTACCGCTCCGTTCTGCAGCATACAGTCTGTAAATCCGCCTGTGGAAGCCCCCACATCCATACAGATCTTTCCTTCCAGAGAAAGTCCCTCAAACTGCCGCAGGGCCTTTTCCAGCTTCAGCCCTCCCCGGCTCACATAGGGCAGCGTATTGCCCCGCACTTCAATCTGCACAGAATCCTGGAACATGGATCCTGCTTTATCCTCTTTCTGGCCTTCCACATATACATTTCCCGCCATGATCACGGCCTTTGCTTTTTCCCGGGAAGCCGCCAGATTTCTTTTTACCAGTAATACATCCAATCGTTCCTTCATGTTGTCTATCGTTCCTTCCCGTCCAAAGACCGGTTTTTCTCCTGACTTCCATGGACTCTTTCAAAAACTGAACGGGCATCCAGCCCCAGCTTTCGTTTCAGAGCGCCGCAGTCTCCCTGTTCCACAAACTGATCCGGAAGAGCCACAATCTCTATCTTCACCTGGGGATAATTCCTGCTCATATAAGCCAGCACCTGGCTGCCAAAGCCTCCGGACTCTACATTTTCTTCCAGTGTCACCAGCCGGGTATGATTTTTGGCCAGATAATCCAGCATATTTGTGTCAATGGGCTTTACAAACCGGGCATTTACCACTGTTGCCTGTCTGCCTGCCTTCTGCTCCATCTGATAGATTTCTTCCGCAGTCTCTACCATACTTCCCACTGCCAGGTATGCGGTTCCCTCACCCTGATGGATCAGCTCACTTCGGCCCATGAGGATGGTCTCCCTGTATTCCTCCAGTTTCTCACAGGCAGTTCCTCTGGGATACCGGATAGCAACCGGCCCTTCCGCTTTCAGCGCGAAACGCAGCATATCTTCCAGTTCCCAGCGGTTCTTCGGCGCAAGTACCGTCATTCCCGGCATCATGGACAAATACGACAGATCAAAACAGCCCTGGTGGGTCTCCCCATCGCTTCCCACCAGTCCTGCCCGGTCCACGGCAAATACCACATGCAGTCTCTGCATGCAGACATCGTGAAGAATCTGATCCACCGCCCGCTGCAGGAAAGACGAATAAATAGCCACCACAGGCGTCAGGCCTCCCAGAGCCAGACCGGCGGCAAACGTCACCGCATGTTCTTCTGCGATCCCCACATCAAAAAAACGGTCGGGATACTGCTTGCCAAATTTTCTGGCTCCGGTTCCCGAGGGCATGGCCGCTGTGATCACCGCCACCTTCTGATCTCTGGCTCCCGCCTCGCACAACGCTTTGGAAAACACATCCGTATAGGTGGGCGCTTCCTGTTTTTTCAGCGGTTTTCCTGTGGAAATATCAAAGGCTGCCGTTCCGTGAAATTTAGCCGGATTCTTCTGGGCCGGTTCATATCCCCGGCCTTTCTCTGTAAGCACATGAACCAGCACCGGCCCCTGGACCCGTTTTGCCTCATTGAACAGCTTCATCATCTGCCGCATATCATGTCCGTCTGCCGGTCCAAGATACGTCAGTCCCATATTTTCAAACAGCATTCCCGGGATCACCAGCTGTTTGATCCCGGACTTTGTATTATGAATGGCTGTAACCATGTAATCTCCCATTTTGGGGATCTTCTTTAACTGCTTTCTTACTTTCAGCTTCAGAGAGGTATACATCTGCGCTGTACGCAGATCGCTCAGATAAGTGGAAATTCCCCCCACATTGCTGGAAATCGACATGTTGTTATCATTGAGAACAATGATAAAATTGGTTTTCAGCTCCGCCGCATTGTTCATGGCTTCATAAGCCATTCCGCCGGTCAGGGCCCCGTCCCCGATCACCGATACCACATGATAATCTTTTCCCAGCAGGTCTCTGGCCTTTACATAGCCAAGCCCCGCTGAAATAGAAGTAGAACTGTGGCCGGTATCAAACGCGTCACAGGGACTCTCGCTTCGCTTGGGAAATCCGCTCAACCCGCCTTCCTGGCGCAGAGAATCAAAAGCCTCTCTCCTGCCAGTCAGGATTTTATGAGTATATGCCTGATGCCCTACGTCCCAGATCAGTTTATCTTCCGGAAACTGCAGTACATTATGCAGCGCCATGGTCAGTTCCACCGCTCCCAGATTGGAAGCAAGATGCCCGCCGGTCCTGCTCACAGACTGGATCAGGAAACTGCGGATTTCCTCCGCCAGTGCCGGAAAATCTGCAAGCGCGATCTTATGAATATCATTTGGCCTGTTGATCTTTTCCAAAAACATGTATTTCTCTTCCTTCACTTTTCACGGGATACCAATGACAGGATCAATTCCCGCAAAAACTCATTTTTTTTCTCCAGACTGTCCAATTGCCGCAAAGCTTCCTCTGACAGTCTCTGTACTTCTTTTTCTGCCGCTGCCAGCCCCTTCAGAGATACATATGTAGTCTTGCTGTTCTTCTCATCACTGCGAATAGGTTTTCCCAGAATCTCCTCTGTGCTGGTCACATCCAGAATATCATCCCGGATCTGGAACGCCAGCCCCACATACCGGGCAGTCTGCTCGATCGTTCGCACCGCCTGGGAATCTGCACCTGCCAGGATTGCCCCGACCATCATAGATGCCTCCAGCAGCGCAGACGTTTTCTTCTCATAGATATATTTCAGAGTCTCTTCCTGCAGGGGTTTTCCATCATTCGCCACATCCACGCTCTGCCCGCCCAGCATTCCGAAAATCCCTGTCTTAAAGGCCAGGATCTGCAGAGCCAGCGCCACATTCTCCCGGTCTTTCGTCAGGTCAAAGGCATGAAATGCCACCTCATAGGCATAGTTCAGCAGGGCATCCCCGCTCAGGACTCCCATATTCTCTCCATATACCACCCAGGTGGTCTCCTTTCCTCTCCGATAGCGGTCATTGTCAATGGCCGGCAGATCATCATGGATCAGGGAATGGGTATGGATCATCTCTATGGCTGCCATGAACGGCTGGATCACGGTCCCGGTTCCGCCGAACATCCGGAAGGTTTCCCACATCATCAGAGGCCGCAGACGTTTTCCGCCGGCTCTCATACTGTAATTTATTGCCTCAGCCAGTTCTCTTGCCCCGCCTTCCTCTTTGGGAAGATAAAATTCCAGCAGGTTTTCTACTTTGGCTGTACGGCTGCTCAATTCTTCTTTAAAATTCACGTAACGTCCCATCCTCATTCATCTGGAGCATTTTCTTTTCCACCAGATCAACTTTCTCATTACAATATTTCAGAAGCTTCATTCCCTGCTGATAGGCCCCAAAGGCTTCTTCCAGAGATATTTCCTGACTCTCCAGCTTCTCCAGGATTTCATCCAGATCGGCAAAAGCTTCTTCCACACTTTTAGTTTCTTCTTTTTTATCCATTTCTATGCGCTCCTGTCTCTGCTGCCTTCCGTTCTGTTACCTGTCCTTCGATCACGCCGTCCGTCACATGGATCCGGATCTTCTGCCCCACATCTGTCTGGGAAATACTGGTAATCGCATGTCCGCCTTCATCTTCCACGTAGGAAAAACCCTGCTGCAGCTTCTTCAGCGGCGAAAGTCCGTCCAGACGGGCTGCATATACCCCCAGGCGGTGGCGGGCTTTCTCCAGCTTTCTCTGCATTTCCCGTTCCAGTTTTTCTTCCAGTTCCATCAGATACCGGCGTTTTTCCCGGATCTGTCCTTCAGGACTGTACCGTCCCAGCAGCTTTGCATAGCCGTCCATCCGGATCCGGCACCATCCGATGCGATCCCGCATCCCCCGGTTCAGCCGGCTCTGATATGCGAGCAGCTGTTCCGCAAAGGCCTGATAGTCATAAACGGCCAGCTCCGCCGCTGCGGAAGGGGTGGGTGCCCGCAGATCCGCCGCAAAATCCGCGATGGTAAAATCTGTTTCGTGTCCCACAGCAGAGATCACTGGGGTCCGGCAGTTAAAAATTGCCCGGGCCACCACTTCTTCGTTAAACGCCCACAGGTCTTCCATGGAACCGCCGCCCCGTCCTACGATCAGCACGTCCAGGCCGGCAGCGTCCAGCGCTTCGATTCCCCGCACAATGCTCTCCTTCGCTCCCTCTCCCTGCACCAGGGCAGGATACAGAATCACCTGCACATAAGGATTCCTGCGATGGATGATATTCCGGATATCCTGAATGGCCGCGCCAGTGGGCGCAGTCACCACGCCTACCGTCCGTACAAACCGGGGAATGGGCTGCTTGTATTCCTGGGCGAACATACCCATGTCTTCTAATTCCTGCTTCAATGCCAGAAACCGCTCATAGAGAAGCCCCGCTCCCTCCAGAGTGATCTCCCTGGCATAGAGCTGGTATGTCCCGGAGCGTTCATAAGTACTGACACTGCCAAGGACCACCACCCGGTCGCCGTTTTTCATGGAAAAAGCCAGACCTTTTCTTTGTCCGGCAAACATTACACAGGCTATGGCGCCCGTCTCATCCTTCAGTGAAAAATAAATATGTCCGGAAGTATGGTACTTGCAGTTGGATACTTCACCCTTCACATATATCCTGTTCAGCAGGAAATCCTGCTGAAACATATTCCGGATATAGGCATTTACCTGGCCGACAGAATAGACATTACGCATTGCAGGTCTCCGCGATCCTGCCCAGGATTCCATTGATAAATCCGGCTGACTCATCTCCGCCAAACTCCTTGGCCAGCTCCACTGCCTCATTGATCGCCACCTTCACCGGTACGTCCTCATCATACTTCATCTCATAAACCGCCAGGCGCAGTACCGTCAGATCCACCCGGCCCATACGACGGGTCTTCCATCCTTTGGACACCTGGTTGATCTCTTCATCAATGACAGGGATCTTCTCCACGATATGCTGGTATTTTCCCTGCATATACTGCTGATCTTTCTCTTTCAGCTCCGGCAGTCCCTCAAAATAAAGGGACAGCTGCTGGGGCATCTCCTCTGTCTCATTGAACTGGTACATAAACAAAAGCTTAAAAATGTGTTCCCGTAATTCTCTTCTCCCCATGGGGTTGTCCTCCTGTATTCTCTATCGCGTATATAAACGGAATGCTCTGCTTTTCTTTAAGATGAAAAAAGGGAAAGTGTCGGCTCTGCTGACACAGTCCCTCGCGCACGCCGGCTATGCAGGCGGATTTATTTTCCTTCCTTTTCCATATCCACACTTACAATACGAATATTCACATCAGCGACCTCAAGTCCGGTCATGTTTTCCAGAGTGGTCTTCACTCTCTCCTGCACCTTCTTGCTGGTCTCCAGTATATTCCTTCCATATTCAATGTTCAGAGCCAGATCCACTGTCACCGCTGTCTCAATAATGGTAACCTTCACACCTTTGGACAGATTTTTCATACCCAGCTTGCCCACAAGTTCATTGGTAATATTTCCTGCCATGGAAGCAACACCTTCTACTTCCGTAGCGGCCAGTCCTGCAATGATCGCAACCACCTCGTCCGATACACGAACTTCTCCGGTTTCTCCGAGTTTTTGAATTTTGTATGTGTTTCGCTTCTCTGCCATATATTTCCTCCTTTTTGCCGCGCCTGACGCGGCAATTCTGGTATCCCTTATGGATTTCCGGTCTCCGTTTCAGAAAACTTTCTATTCTTATATTATACCAAACTGATGTATAAAATAAAAGGATTTTTTAATCTCTGCTGAACTCTTCCAGACGAAGGCCGGGATTTCTGTCCAGAGTCATTCCCACACTCCAGGCATTGACAAACAGGAGCAGCGGATTGCCTTTCAGGTCTGTAACTTTCTTCATATCAGAAGTACCGGTCAGCTTTTCCACATCCACCTCATCTTTGTTGACAATCCAGCGGATATGCTCATAAGGCAGATTTTCCAGACGGATGTCCACATTGTATTCATTCTCCAGACGATATTTCAGCACATCAAACTGCAGCACGCCTACTACACCCACGATGATCTCTTCCATACCGGTATGGAATTCCTGGAAAATCTGAATGGCGCCTTCCTGAGCGATCTGATTAATCCCTTTGACAAACTGTTTGCGCTTCATGGTGTCCATCTGGCGCACCCGGGCGAAATGCTCCGGCGCAAAAGTGGGAATTCCCTCATACTGAAATTTTCTTCCCGGCATGCAGACTGTATCTCCAATGGAGAAAATTCCCGGATCAAATACACCGATAATATCTCCGGCATAGGCCTCTTCCACAATATGACGATCCTGTGCCATCATCTGCTGCGGCTGGGAAAGCCTTAGCTTCTTGCCGCCCTGTACATGGTAGACTTCTTCCCCTGCATCAAACCGGCCGGAACAGATCCGCATAAATGCAATACGGTCCCGGTGGGCCTTGTTCATATTTGCCTGAATCTTAAATACAAAGGCAGAGAACTCCTCTTCCATGGGATCAATCTCTCCGCAGTCAGCCATCCGGGGCAGAGGAGAAGTGGTCATCTTCAGGAAATGCTTCAGAAATGTCTCCACACCAAAATTCGTGAGGGCAGAGCCGAAAAATACCGGAGAAAGCTCTCCTTTGCTGACCAGCTCCTGGTCAAATTCCGCGCTGGCTCCGTCCAGCAGTTCGATTTCTTCCAGCAGCTGCTCTTTCTGTTCCGGAGAAATCACCTGATCCAGTCTGGGATCTTCCACATCAATTTCCTCCCAGGTTCCCTCTTTTGTTCCTTTCTGGGTATCTGCAAAGGTAAGGACCTTTCTGGTGTTGCGGTCATATACACCCCGGAAGGCTTTTCCGGAACCGATGGGCCAGTTCACCGGACAGGTGGCAATGCCCAGCTCTTTCTCGATTTCGTCCAGCAGTTCAAACGTATCATTGGCATCCCGGTCCATCTTGTTGATAAACGTAAAGATGGGAATATGGCGCATCACACAAACTTTGAAAAGTTTTCTGGTCTGCGCCTCTACTCCCTTGGAACCGTCGATCACCATCACGGCAGAATCCGCCGCCATCAACGTACGATATGTGTCCTCCGAGAAATCCTGGTGTCCCGGAGTATCCAATATGTTGATACAATATCCGTCATAATGAAACTGCAGTACAGAAGAGGTAACCGAAATACCTCTCTCCTTCTCGATCTCCATCCAGTCTGACACTGCGTGCCGCGCGGTGGCTTTTCCCTTTACAGAACCGGCCAGATTAATAGCGCCGCCGTAAAGCAGAAATTTCTCTGTCAGCGTGGTCTTTCCCGCATCAGGATGAGAGATGATCGCAAATGTGCGTCTTTTTTCTATTTCTTTCGTATACTTTGACACGACAAACCTCCTGCTTTCTTTTCAATCTTATCTATTCTATTATAGGAAAGTTTCCTGTGTCAAGGGGATTCCCGGAGTTTTCCAACCGGCTTCCCCTTTATTCTGTTTCACTCATGGGTGAGATCACAATATTCTCCGGGGCGATTCCCGTCTTTCTCTGCACAATATCCTCAATCTGGGCCCGGGACGCATCGTCCACGCTGCTGTCCGGTACCACCACATCCGCCGTCTCCCCGGTCAGATTCACTACCACATCCTGGAATCCCTTTGCTTCCAGAAGCAGCTCTGCTGCAGCTTCTTTTTCTACCATTTCTGTCATTTCCACCATACTGCTGACCGCTTCTGCCTTCTGCTCCTGGGAAAGCTCTGCATTGTCAATGATCTCCTGCAGGCTGGCTTTATTCTGGGAACGGATCTGCTCCCTGTTGATCCGGGCCTGAGCCGCAAAATTGGAGGAACCGGTCAGAACTGCCTCACCCGGTGTTCCTGATGCAGGATCCAGCTCCTCACCGGCATCTGCAGTTTCTCCGCTCTGCGTATCCGTCTCGTTCTGCGACCCTTCCATGTCTCCCGTTTCCCCTGTCTCCTCCTCTGTATTTTCTGAAAGCACTGCCGTCTCATCACTCAGATCGTAATCCAGACTTTCAATGTCTTCCACGATCGTGGTACCCTCTGCACTGGCTTCCTTATCGCCGGTTCCCAGATCCACATCTGCAAAATTCAGATACCCTGCCACTGCAATCAGTGCGGCCAGCGCTGTGATCACTACCTGATTTTTCTTAATGACTTTCTTCACTTGCCCTCTCCTTATTTCATTTTCATTACTTTAATTTTATGGGCCTCTACCTGAAATAATGCCTGAACTGCCTCCTGAATATTCTGCACCACCGTGAGATCATCTGCCCCCTGGGCCGCGATCAGCACGCCGGCAACCTTCGTACCTCCGCTTTCCGAAGCGTAAATGGAATTGTTTTCTTCTTCCAGGGTCAGCATGACCCGGATCTCTCCGATTCCTTCCACCTGCCGCAGCAATTCCTCCAGTTCTCTCTCCAGCTGCTGCTTTTCTCCGGATCCTTCCGTTTCCGGGGACTGCATCCAGCTTTCAGCAGACAGATCCGGGGAACTGCTGCTTTCTGCCGTGGGCATGGCAATGACAGCCAACAGGACTCCCACCAGCAGCAGAACGATCCACTGCTGCTTTCCCATATTACGGATAGCAGAAAGCCACCCGTTCCCGTCCGAGCCGGTATTCTTCTTCCAGTTCATCCCGTATCGCCTCCTCTCCTGCCGCATCCCTTTCTCCTTCCAGATAAAGAGTCAGGCTTTGTACCGCACTGCCGTCTGCTGCCAGCACCGCTTCTGCTGCCAGTACCGGATATTCCAGCGTCTGCAGATACTTTTGTATCTGCGCGGCGATTTCTCTTTCATAAGCCTTCCGATAATATTCCCGCTGCTCTTCCTCTCCTTTTTCCAGGATCTGGGTCTGCGCCTGCCGTATCTGCGCATCCAGGTTATCCAGCATCCTTCCGTCCATTCCCAGCAGCTGAAAAAGCGGGCTGCACAACAGAAGGATCAGCAGAAGTCCGGTAAAATGCCGGATGTAACCGGCATACTTTTCGTTGGGGATCAGATTCATCACTGCCGTGAGCACAATATAAAATACGGCCAGATTTTTCATCCAGCTATAGATTTCTTCTCTCATCCGCCCCCTCCAAAAGTAACTGCCAGGATTATGATCGTCAGCATACACAATACCTGCGTAGTGAGAAAGATCCGCAGGAGAAGCCCGCAGCCCTCTCCCATGGTGACCAGACAGCCCACGATCCTTTTGTCCGCTATGGGCTGGATCATGGCAGCAATCAGCCGGTAGGCAAAAGTATGCAGGGCATATTTGACCAACGGAGAAATGCCCCAGATCAGAAACACGATCAGAAACGATACGCCCAGACAGTTGCGCACCAGCACCGCACTGGTCAGCACGATTTCCGTCACTGCATTAATGGCGCCGCCTACTCCGGGGATCGCACTGGCTGTCTTGCCGATGGCAGAACGTTTCAGCGAATCCATCACCGGCGCGATCAGCCCCTGCACCACCTGCATTCCCACCACGATCCCCAGCATGGTCTTTAAGGCCCACTGGATCAGCGTGTGCAGAAGCTCCGCCAACCGGGACAGGATATCTTCTCTGGACAAATGATTCACCAGCTGCAGCAGTACATACAGATTTGTCCCCGGCAGCAGCAGAGTCAGCATCACCCACTGGATCATCCAGGAAAGGACCAGCACCACCTGGTAGAACATGGCTGCCGTAGACGTGCCGGTGGAAGCCGCCACCGCCAGAAAATAGGCAGGTGCCAGTCCCCTCATAAAAGCATTTACCGCAGTAAGAGTCCCGGACAGCTGCACACTGAGGGTTTCGAAGGCCTGTACCAGCAGAATGAACAACAGCAGATACGCCACGTAAAAGCTGGTCTCCCCAATCTGCCCCTGCTCAAAGACCCGGGAAAGATTGGAAAACAGGGCAGCCACAATCAGAAGCAGCAGAATCTGCAGGAACAGTGCCCGTTCTCTGGACAATTGGGAAAAGAAAACACCCCGGAACAGCTCTTCCAGAAATTCACCGGAGAGTACTTCTTCCCCGCCTAATAGCCTCTTCATGGTTTCAGACAGGGAAAAACTGTTTTCTCCCAGCATCTCATCCAGAATCTTCTGTACCTCTTCCAGTTCCAGATCCTCCAGCAGGGTTCTGGCTTCTTCGGTTCCGTCCGCTGCTTCTTCGATGCCAGCCGCGGCTTCTTTGGTGTCAACCGCTGCTCCTTCTTCGGTGCCGGCTGTTATTTCAGAAGAATTCCCGGCTCCGGAAGAGGCCTGTTCCTGCAACTCCTGCCCAGAAACCCGGACGGGTATCAGCAGGAGGAACAGCAATGCCGCCATCCCCCTGACAACCCCCGGCCTTCTAAGAAAGGAACCCATGAACGGTCTCCAACAGAGCCAGAAGCACCGGCATGCTCAGCCCCATGATCACAAGTTTTCCAAATATTTCAATTTGTCCTGCAATGGCTGAAAATCCTGCATCTTTGCAAATTCCAGAGGAAAACTGTCCGATATAGGAAATTCCCATCATCTTCAGCAGAATCGTCAGATAGCTGCTGTCAACGGGCAGATAAGACCGGATTTTTTCCAGAGATGCAAACAGATACTGCAGCTTTCCCACGGCCAGGATCAGAATACAGATCCCGATCCCCATCGACAGATAAAATGAGTATTCCGGTTTGGTATTCTTCAGTAAAAATCCCAGGAGTACCCCGGTAATCCCCAGTACGGAGACCCGAATCATTTCCATAGGATCCCTCCTCTATGCGATGTAAAACAGCTCCTGAATGCTTTCAAACAGATCCTGGATATAGGGAAGGATCCAGAAGAGAACCAGGAGCAGCCCCGCCAGGCTGACCAGAAAGGCTTCTTCTTCCCGGCCGCTGTGCTTCAGGACCTGGGAAAGTACAGATACAAGGATCCCCACCGCCGCAATCTTAAAAATAATACTTACTTCCAAATGCTTTCCCCCTTTGTCTCTCCCTTCCGCAGCCCGGATCTTTTGTTACAGCAGCAGCACCGCCAGAAACAGACCGCCCATGATTCCCAGGCTCTGATACATCTTTTTTCTTCCCGGCAGCTCCTGGCGCAGTTCCTGAATCATCGTATCCAGGTTATGTGTATACAGATCCAGCGTTCGAAGCTGTGTCTGCCGGTCCAGATAGCCCAGATGACGTCCCAGATCTTCCAATTGCTCCAGATCTTCTTTCGCCAGACTGGTCCTGCTCAGAATCTTGCGGATCTCTGAAGAAAACAGCACTGCAAATGGTTCCCCCGGCCTGCTCTTCAATTTTCTCCCCAATGACACCACAAACTCTGACAACGGTGACGAAATTCTTTTGGATATCCGAAGAAACGCGTCCGGCAGCGTCAGACCGCCAAAAGAAATCTCTCCTTTCAGCAGATTCATCATCTGATACAGCCCCTTTAACAGCTCCAGACGCCTTGTCCACTGTCTGCTGTAATAAAATCCAAGACCTGATCCGGCAATCACCAATATCCCACAACCCAGCCATTGCAACATACTCTCTTATCTGCTCCCCTCATGCCATTCGATTTCCCCTTCCATCGTATATTCCCAGTATCTCTCCTGCACGGTCCCCGCCCCGAAGGACCAGAAACCGTTCAAATATCTGTTCTCCCCACAGCCGTTCCATCAACGGCTTTCTTCTGATATCCTCCAGAGCGTTTCCATGCATGGTGGCAAGCAGGCGACAGCCGCAGTGGATCACTGTCTCAATGGCATGGATATCCTCACAATTTCCCAGTTCGTCCACCGCTACTACCTGAGGCGACATGGAACGGACCAGCATCATCATACCCTCTGCTTTTGGACAGGCATCCAGCACATCTGTACGGATTCCCAGATCGTTCTGGGGAATGCCCCGGTAACAGCCGGCCAGTTCACTGCGCTCGTCCACAACGCCCACCGTACACCCCGGGAACCCGCGTTCGCCATTGGAGAGCTGACGGATGGCGTCCCGCAGCAAAGTGGTCTTTCCCCCTCTTGGCGGGGAAACAATCAATGTATGATGAATTCCTTCTGCGTCACGGATCCATGGCATACAAAGATCCGCGCAGCCTCTGATCTGATGGGCCAGCCGTATATTCAGAGAACTGATCTGAGACAGTGTACGCACTTTTCCTCCTTCCATTGCCACTGTTCCGGATACTCCCACCCGATGGCCCCCTTGTACAGTCAGGTACCCCTGTCGGATTTCTTCTTCAAAGGCATACAGGGAATAGCCGGCCACGTATTCCAGTGTCTCCCGGATTTCTTCTTCTTCTGCCTGATAGGCAGTATCCGGATTTTCTGTAAGATGGCCTTCAGATCCCAGAAACCATTCCCGTCCCTCCATCACCAGGATCACCGGCATGTGCGCCCGCAGTCGGATCTCATAAACCTGTGCAAAATCCTGGACAGCTCTCTGAAGGACACGGCGGATACTTAACGCAAACAGACCGGTAATCTCTTCCTTTCTCACCGCGCATTTTCCCCCCTTTACAGTTAATATATGAGAACAATCCGTTTTTAGTACAACTCTCCTGTCTGCATTCCGTTTTTGTACCGGTGGACATTTCGAAGAAATCATGTTATATTCTCTCTATGAAAAAAGCAATCTTATTCTTATTAAAACCATTTTCTTTTCTGCCGGCAATTTTGATCATGTACCTGATTTTTTCGTTTTCCGGGCAGACCGGGGAGGTGTCTGCCAATCTCAGCTACCGGGTCAGCGTCAAGATCGTCGAGACAGGAAATGAGATACTGGATCTGGGAATGGATTCCGACACCGTCAGTTACTATGCTGAACGGATCCATCCCAAAGTCCGGAAGATCGCCCATATGACTGAATATTTCGTCCTGGCCATTGCCGTATCTTTCCCCCTTTATGTCTACGGGCTTCGAGGCATCCTTCTGCTGATCCTGGCAGGAGGCATCTGTGTGGGCTTTGCCTGCCTGGACGAATTCCACCAATCCTTTGTGGCCGGCCGCGGACCTTCCAAACGAGACGTGCTGATCGACAGTATCGGGATCTTCATAGGGATCATGGTAGTCCGGATCTTCTGCTGGACCACTCTGCGCCTGCTGCCGGGAGGCGGTTCCGGCAAAAAAAACCATTGACAGATGGAAAATTTTATGATATCTTTATATTAGTTAGATGTAACTAACTCATTCTGCGAGAAATCTTTTCTAAAGCAGTCAGTAAAAACAGACTGCTTTAGAAAAGCAAATTGCTGCCGGCAGCCCGCCGCGGACACAGAATCCTGTTTTCAGGGGTTCTTTTTTAACCGACAGCAGTTAGTTCAAACTAACTATAAGACGGAAGGAGGACGTTTTATGTTTGAAGAATTTCTGCTGAAGCACTGCTCTCCCACTCTGGCAGGGCTAAAGCTGGGCAGCCTCTTTACTTATTCTTTTTCCTCTCCCCAGGAGCTCTATGATTCTCTGGAATGCTGGAACAAAGAACTCAATGAAAAAGGAATCTGCCTGCATCTTCTTCGCCTGAGTACGAACCGGGGCCTGGTCTATGTATACCGTCCCAGAATGCTGCAGGATCTCCTGCTCCAGGAAAATATTCAGCATTTCCTTTCCGCATACGGATATGAAAACATTTGTCTGGAAAACGTTCTGCTCCGTCTGACGGGCCGTTTTTCCTGTCAACAGGATTTTCCCCATGAAATCGGAATTTTTCTGGGATATCCACTGGGAGATGTGATAGGTTTTATTGAAAATCAGGGTCAGAACTGCCTCTGCACCGGATGCTGGAAGGTGTATTGCAACGCCTGCGAGGCACAGAAACTGTTTGCCCGTTTCAGAAAATGCAGAAGTGTTTATGAAAGCCTGTTTTTACAGGGAAGATCAATCAAGCAGCTGACTGTGGCTGCCTGATCTGACATATGAAAAACTATAAAGAAAAGAGGACAAAAAAATGAACAAAATTGCAGTTGTATACTGGAGCAGCACCGGAAATACCGAAACCATGGCAAACGCCATTGCCGACAGCGCCAAAGCCGCAGGCGCGGATGTGACTCTCTCTGAGGTCACTGCTGTAACCGCCGATGAAACAGCCGCTTATGATGTGATCGCGCTGGGCTGCCCGGCCATGGGAGATGAAGTGTTGGAAGAAGGAGATTTTGAACCCTTCTTTGCAGATCTGGAAGGAAAACTGAGCGGAAAGAAGGTGGCCTTGTTCGGGTCCTATGACTGGGGCGACGGCCAGTGGATGCGGGACTGGTTCGACAGGACCAGAAATGCCGGCGCCGACCTCTGCCAGGAAGAAGGACTCATCGCCAATAACGAACCGGATGAGGAAGCCCTGGATGCCTGCCGGACTCTGGGAGAAAAACTGGCTTCCGCCTGACGCTGGCTGCCATAACTTGGTCTTTCTCCCACACTGCGGGGAGTGCAGGATGTCCATCGGACCTCTTACACTCCCCGCAATACTTTTCGTAAACGGCAGAACGCAGGTTCCGCCTGTTCAATCTACTTTTCCTCTTCTTCCTCCCCCAGATCAGCCGTCATCCTGGCGCGCTCTGCAATGGACTTCTTTCCGTTGTTCTGCCGGGGGATTTCCTGAACTTTCGTAACCTCTTCCGGCTCTTCTGCTGCTCTTTCCTCCGCTGCCTGTGCCTCCTGTTTTTCGTATGCCGAGATTTTCTTCATATCCAGAATGCCTGTTATTACAAAAGCCGCTCCAAAAATCACAAAAGCGATGGTAAAAATCGGAATACCAATCCCTTCTGTCTCCCCATTCAGTATGGCTCTTCCCAGGCTATAGCTGCTGTACAGAAGATAAACACCTGCAATAATCCTTATCATAACTTTTGTCTTATTCATGTTTCATTTCCTCCGCTGTAGTATCCTTATTCTGCGTTTGTACAATGCTTATCATATCAAAAACCGGTCCATTAGTAAAGACAGGATTCCCTGCGCAAAAAGAAAACCGGCCACCTTCGGAAGGTAGACCAGTTCTCCTTTTATTTCCTGCTTTTCCTCTGTGCACCCGGTCAGGATGACCAGACAGCATACCAGCAGGAGTAACCCTATTCTTTGCCGTCGCATACATATCCCCTTTCTGTAAGGTTCTGCTTTTAGTATAGACGGCTTTTTCTGTTTTATGCGATAGTCTCCACCGCTTCCACACCAGGTAGGATCACTTTAATTTTCGTTCCTTTGCCCAATTCGCTTTCCAGCTCGATCCTTCCCTTATGGAGCTGAACACCGTGCTTGACGATGGAAAGCCCCAGTCCGGTTCCGTTCACCTGCCTGGAACGGCTTTTATCCACCCGGTAGAAACGCTCAAAAATACGATCCTGCTCTTCCTGGGCAATACCGATTCCTGTATCTTCCACGATCACCTCTGCATTGCCCTCCACATCATGCATGTGCACGATCACTTCGCCGCCGGAACGGTTGTATTTCATTGCATTGTCACAGAGATTATACAAAATCTCATACAGAATACGGGTATTTCCTTCCACGATTACCGGGTCTCCCTCCAGGGAAAAACGAAGATGCAGACTTTTCGCCTGCGCCGACAGATGATCCCGTACATCTTTTGCCAGAGACCACAAATCCACTGTCTCATGAAAATCCTCTACCTGGCCTTCATCCAGCCGTGACAGCTTGATGATATCCTCTACCAGAGTCGACAGACGCTTTGCTTCCTTATAGATCCTGCCTGAAAACTCATCCTGATCCTGAGGACGGACCATATGGTTCATCATCAGCTCCGCATACCCCATAATCGACATCAGCGGCGTCTTCAGTTCATGAGATACATTTGCCGAAAATTCTCTGCGGATCCTTTCTGTTTCTTCTTTTTCTGTCATATCCAGAAGAAAGAGGACTGCGCCCTGGATAATCCCGTCTACCCGGACAGGATTTCCCAGCACCTGATAGCTCAATCCGTTCAATGTTACCATAGCATGATTGGACTGACCTTCCAGCGCTCGCTCCAGACAGGCTTTAATCTGAAGATTTCTACCCAAAACCAGAATATTTTTCCGCAGACAGTCCTCTTTTTTCAGATGAAATAAATTGGCTGCGCAGCGGTTAATAGACAAAATCACGGATCGGTTCGTAACTACTAACCCATCCTTCATATTCTCCGTAATGGCCTGATATTCTTCTTCACGATTCTTCAGTTCTTTCATCTGCTCTGCAATCTGCTCATTCTGCTTGCTGATCCGGTGCAGAAGAGGAGAAAGTTCTTCATAAATATCATTTTCCAGAGGCTGTTCCAGATTCAGCTTATTCACCGGTTCTACCAGATGCTCCGTCTGCTTCTTGGCCAACAGGATCGCCGGGATCATAATGATCACAAATACCAGTCCCAGTGGCGCAATAAAGTTCCTGATATCTGCAAACACACTGTCCGTTGTTTTGGCAACCCGGAGTACATTGCCGTTTTCCAGTTCCACCGCATAATAATAGGTAGTTTCACCCAGAGTCGCAGAAAGGCGGGTGGACTCACCAACGCCATTTTCCCTGGCATCCGCCACTTCCGGCCGGTCCCAGTGATTATCCATACTGTCCGCATCCTCTTCGCTGTCATAGAGCACCGTTCCGGAAACATCGATCAGCGTGATCCGGCTGTCTGTCACATCTGCAACTCCGTTCTCCAGATAGTCCTCTCCCGTACTCTCAAGTGCCATCTGGATATAACCGGCTTCATCCCGGACCCGTTCCCGCATCTGCGCGTCCTCCTGGCGGTACATCAGAAGCATGACAAAAACAAACGTCAAAAGTATGGAAGCAGCGATAAACACTGTCATACTTTTCAAGATTCTTTCTCTCATCTATCTTATCCTCCCATGCGGTAGCCCACACCGCGGATGGTTTCAATCATGTCTTGACAGGGCCCCAGCTTCTTACGCAAAGTCCGTATGTGTACATCTACTGTCCGGGTCTCTCCGGCAAATTCATATCCCCAGATATGTTCCAGAATCTGATCCCGGCTCAGCACGATACCCGGATTCTCAAGCATATATTTCAGTAGCTCGAATTCTTTAAAAGTCAGAAGGACTTCTTCTCCCTGTACCTTTACCGTATGCTTATCCACCTGCATGACCAGATCGCCCATGGTGTATTCCCGAACGCTTTTTTCTTTCCTGCTCCTGCGCAGGAGCGCTTTCACACGGGCAATCAGCTCCATCATTCCGAAAGGTTTTACAATATAATCATCTGCTCCCATATCCAGACCAAGAACCTTATCGTATTCGGACCCCTTGGCGGTCACCAGAATCACGGGAACATCACTGGTCAGCGTATCCCCTTTCAGTTTTTTCAAAATTGCCAGGCCGTCATCTCCTGGAAGCATGATATCCAGCAGGACCAGCTGAGGGACTTTCTGGCGTACCCCCTGAAAGAAGGCATCGCCATTTTCAAATCCCCTGGCTGTCAGTCCGCTGGATTCCAATGTGTAAACAATCAGTTCCCTGATATTTCTCTCATCTTCTACGCAATAAATCATAAGATGCTTTCCTCCGTTTTCTGATATCCGGCAAGCATCAGTCATTAATGATGATCGTTTTCCTCATAATCCTCATGATTGCCGGTAATGGAAAATACCACCCATTCCGCAACGTTGGTTGCATGATCTCCAATTCGCTCGTAATATTTGGCAACCATCAAAAGGTCCATGGCATAATCCGCAGAAATTGCTTTACTTTCCATCAAATCCGTGAGTTTTTCGCGGGTACGCACAAACAGATCATCTATTACATCGTCATCTCTGATCACCTTCTCAGCAATCTCCAGATCCTGCTGTACATAGGCGTCAATGCTCTCTGTTACCATCTTCATGGTAGCTTCTGCCATCTGTTTCAGAGGAATTTCCTCACCGGGAGCTTTCAGATTGGCTGTATCGACGATCTCCGCAATATCCGCTGCCTGATCTCCAATACGCTCCAGATCTGTGATCATCTTCAGAGCCGCAGAAATTCTCCGCAGATCACCTGCCACCGGCTGCTGCATCAGCAAAAGCTTCATACAAAGACTTTCGATCTCTCTTTCTGCCTGGTTGATCTCATTATCTGCATTCATGATCACTTTTGCCGCCTGGCGGTCTTCCTCCATCAGTACCCGGTATGTGTTCCCAATGGCGCGTTCGCACAGCGCGCCCATACCGGTCAATTCCACATGGAGTTCATTTAACTGCTCATCAAATCGATTTCTCATATCAACCGAACCTCCCTGTAATATAATCCTCCGTTCTTTTATCTGAAGGCATAGAGAAAAGTTTTTCTGTTTCGTCAAATTCTACAACCTCTCCCAACAGGAAGAAAGCGGTTTTATCAGAAATGCGTGCAGCCTGCTGCATATTGTGCGTTACCATAATGATAGTATAATCTTTTTTCAGTTCTACGGCAAGGTCTTCTATTCTGGATGTGGAAATAGGATCCAGTGCGGAAGTAGGCTCATCCATCAGAAGTACTTCCGGCTGTACGGCCAGAGCTCTGGCAATACAAAGTCTCTGCTGCTGTCCGCCGGACATGCCAAGGGCACTTTTTTTCAGACGATCCTTTACTTCATCCCAGATTGCTGCGTCCCGGAGAGATTTCTCCACGATGTCATCCAGTTTTGCCTTGCTGCGCACGCCATGGGTTCTGGGGCCAAAAGCAATATTGTCATAAATACTCATTGGGAACGGATTGGGCTTCTGAAATACCATTCCCACTCTCTTGCGGAGAAGGTTTACATCCATCCCTTCATAAATATCTTCTCCATCCAGAGTTACTTTACCCGTGATCTTGCATCCTTCAACAAGATCATTCATTCTGTTCAAAGATTTCAGCAGTGTGGATTTTCCGCATCCGCTGGGGCCGATAAAAGCAGTGATCTCTTTTGCCGGCAGATCCATATTAATATCTTTCAACGCATGAAAATCGCCATAATACAAATCCAGATTTTCAATGGCTATTTTATCCTGTGTTCCTGTTCCCTGTGTCATTGTCCCTGTCCTTTCGTAATCTGTTTTGCAATTCTACTGGAAACCCAGTTAATCAACAATACCATAATAAGCAGGATAACTGCAGTGGCAGACGCCTGGTCGGTATACAGGCCTTCACTGTACAACGCATACATATGTACAGCTAATGTACGGCCGGATCCAAACAAACTGCTTGGTATCTGTGCTACAGACCCTGCAGTATAAATTAATGCTGCCGTCTCGCCAACCACTCGTCCGATGGCCAGGATCACACCAGACAAAATTCCCGGCACTGCAGTCGGCAGAACGATTTTAAAAATAGTACGAAGTTTGCCGGCTCCAAGACCATAACTGGCTTCCCGGTACATATCCGGCACAGAGATCAGAGCTTCCTCTGTGGTCCGCATGATCAGCGGCAGGATCATGATTACCAGTGTAAAAGCACCGGCCATAATCGAATAACCCCAGTGCAGTGTAGTAACGAAAAACAGCATACCGAAAAGTCCATATACAATAGAGGGAATTCCGGAAAGCGTCTCTGCAGTAATACGGATCAGCTTTACAATCTTACTGCCATTGCGGGCATATTCCACCAGATAAATAGCAGAGAAAATACCCAGGGGGCCTGCGATTATCAGCGCCAGCACAGTCATGATCAGCGTGTTGATCAGAGCAGGGGTCATGGAAACATTCTCTGTGGTATAATTCCAGGCAAACAGATCTGCGTT
This sequence comes from uncultured Blautia sp., assembly GCA_900542045.1. GTDB lineage: Bacteria > Bacillota > Clostridia > Lachnospirales > Lachnospiraceae > Blautia_A > Blautia_A gallistercoris. The sequence continues at coordinate 40,438 of UQMI01000004.1, forward strand.
CAAATGCGGAATTCCATTGGCCAGAATATAAATTACCAGAAACAGAAAGACAAACGCACTGATGCCACCGGCCAGCCAGGTTAGACCCTTGACTACTTTGGAACCGGTATGACGGGTACGATCCTTATTCATCGTATCCGAAATTTCTTTCATTCTCGCCTTATGTTCCTCGTCCTTCCATAAATCTACGGGAGAGTCGGTCACCATCTGTTCTTTATTCATGAATCATCCTCCGTTTCAATACAGACAGGCACAGGTTAATGATCAGAATGAACACAAACAGAACAACACCTGTGGCGATCAGAGCCTCTCTGTGCAAATCTGTAGCATACCCCATCTCCAGCACGATATTTGCTGTCATGGTACGTATTCCTTTGAAAATACCGGCTGGCATTCTCGCCTGGTTGCCGGCTACCATGATGACTGCCATGGTCTCGCCAATGGCTCTTCCGATTCCCAGAACCACGCCGGCCAGGATACCGGATTTTGCTGCCGGAAGCATGATACAGTAAACACTGCGCTCATGGGTTGCGCCCAGAGCCAGCGCTCCTTCGTAATAGCTTTCCGGCACACTGCGAATGGCGCTTTCCGCAACACCTACTACTGTAGGAAGAATCATAATGGCCAGCAGTATAGATGCGGTAAGCATGCTGCTTCCATTTCCCTGGTTGGGGAACAGGTTTCGGATCAACGGCACGATCAGCACCAGTCCAAAGAAACCATATACAATGGAAGGAATTCCGGCCATCAGTTCGATTGCTGATTTCAGCGGTTTGTAAATTTTCTTAGGACAAAATTTTGCCATAAATGTTGCTGTCAGAATCGCCAGAGGGACGCCAAGCAGAATTGCACCCGCTGTTACATAAATACTGCCCAGAATCATCGGGAGAATTCCGTATATACCATTGGAAGGTCTCCAAAGTTCTCCTGTGAGAAATTTGAAGACCCCGATCTCTCCTATGGCGGGGATTCCGTTGGCAAACAGGAAAAGGCAAATCAGGGCTACGGCCAGCACACTGGTACATGCAGCCACAAGAAATAAATACTTCATCCCTATTTCTTTTGCTTTTTTCATTCCTACTATCCCCTATCCTACTATTTCAATTTTCTTATTCCATTGCCAGAGCATCTTCCCAGGTGGTTACTTCGCCTGTGTAGATTGCCTGCACCTGATCTGTTCTCAGATCATCTACACCATTGTCATTGTTTACGATTACTGCGATACCATCGGTTGCGATTACAGTCGGCTGCAGAGATTCCAGCTCAGTATCTGTCAGCTCTCTGGATGCCATACCGATATCACAGATACCGTCAATTGCAGAAGTCATACCTGTGGTGGAGTCACTCTGCTGTACTTCGATTTCTGCATTGGGATTCACTTCCAGATAAGCCTCTTTTAATTTTTCCATAACCGGTGTTACAGAAGAAGAACCTGCAACGGTGATGGTTCCGGAAGGCTGTGTTCCTTCATAAGCGCCGGCATCAGAAGCTTTGATATAGCCTTCTTCTTCCACTACAGCCTGTCCGTCAGAGCTCAGGATAAAATCAATGAAATCCTGTGTTACTTCAGACACATCTTCTGTAGTTGCAATATTAAATGGTCTGGACACCTGATACGTTCCATTCGTCACATTTTCTACAGTAGCTTCTACTCCATCAATCTTCAGAGCCTTTACGCTGTCATCCAGAGATCCAAGAGAAATATATCCAATCGCATTTACATCACCGGCTACCGTTGTCATCATAACAGAAGTACTGTTGGTAATGTTTGCTTCCGGAGTAGTCATATCTACGTCTTCGCCGTCTACTTCCTGCTGTACGCCGAACAGTTCTACAAACGCACCTCTGGTTCCGGAACCATCTTCACGGGATACTACACTGATCATACCTGTAGGAACTTCTCCAGATGTTTCTGCACTGTCTGTTTCCTCTGCGGCATCTGTTGCCTCTGCTTCTTCGGTAGCTTCTGCTCCTTCTGTAGCCTCTGCTGCTTCCGTTGCTTCCGCTGTAGAAGAAGAATCTGTGGAATCGCTGCTGCTTCCACCGCATCCTGCCAGTGCTCCGGCACATACCATAGCTGCTAATAATACGCTTAATACTTTTTTGTTTTTCATAAAAATTCTCCTCTTTTTTATCCTTTTTTTATCGCATCCATTTTTACTTCGCTTCTTCAGCGCTGGATACATCATATAAAGGAAATGTAAAGTCCAAAAGAGGAGTTTTGTTAAAAGAATGTAAAAGAAAAAACCGGATTTCTCCGGTTTTATCTAGATTTAACATTTCATTTTACATTTCAGTCTCTCATTTTGCAGCAGGATATTCATTGCAGAGAAGCCGATAAGGTGGTTCATCCTCCTCGATTTCCGGAAAACGGCCCACCGACTCATAAAAACGATTGTCCGTGTTGTCGTCGTTGCACATGGAAACTTCTCCAATGAGCACATCTCCGGTTCCCGGCTTCACATCAAAATCATGATACTGGTGCGGCCACAGGGTAATGCTCTCCCCTGGATGCAGTTCCACAGCCGTTCCGGCCGGAACGGTATAGGTACGGCCATCACTGTTGACCTGTACCGGCGTATCTGCCAGACCGCCTTCTCCATCATCATTATAAACATGGATCAGCAGCGTACCGCCGCCCCGGTTAATAATATCTTCACTTTTTACCCAATGAAAATGCATGGGAGAATGCTGGCCTTCTTTCAGCATCAGCAATTTCTCCGCATATACCTTTTTATATTTTGGATCATGCTGGTTACCGTTCCGCAGAGTGATCAGGGCAAAGCCCACTTTTTCAAAGTCACCCAGTCCATAATCGGTAATATCCCAGCCCAGCATGTTATCCCGGACTTCATCGTACTCGCTTCCCTTTGTCTCCCATTCCTCCGGTGTAAAGTGACAGAAGGGCGGAAGGGAAAACGAAAATTTCTGTGTCAGCGTCTCCATTTCCCGAAGCGCCTGGTTAATCTCTGATCTCTTCATAGAATTCTCCTCCTTATGCTTTTGCCTTCGCCTGGTAAGTAGACAGCAATACTGCAAATGCCATTACCAGACCTTTGATCACATACTGCATATATACATCCACATTCAGAATTGTCATGGCATTGGTAATCACACCCAGGAAAAGGATACCCATCAAAGTTCCCCAGGGTTTTCCGATACCGCCGTCCATGCTGGTGCCGCCCACAACAACGGAAGAAATAACATCCACTTCCCATCCTTTTCCGAAACTGAAGGAACCGGAAGCCACCTGCGCACTGTGCATGATACCCGCAAGCACACACATGATCTGTACTGCAGAGAACACAATCACTTTTGACATCATAACATTGATACCACTGAGTCTTGCAGACTCTGCATTACCGCCCACAGCATAAATCGCACGGCCGGTAGTGGTGTAAGTCATCAGAATATAGCAGACAATAAATACAATGATCAGAATCACTGCCGGAACCGGTATCACCCCAAAGACACTGCCTGTTCCCAGCCACAGGAAAGCCTGCGGAAATACATTGGCAATCGGGAATCCCTGGCAGACAATACCAGCCAGACCATACAGTACATTCAAGCTGGCCAGAGTTACGATAAATGCCGGCATTTTAAATTTATGTTCTGCAATGGCATGGATCACACCCATCACCAGAGCGCCTGACACTGCCAGCACAATACCGATCACACAGGCAACCTCTACACTCACGCCGGCAGCAGCCGGAAGGTCACGGCAGACTCTGGCGATGATCGCACCGGATAATGCGACCTGGGAACCTACAGACAGGTCGATCTGTCCGGAAATGATAACCATGGTCATACCGAAAGCAATTACACCCTTCATAGCCTGATTTCTGAAAATATTCAGTATATTTGCCACAGTCAGAAAGTTTGAGCTGACCAGTGCCATGACTACGATCACTGCAACCAGCAAAATTTCAATAATATGATCTAATATCAGATTCTTTACTTTATTTTTATTCATTGGTCTCCATCCCCCATACTATACGCATATAACTGATTGATGTTAATTTCATCCGGATTTACTTCTCCCGTGATCTGACCATTTTTCATGATAAGGATCCGGTGGCAAACCTCCAGAAGCTCTTCCAGCTCGGAAGATACAAAAATCGTAGATATCCCTTTGGCAGCCTGTGCCCACATAATTTCAAAGATCTGCTGCTTTGCATTTACATCAATTCCCCTGGAGGGCTCATCATACAACATGATCTTCGGATTCGTGTTCAGCCAGTTTCCGACCACCACTTTCTGCTGATTTCCTCCAGACAGAGAGCTGACTGCAGCATGGATATCCGGTATTTTGATCTGCAGATCCTCAATCTGCTTCTCGGCTGCTTCCATACGTTTCTTTCTATCTTCAAACCACCCATGGGCTGTCTTTTTCATACTTGCATAACATAAATTATCCTGAATGGAATGGATCAGGATCAGTCCCTCATTTTTCCGATCTTCCGGCGTCAGGCCCATTCCCATCTTCTTCATCTGGATCGGGCTTGCATGACGGGGCGCCTTGACTCCATTCACCAGAATTTCTCCGCTGTCGTAGGGATCCGCACCAAAAATAGATTTCAGAAGTTCTGTTCTTCCTGCTCCCAGCATTCCGGCGATTCCCAGCACTTCCCCTCTTCTCAGAGAGAAACTGATATTTTCAAATTTATTTTTCCGGCACAGATTCTTCACCTCAAGAACGGTTCCCTCCTGAACCTTCAGTTCCTTCGGTCTCTGACGGATTGCCACCTGGCCGAACATCATATCGATGATTCCCTGATGGTCCACGTCTTTCGTTGCGACTGTGCCAATGAATTTTCCATCTCTTAACACGGTGATCGTATCTGTGATCTCCGGTATCTCATGGAGTTTATGAGAAATATAGATGATAACGATATCCTGTTTTTTCAGTTCCCGAATAACTTTAAACAGACTTTCTACTTCATTCGATGCCAGCGAAGATGTGGGTTCATCCAGCATCAGAACTTTCGGATGGCAGCTCATGGCTTTTGTGATTTCCACAACCTGGCACTGCCACATGGGAAGCCTGGATACAATCTCTTTGGGATTGATATCAATGCCCATGGAATCCAAAAGCTCTCTGGCCATTTTATGAGCTTTCTTCCAGTCAACAAATTTTCCTTTCTTGGGCATTTTCCCAAGAAAAATATTTTCCGTTACCGTCAGGCTGGGAACCAGGCTCATTTCCTGATAAACAGTCGCAAAGCCTTTCTGATTGGCTTCTGACGGCGAATGAAAAGACAATTTCTCATCATCCAGATAAAACGCACCTTCGGTAGGCTGAATTGCTCCGGCAAAACATTTTACCAAGGTTGATTTTCCCGAACCGTTCTTTCCCAGCAGTGCATTTACCTTTCCGCTTTCAAAGGAAACATCTACGTTATCTAATGCCAAACAGCCCGGATATTGTTTGGAAATTTTTTCCGTGCGTAAAATACTCATACTGTTATCAACCTTTCAATTCCTAGTCATGCACTTTTGCATTTTCATCAACCAGGCGGAAGATTTCTTCTCCCGCCTGACCAGTTTCTTTTCCGACTATTTGATTTCTTCGAGTCCGTTATCAACACGCCAGCTATTTACAGCATCCTTATCTCTTACAGACAGAAGAATTCCTTCCATATAATTACATTTTCCTTTTGTCTCGGAATAATCTTCTCCCTGGATTGCATGTACCAGGTCTGTCACTGCCTGATAACCCATTCCATAGGGATCCTGTGCCACTACAGACTGCAGCGGGCTGTTTTCATCCAGGATCATGCTGGTGATCTGATCAGAACCGTCATGACCGAATACCATGATCTGATCGGAAAGACCTGCATTCTGCACGGCTGTTACAGAACCAATGGTCCCTCCATCGTTTACAGCAATAATAGCATCCAGATCGCTGTTGGCAGTGATGATACTGGAAGCTGCCTGCAGTGCGGTATCCTGCAGCCAGGCATCCTGGTCTGCAACAATCTCATAATTTAATCCTGCTTCATCCAGACCTGCCATATATCCGTCTACACGGCTCTTGGAAACGTCCGGAAGCTGAGAAGCCAGCTGAATGATCGCAATGTTTGCAGTCTCATCGCCTACTTTTTCTTTCAGGATCTCTCCGGCTTCCACACCTGCTTTTTTACAGTTATCGTAATCATTGGAAGTATAACCGGATACAATAAATTCTGCGTCTGTCAGGTCAATGTTTGTCAGTGCCACTTTCATGCCCTGTTTGTCAGCCTCACGAAGAGCTGCTACAGAAGCATCTGCATTTAAAGGAGCGATTGCAAGTCCGTCTACGCCCTGAGCCAGATAGGTGTTGATCAGTTCCACTTCTTTCGCCGCATCATTGTTGGTATTGTCTGTCATGATCTCCACGCCCAGATCTTCCGCTGCATCCACATATCCCTGTGTCAGCATGTTCATAAACTGGTCATCCTGGAATACAATACCTGCAATCTTAATATCGGAAGCAGCTTTACCAGTTGTTTCCTCTGATGTACCTTCTTCAGAAGCTGTATCTTCTGCGGCAGCTGCGTCTTCTTCCCCTGCAGCTTCGGTTGTTTCTGCTGTACTGTCTGCGCTCTGTGTCTCAGAAGATCCTCCGCATGCAGTCAGTCCCAACGTCATTGCTCCGATCAGTAACATAACGATTGCTTTTTTCATTTTCAAAATCCTCCCTAATGCATTGTATTTTTCATTTTTACTCTGCGTCTCGCAGAGCCATAACCTTTTCGTAGGATCCATACTTTCTTGCAGAATCCACCAGGGCTTTCAGATTTTCTGGTTTTGTGTTTGCGCCGATGGCGCATCCGGAACTTACAATCAGACCTTTTCCTCTGGTGGATGCAATGATCGATCTCACATTTTCCTCTACTTTATCCGGTGTTCCCAAATACAGAGGATCGCTGGGATTTACATTCCCCATCAAAACAGTTTCTTTCGGAACCAATGTTCTGGCCCGCCCCATATCCAGCTTCCAGTCCACTTCCAGGATTTTTGCTCCGGTCGTTCCCATATCTTCGATAATTTTGGTCGTATCCCCACAGATATGTATGGAATAAGGCTTCTCCGGAGTCTGTACTGCTCCCACAACCTTCTGTTCATAAGGAAGCGCATACTTTTTATAATAAGAAGGAGCAATCAGATTCGGGCTTGCATAGGCATCCCCCATACTTGTCACATTTGCTCCGGCTTCCAGCTGTGCTTTTGCAAATGCGATGCAAACCTGTGTCGTCCACTCCAGAGCATGCTGGATCACTTCTTCCTCTTCTTCCAGCAGATCCAGCATAAAATCCTGGGTGCCGCGAAGAAGACACAGCAGATTGAACGGTCCCTGATCGGCACGGCCCATGACCATGGCTTCGTTTCCGATCTTCTCTGCAATACGGCTTGTAGTCTCCAGCCATTCCGGCAGTCTGCCATCTTTTAACGGATCCGGGATCCGAAGATCATCCACCTGGCGCAGATCTGTGATCAGCGGCTCACTTTCTTTTACCACTGCCACACTGTCGTCACGGTAAACCACTTTTGCTCCACAGGCTTCTGCCAGTGTGGAATCATCCACATCCATGATGCATCCGTCATAGCCATATTTTTCCCGGCATTCTACATGGCATTTTGCCATAACAGCAGGGTTTCTGTTTACCTGTCCAATACTGTAGCCGCCTTCATTCATGGCAAACATAAAACTCTGAGGAATAACCGGCAAATAATCCGGCACTTCACCCTGCAAAACTGCGCGTACTCTCTCAAGCGATGTCATTTCTTTCATTTGTCAATCCTCCAACCTGACCGAATTTTTGAATTTTTTTCTGCACAGAAACCGGAAGCGCACATATGGGTTTTTCCGCCACGTGTGTGTTGGCATTTTCCGCGATCAGCACACTGCTTTCTTCCATCATCGCAATGTTATGCCAAACACCCTTTGGAATATTGTACGTCCTCCCTTTTTTCAGCCAGATCATCTCTAAATTTTCTATCTCATTTGCCGCGATCAGAAAAGCTTTTCCTTCCAGCAAAGTAAAGGTTTCATCCGTATTCAAATGCATTTCCAGTTCTTTTATTTCCCCGGGAGACTGCTCCCTGGAATAATTCAACTGTGCTAACTGCCATTGCTCTGTAATCAGAAGAGGGGCAAAACCCTTGTTCTCATTATAGAGCTCCTGTATCGCCATCTTTTTCTATCACCTCCTGTGTTTTTTCTATTTTGCAAAATAGTGAATTCCGGATTTTTTTCTCAATTTTTTTTATTGACTTTCGACAATGCCAATTATATTATTAATAAAAGTATATTGCAATCATTTACATTTGCCATACAAATTTATCAATTCTAAGGAGAATTTATGCACGATCCCATTAACTGGAAAGATTCCTATTACTATTCCAAAGACCGTATCGTCCTGACAAACGAACAGGTACCTGTTCCCGGTATTCGGGTTCTGGCCCATCACCTGATGACCAGCGCTATCCCGGCCCTGGAAAGCCATTACCACGAAAACTGTTTTGAATTTACGATTATATTTGAAGGCGTCTTCACCTTTCAGGCCCAAGGGAAAAATTATACTGCCGCAGGAAACGATATTTTCGTAGCTTATCCCAACGAAGCCCACAGCACCAATCAGGTACCTCTGTCTCACGGAGAATTTTACTGGCTGCAGCTGGATGTAAGCACTGCCGAAAATCTGCTGTTTCTCAGCAAACCGGCTGCAGAAGATCTGATACGGGGCCTCCAGAATCTGAAGCGCCACATTGTAAAAGTAAGAGACAATGATATCCTCCCCCTGCTCAAAACAGCCTTTGAACTTTCCATCAGCAAGGACAGTCCCTATTTGATCGCCAGCTACCTGCTTCTCTTTTTTAACCGCCTGATCGGGCTTTCCACCACGGAACACCCACTTTCCCGTGGAATTTACCAGGCATTAAACTACATATATGACAACATACAGGCAGACATTTCCCTGGAAACTTTGGCCAGATACAGTCATCTGTCCATTCCGCAGTTTAAGGTGCGCTTCAAGCAGGAAGTGGGGATTTCCCCCCGAAGCTTTATCAATCTGCAGAAAATAGAAGCTGCAAAGCAACTTCTTCTGGAAGGTATGTCCAAAACAGAAGTGGCTTTGCAGCTTGGCTTCAATACCAGCAGCTACTTTTCTGCCGTATTCAAAAGATATACTACATTCAGCCCGTCTGAATATATCAGACGGCACCAAAATTCTTAATACAGCTTTTTTACAATATAAACATAAATGTCATGAAATACTTTTTCATGATCTTTTTCGTTGAGAATCTCATGCCGCATCCCCGGGTACAGCTTTCCTCTCACGTCCCGGTACCCCCGCAGACGCATATGCTGAACCGCCTGAGCAAATTTGCGCACATTTCCCAGACAGGGATCCTCCTTACCGGAAACAAACAGAACCGGCATACCGGGATTTTCCATGACCCAGCCATCTTCGGCATAACACTGCTCCATCAGCTGAAACAGAGCCTGATACCCATCTGCCGTAAAAGTAAAACCGCACAGCGGCGATGCATTATATTCCCGCACCACTTCCGGATCACTGCAGATCCAGCCGCTTCCATCTTTTTCTTTTGCGAACCGCGCCGCATACGCGCCAAAGGACAATGTCTCCAAAAGCCGGCTCTTATGTCTGCCCCCAAAGACTTTCTTCTGAAAGGCGGCAATACACCGCCCCAGCTTCAGCGCCGGATTCTTACTGGGCGAACCACAGACAATCAGCATATCCATGAATCCGTCGTATTTTCTCGCAAACGCCCGCACCGCCAGGGATCCCATACTGTGTCCAAACAAGATCACCGGCATTTCCGGCCATTGCCGGCGGATTTCCCGGTTCACCTGCAGAATATCCGAAACGATAGAATCTCCTCCGCCGCCGTACATGTACCCAAGATCTTCCGGAACTTTCACACTGGCGCCGTGACCCCGGTGATCGTGGATCACACAGGCAAACCCCCGGCGAGCCATATATTCCATAAAGGGGAGATAACGTTCTTTGTGTTCGCTCATTCCATGGACAATCTGCATCACTCCCCGCATTTTTTCCGGCACGACTGCCAAAACCGCCAGCAAATGTCCATCATACTCCGATACGATCTGTTTTTCTATTTTCTGATACATATTGTTTCTTCCTCTCTTTCCTGGAGGCATCCCAGGTACGTTCCGCAGGCAGCAAATTTTTGCCTGCCCCTCTGCCTCCATTGCATTCCTTCTGCAAAAGCCGCCATAACAGTCTCACAACAGAACCGGGATCACTTTCTGTTGGCGCACATCCACCAGTCCGTAAGTAGTCAGCTTAATCTCCGGGATTACCGGAAGGCTCAGAAAAGCAAGCGTCATAAACGGATCAATTCCATCATCCACTCCCAGCTTCCTGGCTTTTTCTTTCATATCATCAATCTGCTCTGCCAGCTCACAGACCGGAAGCTCACTCATAAGCCCGCCTATGGGAAGAGCCAGAGATGCCAGCACTCTGCCATCCACTGCTATGGCCCATCCACCCTGAAGCCGCCGGATTTCATTGGCAGCTGCCGCCATATCCTGTTCATTGGTTCCTGCTACGATCAGATTATGGGAATCATGGGCCACAGAAGAAGCAATGGCTCCCTTCTTCAGACCATACCCCTGTATGTAGCCAATGCCTCTGTGACCAGTAGCCATGTGACGTTCCAGCACAGCCAGTTTCAGGACATCCTGTTCCAGCGAGATTCCGTTATTTCTCGGCACATAATCAAGAATTTTTTCTCTGGTCAGGATCTGTCCCCGCTGCAGCTGGATAACCCGCATTTTTTCCGGCTGTTTTTCCGTATTCACAGGAAGATAAAAATCCGAACGTTCCAGCTTCTTTATATGGAAAGAATGCCGCACACTTTCCTTTAACTTTTTGTTGACCGTACCGTTTTCCACCACCAGCTTCCTGGATGGCCCATAAATCTCCTGCCCGCCTTTAATCACCTGCCGTACACGAAACGACTCCAGATCTTCCAGAACCACCAGATCCGCCCGGTATCCGGGTGCCACTGCTCCCAGTTCCTTCAGTCCAAAATACCTGGCCGTATTATAGGAAGCCATTTTCACCGCAATACAGGGATCCGCTCCAAGGGCCACCGCTTTCCGCAGGATTCCATCCATATGTCCGTCATGCAGCAGGTCACCGGGATGCTTGTCGTCAGTGACCAGCATAGAATGCTCACAATATGGAAGGGAAAACATACCGATCAAAGCCTCCAGATTCTTCGCGGCTGTACCTTCCCGTATCATCAGCCATTGTCCTCTGGCAATCCGTTCCTTCGCTTCTTCCTCACTGGTACACTCATGATCTGACTGTACACCGGCAGTCAGATAACCGCACAGATCGTACCCGCGCAATCCTGGCGCATGCCCGTCTACCACTCGCCCTGCTTCTCTTGCATTCCGTATCTTGGCCATCACCTCCGGTTCTTCCGTCAGTGTTCCCACATAGTTCATCACTTCTGCCAGTGCCACCACCCGGGGATCGGAGTAATAAAACTGCAGATCTTCCGCTTCCAGACAGGCGCCGCTCTCATCCAGCGGAGCTGCCGGTACACAAGAAGACAAAGACAGATAGACATCCACCGGCAGGCCCGCCGTGCTTCTCAATATATAATCAATTCCATCCCGTCCGCATACATTTGCAATTTCATGGGGATCTGCGACTACTCCCGTCGTTCCATGGGGCAATACAGTCCTGGCAAATTCCGCCGGATCCATCATGGAGCTTTCCAGGTGAATGTGTCCATCCAGAAATCCCGGCGCAATAAAGGCTCCCTGGCAGTCAATTTCCTGCTTTCCTTCATAATTTCCAATTCCTACAATTCTGCCGCCGCAGACAGCTACATCTGCCTGCTCCAAAGCTTCTGTAAATACATTGACAATCCTGCCATTCTTCAGCACAAGGTCTGCTTTTTCCAATCCTCTGGCAGCCCGGATCTGACTAACTGCCATAATCCACCTCCCGTTCCGCAATTTTCTCATCCTCCGGAAAAGCTCCATAGAGTATGGGGTTTCCGGGTACCAAAACAATATACAAAATTCGGACTTTTGCTTTTCTTTATTATTACTGTCAGTATACATAATCCATGGCCGGGAAACAAGTATAAATCCACAGAGATATGTCCTGTCCTTATCTGATGAAAAAAGAACAGGATCTGTTTACCTTCCTATTATATAGAGAGCTGCCTCTGTCAGACAGAAAGCAGCTCTTATCGTACTTTATTACTGATGAATTTTTTTCTTGATTACCTGTTCCACCTCATCTGTGGAAATTGACATGGCTACAGCAAATTCCTCCAGCAGACACTTTTTTGCCACCTGCATATAGCGTTCGTCCATGCTGGTAGCGCGTTTCCCGCGAAGCCGGCGTTCCTGCATACGATTGTAAAGGGTCTTTAAAACCTTCATCCACTCTTCACATTCATGCTTGTCCATGGATTCCCGATACGTCTGCTCCCGCAGCTTTTCGTTTTTTATCTCCAGCTGACCCAGCCCCGGAAGACGTTCCAGAAGATCCAGAGACTGTTCTTTTGTAATAACTTTTCGCAGTGGTGATTTCTCACTCTGCACAGGAATATAGACCATCTGACTGCTGGAACGGACTGACCGCAATGTATAATACTCTTTTCCGCTCTGGAACATTCCATCCAGAACACCAATGGCCTCTACCTTGAACACGCCCTTGTTGCCATATACAACAAGTTCACCTACTTCAAACATTTCCACCATCCTCTCTGATCGATGTCTTATTGTCGGTATCCTGTTTTAGAATTGTGTCTGTGAAATAAAAGATACTAATATTTAAAAAAGATACGAAATAAAACTGCTTCATACAGACAGCTTCCGATCCGCTGCCCATATGTACAAACAGACCAACAGGAACAAGATATCCCTGCCCGGCAATCCCTGTTAATAAGATAAATAAAAATAGAAAAAAAGGGATCTGCTGCTCTACAAATCCCATAAGCGATAGACGGGGCTCGAACCCGCGGTCTCGACCTTGGCAAGGTCGCGCGTTACCAACTACGCCACTATCGCATGTTCTAGCGGTTGTCCGCCGAACAATAGTATTATACTATACAGAAATTGGATTGTCAAATACTTTTTCATATTTTTTCCTTTTTGAAAATAGAAATAAGCATTTCACGTCTTCATTTTCTTTATATACCCGTACAGTTCCTGCCGCGTTCTTCACTCGAAAGCGACCGGTCACGTACACTGGGAATTACACTAAGCACATATTCCGAGTTTTTGAAATTCTTCTGGCTGATATCTTCCAATCGAATCAGATCCACATCCTGCCACAGTTCTTCAGCAGCTGTCATCAGATGTGAAAACATCACACCAAAATTGAACTCCCGGTACTTTCCTCTGCGGCTGCCTCCATCTACTGCAAATACATGAATACGGTTATCACGGATCACAAAACGCCAGGGCTGGCTGTTCATACTGGAAGGTGCCATTCTGGCTGCTTCCAGCAGCTGAATGGCCCACTGCTTCGGCTGCTCCTTACCGGCACAGATCCGTTCCAGCGGCAGCCGTCTGGCTTCTCCTCTTTCCCGGCTGCAGCCATCTTTTGCCTTTCCAAAAGCCATAAAGATGATCAGCTGTTTGCCGTTCTTCTCCCGCAGCGCCCGAGGCACCATAGCACTGCCAAAAAAACAGCTTCCAATACCTCTGGTGGTAAGATACAGACTGATCTGTTCCATAATGTAACCGGCATTCATCATAGCTCTGTCTTTCCTCTCGGAATAGATCGCCAGATAATACGGGGCCCGGATTCCCGGGATGCCGTATCTTCGGGAATGGACATGATTATCCAGGACAGCCACTTCTGTCTCTATCCCGGCAAATATGCTTCTTATTCCAATGTAATATTCTATGATCTCATCTAATACTTCCGCAGGGATCGCTTCCATCTGATAGCTTCGGACGGATTTTCTGGTAAAAATTGCCTCGTAAGTATTCATCTCTTCACCTTTGCTTTATGCTGCATTGACGACATAATTATCTTTCTGTCATTTTACGTTAACATAATAGTAACATAGTTTTTTGTAAAAGCAATTCGATTTTTAGAATTTCCTGAAATTTTAAGAATATCTTAACACTTTCTTCATTCGTCTCCGGCACATTTTCTATCCCTGCCCTGTACAGCCGGATCAGAAATTTTTTTTCGCTACCGTTCGGATGTATAGGGATAATACCGCAATACATGCTCTGGATAATACTGGTCCCCATATTGCCATTGGCCGGCCGTTTCATAAAAGCTGTCGCTTTCCTGACGCATCACGCCTCCACTGGCCATCCGGGCAAATTCCGAAGCCGATTCATGAGACCATTTTTCTTCTTTTTGCTCTTTCATAAAAGCAAAATAACTGTCTGCTCCAAAATTATATCCCTGCAGCGCCAGTTCAATGGCGGAAATATCCCTGGGCCCAGATGCCTCTGCCAGGATCAGCGCATGACGCAATTCCTGAATGCCGCAGGCAATAGAATAAGAAGGGTCTGTAATTCCGTTGGGCTCTCTGGGATATTCCGTATTAAACTGCCCTTCGGAGGACTGCATCACATCCAGGCCTCTGCCCGAACTTTCCTGCATCATGACTGCCATGATCAGATCCACATACTCTGTCATGTCATACTGATCCGCCAGTTCTTCTACTTCCGTTCTATATGCCTCGCAGGCATCACTTATCGTATATTCTGATTTCGGCGCATGATTCTGCTGCCGCAGATTCCATATTCCAATGCCGCACAACACCAGCAAAAGAACTGCACACACCAGTGCCATCCTTCTGCGGAACACCAGAGCCCGCCTCTGCCGCCTGGTCATCCGCCTTCCTGTTCTTCTCCTTCTGCTGCGGCCGGCAGCGGCCTGCCGCCTGGCGCGGCTTCTACGAGAAGCTGCAGAGCTTCTTCTCCTGCTTCCGGTATTCTGTCTTGCACCGGAAGCGGCAGAATACCGCGGGCCGCGTCTTGTCTGGTACTTTTCCGTACTCATCTGTCACTCCGTTTCCTGTCATCTTTTGTCAGAGCAGCCGCTCCAGTTCATCCAGATATTCCTCAAAGGTCTTCATTGCCATCTGCACCGGCTTTCCTTCTGTCATATCTACACCACAAATCTTCAAAAGATCCAGGCAGTCCATGGAGGAACCTCCGCTCAGGAATTGTTTATATTTCTCCACGATCCCCGGTTCTCCTGCCAGAATCTTACGGCTGATGGCAATAGCCGCTGAAAATCCCGTAGCATACTGATACACATAAAAGGGTGTATAAAAGTGAGGGATCCGGGCCCATTCCCATCCGATCTCCTCATCACAGATCATCAATGGTCCAAAATATTTCCGGTTCAGTTCATAATATGTCTGATACAGCACCTGCGCCGTCAGTGCTTCTCCACCGGCTGATTTTTCATGGACAAGATGTTCAAATTCCGCAAACATAGTCTGCCGGAAAATAGTCCCTTTACACTGATCCAGAAAATAATTGATCAGATACGCCCTTTCTTCCCTGTCCCTGGCCTTTTCCAGAAGATGATGAATCAGCAGAGCTTCGTTGCAGGTAGAAGCCACCTCCGCCACAAAGATCCGGTAGCCGGCATAGAGGTACGGCTGCGCTTCATCTGCATAATCGCTGTGCAGCGCATGGCCCATTTCATGGGCCAGTGTAAATACATGATTCAAAGAGCCATTGTAATTGAGCAGCACATAGGGATGTGTTCCATAAGCTCCCCAGGAATAAGCTCCGCTTTTCTTTCCTTTGTTCTCATAGACATCGATCCAGCCGCCGGCAAATCCTTTGTCCAGACGATGCAGATATTCTTCTCCCAGCGGCGCAAGTCCCTCCCGGACCATCTCCTTTGCTTTGGCAAAGGGGATTTCTCTCTTCTGCTCCCGGGCCAGAGGCACATAGACATCGTACATATGAATTTCATCCAGCCCAAGAGCTCTTCTGCGAAGATCCACATAGCGATACATCAGCGGCAGCGCTTCATGTACCATCTCAATGAGATTGTCATAGACCGGTACCGGAATGTGGCTGACATCCAGCGCCGCCTCTCTTGCAGAATCATAACGCCTCATTGAAGAAAAAAACCTGGCCTGTTTTACATTTGCCTCAAATACTGCCGCCAGGGTATTTCCGAACTTTGCATAAGCCTGGTATACCTTGCAGAAGGCGTCCCGGCGCACCCGGCGGTCTTCGTTTTCCAGCAGCCGGACAAAAGTTCCATGGGTAATTTCCAGAGGCTTTCCTTCTGTATCCCGGATTTCTCCAAAATGCAGATCCGCATTGTTGAACATGGAATAAATATTCTCCGGCCCCTGTCCCATGGAAGATGCACGGGCCAGAACCTGTTCCATTTCCTTTGACAGAATATGCTCTCTGTTTCTCTGAAGTTCATGGATATACCGTCTGTAAAGTTCCAGACCGGGTTCCGCCTGAAAATAGCGATGCAGGGTCTCCTCATCCAGATCCATCAGTTCTGGTTCTACAAAAGACAGCACATCCTCTGCCGCAGAAGACAGATCGGATGCTTTTCCGGCCATTTGCTGATACCGGGCATTTCCCATATCTTCATGCCATTTCTGATTTGCATATACATAAAGCCGCTCCAGCATAAGCTCTGTATCCTGCTTCCAGTCCAGGATTTCTCTGCACATACGCGCACTTTCTTTTATTTTTCCATGCATCTGCTCCGCCTTCTGGAATTTTTTCCATATGCGCAGATAATCGGTTTCCCATTCTTTATCTGAACCATACAGGTCTTCCATCCGCCACTGATCTTCTTTTTTTATCTCACTTCGAAGAGGCAGCTGTCTGTTTTCGTTCATAATCCTGTCCTCACTTCCTGAAAATCCTTCTGTCTCTCATTGTACCCTAAAATAATCTTTTTGAAAACGCTATTGACAGATTTTCTTTTCCGGTGTACTATTGTATTAATCACTTAGTACAATAATACAGAAAGGATGTGACGCCATGACATGGAACCTGGATTCCGGTCGCCCCATATATGCCCAGATCATGGAGCGAGTACAACGCGACATTATTTCCGGTAAATACCACCCCGGAGATAAGCTCCCCTCTGTCCGGGAGCTCGCACTGGAAGCTTCTGTTAATCCAAATACCATGCAGAAGGCTCTGTCAGAGCTGGAACGGGACGGCCTGGTCTACTCCCAACGCACCGCCGGCCGATTTATTACGGAGGATATCACTATGATCGAAAAAATGAAAAAACAACTTGCACACGAACAAATCAGACAATTTCTGGAACAAATGCGCCAGATGGGTTTCAGCAGACAGGAAATACTGACGTTGCTGCAGAATATGAAGGAGGAAGAGTAATGGATTATATTCTGGAAACCAGAGACCTGACCAAAAGCTACGGCGGTCACCTTGTCCTGGATAAAGTAAATTTAACACTTGAACCCGGCAAAATCATCGGACTTCTGGGCCCCAACGGCAGCGGTAAGAGTACACTTATGAAGCTGATCAACCGTCTTATCCTGCCGTCATCCGGTTCTCTGTCCATCTGCGGAATGCCGCCGGGACCGGAAACGAAGAAAGTCGTCGCCTTTCTGCCGGAGCATTCTTATCTGGACGAACAGCTCCGGGTATCGGAAGTCATCCGCTTTTTCAGTGATTTTTATCAGGATTTTGAAAAAGAACGGGCCTATGACATGCTGTCCCGTCTGGACATTTCCCCAGACGTCCGCATCAAGACCCTTTCCAAAGGCACAAAGGAAAAAGTACAGCTCCTTCTTGTTATGAGCCGCAGAGCCCGTCTGTACTGTCTGGACGAACCCATTGCCGGCGTAGACCCCGCAGCCAGAGACTACATTCTCCGCACTATATTAAATAACTACGATGCCAGCGCATCCATTCTGATCTCCACCCATCTGATACAGGATGTGGAGAATATACTGGATGACGCAGTATTCATTCAATGCGGAAAAGTACAGCTCCAGGCATCTGTGGAAGATATCCGTATCCAGTATGGAAAATCAGTAGACGAACTGTTTCGGGAGGTATTCAAATGTTAAGTAAATTATTCCGCTATGAAATGCGCTATTCCAGCCCCATATTGCTGTTCCTCCATGGATTTCTGCTCCTGGGGGCCCTGGTCCTTTTTGGCATCAGACACTTGCCGGAGTCTCTTCCTGTTTCTGTGATCACTGCTGTGGGAAGCATTTTCTGTATCCTGCTGGCGGCCTGCACAGCTTTTTATACGTACCTGAATATAGGGATCCGGTTTTACCGGACAGTTTTTTCCCGTCAGGGTTACCTGACCAATACGCTGCCGGTATCCGCCGGACAGCTTCTGCTGTCCCGTTTTCTTACAGCTGTGCTCTGGGGCATCCTGGATTTTCTTGTTGTGCTCGTCATTCTCTGCCTGCTGTCCGGAGAGAATATTCCGGCCATTTTCCTGAGCTCCCTGGGACAGGATCCGCAGCTTACCCGCTTTTTCCTGCTGATACTGTTTCTGCTGCCTGCCAGCTTTCTCCTGATCATCACAGCCATTCTCTGCAGTGTGGCCATGGGAAATCTGTTCACCGGCCACAGGGTTATCGGCTCCGTCGTCTCCTTTTTCGGGCTGCAGATGCTCTCCCAACTGGTTTCCCTGATTCCCCTGCTGTTTGTCCTGAAGCCCCTGCTCACACTGCCCTCCGGCAGCTACGGAGCAGAAGAAATGATGAACAGCTTTCCGGACGCATTCTTTGCCCTGCAATCCATGCTCCTGGCAGAAATCTTCCTGTATCTGCTGCTGGCAGGTGCTCTGTATCTGCTCACCTGGCATCTGCTGGACAAAAAGCTGAATCTGGAATAGTAAAACAGCGGGGAGCCGGACACTCCCTGGTATTTCAAAAAATTTACATTTGCTCATATAAAAAGGTGTATAATCAAATCAGAAAACTGACAAGGAGGATTTTGCAATGTTATATGTAACTACGGAAACCATTCCCGGAAGAAACATCCAACCCCTTGGACTGGTCATGGGAAACACGATCCAAAGCGTACATCTGGGCAAAGATATCATGAACAGTTTTAAGACTATCGTAGGCGGCGAACTGACCTCTTATAACGAGATGATGACAGACGCCAGAAACATTGCCCTGGAGCGGATGCTGGAGGACGCACAGCGTATGAACGCCGACGCAATAGTAGCCATGCGGTTCACTACTGCTTCCATTTCCCAGGGCGCAGCAGAGATACTGGCTTACGGCACCGCAGTGAAATTTATTGACTAAATCCGGCAGAACTGCTTTTTGATAAAACGGAGAAAGCAGAACTCTCCCGGAAAGCCCGGTGACTCCCGTCTCTGTATTCCCGACAGTCAATAAGATAAAATAAGACCATCCCGTGAAACTCCCATACCGAAAAAAGTATGTGTTTCATGGAATGGTCTTATTCTTATCTGTCGGAAAACTTCGAACAGGAACTTTCCGCAGCTGCTATATGATTGTTATACGATCAATGATGGAACAGACGAATTCCGGTAAACGCCATAACCATATTGTATTTGTTGCAGCACTCGATCACCAGATCATCTCTCACGGAACCGCCGGGCTGAGCAATATACGCTACGCCGCTCTTCTTAGCCCGCTCAATGTTGTCGCTGAAGGGGAAGAAGGCATCTGAACCAAGGGTCACGCCGGTAAGCTGATCCAGCCATGCCCGTTTCTCTTCTCTGGTAAATACTTCCGGTTTCTCCCGGAATACCTTCTGCCATGCGCCGTCTGCCAGCACATCCATATATTCCTCACCAATATAGACATCAATGGCATTGTCCCGGTCTGCTCTGCGGATATTCTCCAGGAACGGCAGATTCATTACCTTGGGGCACTGACGCAGCCACCAGTTGTCCGCTTTCTGTCCTGCCAGCCTGGTGCAGTGTACACGGGACTGCTGACCGGCACCGATACCAATTGCCTGTCCATCCTTTACATAGCACACGGAATTGGACTGGGTATATTTCAGGGTGATCAGAGAAATTTTCATATCCCGGATGGCTTCTTCATTCAATGCCTTGTTCTCTGTCACGATATTGGACAGAAGCGCGTCATCAATGGGCAGCTCCTGTCTTCCCTGCTCAAAGGTTACGCCAAACACCTGCTTGTGCTCCAGAGGCTCCGGAACATAGTTCTCGTCGATCTGGATCACATTATAATTGCCGTTCTTCTTGGCCTTTAACAGTTCCAGCGCTTCCGGAGTAAAGCCGGGAGCGATAACGCCGTCAGACACCTCCCGCTTGATCAGCATGGCTGTATCTCTGTCACATACATCAGACAGGGCAATAAAATCACCAAAAGAGGACATACGGTCTGCTCCTCTGGCTCTTGCATAAGCACAGGCCAGCGGGGAAAGCTCACCCAGATCATCCACCCAGTAGATCTTAGCCAGAGTCTCTGTAAGAGGAAGTCCAACTGCTGCCCCTGCAGGAGAAACATGCTTAAAAGAAGTAGCTGCCGGAAGGCCGGTGGCTTTCTTCAGCTCACGTACCAGCTGCCATCCGTTGAACGCATCCAGAAAATTGATATATCCTGGTCTGCCGGAAAGCACCTGTATAGGCAGTTCACTGCCATCTGCCATATAGATCCTGGAAGGCTTCTGATTCGGGTTACATCCATATTTTAACTGCAGCTCTTTCATGCTCATTTCCTCCTTATTGATTCTTGTTTACAATCCTGGATTTCCAGGTTCCTGTGGCAATGTCAATATAGCGTACAAACAGCGAAACCTTGTTGTCCGCATTTAAACTGTTCCACAGCAGGTCTGTAAAAGCATCCATATCATCCGGAATTGCCACCAGTTTCGGTTCTCCTTCAAAGCTGGGCAGAGGATTTCCATCACACTGATAGGTGTGGATAAACCGACCCTGACCGGCCACACAGTTTTCATAGGCATAGGTAAAACGGTTGCATGCTGCCGGATTTCCATTGTCACTTTTCAGGATGGACATGGCATAGCTGTATTTTCCATTTTCCACATGCATGATACCGGAAATCCTGGGGGTATAATTGGGTGCATCCGGCTCGAATTCTCTGCTCCGCAGACTCTGCTCAAAGGTCAGCTGACGGTCCATTCCCTCATAGATCGTATCGGTCTGGTCTCCGTTGGTCACGATGGTCTTATTTCCCAGGACCCGTACCGGAGCATAGATAATCAGACTTGGATCTGTCAGCTTGGAAGGATCAAATGCCTGGGTGCGGATGCCGTCTCCATCCTCCACAAAGATACGATTCCGGCTGTTCTCGCTTCTGCCCATGATGAAATACGCAGCCACAGCCTTCGTACCATCTGCAGAACGGCCAAGGATAATTCCTCTGCCGGGATAGGAATTGCTCTGTAATTCTTTTTCCAGTGAAATCATTTCCATTCTCATTACTCCTTTGCTGATCACAAACATTCATCGCCTGCCCAGCCAAGACCGCCCGGCTTATGCCTTCGCGCAGCGGACGAAACACGCTCTGCTGTTTCGCCGCTCACGGGCGGCGCCAAATGGGAATATAAATATTCCCGCCCGGCTTATGCCTTCGCGCAAAAAAAGCCTGGGTAGCTTGCAACAGGCTGCCCAGGCGGTCGGCTTATTAAAAATCAAAAACACACTGCACTCCCCGATGGTTACCCACCATTATCCGCCAGTCATGCAGCTTCTTTTTTTATACTACAATAGATTATTCCATTTGACAAGCCCCTGATTGATAATTATTTACCAAAAATGGAAACATTTCTTCCGCAGCAGACAGCAAAAAGCACCGAAACCGGTGCTTTTCTCTGCTTTTCTATTTTGCAAACTGGCTGTTAAACAGTTTTGCATAAAATCCGTTCCTGTCCAGCAGCTCCTGATGTCTGCCCTGCTCCACGATCTTTCCATCCCGCATCACCAGGATCCTGTCTGCCTCTTTGATCGTAGACAGGCGATGGGCCACGATAAAGCTGGTCCTGCCCTCCATCATTCTGGCAAAAGCCTCCTGAATACGGATTTCCGTACGGGTATCAATGGAAGAAGTAGCTTCGTCCAGGATCAGCATGGGCGGCAGACTCAGCATCACTCTGGCAATGCACAGAAGCTGCTTCTGCCCCTGGGAAAGGTTGCCGCCGTCTTCGGAAATATAGGTATCATAGCCCTGGGGCAGCCGTCGGATAAAACTGTGGGCATGAGCGGCTTTGGCGGCCTCCACCATCTGCTCTTCCGTTGCCTCCGGATGTCCGAACAGAATGTTTTCCCGAATGGTTCCCGTCCGCAGCCAGGTCTCCTGCAATACCATTCCATAACTGGACCGCAGGCTTTCTCTGGTCACCTGCCGGATATCGTTGCCATCCACAGTAATGGATCCCGCATTTACATCATAAAACCGCATCAGCAGGTTGATCACCGTACTCTTTCCGCAGCCCGTTGGGCCCACAATGGCAATCCTCTGCCCAGGCTTTACATCCAGATTCAGATCCCGGATCAACTCCACATCTGGCTGATACGAAAAGTCCACGTGCTCCAGCTTCACATTTCCTTTCGCATGTGACAGGACTACCGCGTCCTCCGCATCCGGCACCTGGGGCTCTTCTTCGATCAACTCAAAGACTCTGGCTGCGCAGGCGATAGCATTCTGCAGCTCTGTAACCACACCGGAGATCTCGTTAAAAGGCTTCGTGTACTGGTTGGCATAGCTGAGCAGACAGGTAAGACTGCCCACAGAAATCCCTCCGTTCATGGCCACAATGGCTCCTGTGATTCCCACGGCCGCATAGACAATGCTGTTGACAAACCGGGTGGCCGGATTGGTAATAGAAGAAAAAAACGTGGCCTGCAGACTGCAGCCCTGCAGCCGCTTATTGATGTCATCAAACGTTTCCAGAGATTCCTTTTCTCTGGCAAAGGCCTGCACCACTTTCTGGTTGCCGATCATCTCATCGATATGAGCTGTCATCTCTCCACGGGTCTCTGACTGGAGCTTAAACATGGAAAACGTCCGTTTTGCGATAAACGCCGCCACCAGGAAGGACAGGGGCGTCAGGACAATGACAACCAGCGTAATACGGACGTCGATCTGAAGCATAAAGAGCAGCGTGCCGAGGATCGTCATAACTCCGGTAAAAAACTGTGTAAATCCCATCAGCAGTCCGTCAGAGAACTGATCCACATCTGCCACGATCCGGCTCAGGATATCTCCATAGGGATGGGCATCCACATACTTCACCGGCAGACGGGAAAGATTGGCAAAGGCCTGCCTCCGGATATCACGCACGACGCCGTAGGTGATCCGGTTATTACTGGTATTCATGATCCACTGGAACAGCGCCGTAAGCAGAATGATCACCGCCATTTTCTTCAGAATCGCAAAAATCCCCGCAAAATCCACCTGGCCCGGTGCTACGATCAGATTCACTCCGTCGCCGATCAGGATGGGCAGATACAGGGTCAGCACCACGGTAACAGCTGCACAGAAAAGGGATAGCCCGATCAAAAGCCAGTATCTTTTCAGATAGGACAGAATTTTCTTTATGGTCGCTGTATTTTTTGAGTTCTTTTTCATCTTTTTTATGCCCCCTCTTTCTGAAACTGCGAGTAATAAATCTCCTGGTAAACCTGGCAGGTTTCCAGAAGTTCCTGGTGAGTACCCAGTCCCGCGATTTCTCCGTCGTCCAGTACCACGATCTGATCTGCGTTCCATACACTGGCCGCCCGCTGGGACACGATGAACACCGTCATCTCCGGATTCAGACTGCGGATAGCTTTCCGAAGGCTGGCATCTGTGGCATAATCCAGAGCCGAGGCACTGTCGTCCAGGATCAGGATCTCCGGATCCTTAACAAGAGCTCTGGCAATGGTCAGCCGCTGCTTCTGTCCGCCGGAAAAGTTCTTTCCGCCCTGGAGCACCGCCGTATTCAAACCTTCTTCTTTTTCTTCCACAAAATCCAGAGCCTGGGCTGCTGCCAGCGCTTTGCGCATTTCTTCTTCCGTGGCATCCTCTTTTCCCCAGCGCAGGTTATCTGCAATGGTTCCCTTAAACAACACTGCCTTCTGGGGAACAATGCCGATCTTGCTCCGCAGCTGCGCAAAAGGATATTCCTTTGCATCCCGGCCCCGGATCAGAAGCCTGCCGGAAGTAACATCATAAAATCTGGGAATCAGATTCACCAGAGAAGACTTTCCGCTTCCGGTTCCGCCGATGATGCCGATGGTCTGTCCTCTTTTTACGGAAAAATGGATGTCTGTAAGGGAAGGCTCCTTTGCATTCTTATATGTGAAAGAGACATGCTCGAACACCACTTCCCCGGCGTCCTCCTGTTCGGTCACCGGTCCTTCGGCCGTCTCCCTCATTCCCGGCCTGGTCTCAAATACCGCCTGGATCCTGCGGGCGCACGCCAGGGACTTGGTGATGGAAATGATCAGGTTGGCCAGTTTGATCAGCTCCACCAGGATCTGAGACATATAGTTGACCAGAGCGATCACAGCTCCCTGAGTCAGAATTCCCGCTTCTACCTGCAGGGCACCGGTCCAGATCAGGACCACGATGGCGCCGTTGATGATCACATAAGTCACCGGATTCATCATGGCAGAAATTTTCCCTACAAAAATCTGTTCTCTGACCAGCTGTCCATTGGCTTCTTCAAAGCTCTGCTTCTCATGCTCCTGCTGATTAAAGGCCCGGATCACCCGGATGCCGGTGAGATTTTCTCTGGTGATCCCCATCACCCGGTCCAGGCAGCCCTGTACTCTGCGATAAAGAGGGATGCTCACCAGCATAACCCCAAATACCACCACAGACAGAAGGGGTATGGTGACTGCAAAAATAAGCGCGGCCTTCACATCAATGGTAAAAGCCATTACCATGGCGCCGAATACAATAAACGGAGAGCGCAGAAACAGCCGCAGTACCAGATTGATCCCGGACTGCACCTGGTTCACATCACTGGTCATACGAGTGATCAGCGTAGAGGTTCCTATGGTATCCAGCTCAGAATAGGAAAGACTCTGAATATGCGCAAACAGGTCATGACGCAGTTCCGTGGCAAAACCCACTGCCGCTTTTGCAGCAAAGTACTGTGCAGTGATAGAACATACCAGCCCGATCATGGCCAGTGCCACCAGCAATATTCCCATATGCCATACATAAGGCAGATCACGGTCCCGGATACCAATATCTACGATATTGGCAATGACAAGGGGAATAAACAATTCAAAGGAAGCTTCCAGCAGCTTAAACAGCGGACCCAGGACACTTTCCTTTTTATAGTCTTTCAGATAACGAAGCAATTCTTTCATTTTTCGTAATTCCTCCTGCAGGTCAGTTCTTTTTCTGGTACATTTCTGTCTGATCCCCGGCACATCTCTGTAAATCTGTCCCTGCTCTGCTCAGTATTACATTCTTCTGTACCGGATATACGCATTCTCGCCTATTCTAACATATTTTTCCGGAGCTGAACAGACAAAACAAAAAGTGCAGCGCCCTTTTCAGGCATTATCTGCACTCATCTGTTCTTCAATATCTGTTTTCAGCTGTTCCCAGGCATCCGGATTCTGCACATAATAACGGGGACAATCCTTTCCGGTCACATCGTAATGGCGGATCACCTGATCCACCGACAGTCCAAACCGATTGCACAGATATGCCGTAAGCTCCACCAGTGACTGATAAGTCGCTTCATTAAACTTGCCCGTCTCATCCGGATGGCAGCATTCAATGGAAATCGTATCCACATTTCTTTCGTTGGTTGCATAGGAGATTTCCGTTGTGGGAATGCATTGTACAATCTCGCCTTCCAATCCGACAATAAAATGACTGCTGGCCTTTGTCTCATGGCTGTCTTTCAGATTCTCAAAATAATTCCGGTTGTCTATGGCTGTCGATCCCGGATTTGCCGTATAGTGAATCGCCACATACTTTACCTTTTCCAGAGAAATCCCCGGCCGGGAATATTCGTTGACTGTCAGCAGTTCCACATCCAGGGGCGGTGCACCGGCCAGAGGATCTTCTGTCTCCAGACTGGTCTGGGCTGCATCGTCTGTGCCTCTGATAGCTCCGTATAATCTTGTTCCAAGGAACACCAGCAGTCCCACAGCGCACAGACAGCCTAACAGCACCAGCAGATTACGGTTTCTCTGCCGGACCCTCGCTGTCCGTCCGGCGCTTCTTTTCTTTCTTTTGTGTTCTGTCATACGCCTTCCCCTATCCGCCGGGACTCCTGTCCTCTGGCTGACTATGCCTGTAACTGCAGACAGGGCTGTTCGGAAAACAGCCCTGCAGTCATCTGCCCGTTATTCATCAATACTGTAGTTTGGTGCCTCTTTTGTAATATGAATATCATGAGGATGGGATTCCTTCAGAGCAGCAGCAGAAATCTTTACGAATCTGCCGGTGGTCTTTAATTTTTCGATGCTTTCTGCTCCACAGTAACCCATGCCGGAACGAAGTCCGCCGATCAGCTGGAATACCGTGTCTTCCACCAGACCCTTGTAGGCCACACGGCCTTCCACGCCTTCCGGAACCAGTTTCTTGGCATCGCTCTGGAAATAACGGTCTTTTGCACCATTTTCCATACCCGCAATGGAACCCATGCCGCGGTATACTTTATATTTTCTTCCCTGGTACAGTTCGAAATCTCCCGGGCTCTCATCACAGCCGGCAAACATGCTGCCCATCATACATACGTTGGCACCTGCAGCAATTGCCTTGGTGATATCTCCGGAATATTTGATTCCGCCGTCTGCAATGATGGGGATATTGTATTCTTTTGCCACTTTGTAGCAGTCCATGATGGCAGTTACCTGGGGTACGCCGATACCGGCTACCACACGGGTAGTACAGATGGATCCCGGTCCGATACCAACTTTCACCGCATCCGCACCTGCATCGATCAGGTCCTTGGTTGCAGCACCGGTTGCCACGTTGCCGGCAATTACCTGCACATCCGGGTATGCTCTCTTGATATCCCGGACTGCCTTGAGAACATTCTCAGAATGTCCATGGGCAGAATCCAGCACCAGCACATCCACATTCACACGCACGAGAGCTTCCACACGAGCCAGTACGTTGGAAGTAATGCCGATGGCAGCTCCGCAGAGCAGACGTCCCTGTGCGTCCTTTGCAGACAGAGGATATTTGATCTGCTTTTCAATATCTTTGATTGTGATCAAACCTTTTAAATTGAAGTCTTCGTCAACAATGGGCAGTTTCTCTTTTCTTGCCTTTGCAAGGATCTTCTTGGCTTCTTCCAGAGTAATTCCCTCCCGGGCGGTGATCAGCCCTTCAGAGGTCATGGATTCTTTGATTTTCTTGGAGAAATCTTCTTCAAACTTCAGATCACGGTTTGTGATGATACCGACCAGTTTCTTGCCTTCTGTGATCGGTACGCCGGAAATACGGAACTTGGCCATCAGATCGTTGGCATCCTTCAGCGTATGCTCCGGTGACAGATAGAACGGATCTGTAATAACGCCGTTCTCAGAACGTTTTACCTTATCTACTTCTTCCGCCTGCGCTTCGATTGACATATTCTTATGAATAATACCAATACCGCCCTGTCTGGCCATGGCGATGGCCATACGGTGTTCGGTTACTGTATCCATTCCCGCGCTCATCATGGGAATATTTAATTTAATGGAATTTGTCAGGTATGTGGAAACATCCACTTGATTCGGAATCACTTTTGAATATGCCGGAACCAACAGAACATCATCAAAAGTAATCCCCTCACCGATAATAGTGCCCATTGTTTTTCCTCCCTTGTAACCATGTTTTCTGTTATCTTTATCTATTTTTCTTTATTGTTCCATAGTGTAACAAAAAAAAGAAACAGTGTCAATCCAAAAAGACTTTGCTTGGAGCCGATTTTTTCATGAATTCTGCCAGTTCCTCTCCCGGTTCCAGGATTACTTTTACCGCTCCATCATCTCCGTCACTGACTACCATCAGGTATCTTTTTCCTGCATCCGTACCCGAAGAATAATCGATTGTTTTCATCTGTGTGTTATTTTTGTAATAATCCACCCGGTGAGAATCCAGCGGAGCAATCACTTCCACTGTCTGCATAGAAAAGCTTTTCAGCCGTTTTCTCTTAGATTTTCCCATGATCACATCCACATCCAGTTCTCCGTTGACGAACAGATATTCATACTCCAGATCTGTCCGCGGGATCAGAAAATAGCAGGCCGCTGCCAGAGCTGCCGCCGCCAGAAACAGCAGCGGCATCAGAAATCCCGCCACAACCGCCAGCGCAGTCAGCAGAATCAGTCCCACACGGATGATATGGTCCTTCGCCGTCTGCTGCCGTTTTACCAATACTTCTGCATACAAATCACTCATTGTTCCTCTCCTTGTCTGAAAACTCTTTCTGGAGCTATTATAGCACAATTTTCCTGTATTTTTCTATGTTTCTGCGAAATATCCCGCAAACATCCATGCCGTGCGCCCCCGCAGAGCATTTTGTGTGATAGGAAAATCAGAACAGAACATTCTGCTTTCCTGTCACACAAAAATGGCCGAAAGCCTGGTGCGGCTTTCGGCCATTGGTAAGTTCAGAATTGTCACGCGGCTCTGCTGCCGCCGTTTTCCTTTCCTGCCTCTGCAGGCAGTTCCGGAAACAATTACAGTCCGGCCTGCTCCAGAAGAGAAGGTACTTTGGACTCCCATCCCATTGCCATAATATGTACACCCTGACAGTAAGGCTTACATTCTCTGATGATCCGTGCGGCAATCTCCACACCGGTGATGCCTGCTTTGGTCTTTTCCTTATCTGCCTTCAGTTCGTTGATCATTTCCTCCGGAATATGGATACCGGCAACGTTTGCATTCATATATCTGCACATGCCCACAGACTTGGGAATTACGATTCCCAGCTGTACCGGTTTGCCAAACTGTTTTGCCTTTTCCATGAACTGGATAAATTTCTCCGGCTCATAAACAGCCTGAGTCTGGAAATATTCTGCGCCTGCGGCAACTTTTCTTTCCATTTTTGCCAGCTGTACATCAACGGAATCGCTGCAGGGAGATACAACTGCACCCTTTGCAAATTTCGGCGGTTCGCCAACCAGTTCGTTGCCGCCCAGATCCACACCGGATTCCAGCTGTTTTACTGCATGGATCAAAGATACGGAATCCAGATCAAATACCGGTTTTGCCTGCGGATGGTCACCCAGTTTGGTATGGTCACCTGTGAGCAGCAGCAGGTTCTCGATTCCGAACAGTGCTGCACTTAACAGATCAGATTCCAGAGCGATCCTGTTTCTGTCACGGCAGGTCATCTGGAAGATTGGTGTCAGACCTTCATCCTTTAAGGCCTTACAGGTTGCCAGAGAACCCAGACGCATAACAGAAGACTGGTTATCCGTCACGTTCACTGCCGTGATCCCGCTCAGATATGTCTTTGCTTCTTCCAGCATGTGCTCAATATGAAATCCCTTCGGCGGTCCTACTTCCGCTGTAACTACAAATTCTCCACGTTCAAATGCTTCTGTAATCTTCATTATATTCTACTCCTAATCATGATATCTGATATAATCTTCAACAGTTTCTTTATTCAGACACTTCGCTGTCTGTCGCGTAGTTCCGCACCTGTGTCGGGCATTTCAACACATCCAGACGTCCCAGCTGTTCCAGGCGTCTGTAAATGCGCTCCCAGCCACATTCCATTTCACTGTCCACTTCGCATTTGCCGTTTTTTGAGCCGCCGCACTGTCCGTTGACAAGGCTCTTGGAACATGCAGTAATCGGGCAGATCCCACCGGTTAAATTCAGGTAACATTCTCCACACTGATCACAGTCATATTCTAACGGTGTCACTCCCTGGAAGCCCGGCAATGGATAAGTGTCGCAGCCTGCGCATACTTTCTTCTCTTCCAGATATTCCGCAACGGTCTGTACTCCCACACCGCAGGAGAATACCAGCACCAGATCAGCAGCTTCGATTTCTGCCATATGCTTCTGAAGACGCAGCTTCATATTATCCGGATTACATATGTAATCAGTTGTAATCACTCCGGTTACTTTCCCGTCCGCAGCCAGTTCCTTCTGCAGTTCTGACGCTTCTTTTTCCGGGAAATGAACTTCCTTGCATCCCTGGCAGTTAATGACGAACACCTTTTTGTCGCCCACCAGTGATACGATTGTATCCTTATCTTTTAACTGGGTAATCAACATATCACTTCATCCCCCTTACTGCATTTTTTCCGGCCTTAATCTTGCTGACTAAAGGAATCTTGGAGGAACAGATATATTCACAGCATCTGCACTCGATGCAATCCATGACATTTTTCTCTTTCATGCCCTGCCAGTTCTCCTCATCCGCATATTTTGCAAAATACAGCGGTGAAAGTTCCATTGGGCATACATCCACGCAGCGGCCGCATTTAATACAGGGCTGCTCCACTGTATGATCGGTATCGATGGCGATAATACCATTGGATCCTTTCATGATCGGTACATTGGTGTCCGGAACCAGGAAGCCCATCATAGGTCCGCCTGCCTTAATAGTCACATCATCACCGATTACGCCGCCGCAGTAGTCGATCAGCTCTTTGGTATTGGTACCGATCTTCACAATATAGTTGCCCGGTTTTTTCAGCTTTTCACCGGTTACGGTCACAACACGCTCGATCAGAGGCATGCCTTTCTGGATCGCGTCAGAAATAGCTTTCGTGGTGCTGACATTGCATACTACGCAGCCCACATCGGCCGGAAGGCCTCCGCTTGGCACCTGTCTTTTCATGACACGTTTAATCAGCATTTTCTCTGCGCCCTGGGGATATTTCGTCTTCGCAGTCACTACTTCGATATTATCAATCCCCGCTGTCTTCTCTGTCATCAGCTCGATGGCATCCGGTTTGTTGTCCTCAATGACAATGATGCCCTTCTCTGCATTGACGGTTTTGATCATAGCCTTCAGACCATAGATCACATCGTCTGCATATTCCAGCAGGACTCTGTGGTCTGCTGTCAGAAGCGGCTCACATTCACAGCCGTTCAGCAATACCGTATCCACCGGTTTGGCTGGTTTCAGCTTAACAGATGTGGGGAAGCCTGCGCCGCCCATACCAACAATTCCCGCTTCACGTACAATGTCGATGATCTCTTCCGGAGTCAGGCTGTCCAGATCTTTATGCGGCTGTACAGACTCATGGAGTGTATTCTTGCCGTCTGACCGAATAACAACAGCCATACATTCTCCTCTGGTTGCGTGTTTCCGCGGCTCGATGGCAACCACCGTACCGCTGACGCTGGAATGCACAGGACTGCTGATAAAGGCTGCTGCTTCGCCGATCTTCTGTCCAACCTTCACCGTATCGCCCACCTGTACCACAGGCTCTGCCGGAGCGCCTGCATGCATGGACAGGGGAATTGCCACTTCTTCCGGTTCCGGGAATCTTTCCAGAGCCAGATGTTCCGTATATTCTTTGCCTTCTGTAGGATGTACACCGCCGTAATACCCATCCAGACGATTCTCGCGGATGGATTTCACATAATCCTGTACGACTTTGAAATTCACTTTGGAATAATCACGCACCTGCACCGGCTGTTTCAGAAATTCTTCCAGCCGTCCCTGTTTTTCCAGTCTCTTGTATATTTTTTCCCAGGCACAGTCTTTGTTGCTGTCTACTTCACATTTCCCGTTCTTCGCGCCGCCGCACTGCCCGTTAACCAGACTTTTGGAACAGTCAACAATCGGACAGACACCGCCAGTGATGTTCAGATAACACTGGGCGCAGGCATCGCAGCTTTTCTTTGTCAGCGCCATGCCATGATGTCCGGTGTAATTCAGTGAATTGCTGGCCGCATAGACAGGCTTCCCTGCCAGATCCGCCACGGTCTGGATTCCCAGCCCACAGGAGATCACAAAAACATTTTCTGTGCCTTCCGGGATCATATCCTGTAATTTTCTTTCTGTCTGGGTTTTGTTGCACAGGAAATCAACCTTAGCACTTCCCGTGATGGTCTTTCCCTGTTCAGCAGCGAATTTTTCAAACTCGCCGCAATCCGGTTCGTCTACCGTTTCAAATTCCTTGAAGCACTTGTTGCAAGCAATGACAAACAGATGATCCTTGTCAGCCAATACGGATGCCAGTTCATCGCTGCTTTTCAACTTATACTTGGTATAGTTTTCCAATTCCTCACCTTCCTTACAAATTGATTTGCAAACCTTACTCTTTTCTGTTTTTATTATTCTTTTACCCTCCACACATCAGAAAAATGAATAACAAAACAAACCGTTCAGTTCTTCAACTGATCCGACTATAATTTTACCATAATTTATTGGTTTTTCTACATAGTTTTTTAAATTATTTCATCTTTTTTGACATTATTTATTTATCAAAGATCAAGAGCTTCTTTTCCTCAGGAAATCGCTGCTATATTCCTTATAAATTTTATCACAACAACCCCCGGAGGACAAGTCTTACATAAAAGAATCCTGTGCCATCACCATACCGTTTCCGTTCCTCTCCGATCAGCATACGGCAGACGTCCATCGGGCACTATACCCTTCCGGATCTTTTTCATATGACAGGGAAGTCAGAATGAAACGTTCTGACTTCCCTGTCATATGAAAAAGGAGCGGAAATATTTCTATTCCCGCTCCTTCCGGATTCACGCTTTCAATTACATCATTCCCATGTTTGGATTTCCTGCAGCTGCCGGTGTATCTTCTTTGATCGTCGCCACAACAGATTCTGTGGTCAGCAAAGTAGAAGCAACGCTGGTTGCGTTCTGCAGTGCGCTTCTGGTAACCTTTGCAGGATCCAGGATTCCTTCTGCTACCATGTCTACATAAGTCTCATTCAATGCATCAAAACCGATGCCAATTTCAGACTCTTTTACTTTATTGATAATAACAGAGCCTTCCAGTCCTGCATTTGCGGCAATATGATACAGAGGAGCTTCCAGTGCTTTCAGGATAATGTTGGCACCGGTCTTCTCATCACCTTCCAGAGTAGCAGCCAGTTTGGCAACTTCTTTGGATGCATGGATGTAAGCGGATCCACCGCCTGCAATGATACCTTCTTCTACAGCTGCTCTTGTAGCTGCCAGAGCATCTTCCAGACGAAGTTTTGCTTCTTTCATTTCTGTTTCTGTAGCAGCACCTACACGGATCACGGCTACGCCGCCAGCCAGCTTAGCCAGTCTCTCCTGCAGTTTTTCTCTGTCAAAATCAGAAGTTGTTTCTTCGATCTGTGCGCGGATCTGTGCTTCTCTGGCGCTGATCTCTTCTTTTGCGCCCAGTCCGTCAACAATTACGGTATTCTCTTTTGCAACTTTTACAGATTTTGCACGTCCCAGCTGATTCAGATCTACTTCTTTCAGATCCAGCCCCAGTTCATCGGAAATAACCTGTCCACCGGTAAGGATGGCAATATCTTTTAACATTTCTTTTCTTCTGTCACCATAGCCAGGCGCTTTTACAGCTACTACCTGGAAGGTTCCTCTTAATTTATTTACGATCAAAGTGGTCAGAGCCTCACCTTCCACATCTTCAGCGATGATCAGCAGTTTTGCGCCAGACTGTACGATCTTCTCCAGCAAAGGAAGTAATTCCTGAATATTGCTGATCTTCTTATCTGTGATCAGGATATAGGGATCTTCCAGAACTGCTTCCATTTTTTCCATATCGGTAGCCATATAAGCAGAAATGTATCCTCTGTCAAACTGCATACCTTCTACCAGATCCAGTTCTGTATGCATGGTCTTGGACTCTTCTACCGTGATCACGCCGTCGCCGGTTACTTTTTCCATTGCATCGGCAACCAGTTCACCTACTTCTTCGTCGCTTGCTGAAATTGCAGCAACATTGGCGATCTGTTTTTTGCCGCTGATGGATTTGCTCATTTCCATGATTGCTTCCACAGCCTTATCTGTAGCTTTCTTCATACCCTTTCTCAGGATAATAGGATTTGCTCCGGCTGCCAGGTTCTTCATACCCTCATTTACCATAGCCTGTGCCAGTACGGTTGCTGTTGTTGTACCATCTCCGGCAACATCGTTGGTCTTGGAAGCTACTTCTTTGATCAGCTGTGCTCCCATATTTTCAAAACCGTCTGCCAGTTCAATTTCTTTTGCAATAGTAACACCATCGTTGGTGATCAACGGTGAACCATAAGCTTTATCCAGAACCACGTTTCTTCCTTTGGGTCCCAGAGTTACTCTTACTGTGTCTGCTAACTGATTAACGCCTTTTTCCAGTGCTGCTCTCGCTTCTGCACCAAATTTAATCTCTTTTGCCATGTCTATGACCTCCTGTTATTCAAAATAAACGTTTTATTT
The DNA here is from genome assembly GCA_900542045.1 of uncultured Blautia sp. Taxonomy (GTDB): domain Bacteria; phylum Bacillota; class Clostridia; order Lachnospirales; family Lachnospiraceae; genus Blautia_A; species Blautia_A gallistercoris. Next base: position 74,722 of record UQMI01000004.1, read on the forward strand.
TACGATAGCCAGAATATCGTTCTGTCTTACAATAATATATTCTTCGCCATCCATTTTTACTTCTGTACCGGCATATTTGGAATAGATTACCTGATCTCCCACAGCCACTTCCATTTTTACTTCTTTTCCATCAACTACCCCGCCCGGGCCTACAGCGATCACTTCTGCCTGCTGCGGTTTTTCCTGTGCCTGACCTGGCAATACGATTCCGGATTTCGTTGTTTCTTCTGCTTCTAACTGTTTTAATACTACTCTGTCACCTAATGGTACCAACTTCATAATTATTAGCCTCCTTATGCTATAACATATCTTGCGCCGCACCTGCTGCAGCTATAGAAGAATACCTGACCAGGTATTCCGATTTATTAGCACTCATTCGAATCGAGTGCTAACCACTGACCTTATATTATTGAATTTGAATCTTTTCTGCAACCCAGTTTAGTTCCTTATATATATTATATACTCAATTATTCTTTTTTTTCCTTTAAATTTCTAATCTTTTCTCACTTTTTTATTTTTTGTATATTTTACACTTTTTTCATAAATAGAGTAGGAAAGCAAAAAGAGCAGGATTTTCCCCTCTGCTGCAGACTGCTTCTGGCAGCATGCTTCCTCTCCGCCGCGTGGCGGCCTTTGCTTCACTCCGGCCGGCGTGCCACAGTAAAACGGCAAAACCGCTGTAAGAACATCAAACAGTTCTTACAGCGGTTTCTCTTGCAATCGTACCTCTGTTCAAAGCATTTCTCCCTGCTGCTATTTATTTCGCTGTGCCTTGATCTCTTCCAGTTCATCAAACAAAACTTCATTCAATACCTTAATATAGGTTCCTTTCATTCCCGACGATCTGGATTCGATGACACCGGCACTCTCGAATTTGCGCAGCGCATTCACAATTACGGAACGGGTAATCCCCACTCTGTCAGCAATCTTGCTTGCCACCAGAATTCCTTCTTCTCCATCCAGCTCATCAAAAATATGGATAATCGCTTCCAACTCGGAAAAAGACAGCGTATTGAATGCTGACCTTACCACCTGTTGTTTCCTGTCCTCTTCTGCATTCTCTTCGTGAACAGAACGCATCATCTCCAGTCCCACCACAGTGGTTCCATACTCACTGACAATAATGTCTTCAATATCATAGGGTTTGTTATCCCGGTACATAAACACCGTTCCAAGCCGTTCCCCGGCAATATTGATCGGATTGATGATCCCCTGATATTCCTGAATTCTCTCGCCTTCAAACCCCAGGGTTACCAAGCTAACATTTTCTTTGGTGGACAAAACTCCCAAAAACCGTTCATTCAGGAGCTGATCAACATAGCCGCCAACTTTGTCTTCCATTAATTCGGTAATCTCCTCTACCCCCGGACATAAGCTTACACCAAGTACTTTTCCTTTCTTACTCAGGACAAGTATATTCGAGCTCAAAGTTTCCATCATTACCTGACATATGTCATTAAATACAACCTTACTGGAACTGCTGTTATGAAGAAGTTTGTTAATCTTCCTTGTTTTATCCAGCAACTGGACGCTCATTCATGTCCTCCTTTCTATACAAAGTTGTTAGAATGTTTTGTATAATTAATCATACCATGTAATAGTGTACGAAATCAATAGATTTTTCAAAAATAATTTCAGTTTTCTGAAAATATAAAGCTTCCACAACGATTCTGCCTGCCGCGTGAGAAAAAGGCCATGAGAAATTCTCACGGCCCGAATCTTTTATTCTTCCGTTCTGGGTTTTACTGTTACATAACCACAGTTCTCCTGGCTGCATACAAGTTTATTGCCCTTCTCTACCAGATAGCTTCCGCACTCCGGACATTTTTCATTAGAAGGCTTCTGCCAGGACATAAAATCGCATTCCGGGTTATTTTCACAGCCATAATATTTTCTTCCCTTCTTGGTCTTCTTCAGTACCACTTCTTTCCCGCATTTGGGGCAGGCCACGCCAATTTTTTCCAGATAAGGCTTGGTATTCCTGCACTCCGGAAATCCCGGACAAGCCAGAAACCGACCATGAGGACCATATTTCACTACCATATGACGGCCGCATTCCTCACAGATCACATCGGTTACTTCATCTTCAATTTTTACCTGTTCCAGCTCTCTCTCCGCAGCTTCCACATCTCTTTCCAGATCCGGATAGAAATTGCGGACAACGGTTTTCCATTCCACTGTGCCATTTTCCACACAGTCCAGCAGTCCTTCCATCATGGCGGTAAAATTCACATCTACAATACTGGGAAATGCCTGCTTCATAATGTTATTCACCACTTCACCCAGTTCTGTAATATAAAGGTTCTTATTCTCCTTGGCCACATAACGTCTGCCGATGATCGTCGTGATGGTGGGCGCATAGGTACTCGGCCGTCCAATCCCCAGTTCTTCCAGTGTCTTGACCAGGGAAGCCTCGGTGTAATGGGCCGGCGGCTGCGTAAAATGCTGTTCCGGCAATAATTCTTCCAGAGAAAGGATCATTCCCTTTTCCAGACTTCTGGACAGGAGATTGCCTTCTTTTTTCACATCGTCTTCCTGCATATAGACGGACATAAATCCATCAAAAACCAGCTTGGAAGCAGCAACGGTAAAAAAGTATTCACCGGCTTTTATCTTCACAGACGTGGTTTCGTACCGGGCTGCGCTCATCTGGCTGGCAGTAAACCGTTTCCAGATCAGCTGATACAGACGATACTGGTCTCTGGAAAGGGAATCCTTCAGAGACAGAGGTGTCCGTGAAATATCCGTGGGCCGGATCGCCTCATGGGCATCCTGTATTTTCTTGCCCTTTTCCGATGTCTTGCCTGCATGGGCCACAAATTCCTCCCCATACTGGCTGCTGATATACTCTTTGGCTGCCTGTGTGGCTTCCTGGGAAATACGCGTGGAATCCGTACGCAGATACGTAATGATACCCACCGTACCATTTCCCTTTATGTCGATACCTTCATACAGCTGCTGGGCCAGACGCATGGTTTTCTGCGTGGAAAAATTCAGTGTCTTGGCTGCCTCCTGCTGGAGCGTACTGGTGGTAAACGGCAGCGGAGCATTTTTGATCCGTTCGCCTTTCTTCACATCTGTCACTTCGCCGGAGACGCCCTGCAGCCCCTCCATGATCTCATCCATCTGGGCCTTATTCTGTATGGATATCTTCTTCTCTGCCCCGTAAAACCTGGCTGTCAGAGGCTTCTTCTCGCCAGGTACCCGGAAAGAGCCTTCCAGGCTCCAATATTCCTCCGGGATAAATGAATTGATCTCTTCCTCTCTGTCGCAGATAATCCGCAGAGCCACGGACTGTACACGGCCTGCGCTCAATCCCCGCTTTACCTTCGCCCAGAGTACCGGGCTGATCTTATATCCCACCATCCGGTCCAGGACTCTTCTGGCCTGCTGTGCATTTACCAGATTCATATCAATGCCTCTGGCCTGTTTAATCGATGCTTTCACTGCCGTCTTCGTGATCTCGTTAAATGAAATCCTGTGCATCTTCTTCTCGTCCTCTTTCAGGGCCTTGGTCAGATGCCAGGAAATAGCCTCACCCTCACGGTCCGGGTCCGTTGCCAGATAAATCTTATCTGCTTTTTTCGCCGATTTGCGAAGCTTTGCCAGAAGTTCTCCTTTCCCGCGGATGGTGATATACTTGGGTTCAAAATCATTTTCAATGTCAATTCCCAGCTGGCTCTTCGGCAAATCCCGCACGTGACCATTGGAAGCAGCTACTTCATAATTGCTTCCCAGAAATTTTTTAATTGTTTTCACCTTGGCCGGTGACTCTACGATAACCAGATATTTTGCCATATCCCATCTCCTGTAATACTATCCTCTGCTTGTTCATTTCTGATACCAGGGAACGCAAATAGTTATCAATTTATGAAATCCTGTTTTTACAGGGACAACTGCGTTACTTCTCTGATACTGCTCTATTGTTCACTCATGGAACCGGGAGTCCTCTCCCATTTGATATAGTAGTTTTTTCCAACCTCCCGGATCAGGCCTTTTATTTCCAGATCTGCCAGGATCTTCAGGACCTTTGCCACAGGCATGTCCAGAGAAACGGCCAGCGATTCCAGGCTTCTGGGTTGTAAATCCAGATTACTATATACCAAATCCCATTCTGTTGCAAGTCTAATCTTTGTTTTTTTCCCTGTTGTATCTACTTTATATGTATCCGGATCCCATTCTTTTAGAACCTCTTCCGGAGAAAAAGCAACTCCCGCACCATCTCTGAGCAGCTTATGGCATCCCAGACTCAGAGGACTGTCCACCGGTCCCGGCAGAGCATATACGGACTTTCCCTGTTCCAGGGCAAAATCCACTGTGATCAGAGCACCGCTCTTTTCCCTGGCCTCGATCACCAGCACCACATCAGCCAGACCGCTTATGATGCGGTTCCGGGCCGGAAAATGCCAGGCTGCCGGCGGCGTCCGGGCCGGGTATTCGCTGAGGATCCCGCCTCCCATTTCCTGGATCTTCCGATAATATGTTCTGTTGGCTGCAGGATAGCACAGGTCCGGGCCGCTGCCCAGCACCGCAAAAGTAGGCGTTCCTCCATCCAGCGCACCCTTATGTGCCTCAAGATCAATTCCCATGGCAAGGCCGCTGATCACCTGAATACCGGCACGGCTGAAATACCTTGCATACTGATAGGCCTGAACCCGTCCGTAGGAGCTGCACATTCTGGCTCCTACAATGGCGATGGCCGGCAATTCATCCCGGGGCATTCTTCCTTTCACATATAGTTTTTTCGGCATTCCTGTCAGTTTTCCAAGTCTTTCCGGATATTCCCTGTCTTGGGCAGCAATACAGCGTGTCTTGTTCTGCAGTGTTTCTTCCATAATATATCTGTCCTCCTCTATGTTTCCCAGAACTTTTTGTCGATCATCCGATATCCGTAGGATTCCTGGATATGTCCTTCTTCGATCTGTTCCTTCTCTTCCATATCCGCTATGGTACGGGCCACCTTCAGAACTTTGTGACATCCCCGTATACTTAAATGGCCTCCATCAAATACATACTCCAAAAACTGTTTTGCGTCCGGACTCAGCGGACAGTAACGTTCCAGATCCTTTGGCTCCAACTCTCCATTAAACTGATAGGCCGTATTCTTGTAACGTTCCTGCTGTCTCTTTTGTACCTTCTGTACCCGCTCTCTGATCTGAGCAGATGATTCTGCTTTCTGTACCGATTTCCAAAGCTCGCCGCTGCTGACTCTTTCTGCCTCTGCGCATAGATCCATCCGATCCAGAATGGGACGGCTGATTTTCTGCAGATAATGCCCGATTTCCTGACCGGTGCAGGTACATCTTCGCATATCCGGAAAAAATCCGCAGGGACATGGATTCATGGCTCCTACCAGCAGAAAGTTTGCAGGAAACGTATACGTACCGCTGACACGGGAAAGGCAGATCCGCCGATCCTCCAGAGGCTGCCGGAGAATTTCCAGTGCCCGTCTGGAATATTCAGGCATTTCATCCAGAAATAAAACCCCCGACAGACTTGTGGAACCATAAAATAGGAAATTAAGGGGTCTACAGCATGTCTTATTTGTACATTTTGGCAATTAACCTACCTTTAAATTGCCACACGCCATCTTTAAAATTGCACCCCTCGCAATACCGGAGGGGTGCAATCTGAGCCTTACAGCCGAAAAATAGGCATAAAAAATAGGGCGATCTTGATATTTCATACCAGCAAATCTTTGATCCACTGCGGTGTATTCTCAACCCTTTCACCCTTTTTTAGCTTTTCTATTACATATTCCATTTGTTCTTCTCTATAAAAACGATCCTTAATATAACAATCATGCGAACAATATTTCTGTGTTTTTGATGCGCTATTAAAGCCTTTCCCACACCTTATACATTGGTGCGTATAATTTTTCCTTGGATGCATAGCTTCCCACATTTTCTTGCACTGGGGAGAACAGTATTTCTTCCTTCTTCCTTTTGGCGCATTTACCAATGGTACCCCGCAGCATACACAAACGCTAATATCTGGTTTTGGAGCTTCTACAAATTCATCCGCTCTTCCGTCTAATCCTTTTGATTTACAGTAGTTCCTAACCGTATCTCTTTTTAGGCCTAACCTATTTGCAATGCTGCGGTAACCATATCCGAGAAAACGCATTGTTTCAACCAGTTTTTTTTGACTTTCCGTCATAAGTGATCACTCCCTTTTTATAGTAGTAATCACTCTAATCCAGACTATAGTCAAGGTGTTATTGAGAACTGTTTAACGATAATTTCATCACCCATTCTTTCTATTATTATAATGTAATCGGGAAAGACATTGGCATATAACATTCCTAAATCTCACTCAATAGACAATACAGCAGGCCGAATAAATTTAATATGAACTATCAGGTAGTACAGTTTGCCTAATTTTCAGTATCCACAATAATACATTTCTCTTTTATACATAGTTCCAGTATTCTTTTGGAAACCTCACTAATGTCTTATCCTTCACGCTATCTGGTAAAGCTAATACAAAAAGTTTTCTTGCCCTCGTTGCCGCAACGTAAAATGTTCTAATTTCTTCTGAATCAATCTCTTTCTGATTAATCATATTGCTTGTCAATTTCCCGCGTGAGTTAATAATGAGCATGACAGCATCAAACGTACACCCCTTAACAGCATGAATTGTCGCATTTAAATATTCTTTCTTATATGAATCAGCAAAAAATGCTTCTAGTGGCTGGTTCAGAAAATCCTTTAAATTCGCATTTTGTACCCTAACTTTAGTTTTAACTTCCACCTCATTTTTACACTCGATGCAATTATCTATAACGAAACTTTTAATCATATCAGAAATTTGTTGTTTCCATTCTTTTAGTGGAACAATAGATTCCGGCAGAAGCGCTGAAAACCTAAAAATCAAATGATTCCACTCTTTAACAGAATATTTTTTCTGTATTTCTTTATTATCAACTACATTTGCTTTATCATCGAATATAATATAGTATAAGATTTTTTCAACTAACAGTGTTGCCTTTTCAATATTTTCTATTCCACGGTAATACGTTGCTAAAGCTAACATTTTTGTTATTGGATTTTTCCACAAATCTGCTATTTGAGAATAATCCTTTCCAATTAATCCTACATGCCCGCGAGTTAACACCGCAATATTATCCGGAGATCTATTAATTCCATTGTCACTACAAACATCTAAAAAATATTCAATTATTTTTTCTTTTTCGTCCTTTTTGTATTTTATTATCATAGGTTTTAGATTACAATCTTTTGTAGCACCTATTGCTTGAGAAGGTTTAGACAAAGATGAAAATATTTTCGTAGCGTTACATATATGCTGTGAGCAACGGAAATTTTCATTAAGTTCATATGCATTCCAGTCCGGATTACTATACATGTCTAAAAAAACTGAAGGATCTGCGTCTCTCCATTCATAGATGGCTTGATCTGGATCTCCTATTAACATTGCATCCTTTACACCATTTTCAAAAAGAATATTCAAAAGCCTCATCTGTTCTTCCGATGTATCCTGAGCTTCGTCTACAACAAAATATGGAAATCTGTTTACAACTAATTGTAATATGCCAGGATAACATTCGAGAATCTGTGTTGCTATTATTAATGCTTCCTTATATGTAACATATCCTTTAGAAAATGCGCTCAATTTGAAATTCTCACACGGTTTTCTTTGCATAAATGGGCAATTACTAAAATTTCTTCTATTATCATATACTTTTTTGTTAATATCGATCTGGAAATCATAAGGTTTGCATCCATTACTATAGCATTCGCCTCTCCAGAATTTTTTTGAGTAGCGGTCAATAAAATCATTATCCATAATTGATGGACGCGCTGAACATTGCATCAATACCTGACCAAACGGCATAAAAATATTTTGTATAACAAACGAATCCAACGTCCCTACAAAATGTGGATATGGCAGCGTTTTCATTCCTGATATTTCACATATTTTTGCCAGTAGTTCTTCCTTGGCAACATTTGTAAATGACAAGACCGCCATTCCTTTATTTTTTTCTTGCCAATTATTATAATCGTTTATAACTTTATGGGCTACTACAAAGGTTTTTCCGCTTCCTGGACAAGCTTTTAGTATATTTTTCCCACGTAATGTTATAATACCTTCTTGCATATCGGTAAGCTCTTCAAACATATTTCACCTCATTAGCTAATAATTGTATCTATTGCTTTGCGAATATAGTCTGGTACAGAAAAAGAGACATCTGTACGCTCCTCCGACTCTACTTTACTTATTTCATTCGCCAGGCGTTGTGCAAAACTTCCTTTGCAATCCTGAATCGCCACCCAAATTCTCAACGCTATTTTCTCTTCTGTTTCATAAAACTTATTCTTTTCTCCATTGGAGTTTTCAGGATTGACTCTTTTCTCAATGTCCTTTTTCATCTCTGGATGCTCCTCATTTAATACTTCAAGTAGCAAAGGAACATTCTCTTTAATCTTTGCAAGTTCATATTCCAAGGTCTTCTCAGCTAATTCTACATGTATTTCATCACTATTATAGGCTAACAATTTCTCCGCCCTGTGAGATATGGCACCTTTCTCTAATTTGCTTGCCAACAAATCAACATCTATTTTACTGTAAACTCTTTCTTCCTTTTTAATACGATACGGATCATCATTATTTGTACATTTATCATTATCAGAGATAATAGCGCAAGGCATTTTTAGGCTATCCGTATTTTCTCCACCTGTAAACAACTTTGCAAATGGCTCAAAAGCTACACCGTTAATATTTACAATCTCTACAGAATATTTATCAAAGGGTTTCCCTAATAATTTTGCAAATTCACTTAATAAAATAGCTTCACTTATTCCTTCGACAAAAATAACTCTTCTGGCAAAAAACATCTGACTTTTCGTAACATCCAGATATCTTTTCAAATCCAACTTGTCTGTATCACTCAATGCTGTATTCTTAATTGACACAATAGAGCCATTATCATTTTGGAAATTCAAAATATGTATACTGTCGATATCTGCTTTTGCAACAAGTGTAGGCGAATGAGATGTAATAAAAAGCTGGATTTTAGCATCCTCATTAGCTTTTCTAAAAAATTCAAATAGTAAATCGAGCAATTGCGGATGAAGATGTGCTTCTGGCTCCTCCACTAGTAAAACAGATATCTCCTCATCGATCGGTTTTTCCTGCAAATCGCCTAACGAAGTCGCCATATGTAAAATATTATTATAGCCCAATCCGTTTTGAGCTATACCCGAATTTACATTTTTAACAAGGTGAATCATCCTATCATAAAGTTCACGATATTCTTCATACTGAAGCATTTGTTCCAAATCAACTGCTAAATCATCTGTCTTTGCTATACGTCTACAAATATTTTTTCCCCTAAAAGAGCCTTTTTTTATTCCCAGCTCATCAATAATAGCTTCCATCTCTTTCACCGGAATCTTTAATAGTTTATTATCAATATAATCAATTCGCATCAAGGAAGCTATGGAATCGAATGATGGGCTTACTAACGAAACTTTTACTTTTTCCCGCAACTCATCCTTTTCAATATTAAGTAAATTTTTATTAATAATAGTTTCTACAGATTGAATTGAGCTGTCTTTTGCAGCCTCTTCGTTTGCATTTTTAAATATAGTAGTGATTCTTTTTTTATCGTCATCCGTTTTTGCAACAGAAAACAAAATATTTGCAAGCTGGCTATTTTTTGAGGGACGCAGATCATATGCAGCATCTCTCAATGCTGCTAAATATAACAAATTAATATTGTCATATACTTCTCTAGGAACATTATTAAGGGCAGGCCCTCCTTTGATATCTTCATGAACCCGCTGAATTCCTTTTTTATCAATATATGATGAATACTCAATATGAAGTTCGGCTTTATTTAAATCCTTTCCATTTGTCAACATATAAAACGCTGTTGCCTGCTCAGATGTAAGCTCATCAAAATAAACATCAATATTAATTGTCTTAGCTTGTTCACCATACTTATCAATATGGAAATCTGATGGTTTTACATATAAACTTTTTCTATACTCCCCTGCAGAAAGTGCTAAACGTAAAGCATCTATTACAGCCGATTTTCCAGTATTATTTTCTCCTAATATGATATTGACACCTTTATTACAATTAAAAAGTATGCCCTTGGCTCCAATCCTTCTAAAATTTTTAATATATACTTTTTCAATATACATATACTACACCTCTTGATGAAAACTCGCATTTAACTGCATTTTACCATATTCCTACTCACCTTGATATTCTTTTTCAAATCTATTACCAGCAGGAGTTTTCTGAAAAAATTCATCATCTGGTTCTGGTTCGTCTGGATTATAGTTTTCGATTTCTACCTCTATACGATAAAGATCTGGCAATCCTTCTTGACCTCTAGCATCATGCCTAAAGTATTTTCTGATTACTGGACAGACCGCTCTTTCAATATCAAGTTCGAATTGCCGTTTACTGTCAACAGGCATCTCCGAATACTGACGAAAAGATATATCGTGAATCATCAGAATCCCATCAATATATCTATCGTAAAGATCGGTTCTATGCTGACTCATCAAATACGGAAATCTTTCTGGAGCCAACATCCCCTCTAATATTGCTGTGGACTCTGCATCAAGTGGTTCTGGAAAAAGTTTGCTGAAATCCCTAGCATATTTTCCAGTCAAATAGTCAGGGGCTACATCCAGCCGTTTTGCGAGTGCATCTAAAAGCTCTGCACTTATTTCCCCTCTTTTCCTTGCTCTCCGAATCGTTTTGTCTGACCAGCCAACACCACCTTCAATCGCACCTAATTTACGGATACTTGTCCCTCTTAATTTCATAGCCGCATCAAAGCAACTGGAACTAAATGTTTTTTTAGGAGCCTTTTTATTCGCCATACTTCGCCCTCCTATGCGGTCATTATTGTCCATTTTGTCTAATCGACAATGCGGTCATTATTGTCTATAATATGTAATATACTTCCCATACAAATAAAATGCAAGGAAAAAGACAGGAGGATCAATTATGGTTAATGAATTAAGAAAAAACACGAGTATTAACGCCGATTTACAAGTAGATGGACTTGCAGCCTTCGGAATTGTTGCTATTGCAGCAACAAGTTTCTGCGTCTGTATGTGCATGGGTATGAAACATGGATATACTTTTCGTTTCGGAGTGGCATCAATCACTCCGGCTACACCTCCACTTCCTACTACATAAGAACAACAGGTAAATTAAGATGCAAACAGCAACTTTCTGTGACCATCAGGGCCGCATTTTCCGGCCAGTCAGGGCCATATTAAACGGCTACTTTGGAAGATCGGCAGAGCGGAGGTCTTTCCGCCCTGCTAATCAGTATTTATGGATTAATAGTCCTCCCGGAAGACTATGCCTTCTCAATTAGTACAGTAAATCCTGTAGTCAGCCTGCAGCTGATCCCGTCAAGCTTGCCGTAGCACTCCTTCTCATCACTCAGCTGGTCTCCCTTCTCGTCAGGAGAATACTGCAGCTGAAGAGAATGTAGGTTCCAAGATCGTCCCGAAGTTTTATGAGATGGTACAGGATCTTAAAGATAATAAAGTCTTCACGAAAATCATTCTCGCAATCCGTACGCTTTATTTTGCATTAGCCTTACTCTGATATCAGTCGGCGTATTTCGCTATATCCCTGATTTCTGAACAAATTGTGATATACACCTCGTAGAAGACCTTTTCCAAACACATTATAGTCATTTCTCGCATACACAAAAAGACAGTTATTTTTTTGAACTGATAAACAAATAGAGCACGGCAACTGTCTGAGTTTCATGTGGGTGCTGTGCTCTTTATTCCATTATTCAATAATATTAGTTTTTAAAATATTCTCTGCATCAATAATACAGTTGAAAAAATCTTTTGTTTTGATACGGACACTTGTAGAATTAGAGCCACCGCCCATTATCACATATTCAGTATTGATGCGATCTACATTAAGTAGATAAATCTGTTCCTTGCAGTCTGGGTCTCTTTTTAAAGCAGTTATTACGGTAAGCGGGGATATGGTTCCCTGATAGAATCTTCTTACAACAGATGGCTCAGGCACCAGTTCAAATCTGGTATGATCAAATACCACCCGCTTCTCATATGGTAGAATAGCATAAATCCAGGTATATCCATTCTCTTTTCGATCCTTTTTCTGTAAAATAACAGTTTTTAGAAGAGTAGAATTAGCTACTGAAATATCATTTGCCTGAAGACTCCGACGTAAGCTCTTTGAATCAGGTGAGAGCATATGGGTAATGGAATCAAAAACGATTCCTTTGCTCTGAAGATAATCTAGCACCATAGACTGATCGGAAGGAATATCTTGATAAATCCTTTTTTGAGTAATCAAATTTATTAATTGTCCATGAGACCCCTTTTTTGCATACAATTTATCAGCTTCACGAATCTCATCCAATATTTCTCGTGAGTATTCACCGGGATCAATTAGAGCAGATATATATGGATAAGTAGATAGACTAATTGTACCCTGATCGAAAAATGGCAGGAAAGCTGACATGAAGTTTTCAGGAGAATACGCCTTTAGTCTTTTCAACATAGAGTTCTGCTCACTGATTGTATGGGTCCAGTAATCAGCAATATATGTAGGAAAAATCTCAAAACGTTGGTCATGAATATGATGCTTGTTCAAAACGATAGCATCTTTATTATACACGGATATAAACAGGATTCCGTTTTCTGATAACCAGTTATAAGCATACCGGATAAAACGAGTCAAATCGTTGATTTGACTTCCTGCACCATATCCTATGACAAGCAGATTAACTTTTCCATTAAGCTCTTCTGGATACTGGTGCATCATATATTCTGGATTCAAATGACATAAGCGTAATGACACATTTTCAGGAAGAAATCGGTGCTTAGATTTTTCTTCTAATGTGTTCATAATGTAGTAAGCATTCTGCGAGGCAGTAAATAAAATAACTTTTTCGCAACGTTCGATAATATTAAGTGTTGTAAGTGAATTTTGAGAACATATTTCAACCACAAGAGGAAGTTTTTCTTCCCTCGAAGTTAAGATTTCATTTATCTCTTGCTCAACCTGTGTTCGTTCGTAATAAATAGTGTGTCTAGATAAATACGAATACTGACAGATATCTTTGAGTAAGGTGTGTTTTGCATAATGTTCAAAGTTTCGCTTATTTGTACGTTCACTATATGAGATCAGTATTTCGTTCAAGGCTTTTTCAGCTATTTTGTCATCTTTTGCTCGTTCGAGTTCCTTATGTAGTTTTTCACGATAAGGAGAAAAGATAATTTCATCACTCATCACGGACAAATAAGACATCAGTCTCTCGAAAATCAGCTGTGCATATTTGTGGCAATCAATAATTTGAGCAAATTTTGCAACATCTTCCTGCTGAAGTTGTAATCCCTGAATCGAAATTTGATCCAATGTTTTGCGTGTTATAAATTCAAAAAAGAGATTGTGCTTTTCCATTAATGCTGATTGAACTGAAAACGAAACAGATTTCTTTTCTATATCAGTAAAGAAAAGAATCATACTCAGATTGTTTGAACTTTTTAAACGATCAATCATATATGAAAAATAGCCGAGTTTACTAGTATCTGAATAATCTATAGTGTAATTTGACAACAAAATAGCAACATGATATGCATTTGGAAATTTTAAAATTAAATAGTTAAGTTGCTTAACCCCATGAAATGACTGTGATGTATATTCAGAGCTATATATCAAAGGAGCGTAAGCTGGCTCCAACCCGTTTTCGTTGTCATGGATAACCTGATCACTGACCTGAAAATAATCTCTAAAAGGGGAAAGCAATGCTTTGGCCTTTTGTATAATTTTTTCTGTACCAATTCGATCTTGCAAATAATATTCCTTAGAAAAATCAAGCAGTAGCAACTGATCTATTATGTTTTGAATCGATTTAGTATCATCAAATATTTCCTGTATACATTCCCTGATAAAACCACCATTTTCCAGTACGGACAGCGTATATTCGGAAAAATCGTCGAAATGTAAGGAGATTTCGCTTTGTAACGCATTTACAACAGCATTAAAATTTCTGGTTTGCACACGTCGATTCTTTTGAGTAGACCATGCTTGCAGTGATTTTATATCTTTACCAGTTTTCTTTTCTAACTCATAAAATGACATTTGTTTCTTTACATTGAAATAATTCAAAATGATGGAAAGAAGAAGTTCTTTTGTGATTTTCATAACTAATTCTCCATAAGGTAAACAATGGTTTCATATAGAGTATATCATATAGAAATAAAATTGTGTCAAAATCATTATAAAAATAGTGGAATTTAGTGGAATTTGTAACTGTTTGAACAATAAAAAGTCCCTTTAATCATCTCTTATAATCCCTGTGTATATATGCTAAAAAATAGATATAAGAAAAGGGAGGAAACTATTATGGACAAACAAAGAGTTGAAAACGAGGATGTACCGGAGATTGAGACAAAAAGTAATTGATACTGTTAAAAACCATGGGCAATAAAACAATAGTAGAAAGGAGAACAAGTATGGAAAACATTAAGTTTAAAGAGAATTTTGATAATTACCGTGTATCAATTTACAAACCTGAAACAAGGCAGTTTTTGCTGTCAAAAATTGCAGGGAGTACACAGGAAGCAGATATGTCTGTCCCTTCTAATTGTGATGGCTATGGACGTATCCATCATTTTAGACGTAATGTTGAAAAATGGGTACAGGATCCGTTACCAAACGATCCGGCATGTAAGGCATTGGGAATTCCTTATACCGATATGCTTGAGGCACAGGTGTTTCAGCTTGCATCATGTAATGTTCATTGCTGGTATTGCTTTGTACCAGATGAATTGAAGCACGGGAAAATTGTTAATGCGAAATGGTTTACAGCTGAACAGATGATTGAGTTGTATAAGAAATCAGATACTAGCATTAGAGTAATTGATTTGTCTGGAGGGAATCCAGAATTGGCACCGGAATGGATTCTGGATACAATGAAAGCCCTTGAAAGGAATGAACTTCAAAATAACGTCTATCTGTGGACGGATGACACATTGACTACTGATTATGCTTTTGAGTGCCTTTCAAAAGAGGAAGTAAGATATATGGCATCGTACAAAAATTTTGGTAAAGTTGGTTGCTTTAAAGGTTTCGATGCTCATTCATTTGCTTTCAATACTAAACTTCCGGAAAATATATACGAAAAGCAGTTCGAACGATTTGAAAGATATGTCGATATGGGATTGGATATTTATGGATATGTGACATTAACCTCTGATACCTATGATGGTATTGAAGAGAAGATGGGAAAATTCGTAGATCGTTTACAAAGTATTCATCCAATTCTGCCATTGAGGACAGTACCTCTTAAGATTTTTATTTTCACGCCAACTGGTTCAAGATTAAATGAACGCTATAGAATAGCACTTGAAAATCAGACTCGTGCTATTACAGCATGGAAAGCTGAACTTTCAAAGCGCTACTCTCAAGAACAGCTTACTTGTAGAATTTCAGACAATACATATTAAAATCTAGAAGGCTTGACCTTGTAGGGAAGGAGGTTACCATGGTAGTTGATAATATTTCACGGTTTACAAGTCAGATGGATGAGATAGTATTAGATTTAATGGACGATTACGATGACTTTTATATGATTATGAAGAACAATCATGGTATTCATCCAATCGACCTTCAGAAATCTATTAAGAGATTATATAGCGCAAACAAGATTCGGAAATCGAAATATATTAGAATAATGGAATCGGCATCAAACACAAATATTCACGGTTTTGAAGATATGCCAGATGTACTTCCAGTTCCTCATATTCTGGATTATGACTGGCGATTTAGCCGTCAGGGACTTGAATATATGGCTAATTCTATCAGAAGAAACATTAAAAAAGAAAATGCAGTGATTGTTTTCCTTGGAACGCCGACATTATTTAGATATTGCTATAATAAATCTTTTTTGCATTCAAAACTGGTACTGGTGGATATTAATGCGGATAAGCACTCTATTGGAATTGACTCTAATCGTGCATTATGCATTAACTGTAATTTAAACGGACCCTGTACAGAACTTCATTCAATTCATGCAGATGTTGTTGTGATGGATCCACCATGGTACTTAAACTATTACCAGCTATTTTTCGATAGAGCTGCTATGATGAGTGGCGTGAATACTCAGATTATGTGTATTATGCCTCCAAAGTTTACCAAGGCAAAGACAGAAAGTGAAACTCGTTTACTGTTGGAGATGCTCAAGAAAGATTATGGCTTTGTTAAAAAGCATTATTTTACTGGTGTAGTAACTTATCATACCCCGCCATACGAACAGAATGTTTTAAAGGCAAATGGAATCTGTTGTAATCCAGAAAATTGGAGAATTGGTGATCTCCTTATTGTAGAGAAGGTGTATAACATCATTACCACATGTACATATGATTTCAATATTGAAGAACCCGAATGGGATGAAGTATGTGTAAACAATATCCGCATTAAATACAGATTATGTGAAAGCAAGATTGATAATTACAACATTGAATTAGAACGTATTTTCAGGAACGATATTTATCCTTCCGTGAAAAGAAGTTTTGGTGGAAAGAAAACTATTAATGTTTGGACCAGTGGCAATCGTGTCTTCTGGTGTAATAATTTGGCTGTTTTAAAAATGATCCTTTATAATATTGATAGAGATATCTTTGAAGTAATTGTGGAAAACGGTTATATAATTCCTAGTAGGGAAGAATTAAAGCAACTCGAGAAAATTCAAGGAAAGCTTCAAGAGATAATACTTCTTGAAGCAGAAGAATATGGTTCATCATGGAGGATTGCAATATGATTGATAAAGAAATACTTCTGACACAGTTAATTGATCGAATAAAGGCATCTGGAAATCAGTATTGGCTCTCAAAAATTGAAGTTCTTCGTAACAGCCATATTCATGTGGCTGTTATGGTTGAACCTTATATTACAAAGATTATGAAAGGGGAAAAGACCATTGAATCTCGATTTTCACAAAATAAAAATATACCGTGGAAAAGAGTATTTCCTGGAGATATTATAATCCTTAAACGATCTGGAGGCGGTTTTGAATCTGTTTTTGAGGCTGGTGAAGTAATTTCAAAGGAGATAATGTCTCTTTCTGAAGTAGAAGAAATAAAAAGAGATTTCAATGATCGTCTGTGTATAGAAGATGATTGGTGGGAAAGAAAATCAAAAAGCAGATATGCCACTTTGATTCCGATAACACACCTGTTGAGTTTCGAGCCGTTTGTAATTAAATTTAAGAATCGTCAAGCTTGGTTGGAATTACCTCAGTCTGATCAAGATGATAAAAAACTAGTTTCGAGGAAGGTTATAAGAGACAAGGCAGCATCAGTTACTTCAAAGATAATACAGGCACCAGTATATTGCATTTCTGGAAAAATTGGAAGCGGTAAAACAACGATCGGTAAAATGTTAGCAAATGAAATTGGTGGTATACACGGTTCGGTAAGTGATTTCTTGAAAGCTGAGTTAAAAAAACAAGGCATTACAACACCGACAAGAGAACAATTGCAAGATCTTGGAGCAAATTATATCGAAAATGGTTGGATTAAATTTGCCTCTCAAACTGTGAAATATATTGGACGAAAGGAGGAATTGCCTTTTGTAATTGATGGAGTTCGCCATATTAATTTTTTAAATGCTATAAAAATGATATGTTGGCCTGCACCGGTTTACGAGATCGTTCTTCGTGCTAATGATGACACTCTGCAGGAACATATCTCGCTTCGTGGAGCTGAAGCATTTGATTCTACACATTATGCTGAAGGAAATTTGGAAGGACTTTTTTCCGCCGCAGACATTGTGATAGACATTGATGGAAAAGGGAAAGAAGATGTTTTGAATGAACTTTTAATGAAACTTATAGATACAACGGCATTATCGGATGATAATTTACCTCTTTGCAAAATTCGTGAATTTATTGATCTGTTTAATGAAGAGCGGAGGTGGAAGTCATATCATAATGCGAAAGACCTGATTATAAGTATTAATATAGAAGCATCGGAACTGTTAGAAATCTTTCAGTGGACTGATAAGAAGAGTGAGCCATCTTCTGAAATGATGGAACGTATAAAAGAGGAGCTGGCAGATGTTCTGATATATAGCATTGATTTGGCCAACGCTTACGGTATAGATATAACTCAGATGATTATGAATAAACTTATTAAAAACGCCAAAAAGTATCCAGCAAAATAAATATTTACAGAATCATTAAATGTAAGATTTCTGATAGAAGTGTATCCTGTAAAGCTTAAAAATAATACACTTTAAACTATTGCGTATAATATCGCCATTCTAAACGGTAAAATAAGTTCAAGAAAGGCGGTGGTAAAATGGATGTACATGGGAGACTGCATCAGCTTTACGTGTGCGTGGCTGGACAGCTCCAACGCTCGAAGAAATGTAGTCTCTCAGAGTCCACATTAGCAAATATCTTCCTCCATAATGCTAATACTGTGCCTTCGATTGCAACACTGGAAGCAATCTGCAAGGGCTTTGAAATTACATAGCAACCACAATTATTTTCTCATAAGGCCGCTAGTCCCCAAACAATGCTAGCGGCCTTTTTAACTTCTTATTCTTCTATTCCAATACTCAACTCTGTTCCGTCCAGGAAGTAAAAGTTTAAGATACCCATCTTTTCTACAGTGACATGTTCCAAAGTCTTCCCTACTAAAGCCAGATCCAACTCGTGAAGTGGAGTGGTATCTTTGGTCAGCTCTATAAACTGTTTCGCTCGATACCGTTCCAAAACATCTCCGTTCTCTATCTGCTGCTTCCAATAATCCATAAGGCTATTCCGGTTTTCCAGAATGCCATTCCAAGCCATCACAAACGCCCGGTGTAAATCTTTTTCCGTGAGATTTGCACTGGTGCAGCCTACCACACCTTTCTCTCGATATCTCTGGCCGCATTGCCATACTTTCATAGACTCGTTGGAGCGGTACCAGGTTCTCCGCCAGAAAAGTTTTCCGCAGGTTCCGCAAATCACTTTACAGGAGAATGGCTGCTCATCCGTATACCGTCCCATAGTTCGAAGCCCATACTGCTGCATATATTTTTGCCTGCGGTCCAGTTCCAATTGTACTGCTTCCCATAGCCCTGGATCTATAATCGGCTCGTGGTCGCCTTTTACTCTTACCTGCTCCAATTCTCCATTATTTTTAACGGTTTTCTTAGTAAGATAATCTACCGTATAAGTCTTTTGCAATAGTGCATCCCCCATATATTTCTCATTTCTAAGCATACCAAGGATGGTACTTGTCTGCCATTTAACCTCTCCCATGCATCCCGGTACTCCTTCTTCCCTCAGCCTGCGGGCGATTACATCCGGGTTCAGACCGTTCATGAATTCATAAAAAATCCGCCTTACAATGGCGGCCTGTTCCTCATTTATTACAAGGCGTCCGTTTTCGTCTTTATCATACCCCATGAAACGGTTTGTGTTCAGATGAAGAATTCCATCTCTGAATTTCTTCCGGATGCCCCATTTACAGTTCTCTGAAATAGAACGGCTTTCATCCTGTGCCAGAGAGGATAAGATCGTAAACAATAACTCTCCCGCAGCATCCAAGGTATTGATGTTTTCTTTTTCAAAGTAAATTCCAATCCCCATTGACTTCAGATGCCTGCTGTAATATAGGCAATCCTGCGTATTCCTGGCGAATCTGGAAATAGACTTTGTAATAATCATATCAATTTTCCCAGCTTCACAATCCCGGATCATCTGCTTGAACTGTTCCCTACGCTTGGTGTTTGTTCCGCTAATCCCCTCATCTGCATATATCCCCGCTAAAATATATCGCGGTTGACTTTGGATATAATTTTTATAATAGGAAACCTGGTTTGCAAAGCTGTTTAGCTGCTCCTCCTGATCCGTGGAAACACGGCAATATGCCGCCACACGAATCTGATGCGTTTGTACTGCAGCACGGTTATTTAATTCATCCCTGGCTGGGATATGCTGTATTGTTCTTGCCATCCGCTCACTCCTTCCGTTTATAAAGGCAAGAGGCTCTCCGCTCATAGTTCCGTTTAGGAACGGTCGTAAAGGTCCTATTGCCGTATTCGTCCTTGCTCTCAATCACTGTGGAAGGTTCCGTAATCTCAAATTCTTCTGCAATCTGAGCCGGAAGCCAGATCCCTTTACAGTCAGCGGCTGACTTTTTGATGTTGGTACTGCAAGCCCAATATTCCTGTTTCTTTTTGTTGCACCATTTATGATGCAGCACAGCTCCACACTTCGGGCAATATAAAAGCCCCGTGAGAAGATACCTTCCATCGGCTCCTTTTTGGCTGTAAGCCACAGGACCTGTATCTTCACGGGGCTGTCTTGATTTTGGATTTGGTTTTTCATCCAGTAGTTTTTGTACTGCTTCCCACACTTCCGGTTCCACGATTGGTGTATGATTTTCAGCAATATACCATTGATCTACCTGACCACGGTTTTTATGGGTCTTCCGGTTCCCATCTTTATAGGTCTTTTGCAAAATTACATCTCCTTTATACATCACATTTCTCAGGACTCTGTGAACGCCTGTATCATCCCATCTGCCGCCTGAAGGCGATGGGATGTTTCTATGATTGAGGTATTTCTTTATATCGGATGGAATCATCCCCTGATAAGCCAGATCATACATTTTGCGAACAACTGCTGCCTGATCCCAAAGCACCCGGACGCCGTCATATTCGTCCGGCTCAAATCCGTAGGTTTTAGCTGCCGCAACACTTATTTCTCCCTTTGCGTACTTTCTTCTGACTGCCATGCGGGTTGTATCCCGATAGTTCTCACTTTCTGCCTGTGCAAAAGCGGCAAGAATAGTCAGCATCAGTTCTCCCTCACTGGAAAGCGTGTTGATATTCTGCAGCTCAAAATAAATACCGACACCATACTGCTTTAATTCCCTGGAATATTTCAGTACGATCTCGGTATTTCTTGCAAATCGTGATACGGACTTCACATAGATCAGCTCTATTTTTCCGTCTCTGGCATCTTCTATCATTTTCTGGAACCCCGGACGTCTTTCCTCATATCCGGATATACCCTGATCGGAATAAATACCCATAAATTCATAGTCAGGATTACTTCCCAGAAAACTCTCATAATAGGTTGACTGATTGACTAATGAGCCTTCCTGCTCCATAGAATCCGTAGAAACACGGACATAAGCAGCCACCCGCTTTTTCTTTTGCTGAGTCATTGTTTTCGCTTTAATGATCCTGATCCGCATGCTGCTCTCCCCTCCTTCCTTTTTTGGTAGTGTCCATGTTCGCTCTACGTTGCCTATTAGTCAACGAACACCCTGCAAACAAAGTCTTATTTTTCTGTGAACTTTCAAAGGGCAAAAAAGAAAGCCAGACGGGACTGTTACCGCCTGACCATTACGCTCTAAATATAAAAACTATCTTCTTCATTCTTCTCCTCATCCTGCTTTACCCGTTCTGCGACACGTCTTATCAATTCACTATACGGGCTTGCCTTTGGAAGTCGTCCACCATTTTCTTCTTCACTCAGGCATATGATATCCACCTGTGCGAATTCGCATATTTGCTTAAATTCTGCAAACTGCTCAACATCCCTGGAAAGCATTTCTGCACGGGCAGTGACCACCACATCAATCTTTCCCTCCTGAACAGATAGTCTCAACCGGTTGAACTCCTTCCTGTCTGGATCGGTCCCGGAGGCTTTATCAAAGAAAACTTCCAGTTTCCATTTCTGTACTCCGTAGATCTTTTTCAAACGGCGCAAGGCTTCATCTAAATATCTGGCATACTCCCATTCTCCTTGATTTGATCTTCCATAAAATCCAATCCGATTTACCCTTCCTGCTATCACCATACTTATTCAGACTCCTTTCATTTTTGGTAGTCTATCTATCACTCGAAAGCCCTGGAAAGTCAAGCCTATTCCCACTTATTCCACAGACCTTCTTCTGACGAAAATAACCGGACAGGTTTTCTTCCTGCCCGGCATTTTCGCTACCATTTACACTCTTTTTGCATAATCCAGACTGATCCAGCCCGCTCCGGATTTCAGCTTACCCCAGCCGGCTTTGGAACCCTGTCCGGATCTGGTCTCCACAATCGTGAAGGTTCCTTTTCCCGTGTACTTTCCAGTAGTTCCGTAGTTGCTTCCCGGACCTTTCCGGATGTTCAGGTCTGTGGCAGATACCTGCACCAGAAAAGAGCCTCTGGAGGAACTGCCTCCGGAACCAGAGGACTGCACAGTACAGTAGGACGGATTCTCCAGATAAATCCATCCGGCTCCGCTCTTCAAACGTCCCCAGCCATTTTTTACTTCCACAATGGTGAAGATCCCTTTTCCCGTCTGGCCTTTTACGGTCCCGCTCATAGACGGGGCAGACCGATAATTCAGATCCGGAATGAGTACCTTTACCGTAAAGGGAACCGCTGGAAAACCGGAAGTTCCAGAGCTGCCGCTGCCAGAAGAAGAACCGCCTCCGGCCGCACTTCCTCCCATGGCCGCTTTCACTGCCTTACGGAATCCGTCCATGGTATATCCCATGCCGAGACCATTCCAGAGATGCTCCGGATCGCCATGGTTCGAAGCAATCCCACGGCTGTGGCCCTCCCGGTGGCTGACGATCACACCGTCTGCGGTCGGATTCAGATTGTACTGCTTGCACAGCATGGCGAACAGTTCCACCGCCGCCTCATAGGTACGTTTTGCCACAGCCTTTGCCGTGGACAGGTCGGAACAGGTAAAGTTTGAGCCTGACGTGTACCGGATACACGCAGGCTCGCACATCTCCACTCCGATATGGGTATTATTTCCGCTGCCTCTGCTGCCGGAACCGCAGTGCCAGCCCCGGTGGTTCCAGGGAAGGGTCTGGTACACTGTCCCGTCATTGCCATCAATAAATCCATGGACACAGGCGCTGTCATAGGACGGGTTGTTCCAGTTATTGATAAACACAGACGCTTTCGGCTGCGGACAACCAACAGAATGGAGCATCAGCCCCTTGACTGTGATCTTTCTTCCTGCCGTATAGCAGGGATTTTTCGTTAAAATACTCTGTACTAACTTCATTTCACAAACCTCTCTTTCTGATTTCCGGCAAAAGAAAAGCACTGGGTGTGTTCCCGATGCTATTCCTCTGTCTTATGATCTTTTAATTGCTCCAGCACATCTTTGAGCTTCTGCGGTACCGGAAGACCAAGGACGGATACATTTTCCAGAATAGAAATCCCTTCATTGGACAGGTAGAAAAAGATTACCGCAGTCCGGATGACGCTCCCGTTCTGGATCACGTAGGTGTCAATGATGTGCCCGATGGCCACCAGGGCAAAAATCACGACCTTTTTAAAGATCCCTTTGAATCCCACCTCGCTGGACAGCTTCTTGTTCACCACTGCCACCATAACTCCGGTGAGGTAATCCACCAGAACAAAGGCGATCAGGGCATACAGAAAACCATCAAAGCCTCCAAGGACGGCTCCCAAGGCTCCGCCCAGGGCGGCAAAGGCAAACTGTGCTGCTTCTACAAAGTTCTTCATGTCGCTCCCTCGCTTTCTTTTTCCTATATTAAAAAAACAGCCTCTCGGCTGATTTTTCCATCATGCAGTCCGCTTCCACATATAGCAGACGATATATGGTTGTAAGTTGGAATGGGCTCCTCCCCCTCCGGTCTTTGCATTGGTACCTTTTGGCGTCAGCGTGTGGGTATGCGCCCCGGCACTGCTGGTAGGGGAGGTTGCCTGCGCCCCGGAGGTTCCCGCACTATGCACCGTATAGCGGCTGCTTCCTGCACCTCCATCGGTATCCCGCCCAATGTTATGGGTATGGCCTCCGGCACTATTGGTGGTGGTGGAACTTCCGGTAAAGGTATGCGTGTGGCTTGGCATCTGGCTGGCAGTCAGCGTCACCGTGGACGCACCGCCGGTTTTCTCCACGGTATTAAAGTTGCTGTCACTGGTATTGATCCCCACCGGAACCCGTCCGCTACCCCAGGCCACCCAGGTTCCTCCAAAATACGTGGATGGATTGGTCGGCTTCACGCTCAGATAAATGCTGCCCACAGGATAGATGGCTCCCACAAGGCTCTGGATGTAATCTTTTAAAAGCTGCCCGTACACCCGGACATCCCACTCTTCCGAGACTTCAAAGGTATTGTCCTTCTCTGCCACCTTTCCCACAGCGACACCCTTGCCGCCCTGTTTGAAATCCATGACCACCGCTGCCGTGGAGATCACATCGGTAATGCTGACCGTACCAAACGCATCGGTCAGGGAATACTGCACCTCGTAAGAATAATCCGCTGAAATCTGTCCGTTTCCAAAGACAACCGCTGTTCCTGATGCAAAGGTCTTTCCGGCATTTATCCACTGGCTGTCCCCCACCTTCCGGTATTCCGTCTTTGTGGTAATGGTATTCTTTCCGCTGCAGGAGGAATACACATAACGCAGAAGGGCATGGACATAGGTACCGTCCTCATCCAGGGTGCCATTGCTTAAGCACCGCTGGGACAAATAGGAGGAGAATGCCGGGGCCGAGTAGGCCACCACACTGATGGTGACCGTCTTTGCATCGGATACCCGGCCTCTGGAATCCGTCACCTTCCCCGTAAAGGTCAGGCTTCCGCTGCTCACCAAAGCCCCTGTTGTCAGGGTGCTTCCGGTTCCCGCATAGCTGCCTCCGCTGATGGAATAAGACTTGATCGTAGAACCATACGCTCCTGCCGCTCCATTGATCGTCAGCTTCACACTGGATTTATTCTGTACATAAATCCCCCAGGAAGAGGGAACATCCCCGTCAATCCTCGCCGCTGTTATACTGGTCAGGGTTGGTTTCACAGAAGCCGGGACGGTCAGCGTGAAGTTTACCGATTTACTGCCTACCGAGGTGTTCCCGTTATAAGTGGTACAGGTCAGCGTCCCCACACCGGATACCGCATTGGGGATCTGGTTTGCCAGGGACAGGGGCGGCGTCCAGGACACACTGGTAGCTGTTGTCTTCGTCGCAATCGTCCCTTTTGCCGTACCAAAGGTATAGGCCAGTGTGTGCGTAAAAGAGGAGGACGCCCGGCTGATGGTGATCGTCCCGGCACTTCCCATGGCTGTCTCCGGCATGGAAACCGAGGATGCTCTTGGTATGGAATCCAAAGTCACCCTGGTACTGCCGCTGATGGAATCATAATACGTTCCCGACAAAGTGGCCCGGATCTTGAAGGAAAAGCTCATGGAAAGGCTCTTGCTGCCATCGCTCCCATGGTTCACACTTTTCGAGACGGTGGCCAACAGATGGGTTCCGGTACTTCCAATGGCCGGGGAGGAGAAGTTCTGAGCCGCCCCGTCTATGGTGATCGTGTTATCGGTTCTTCCACTGATCGACAGGGACCAGTCATTGACCAGATAAATTCTGCAGGTAATCGTAGAGGTATTCGCTGATACATTCTTTGCCTGGGTCCAGTCCACCCGAACGGTATAATGCCCGCTTCGGATGGAGCCGGAAAAACTGCCACTGGATGCCATCGGTATTCCCTCCCTTCTTTTTTAACGGTTCTTTAAGAAGATGGGCTTCTCCACTTGATGGAGAGGTTCCCATTGGTCCTCGGAATAAAGTCAAACCATCCCCGGCTCTCATTTCCCAGGGACAGCTTGTTGCGGATCTCCGCATTGGTAATTACCAGGATCTGATTGGAGATATAGGCGATCTTCAGGCCATTCTCCTTAAAAGCCAGCTCCTCATTGGACAGTTCCGCAGTAAAGGCATTTCCCACCTTTCCCAGTTCAATGAGCGCCCCTTTGAACCGGATGTACTCCTCCAGAAGCGTCTGGTTGACGGATACCTTATCAATGATGTCATTGGTGATCGTGGTAAAGTCCATCCGGATCTCCGAGCTGTTCTGGGTGATACTGGCCTGAAAGTCCTGCTGGATGATCTCCATGTCGGTTTTGGATACATACTCCTCCCGCACAGAGGTCTTGATCTCCTCCGAGGTCTTAGTGATCTCTGAGGCAAAGTTCCGGATCTCTTCCTTGACCGCATCCACATCGTCTTTCACTTCCTCCAGATCTTCCATGCTCTGAAAGGAAGCCTGGCAGGAGGTCAGTAATGCCATACCCGCCACCTCCTACTTCGACACATCGCACTGAAGCGTGACCAGGCTGTCGATATCCTCCGCAGACAGATAGATCACCTTTCCTGTTTTCTCATACTCCACGGACTGTCCGTCTTTATCCTGCATATACCAGGTGTAGGTCAGTTCCTGCTTTTCTGTGGCTGCCACCCAGGTTTCCCCATTATATTTCATCAGCGTGACCGCCTTTGCCGTGTGGTCCACCTTGTACCAGAAAGCACCGGATGCAGGACTGGACGGGGCTGTTTCACTGATACTTCCAAGCAGCGGGTCCACTTCCTGGCGGTTGGTCCGCACAATCACATAGGGAACTACACCGCCCAGGTTGTTCTTTACAGTAAACCCGCCAATGGAAAGCATCTCCGACACATAGGGGTCTGACTTGTCCTCCACCGTGATCACATCCGTATACTGCTGCCCGCCATAGGTCATAGTGCATCGGTAGGACTGGATATTGACGATATCCGCTCCGGCCACCGTCAAGGTAGATGCCGTGGCATTACTGATATTCACCCATTTTCCGCCCTCGTATTTCGCCCACTGGTAGGTGGCCGTGCTGATGGGTGTGGCTCCGCTGTAGGCAGAGGTGGCAAGGGTCAGGGAACCGGACTGGTTCTGTACCACCGTTCCGTTGGGGGCATAGATAGAAAACACCACCGCATTGACCCCATTGCTCCCCTTACTGGACTTGGTCCAGGCAAACTTCTTCACCACACTCTTTCCGGATACGGCAAACGTCAGGTCAATGGTTCCGTTTAAAACCGATGCACCTCCTAACGTCGCATTGGCCGCAAACACCAGGACCACACTCCCGGATTTCGAGGTGGTGGCCGCCGTATTGGATTTCACAGTCACACCGGAAGGCAGCGTCCCTACCGTACAGGTACACGCCACCTGTTCAATCCCCAGATAAGCGGTAAAGGGAATGGTCACGGTCAGCTCTGCCGCCACATTTCCGTTGGCATTACAGGCCACTGGCTGGGCCTCATTTCCCAGAATGACGGACAGTCCTCCCTGTCCATCCCCGCCTGCTGCACCGGGATCGCCTTTGGCTCCATCGTAAATCTTCGTAAGGGAAACGGTATCATACACATCTGGATCATCGGTCGCCAGCTTGATCTGGGCTACATTGTTAAAGAACACCGCATGGGTAGGCTTTACCACCAGGGTTCCGCCTGTAATGCTGCTGTTATCCTGGGTAGTCGGATAATCCGCCCAGGCTCCGGAACTATCCTTGTACTGCCACTTGCTGATGGAAACGCCCTGCACCTGGGCCGTCAGTGTGGCCTGTGTGGCCCCCACAAGGGCAGAACTGGTATTATACTTAAAGACATAGGTATCCGCATTTACCAGGCACAGCTTGGCGTTTTCTGCGTTGCGGACCAAAGTGAACGTGATGTCCGAAGAAATGTTGACCGTATTCCTCGTCTCCGAATCGTAGTAGCTGACATAGCAGAGATAAGTCAGCATCCCGGAAGAGGATGCCGCCAGGTTATCCTTGCTGACTGTCAAAATACCTCCTGCCACACTTTCTCC
>UQMI01000005.1 GCA_900542045.1 uncultured Blautia sp.
ATAACCCGTGAGGACGTCATGAAAGCAGGGCTTCCTGTCTATCACATCGAGAGAACGATCGAAGAAACAAAAGAAGCCTTTGGAGATCAGGCACATATCCTGTATGTGAATGCCCGCATACAGGAAGATACCAGGCTGGGACGGTTAATGCACGATCTTCAATGCAAAGAAGCAGATCAGATGTACAGCAAAATACTGGCCGAACAGGTAAGGAAGCTGAAGGAGACACCGGAAGGAGTGAGTGAGATGTGCGAGATCATGGATCGGATCTATCAGGAAGGCCGTGAGGAAGCTCAAATAGAAATTGCATGGGAATTAAGGGCAGAAGGTTTTCCTACGGAAAGAATTGCTAAAATACTAAAGACGAATGTGAAGACAATCGAGCAGTGGCTGGCTGGAGAACGGCTGATAGCTCGATAACAGGTAAGCCCTTTGTAGTTTATGAGACGTAACTTGTTCAGACTGCAAAGGGCATTTTGATTCGAATGTTTTCACTAAAGTCAGGAGTGTAAGGAACGATAAAAATGACAATTTATTTATTTGGAGTATCAAACGTTGGAAAAACAACAACGGGCAGGCTGTTAGCAAAAGTATTGGACTATATTTTTTATGATTTGGATGAAGAGGTAAAGCAGTATTTTAGTGTTACACTGGAAGAATTTGTTAATACGGGAACACTCAGTGAGCGTGATCGGAAGCGAGGAGAAGTATTGGATAGAATTGTGAGAGATAAGCGTGATAAGGTTGTAGCGGTTACTCCAATAGCGTATATGGAGTACATTCGTAAATTTTTATTACGTAAAAATGTTCTGGCAATTGAACTTTGTGACACACCGGAACATATTTTTGACAGACTGGTATTTAGTGATGAGAATGATGTTGTATATCAGGATGATGATTATAAAAATGCTCATAAAGAGTATTATCTGAAAGAAATCAGTGAAGATATCCGTTATTATGGAAAACATTCATTCAAAATAATAAAGAATAAATTTAACATGGAGGGAAAGGAACCTGCGCTCGTAGTGGCACGTTTAATTGAGGAGTATCGTCTTTTGTGAATACATGAAACGTGTCGGAGTCCGCTGGGTTTTGCGGAATGTAAGCTTGGGTGAGCAACTTGACTGACTCTGGGCTCCATGATAAAGTAAAAGCATAATAGGCAGGTTATATTCTTATGATACTGGTTGGAGAAAGTCAGAAAAATTCATGCATAAGAAAGCGGCTTATTAGCATACTTGCCGGAAAGGAGTGAACGGAAAGTGGGAAAGAAACTTCCTGTTGGTATTGAAAATTTTGAAGAATTCTCATCGGAAGATTTCTATTACGTTGATAAAACCATGTTCATTAAGGAACTTTTGCAAAACTGGGGAAAGGTAAATTTGTTCACTCGTCCCAGGCGTTTTGGTAAATCTTTGAATATGAGTATGCTAAAGAGCTTCTTGGAAAGTGGAAGTGATCCGGAACTTTTTAATGGATTGAAGATCATGGAGGAAAAGGAACTGTGTAAAAAATATATGGGAAAGTTTCCTGTGATCTCCATCAGCCTGAAAAGTGTGGAGGGCTTAAAATATGAAGCAGCGGCTGCGGCATTACGGACAGTTATCGGGAATGAGGCAGGAAGGTTTCGTTTTCTGAGTGAAAGCGTGAAACTGGATGAGGATGATAAAAATTCATATAGTCAGTTGATTAATGTGAAAGTTGATGGGAATGAAAAATATACCATGACAGATGCTGTACTGACGGACAGTCTGCAGACATTATCGCAGCTTCTGGCCAGGCATTATGGCCAGAAAGTCATCTTGCTGATTGATGAGTATGATGTCCCTTTGGATAAGGCGTTCCAGGCCGGATATTATGATGAGATGGTAAATCTAATCCGGAATCTGTTCGGAAATGCGCTGAAGACGAATGACAGTCTTTATTTCGCTGTTTTGACCGGCTGTCTGCGGATTTCCAAGGAGAGCATCTTCACAGGGCTGAATAACCTGAAAGTACACACGATCTCAGATTTCCGTTATGATGAGTTCTTTGGCTTCACCGATGCAGATGTGGATGAAATGCTGGCATTCTATGGCTTAGCCTCTTATAAGGATGTGATCCGTGACTGGTATGATGGATACCGTTTCGGGGATACAGATGTGTATTGTCCCTGGGATGTGATCAATTATTGCGATGAGCTGTTGGCAGCGCCATCAATTCCGCCCAAAAACTACTGGGCAAATACCAGCGGCAATGACCTGATCCTCCGTATGCTGAAAAATGCTGATCAGACTACGAAAGATGAAGTAGAGGAACTGTTAAATGGCGGGCAGATAACAAAACGTATAAAGCAGGAACTGACATACCGTGATGTAGATGAGAGCATTGAAAATGTGTGGAGCGTACTATATGCCACAGGTTACCTGACCGGAATGCACGTGGAGCAGGCGGATGCGGATATATTCAGGCTGTGGTTACCCAATGGGGAGATCCGCAAACTATTTTATGAACTGGTTGAGGAATGGTTCCGGAAGGTGTCGCGTTCGGATACTGCCAGGATCAATCGGTTCTGCGCGGCATTCCCGGCCGGTGATGCGGATGCAATCCAGGATATGCTTGGGGATTACCTGTGGGATTCCATCAGTGTGCGTGATACAGCGGTACGGAGGAACATGAAGGAAAACTTTTATCATGGGATGCTGCTTGGGCTTTTGCGGAGCCAGGACAGCTGGCTGGTAAAGTCAAACGCGGAGACCGGGGAGGGATACAGTGATATATCTATCCAGACGCCGGACAGAGTCGGCATGCTCATCGAACTGAAGTATGCGGAGGATGGGAACCTGGAGGCGGCCTGTGGGAATGCGCTGAAGCAGATTGAAGAAAAGAAGTACGCGGAAGGGCTGAAACGCCGGGGGACGAAAAAGATTATCAAATACGGAATCGCATTTTGTGAGAAAGAGTGCATGGTGCTGATGGCGTAAATAATGTTTTCAGGTATGCGGTGTATAGGAATTATTTTAATTGGAAATACGAAAGCTTCCAGAGATATAAAGAAGCATTTGGAGATCAGGCACATATCCTGTATGTGAATGCCAGTATACAGGACGATACCAGGCTGGGACGGTTAATGCATGATCTCCAGTGCAGAGAAGCAGATCAGATGTACAGCAAAATACTGGCAGAACAGGTAAGCCCTTTGTAGTTTATGAGACGGAAATTGTTCAGACTGCAAAGGGCATTTTGGTCGGCCAGGCAGAATCGGGAGAATGAAAATTGGAGAAAGTGATCGAAATCTGGAAAATTTATAATCCGCCCTGGAGTGAAATTGAAATTCTGATCTTTGCTGTTGTATTTTTGCTGATTGCAGGAATTGCAGCGAGAATGAGGATGCAGAAGAAAATCCGGACTTCGCAGCTGATTTCCATCTGTCTGCTGGTGCTTTATCTGGGAATTGTATTTGCCTCTACAGTATTTACCAGGATACCGGCAGAGCAGCCAAGATACGAGCTGCAGGTCTTCTGGTCCTGGATCAGGGTTCTTCGGGATCAGAACATGGGAATGCTCCTGGAGATTTTCCTGAACTTTCTGCTGCTGCTTCCCGCAGGGTTCCTTTTCCCCATGCTGAGGGGACGGCGGCTGAGAATACGCTATGGTTTGCTGTGGGGCGCGCTGATTTCCCTGATCATTGAGGTCTGTCAGCTGGTATTCCACAGGGGATTATTTGAGTGGGACGATATGATACATAATGCCCTGGGATGTATGATTGGCTGTGGAATCGCGAATGTGATCCGGTGGGGAATCGGGAGAAAGAACACCAGAAGAGGGAGATAATTGCACAATGGCTGACGGGAGATCAGCCGGCTACCAGATGAATAAGCACCTCCCTCTTCAGGCACTGCATGGAAATGAGTGGAACTGCAGAGGGATTTTTACTTGTGTTTCTATCCGTCAGATGATAAAATTGTAAAAGATTCTGTGTTGATTAAAGGGTGATTTACAAGTGCAGGCAGACAGAAGGGACCAGTATCGGGTCCCGGGCTGGCGGCATCTGGATGAACTCAGAGGCAATCAGAAAGTAACGGATGGATCCGGAACAGGAAAATGGAAAAATCCTCTGCAGAAGTATTTGTCTGAATGGAAGAAAGACTGTGCAGATATTTTATAGGACAGGAAAGGAAACGAGATTATGTGTGGAATTGTAGGTTATGTTGGTGACGCGCAGGCAGCACCGATCTTACTGAATGGACTGGAGAAGCTGGAGTATCGGGGATATGACTCGGCTGGTCTGGCTGTCCGGGATGGAGAAAAAGACGCGGAGATCGTGAAAGCCAAAGGCCGTCTGCGGATTCTGGCGGAGAAGACCAATGACGGATACAGCCTCAAAGGTACCTGCGGGATTGGGCATACAAGATGGGCTACCCACGGAGAACCATCAGAAGAAAATGCCCATCCCCACTGCAGCGATGATGGCAATGTGGTGGCCGTGCATAACGGGATCATTGAGAATTATCAGGAATTGAAGGAAAAACTGCTGCGCAAAGGCTATAAATTTTATTCTTCTACGGATACGGAGATCGCAGTGAAGCTGGTGGATTACTACTATAAGAAATATCTGGGAACACCGGTGGATGCCCTGAACCATGCCATGGTCCGCATTCGAGGTTCTTATGCTCTGGCAGTCATGTTCCGGGATTATCCGGAAGAAATTTACGTGGCCCGTAAGGACAGCCCCATGATCATCGGCGTGGAGCAGGGAGAGTCCTATCTGGCTTCGGATGTGCCGGCGATCCTGAAATATACAAGAAATGTGTACTACATTGGCAATATGGAAATCGGCCGTCTGCAGAAAGGAAAAGTGACATTCTACAATCTGGACGGCGATGAGATCGAAAAGGACCTGACAGAAATCGAATGGGATGCGGAGGCTGCTGAGAAAGCCGGATTTGAGCATTTCATGATGAAAGAGATCCATGAGCAGCCCAAGGCTGTAGAGGATACCATTCATTCCGTGGTAAAGAATGGAGTCATTGATCTGACGGATGTGAATCTCTCTGAGGATGAGATCCGCGGCATCAGCCAGATTTATATTGTGGCCTGTGGTTCCGCCAGCTATGTGGGCTGCGCGGCTCAGTATGTTCTGGAAGACCTGGCCAATATACCGGTTCGCGTGGAACTGGCTTCTGAATTCCGGTATCGCAAAATGAAGCTGGATCCAGATGGACTGGTGATCATCATCAGTCAGTCCGGTGAGACGGCTGACAGCCTGGCTGCCCTTCGCAAAGCAAAGGAAAAGGGAGTCCGTACCCTTGGCATTGTCAATGTGGTTGGCTCCACCATTGCGCGGGAAGCAGATAATGTATTCTATACACTGGCAGGACCGGAAATTGCAGTTGCCACCACAAAGGCATTCAGCACCCAGCTGATCGCCTGCTATGCGCTGGCCATTCAGTTTGCAAAAGTACGGGAAGAGATCACAGAAGAAAAGTACCAGGCGATGATTCACGAAATGCAGACACTGCCGGACAAGATCGCCCGTGTCATCGAGGACAAGGAGAGGATCCAGTGGTTTGCTTCCAAGCAGGCAGCTGCCCGGGATACCTTTTTCATTGGCCGCGGGCTGGATTATGCCATTTGTATGGAAGGCAGTCTGAAGATGAAAGAAATCAGCTATATCCATTCTGAGGCCTATGCAGCCGGGGAACTGAAGCATGGAACCATTTC
Source organism: uncultured Blautia sp. (assembly GCA_900542045.1). GTDB lineage: Bacteria > Bacillota > Clostridia > Lachnospirales > Lachnospiraceae > Blautia_A > Blautia_A gallistercoris. Next base: position 5,704 of record UQMI01000005.1, read on the forward strand.
TCTGCTGGAAAACGGAACGCTGGTGGTAGGTGTACTGACCCAGCAGGATCTGTACGAAAAAACAGTCAGCAATATGGTGGAATGCAAGAGCCGCGGGGCCTATCTTATGGGTCTGACGACCTATGGCAATTACAGCATCGAGGATACGGCGGATTTTGTAACCTATATCCCGAAGACAGATGAGCATTTTGCCACTTCTCTTGCGGTAATTCCGCTGCAGCTGATGGCTTACTACGTATCTGTGGCCAAGGGACTGGATGTGGATAAGCCCAGGAATCTGGCAAAGAGTGTAACTGTGGAATAAAGAAGAAAAAGGGTGAAAGGCCGGAGGCGGTTTTTTCACCCTTATTTAGAAGAAATGGAAGCGGCAGGATGGAGAACAGAGAAAATGACCGGCAGGAATGCAATGATATCCTGCGCCGGGAGAAAGAGCGGGAATTGTGGCATCTGCTGGCAGAACAGCAGGGGAAGGTGTTTTATACCGCCAAACATCTGGAATTTACCTACAAGATCAGAGGCGGGGAGCTTTTCGTAGACCGGAAGGCAAAATCCATTACACAGGCGACCGTATACAAAGCGTATCATAAGGCTATGGAGCTGGAGGGAAAAGTGAGCGGGCCCAAAAAGCTGGGAACCTTTGGAGCCAGTTATCTGTATCCGATCTTCCTGCAGCTGTCGATCATCAAACAAAAGTCCGGTACAGAAGCTGAGAAAAACAGTTTTGCAGCAGAACGGAAAATGGGAGGAACTATGAGCAGAGAAATGGATGAAATCAGACAGGATATTCAGAAAGCCAGGACCGCATTGGGGATCGAGCTGGGTTCCACAAGAATAAAGGCGGTATTGATCGATTCGGAAAATGCGCCTGTGGCGTCCGGCAGTTATGAGTGGGAAAACCAGCTGGAAAACGGTATCTGGACTTACTCGCTGGAGAGTATCTGGACAGGCCTGCAGGCAGCTTACAGAGACATGGCAGGCCAGGTGAAGGCGCAGTATGGGATTACCCTGGAGAAGATTGGAGCCATTGGTTTCAGCGCCATGATGCATGGGTATATGGCCTTTGACGGGCGGGGAGAGTTGCTGGTTCCGTTCCGGACCTGGCGCAATACCATGACCCTGGAGGCATCAGAGATCCTGTCGGAACGATTTGGATTTCACATTCCCCAGCGGTGGAGTGTGGCCCATCTGTATCAGGCCATTCTGAACGGAGAAACCCATGTGGAACGGATCCGTTATCTGACCACCTTATCCGGCTATATCCACTGGAAGATGACAGGCCGGAAGGTGCTGGGCATCGGGGATGCCTCCGGCATGTTTCCCATTGATGCGCAGACGAAGGATTATGACCGGACCATGCTGCAGCAGTTTGAAGAACTGGTAAGCGGCAAAGGGTATGACTGGAAGCTCTGCGAGCTCCTTCCGGAAGTGCGGCTGGCAGGAGAAGATGCCGGCACGCTGACGGCGGAGGGAGCGGCCCTGTTGGACCCGGAAGGAAATCTGCGGCCAGGGATTCCCGTATGCCCTCCGGAAGGTGATGCGGGTACCGGAATGACTGCCACCAACAGTGTGGCCAGGCGGACGGGAAATGTATCAGCGGGTACCTCTGTGTTTGCCATGGTGGTCCTGGAGAAACCGCTGTCCAGAGCCTATGAGGAATTGGATATCGTTACCACCCCTGACGGAAGTCCGGTGGCCATGGTACACTGCAATAACGGCACTTCTGATCTGAATGCCTGGGTGGATCTCTTTGGTGAGTTCCTGGAAACCATGGGAATGTCTGTGGACAGAAATACACTCTTTTCTGCCCTGTACCATAAGGCTCTGGAAGGGGAAAAGGATGCCGGCAGTCTGCTGTCCTGCTGTTATCTGTCCGGAGAGCATATTACCGGTTTTGAAAAGGGAAGGCCATTTTTTGTACGGACACCGGAGAGCCGTTTTCGTCTGGCGGAATTTATGAGAAGCCATCTGTATGCGTCTCTGGCAACGCTGAAGATTGGCATGGATCTCTTATTCAAACAGGAAAACGTGGAACTGGATGAGCTCATGGGCCATGGAGGCTTCTTTAAGACCCGGGATGTGGGCCAGCGCGTGATGGCTGCGGCAGCTAATGTACCGGTGACTGTCCTGGAGACAGCAGGAGAAGGCGGCGCCTGGGGCATTGCCCTGCTTGCCGCCTATGCAGTGAGACGCCGGGAAGGAGAATCTCTGGAGGAATATCTGAAGGGGTCGGTTTTTGCCAGAGAGAACGGCAGCCGCATGGAGCCGGATCCGGAAGATGTTGCAGGATTTGACATCTTCATGGAGCGTTACAGGAAGGCCCTTGGGGTGGAGCGGGCCGCTGTGGAAGCTTTGCAATAAAGGGTGAAGAGGATGATCGCGCCGGCGGGCTAGTCCTGCAGGGCAGCTGTTTCCCCCAGCAGCTGAAAGGACAGCAGCAGATGCAGTCTGGTATCGGCGTCTTCCAGATCGATATCTGCCATTTCGTATATTTTTTCCAGACGGTACAGCAGGGTGGTCCGGTGGATGTGAAGCAGCCGGGCTGCCTCGCTGGAATTGTATTTGCAGTTCATGTAGACCTGAAGGGTTTCATATAACTGCGATTCGTTTCTGGCGTCGTATTCCAGAAGCCGGAACAGGCCCGGATGACAGATGAAGCGGACCGGCAGTTTCTCAGAAATCTGCTGGGTCATGTACTGCAGATAAAAATCTTCAAATTTAAAATACCAGAAAGAATCCATATGTGACAGTCCGTATTGCAGGGCGAAGTCGGCCTGCCGGAAGGCGTGGGACAGGTTGGAAAAGCCCTGGAACAGGGCGCTGATGCCGCATTTGTACATGGATTCCCGGATGAAGGCGGGAAATGTATCCAGAAAACCGTAGTCCTCATGCTTGGAATTTCTGGTGGTATTGAGCACCAGGAACAGACCCTGGTGGGATTTGACTGCAATGCTTTCCGGATACATATATTCCAGCCGCAGTCCGTGATAGAGGGGCGCGTCATATTCGCTGCTGATAAAATAGTATTCCATCAGGATCAGATAATAGCTGTCCTCGGGACTCCAGCCGATTTCCCGGAGTTGTTGAGTCAGGAGTTTTTCCGGAAGCTGCTTGCCGGAGATGATCTCGTGGATGGAATTCCGCACCGGGGAATCCGGGGGAATAGGGGCGGTCATGGCGGGAATGTATTCCACCAGTCGGCTGATCTTCTGTCCCAGACAGCCGAACAGATGAGATTCTTCCGGGCTGTAGCTGTTTCTGAAATTGTTGTAGATCAGCCGGTAGCAGAATTTTTCATTTTTGTAAAGGTTATAGCAGAGTGTGGCGTAATTGATGCTGGAATAATAGAATACGCCCCGTACTTTTTCATACTGATAGAATTGAGGATCGTCCAGCAGATCCAGGATTTCTTCTTCGTCAGTAATCTTGGAAGAACTTCGGCTGTTTCCGGGGCTGAAGGTTCGGATATTAGTGTTATACATGACATAATTCAGATAAATATCGGTAAGAGAGATGCGTCCGCGCATCTTTTTTTTCGCGGTTTTAAGCATTTCGCGGATTCCCTCTTCCGTGTAGGGACTCCTGTCCAGTTCTTGTTCCCATTGTTCAAAATCAGAAAAGATACGGTTGATGTCATTGAGCAGGAGACGGGCGGAAACCTGTTCTGTCAGGCAGACGATGTCTCCCGCCGTATTTTCCGGAATTTCTCTGATCTCCCAGAAACAGAAAAAAGCGGCTTTTGCCTGGCTTCGCAGGCACTGGGGTTCTCTGGCGGGATCTTCCACCAGATAGAGGATCCCATCTTCCCATTCTTCCTCCAGGCTGTCAAAGTACACCGCCCGCAGCGGATGGTTGCGAAACTGTCCAGGAGACTGCAGCGGATATGTTTCCAGCAGACGGGTATAGATCATTTCGGTTATCAGTTCCATGGTTCCTCCTTTCCCCTGGTCCGTGCAGGAATCTGTCTGAATTTCTCCTGGCAGATCCGGATCTGTCCGGGGCTTTTTTTTGAAAATTTGTTACTACAAATTATAGGAATAAAAGATGCAGATTGTCAACAGTTTATGGATTAAATATTTAAGGCGATTTTATTATAATTTCTTTCATAACAGATACAGGTGCAGGAGAAGGATCTGCAGAGCGCTTTAAAAATATTGAAAACTCGGATCTCTGGATCGTGATTTCCTGCTGATACAGCAGAAATCAAGGGGAAACCTGCAGATGATAATGGAATCTGTCCGACAGAAAAAACTGCCGGATCCTGTGTTCTGCAAATTGACGAAAAGAGAATAGGAGGGAAGGGAGTCATGACGCTGACAAAGAAAGAAAATCTGCTGGAAACCATCCGGGGCGGCCGGCCGGACCGGTTTGTGGATCAGTTCAGCTACATGGAGTTTGCGGGAAATCCCATCCGCAGCAATGTAGGCTGTTTTATCGAAGAGGGAGAGGAAGGCTGTGACGGCTGGGGCGTGAAATATATTTATCCCAGGGGAACGCCGGGTACATTTCCGGATTGTGAAGGTGAGAATAAACTGCTGAAAGATGTTACCCAGTGGAAAGAAGTGATCCGGGCACCCAGGCTGCTGTATTCAGCGGAAGAGTGGGCACCTTATGTGGAGACGGCGAAAACGATCGACCGGAATGAGGTTTTCTGTGCTGCCTGGATCGCGCCGGGGATTTTCGAACGGCTCCACAGTTTCATGGGAATGGAAGATACCATGATTAATTTTTATGAAGAGCCGGAAGCCATGCATGAGCTTATTGATTTTCTGGCCCAGTGGGAAGTGGATTACGCTTCGGAAGTGGTGCGGTATCTCCATCCGGAAGCCGTGTTCCATCATGATGACTGGGGAAGCCAGCGTTCTTCCTTCTTCTCGCCGGAAATGTTTTCGGAGTTTTTGGAGCCGGCTTATCAGAAAATATATGGTTTCTGGAAGGAAAACGGCGTACAGATCATTGTGCATCATTCCGATTCCTATGCGGCGAATCTGGTGCCGGCCATGATCCGTATGGGCATTGATATCTGGCAGGGACCGGTGACGGAAAATGATATTCCGGCGGTGCTGCGGCAGTATGGGCCGCAGATTACCCTGATGGGCGGGCTGAACAACGGCATCTATGATACAGAGGACTGGTCCCGGGAGAAGATACAAAGCGGGCTGAAACGACTGGTGGAGGACTGCGGCAACCGGTATCTGATACCGGCACTGACCATGGGAGGACCGGAGAGTATTTACGAAGGAGTTTACGATGCGGTATCTCAGGAAGTGAACCGTCTGAGCAGAGAATATTTCTGAGAAAGAAGGTGGAGCAATGGAATATGATTTTGATCAGGTGACAGACCGGAAAGGGACGGACTGTGTGAAATGGGACCGGATGAAACGTATATATCCGGAAAATCCGGATGCGCTGCCGTTCTGGGTGGCAGATATGGATTTCGTGTGCCCGCGGCCCATAACCGATGCAGTGCAGAAACGCGCCGGGCATCTGATCTATGGTTATACAGAGGAATGTGAGAATGCCGGGGAGCTGGTGGCTGGCTGGATGCGGCGGAGACATGGCTGGAACATCCGGCCGGAGTGGGTGGCTTATCATAACGGCGTGATTCCGATCCTGACGGCCATGATGCTGGCGCTGACGGAACCGGGAGATCAGGTGGTGATTCAGCCGCCGGTCTATTATCCTTTTGCAGAAACCATTGCGGGAAACGGGCGGGTGGCTGCCGAGAATCCGCTGTTGTTTGACGGCAGCAGATGGGTCATGGATTATGAAGGGCTGGAGAAACTAGCCGAGAATCCGGCAGTGAAGATGCTGTTTCTGTGTAATCCCCACAATCCGGTTTCCCGGGCGTATACAGAGGAAGAGCTGCGCAGGCTGGGGAAAATCTGTCTCCGGCACAGGATATGGATCGTATCCGATGAGATCCATTCGGATCTGGTGTATCCGGGGAACCGGCATGTACCCATTGCCTCTCTGAGCCGGGAACTGGCAGAGATCACTGTGACAGCCTCTTCTTTTTCCAAGACTTTTAATACGGCAGGGCTGCAGATGGCCATGGCCATTATTCCCAGTGAAAAACTGCGGAATGCTTACCGAAAAGAGATGGAGCGGACTTCCTTCTATGTGAATCTGTTTGGTTCTGTGGCATTGAAGGCGGCGTATGAAAACCCGGAATGTGAGGGGTATCTTTCTCAGCTTCTCGTTTATCTGTGGGACAATTATCAATATGTGGACACTTATCTGCGGACGTATATGCCGAAGATCAGATGTCAGAGGCCGGAGGCCACGTATCTGCTCTGGCTGGACTGCTGCCAGCTGCAGATGAGTCCCCAGGAGCTGGAAAGCTTTTTCCTGAAGCGGGCCGGGATCGCTTTTGACTTCGGGCCGGTGTTTGGCACCGGAGGAGAGGGATATGTGAGGCTCAACATCGCGTGTCCCAGAAGGCTGCTGCAGCAATGTCTGGAGCGGATGCGGGCAGCCTGTGAGCAGGCAGGATTATAGAGAAAAAGCAGGCGGGACAGGCAAAACTATAGAGAAAAATAGGCAGGGAAGGGAAAGATGCGGCGTTATCGCCCTGTTTCCGGCAGACTGCCCCTGCGCCAATGTAAAGGAGGGACAACCATGAATCAATTTTTTCCACATTTATTTACACCGCTGAAGGTGAAAAATACGGTATTTCGAAATCGGATCTTTGCAGCGCCAGACAGCATGAAAGCCTTGTCCGATCACGATTATCTGACGAATAAGGTAATCGATGAACTGCGGTGGAGAGCCGACGGCGGCGCTGCAGCCGTCACTTATGGAGACGGGATTGTGCATCCCACCGGTTCTGTGGACTGGAATCCGAAGATCCGGCTCTATGAGCCCCGCTGCGAAGGCGGTTTGTATGATTTTGCCAATTCCATCCGGGACGGCAGAGCGGTTTCCTGTATTGAGCTGAATCATGGAGGAATGCATCTGCATGATGACAACCGGATCAACTACGGACCCAGTGACATGGTGGATACGCAGAACCAGGGAGACGGACAGGGTGTCCGCGTACATAAGATCCATGCCATGCCCAAAGATGTGATCGAAGAGGTGGTGGACGCCTATGGAAAAGCGGCTCTGAGAGCCAAACGCTGCGGCATCGAAATGGTGCTGGTCCATGCCGGACACGGCTGGCTGCCGGCCCAGTTTTTCTCACCGGTGTTAAATAAGCGGACCGATGAATTCGGCGGCAGCCTGGAAAACCGGGCCCGTTTTACCACGATGATCCTGGACCGTATCCGCCATTACTGCGGCCCCAATTATCTGATCGAAGTGCGTGTGAGCTGGAAGGAAGGTCTGACAGAGGGATACCAGCTGGAAGACAGTATTGAATTCTGCAAGCTTCTGGAAGCCCATGGAGCCGATTTGATCCATATTACGGCAGGGTCCCTGCATTTTCCGGAGACCACGCCGCTGTCCCACCCGGGTTGGCTGGATCTGAAGGAAGGAGTCAATGTGGAAGCGGCTGCACAGATCAGGAAGCATCTGCACATCCCTGTGGGAGCAGTGGGAAATATCAGCGATCCCTATTATATGGAACAGATCATTGCCGAGGGAAAGGTGGATTATGTGCTGGTGGGCCGGGCTCTGATCGCAGATCCGTATCTGCCCCGGAAAGCCATGCTGGGAAAAGTAGACGAGATCCGTCCCTGTATTGGCTGTCTGGCCTGTCATACCGGCGGATACAATCACACCTCGATTCACTGCTCTGTCAATCCGGTGATCGGACGGGATGATTATTTTACCCACCAGCCCATGCCTGCGAAACCCAGGCGGGTGCTGATCGCGGGAGCGGGACCAGCGGGAATGGAAGCGGCCATCACTGCCGCAGACAGAGGCCATGAAGTGATCCTGTGCGAGAAGCAGGACCGGGTCGGCGGTCTGATCCCCATTATTGACCGGGAGCCCTTCAAATACCGGATCCGGAATTATATTGCCTATCTGGAGCGGACCCTTCGGAAATCCAAAGTGGATCTGCGGCTGAATACAGAAGTGACGCCGGAACTGGTAAAGGCCCTGAAGCCGGATGTGCTCATTGCCGCAGTGGGCGGCCATCCTATTTCTTTGCCCATTGAGGGCTTTGAAAAGTCAATTCCCATTCTGGAGTATTACGAGAAAGAGCCGGAAATCGGAGAAAAAGTCATTGTGCTGGGCGGCGGATTTGCCGGCGTGGAATGTGCCATCGGTCTGGCCATGCAGGGAAAGAAGCCGGTGATCGTGGAGATGAGCGATGCTCTGGCAAAGGGAGCAGATGTGCCTGGTTTTGGCACCGGCATTATCCAGCTGGAGGCCCTGGAAGCCAAGATCAAGCAGTATGCCATTGAAGTGCACCTGCAGACCCGCTGCGTACAGGTGACGGATCAGGGTGTGATCTGTGAAACGAAAGAGGGAGAAACTGTGGAAATGACAGCGGATGCGGTTATCGCCGCAGTGGGCATGCAGTCCAACAGTGAGACCGTGGAGCAGCTGCGGGAAGTGGCTGATGATTTCTACTGGATCGGCGACTGCTACCGCCCGGGACTGATCCGCAACGCAGTCCGGGATGGCTTTGATACGGCCCTTGGAATTGGAAAAATACAGCTGATGTAAATGGAGAGAGGGGGATAATTATGAGTACAAAAACAAGAAACTTTTCTGTGAAGACGCTGCTGATCCTGGCAGGTTCCTATGTTTCCTTCGGAATTGGGGCCGGTTTTGCCACAGGCGCAGAGCTGCTGCAGTTCTGGAGTCCCTTTGGCATGTCTGGGATCATTGGCATGATCCTGTCCGCAGTGCTGATCCTGTTGTGTATCGCCACCGTATCCAGTGACTGCCGGAAGTATCATCTGACCAGCATGGAGAGCATGTTCAAGCATTATTGCGGCAAATATATCGGGACATTGATCCGCTGGTTTAATACACTTTCCTTTTTCCTGATGGTGGGAAGTATGATTTCCGGCGGTGCTACTTCCATTGAAGAAACTTTCGGTCTGGATGTGCGGATCGGAACCGTGATCATGCTGATTGCTGTAACGGTGACGGCCCTGCTGGGAATGAAGAAGCTGACAGATGTGCTGGGAAACATTGCGCCTGTCATCCTGATCGCCGTGATTCTGGTATGTATCTTCAGTTATTTCAATGGTACCCAGAATCTGGCAGATGGAGCGGTGATCCTGCAGCAGAAGAGCGGGGATCTGAAAATGTCCAATGTGCTGATATTCAGCGCAATCCTGAACTTTACCTATGTGGTGCTGGATATGAGTTCTTACAGTGCCAACGTGTCCGGCAGAGCTGACCATAACAAAGAACTGGTATGGGGAAACCTTCTGGGACAGTTTGCGGTTCTGGTATGCCAGGTGTTTATCTTTATCGCGTTTATCCTGAACGCTGACATTGTGGGCGGAACTGATATTCCCCTGCTGATGCTGGCAGGACGTCTGGGAAATGGATTCTCTGTTTTCTACGGGATCATGGTGATCCTGGCGACCTACACCACCGCCACCGGCATGGCCTGGGTAGCGGCTTCCAATATCCAGCCCGAAGAGAGCAAATGGTATAAACTGGTCGTGATCCTGGTATGTGTGGGCGCGTTTATCTTTTCAAATTTCGGAACCTTCGGCGTTCTGATGAATTATGTGATGAAGCTGGTATCCTATGTGGGGATTGCCTTTGCCGTCTGCGTGATCGTCAGCAAGATCTACAGGAAAGTTAAAGGCGATGGGATCCAGGCAGCAGAGTAAGCAGTCTGAGCCAGTGAAAATCCGTCATCGGTGAACTGACAAAACATAGAAAAGAAAGAAAAACCTCTGTCCGGAGCAGGAAAAAAATTTTTTCCTGCCTGAACAGAGGTTTTTTCTTCCATTACGAGAAACCAGTTGCAAATTGAACTGAAATGGGATAGAATATGAACTGATAGAGCACGAAGAAAGTCAGAAGATAAAGTTGGTGAATACAGTGGTAACGGATATCCATTGTCATGTGATCCCCGGCGTGGACGACGGGGCCGGTAATCTGAAGGAAAGTATGCGAATGATGGAACAGGCGGCAGCAGAGGGGATTCGCGCAGTAGTGGCGACTCCCCATTTTAATGAGCAGATGGACCGGACGGCACGGGAACAGTACATAAGAGGGTGGGACCAGCTGCATACGCTCATGCAGAAGAAAAAAATATCCATAACCCTTTATCCGGGCAACGAGATTTTCTACAGCGAGAACGCGCTGCGAAGCCTGGCGCGGGGGGAGGCCATGGGGATGAATGATACCCGTTATGTACTGGTGGAGTTTGCGCCGTATACGGATTACAGGTATATGCGCATGGCCATACAGCAGATGCAGTATGAAGGATATTGGCCCATACTGGCCCATATGGAACGTTATCGGTGCCTGGAGCGGGAAGAAAGAGTGCAGGATATGCTGTCACTTGGGACCTGTTTGCAGGTGAATACTGGTTCGGTGACCGGTGAAATGGGATGGAAAGTGAGCCGCCGGCTGCTTCGTTATATCCGGAAGGGCTGGATTCATTTCCTGGGTACGGATGCCCACGGAAGTGAGGAAAGAACGCCGCGGATGGCGGATTGTCTTCGCTATATTGAGAAGAAAGCGGGAACGGAATGCCGTGTGCTGATCAGTGAAAGCAATCCGGAAAAAATGCTTAGAGGAGAAGATATTCGTGGAGATTATACAGATTAAGAATGATATTGAACTGAGTTTGCGTGAAAAAGAAGTATACCGGGCACTGCGGACAAATCTGGAATTTACGGGTGTGGAGAATAAAGTCATTGCCGTGACCAGCTGTACACCGGATGACGGTAAGACAGTGGTTTCCTATAATCTGGCTGTGGCCCTGGCAGAGAGTGAGAAAACGACTCTTCTGGTGGACGCAGACCTGCGTCGTTCCGTATTGATGCAGAGGCTGAATGTTAACCGGCTTTCGAAGGGATTGAGCCATTTTCTGGCCGGTCATGCCACGGGAGAAGATGTGATCTACTGTTCCAGTCAGAAGAATTTATATCTGATCCCGCCGGGGATTTTTCCCAGCAATCCCACAGAGCTTCTTGGGAATCACCGGTTTGTGAAGCTGATGGATTACGTGAGGAAATCCTTTGATTATGTAATCGTAGATACGCCGCCGCTGGGAAATGTCATCGATGCAGCGGTGATCGCAAAGCAGTGCGACGGATCGATCCTGGTGGTTTCTTCCAACAAATCTTCCAGAAAGGAAGTGCAGCAGGTGGCGAATCAGCTGAAATCAGCCAACAGCAATCTGCTGGGGGTTGTGCTGAATAAGGTAAATTATAAAGAAAAAGGATACTATTCCAAAAAATATGGTTATCACAGCTATTACGGCGGCTATGGGAAAACCTATTGAGAATGGAAGGGCAAATAGAGAAAAACGGATGCAAAGGGGTAGGAAATGAACAGCAACAAAAGAGAATATGAAGAAGAAATGGAGATCGATCTGCTGGAACTTTTTCATGTTTTATTAAGAAAATGGTGGCTGATCGCTGTCTGTGCAGTGGCAGGAGCCGGAATCGCGCTGGGGATTACTGTGGGACTGATCACTCCCATGTACGAATCCAATGCCATGCTTTATATTCTGAATAAGACCACAACAGTGACTTCACTGGCTGATATTCAGATGGGAAGTGAACTGACCCAGGATTTTACAGTGATTGCTACCAGCAAACCCGTGATTGATGCGGCGGCGGAGCGTATTCAGGAAGAAGAAGGCATTGCTTTTACCAGACAGCAGATTTTGGATATGGTAACGGTGTCGAACAAATCGGATACCCGTATTCTGGTGATCACTGCTACGGATGCAAATGCGGAATATGCCTGTATGGTTGCAAATGCAGTGGCAGAGGAGACAGCAGACCGTATGGCGGAGATCATGAAGTCAGATCCTCCGACTACGGTGGAATCGGCGGAAGTATCTGCGGTTCCGGCAAGTCCGAACGTGGTGAGAAATACAGCCATGGGATTCCTGATCGGAATCGTGGCGGTCTGTGGTATCCTTGTGATCCGTCATCTGATGAATGACAATATCTGTACCGAAGAAGATGTGGAGAGATATCTGGATCTTCCGGTGCTGGCATCCATTCCCTATATCAAAGAGAGAGAACGCAGAAGCGGCGATAAGAGCAGGCAGCTGAACAGGACGGTTGGGGAAAAGAATGAATAAAAAGAGAAAAATTGCTTTTTTTGCCTGTCTGCTTGTTTTTCTGGCGGCAGTGGCTTATCTGGCCGGGTATTATTACCGGCAGCAGCAGAAAGAAGCCGTGTATGAGCAGATGGCGGAAGAATCCCGGGAACCGGATGCGGACAACGGGATTCCGGACGCGGAAAATGATTTGGCAGATACAGAAACTGAAGAACCGGAAGAAGAGACGCCGGAACCGGAAAAAGAAGAAATACAGATTCCTGTGGATTTTTCCAGTCTGCAGCAGGAGAATCCGGACATTTATGCATGGATTACCATTCCGGACACGGTAGTGGATTATCCGGTGGTCCAGAGATACGATGCGTCTTATTATCTGGATCATACGGTGGACGGTCAGGAAGGGCTTCCGGGAGCAATTTATACAGAATCGCTGAACAGCAGGGATTTTTCAGATCCCAATACAGTGATTTATGGGCATAATATGCGGGATGGCTCCATGTTCGGCGGATTGAAGCAGTATATGGATGCTTCCTATATGGAGGAGCATCCGGAAATTGTGATTTATACGCCGGAACACCAGTTTACCTATCGGGTATTTGCGGCGGTAACTTATGATAATCGCCATATTCTTAAGAATTTTGATTTTGAGGATGAGGAGTCTTTTCAGAACTTTCTGGATTCACTGAAGCAGGTGAGAAATATGAGAAGTTATGTGGATGAATCAATTGATGTCACGGCCGGGGACAGGATCCTGACGTTGTCTACCTGTACCGGTAATGATGAGGAGCGGTTCCTGGTGGAGGCGGTTTTGACAGATGAAAAATAGAAAAAAGATTTGGTCGGCTGTTTTGGGAGCGGCAGTGCTCATCGCGGTAGCAGGTGTTTTTTTTGCCGCAGGCTACTGGCAGGATCAGATGACGGATTCTGCTTTGGCAGATGGAGAATCCGCTGCCGGACAGAACCAGGAAGAGCTGATCTATTATGAGGGACAGGCGTACCGCTATCGTTCGGAATGGATGAATATTCTGTTTCTGGGCGTAGATAAAAGTGAACCGGTCACTTTACAGAATACTGCAGGAACAGCCGGACAGGCGGACTGCATCATGCTCCTGAGCCTTAACCGGGAGACAAAACAGGCGGAGATCCTGCAGATATCCAGGGACTCCATGACGGATGTGGATATTTATGATATCAACGGCGATTACTATACAACCGTAACGGCACAGATAGCGGCCCAATATGCCTATGGAAAAGGAGAAAAGAGCAGCTGCTGGGCCATGGAGAAAACCGTTTCGGAGCTGTTGTTCGGACTTCCTATTGACGGATATCTTTCGGTAACGGTGGATTCCATAGGAATTATCAATGACGCAGTGGGCGGTGTGACGCTCACGCTGACAGAAGATTGTACGGATTTGGATCCTTCCTATACAAAAGGTGCTGTGATCACTCTGGACGGGCAGGCGGCAGAGCAGTTTGTCCGATACCGGGAAACCACAGTGCAGGGCAGCAATGAACAGCGCATGAGAAGGCAGGTACAGTACATTCCGGCGCTGATACAGGCGATAAAAGAACAGATGGGGGATTCAGAGACTTATTATGAAACCTTATACCCGAAGCTGGCGGAATACATGGTGACAGATCTGACGGCAGAGCAGCTGAATGCTTTGGGAGAATATGAACTGAACATGGAAAATATAGCCTATGTACCGGGCGAGATTAAGGCTGGGGAGGTGAACGAAGAGTTTCATGTGGATGACGAACAGCTGCAGCAGATGCTGCTGGAGCGGTTTTATGAACCTGTAGAAGAATAATAGAGAGTGTGATACCAAGAAAGGGGAACAAAGATGAAAAAGTTATTTTCAGTAATTTGCGCAGCAGTTTTAGTGATGGCGACGGCGGTGACAGTCTTCGCACAGCAGAGCATCGTGATTACCGGCGTGGTACAGCGCGCAAGCGGTGCTACGGATGCTTCCGGACAGTCTGTAGATATTGTGGTGGACAACCTGGAAGATCAGCTGGATGAGACAGTGGTGGAACAGATCATCAATGATCTTCAGGCAGGAGATATCGTGCGTGAGCTTCTTGCAGAAGACTATGTGGAAGGCATGCAGGTGATTGATGTGAAAGATGTATATGTGGAAGGCGATGGGAATGTGACGTTTCCTGTAACCATAACCTTTGATGTTCCCGGTGTTACCGTGGATTCCAGGGTTGGTCTCCTGCATTATACAGCAGACAATGAATGGGAAAAGATCGAGGCGGAAGCAGGCGATGGAACGATCACCGGTATTTTCAATTCTCTGTCACCAGTTGCGTTTATTGTGGATCAGAATACAGCGGCAGCTTCTTCCACTTCTTCTGAATCACCCAAGACAGGTGAGGGCAACACCGCTGCATGGGCAGGCGCCATTGCAGTGCTGGCATTTGCCGGACTGGTTGTAACGGCCAGAAAAAAACATGCGTAAATAAATAAGCATAAATAAAGAGCAATAACCCCCGCTGCATGGATGACTGTATGTTGTTCACGGCGGGGTCTTCGCTTTTAGGACAGGAGCCGGAGCAGGTATGTACGCATACCGGCTGACTGCCGCCTGGGGAAGCGAATAAGAATGATTTGTATACAATGTGAAAGCGAATGATAATGTTCTTGTAAGTTCTTTCGAACTAATACATGAAAATGGTTAGGAATTCCTGAAATTCAAAAAAGAATATGCGTCATAGTTACAGTTGAGGCAAGAGAGCTTTCTTTCTGTCAGATTGAACTGTGGATGGAGCACGGAGAAAATCTGTATATAGACTGTGCAGGCTGAATTGTGCGCAGATGTCCACGATATCTGATGTGTGTTACTGTAATATGACTCCAAAAGAACGAAGTAAATAAAAAGCAGGATGGAATAAAATCGAATATCCCGTTTGAATTTTCGGGAGTTGTCTCCTGAGATTCTCCGGCGAATTTCAGCGATTTCTGTCGAATAGAGGCAAAATCCGGCCATGTGACAATTATTACTATATTATGTATGTAATAAGTAATTCAAACAGGAGGAAGTTATGAGAACGAAAGATTTGGTGAAGCTGCTGGGAGTTAATTTGAAGGTCAAAGGATTCTATTATGTGGTGTCTGCCATCGATTTGGCCCGCGCATTTCCGGAAGAGTCCATACTGATAACCAAGGACGTATATCCGCGTGTTGCCAGTAAATTTCAGACGACATCGACAGGCGTAGAGCATGCGATTCGGACAGCAGTGAATACGGCCTGGATCAATAACAAGGAAATGCTGGACAAAATTGCAGGGTATAAACTGTTTTACAGACCCAGCAATAAAGAATTTATTATGATGACAGCTTCTTATTTAAATGAGCTGGACTTCCTGAAAAAAGAATAGTTCCACTATCCTTAATAAAAGGTAATCATACCTTCTGTTTCACAGGGCGCTGCCGGGCAGCGCCCTGTATTATGCTTGCGAAAAAAACGAAACGCTCTGTATCTGACCATCCTGAAAAACAGAAACATTACGGGTGGCTCGCTCGCCTTGTTCTGTCGAAGCATACATTCGTTTGCAAATCATCCAGCCTGTGTTATAATCAGAACGTGTTTGGTTCGCCAGAGCGGTGCATCTGCCTGGCGGGCAGGAGAAAATATACCGGAACATCTATCCGGCAGAGTACAGGAGACAACAGAAATGAGAAAAGCAGTTGTGATCGGAGGAGGGGCTTCCGGTATGCTGGCCGCTGTCTATGCTGCCAGAGGAGGAGCTTCCGTGGAAATTTATGAGCAGAATGAAAAGCTGGGAAAGAAGCTGTATATCACGGGAAAAGGCCGGTGTAATCTGACAAATGCCTGTGAGGTGGAGGAGCTGTTTCCGGCGGTGGTTTCCAACAGCAAATTCCTTTACAGTGCTTTTTATGGATATACCAATAGCGATGTGATGGACTTTTTTGAGGAAATCGGCGTACCGCTGAAAGTGGAAAGAGGAAACCGTGTGTTTCCGGTATCGGATCATTCCTCAGATGTGATCCGGGGGCTGGAGCGGGAATTAAAGAGGCTGGGAGTCCGCGTGTTTCTGAATACCCGGGTCCGCAGTCTGCTGATCCGGGATCAGGAGGCCTGTGGTCTGGTGCTGGAGGATGGGCGTGAAGTAGAGGCAGACCGGGTGGTGGTGGCCACAGGAGGACTGTCCTACCCTTCCACCGGGGCCACCGGAGATGGGTATCGATTTGCCAGAGAAGCCGGTCACCTGGTTACAGAGACGTCGCCTTCTCTTGTACCTCTGTTCACCCGGGAGGAGTATACGCACCGGCTCCAGGGTCTGTCCCTGAAGAATGCAGCCCTTTCCATCTGGGATGGGAAAAAACGGCTGTATGAAGATTTCGGGGAAATGCTGTTTACCCATTTCGGCATTACCGGACCTATGGTCCTTTCGGCCAGTGCCTATGTGGGAAAACGGCTGGAAAAGAAACCTCTGCAGGCTTTTGTGGATCTGAAGCCTGCCAGAACGAAAGAACAGTGGGATCAGAGGCTTTTGCGGGAATTTGAGCAGGCGCCCAATAAACAGCTGAAAAATGTGGTGGCCGGCCTGTATCCTTCTTCTCTGGTACCGGTACTTCTGGATGTTGCCAATGTATCGGGAGAGAAAAAAATCCACGATATTTCCCGGCAAGAACGGGAACGTCTGGTGAACTGCACCAAGGCATTTCCCATGACGGTAACCGGTCTGGGTTCCTATAAGGAAGCGGTGATCACCCGGGGCGGTGTCTCCGTAAAAGAAATTGTGCCGGGCACCATGGAATCCAAAAAGATCCGGCATCTGTATTTTATTGGAGAGGTACTGGATCTGGATGCGGTGACCGGAGGTTTTAATCTGCAGATTGCCTGGTCGACTGCCTATCTGGCTGCACAGGCGTTAATAGAAAAGGAGAATGAAAATGAGTATTAATATTGCCATTGACGGACCTGCGGGAGCAGGAAAAAGCACCATAGCCAGGAGGATAGCAAAAGAACTGTCATTTATTTATGTAGACACAGGGGCCATGTACCGGGCCATGGCCATTCATCTGCTGCGTATGGGTACCCCCATGGAGGACCAGGCCGCCATTGAAGCAAATTGCCAGTCGGCGGAAATCTCCATTGCTTATGAGCAGGGAGAGCAGCAGGTGCTCCTGGGTGGGGAAAACGTTACAGCTTTGCTGCGGACAGAAGAAGTGGGAAATATGGCCTCTGTCAGTTCCGCAAATCCTGTGGTGAGGGAGAAGCTTCTGGATCTTCAGAGAAATCTGGCGGCCAGCCAGAACGTGGTCATGGACGGAAGGGATATCGGCACCACAGTGCTTCCGGACGCAGATGTCAAGATTTATCTGACAGCCAGTGTTCATACCCGCGCTCTGCGCCGTTACCACGAACTGGAGGAAAAGGGAGAGATCTGTGATCTGGCAGTGATTGAGAAAGATATTTCCGACCGGGATTACCGGGATATGCACCGGGAAATTTCGCCGCTTCGGCAGGCTGATGACGCAGTTCTGGTGGATTCTTCTGCCATGAATATAGAAGAAGTAGTAAAAACCATTCTTGGGATTTATCAGGAGAAAAAGGGGTTATAATAAAATATGAAAGTGATTACGGCAAAAACAGCCGGATTCTGTTTCGGAGTGAAACGGGCGGTAAGCAAAGTCTACGAGCTGATTGAATCCGGGAGAAGCCCCATCTATACACTGGGGCCCATCATCCATAACGAAGAAGTGGTGAGGGATCTGGAGGAGAAAGGAGTCCGTGTTATTCATTCGCCGGAGGAGCTGGCGGGGACACAGGGCGGTACTGTAGTAATCCGGTCCCACGGCGTAGGCGAAGCGGTGTACCGGTCTCTGGAGAAAATGGGGATTTCCTATGTGGATGTTACCTGTCCCTTCGTATTGAAAATTCATCGCATTGTAAAGGAAGAAGGAGAGAAGGGACGGCATGTGATCATTATCGGTGATCCTGCCCATCCGGAAGTCCAGGGAATCTGCGGATGGTGCCATGGGGAAAAAAGTGTAATACAAACCCGGGAAGAAGCGGAAAGATTTACAGCAAATTTCACAAAACCAATATCCATCGTTTCTCAGACGACATTTAATTACAACAAATTTCAAGATTTAGTTGAAATTCTTGAAAAAAAGAGGTATGATAATAATGTTTTAAATACTATATGTAATGCTACCGAAGAGCGACAGAGAGAAGCAAAAGAGATTGCCGCATCGGTGGACACTATGCTTGTGATAGGCGGCAGGCATAGCTCGAATACGCAGAAGCTGTTCGAGATTTGCAAACGGGAATGTGGAAATACTTACTATATACAGACACTTGGGGACTTGGATTCTGAAATGTTCCAATTCAGTAGTTGCGTAGGTATTACAGCAGGGGCGTCCACCCCAAACAAAATTATTGAGGAGGTTCAAAATCATGTCAGAATTAAGTTTTGAACAGATGTTAGAAGATTCACTGAAAACAATTCGTAATGGAGAGATCGTACAGGGTACCGTCATTGATGTAAAAGAAGATGAGATTATCCTGAATATCGGATATAAGGCTGACGGTATCATCACGAAGAATGAGTACTCCAACGATGCAGGCATTGTTCTTGCAGATGTTGTACACGTAGGCGATACCATGGAGGCAAAGGTATTGAAAGTGAACGATGGTGAGGGACAGGTTCTTCTTACCTACAAGCGTCTGGCTGCCGAGAAAGGCAACAAGCGTCTGGAAGAGGCATTTGAGAATCAGGAAGTGCTGAAGGCTCCTGTGACACAGGTTCTGGATGGGGGACTTTGTGTGGTAGTGGAAGAGGCCAGAGTATTTATTCCGGCCAGCCTTGTTTCTG
Organism: uncultured Blautia sp.; assembly: GCA_900542045.1. GTDB lineage: Bacteria > Bacillota > Clostridia > Lachnospirales > Lachnospiraceae > Blautia_A > Blautia_A gallistercoris. The sequence continues at coordinate 24,722 of UQMI01000005.1, forward strand.
ATACCTATGAGAAAGATTTATCCAAATATGCGAATCAGGAGATCGAATTCGTTATTACAGAGTTCAATCCCAGAAGAAGACGTATCATCGGTAACCGCAAGCAGCTTCTGGTTGCTGAGAAGGCAGAGAAGCAGAGAGCTCTTATGGAGCGCATCAATGTAGGCGATACAGTAGAAGGCGTTGTTAAGAATGTTACAGATTTCGGCGCGTTTATCGATCTTGGCGGAGCTGACGGTCTGCTTCACATCTCTGAGATGTCCTGGGGCAGAGTAGAGAATCCGAAGAAAGTATTCAATGTGGGCGACAATGTAAAAGTCCTGATCAAAGATATCAAGGGTGACAAGATCGCGCTGAGCCTGAAATTCCCGGAAGAGAATCCATGGCTCCATGCAGCTGAAAAATATGCTGCAGGCAACATTGTAACCGGTAAGGTAGCGCGTATGACAGATTTCGGCGCATTCGTTGAGCTTGAGCCAGGCGTAGACGCACTGCTTCATGTATCTCAGATTTCCAGAGAGCATGTGGAGAAGCCATCGGATGTATTGAGCGCAGGACAGATGATCGAAGCGAAGGTTGTTGACTTCAATGGCGAAGAGAAGAAGATCAGCCTGAGCATGAAAGCCCTGGAGACACCGGCCGCAGCACCGGCTGAAGAAGCTCCTGCAGAGGAAGAATAAATATCTGAATAATAAGCAGAGAAAAATAAAACTGCCATTCCCTGACGGGGTGGCAGTTTTTTGCGTAATGGGAAAGCAGAACGTTTTGTTCTGACTTTTCTGTCACAGAAAAACGCTCCGCGAGTATCGCTCTGCGGCGGAGGGAACGTGGAACGCTCTCGGGCCTCTTCGCTGGCCTGTCAGAAAAAGCCCAGAAGAAAACGCAGGTTCTTCCGGAAATAGGGTTCGCTCTGGGCCGTATTTTCCAGAAACTCCGGTGTGACGGAAAACCAGGTGTAACAGGTCTGGGGAGTGGCGGCCTTCCGGCGGGATTTGTCCACGTAGATTCCTACGCTTTTATGAACGGCGCTGTCTTCTTCCGGAAGATAGTAATATTCCCGGCAGGGCGAATGGTATAGCTTGAGGCGGTCCTGGGAAAAAGGAAGGAACACTTTCAGAACCCGTTCTTCCGCCGTCAGATAGGCTTCCGTGCCCTGGTAAGAGATCAGGCGGGGAACTGGTTCTTCCAGCTGAAACTGCCCGGCAAGGCCCTGGTCAGTCAGCTGCAGATCCTGCAGAGTGAAGTTCCCGTCTTGTATCTGCCGGTAATTCAGAAGGGAAAACAGAGCAGGCAGATGCTCCAGATCCATCCGGTTGTGGTACAGGATCGGCTCCAGGTATGCATCATCGCCGGTGGCGTAGTATCTCTGATACAGGTTGATGCATTCCCTGCCGCTGCAGTCATTTTCTCTGGTCAGGCCCAGAAATTCTTCGGCAGTGGAAAATTTGCGGTTGGCCAGCTTTGTCAGGGCCTGGATATCTTTCAGTTCTCTGCAAAGGTCATAAGAGGCAACAGCAGACAGAAAAGACGGCATGTTGTGGCGCTGATACCGTTTTTCCAGAAAAGGCAGATCAAAACGGTTCCCGTTAAAGTGTACGAGTATATGGCAGCCTTCTGCGAAGGACAGGAAAGCAGCCAGGATTTCCGGTTCTTCTTCTGGAGATTGTGCGAACCATTGGCAGAGTTGAAAAGAATTATCAGAAAAGTCCAAAGCGCCGATCAGGTATACAAAGTGGCTGCGGGGAGACAGGCCGTTTGTTTCGATATCCAGAAAAATAACTCTGGAGGATGTGTCTAAAGATAATTTTTTAACAATGCATGATCCAGGAAAATCCTGTAATATTGGTGTTTTTTTAACAATCATTGGTAAATTCTCCTGTTTCTGAATTGTATCTAATTATATACTAAATTCTTTGAAAAAAATAGTGATTTTTTTCGAAAAAAGATGTATAGTATAACCATGGAATTGTACGGACTGTATTTGATTTTTCAGAAAAAAGTTCTGCGTTTTAAAGTACTGCTATTGTACATGCATGCAACACCAGAGACAGTTTTAAAATAGAGAAAAATGTGAGGGGCTTTTATGTGGGACTACAGAATTTTGGGCATTGATCTTTACCACATAATTCAATGGTTTGTAATATACAGCTTTTTAGGCTGGGTCTGGGAAACCTGTTATGTATCTGTGAAAAGCCGGCGGTTTGTCAATCGTGGATTTGTCAACGGCCCTTTCTGCACAATTTATGGTTTTGGGGCGATCAGTGTATATCTGATCTTAAGACCGCTGGAGGGCAGATGGGTGCTGTTGTTTTTTGGCGGTATGGCTGTGGCTACAGCCCTGGAGTATATTACGGCGGCATTGATGGAAACGATTTTCCATACCACCTGGTGGGATTACAGTGAGAAAAAACTGAATTTTCAGGGACGCATCTGTCTGGGTGCTTCTCTGGGCTGGGGTGCGTTTACCCTGCTGCTGTTCCGGGTATTGCAGCCCTTCGTAGAATGGATAGTAGGCCTGTATTCTGTGACTGCAGGAAAGACTGCGGTTATAGTTCTGGCCCTTTCTTATATTGTGGATTTTTCCTTTTCCGCGGCCACGGCATTTCAGTTGTCACAGAAATTTCCTTCCCTGGAACAGGCTGTGGAGGAGAAAAAGGCGGAATTCATCCGTCAGCTGGAGAAATATCGGCATCTGGAGCCTGGACAGCTGGTGGAGGAAGCAGGCGAGTCTCTGGAACGGCTGCGTGACAATTTTACCGATACGCTGCTGGAGCGGCTGGATGCTCTGGAACTGTCACAGCTGAAAAAAGGAATTGATGAGATTAAGAAGCAGTGGGCTTCCAGACAGAATTATATTACCAGACGATATCTTCGCGCATATCCTCATCTGAACCGGGGACATCGGCTGAAACAATTCAGAAAGCGTAATAAAGAGGAACATAAGCGCCATTAAACGGTGCTTAACATAAAAAAGGAGGATAATAGGTATGGGATCATTGACCTTTGTTGGCGGCATCCATCCTTTTGAAGGAAAAGAAATGTCCAAGGACAAGCCAATTCAGAAGTACCTTCCAAAAGGGGAGATGGTGTATCCTTTGTCACAGCACATCGGAGCGCCGGCCAAGCCGATTGTAGAAAAAGGAGAGCGTGTTCTGGCCGGACAGAAGATTGCTGAGGCCGGAGGCTTTGTTTCTGCAGCGGTACATGCATCTGTTTCCGGAACCGTCAAAGGATTCGAGAAACGTCTGAATAATACGGGAGGTATTGTGGACTGTATCATTGTGGAAAATGACGGTCTCTATGAAGAGACACAGTTCCACAGCGTAGAAAGTTCGGCTTCTCTGGATAAAAAGGAAATTCTGGCCAGAATCCAGGAAGGCGGAGTAGTGGGGCTGGGCGGAGCCGGATTCCCCACTCATGTAAAGCTTGCTCCCAAAGAACCGGAGAAGATCGAATATGTGCTGGTGAACGGTGCGGAGTGTGAGCCATATCTTACTTCCGATTACCGGCGTATGATGGAAACCCCGGAGCTGGTAGTGGAAGGCCTGAAAGTGATCCTGCAGTTATTTGATCAGGCAAAAGGCTGTATCTGTATCGAGGATAACAAACCGGACTGTATTGCGAAGATGCGGGAACTGGTAAAGGATATTCCGCGTATTGAGGTAAAGGAACTGATGACCAAATATCCGCAGGGCGGTGAGCGTACACTGATTTATGCGGTTACCGGAAGAGAGATCAATTCTTCCATGCTGCCGGCAGATGTGGGCTGTGTGGTAGACAATGTAGATACGGTTATTGCAATTTATGAGGCAGTAGTAAAGGGACGTCCGGTTATGAGCCGGGTTGTTACCGTGACCGGTGATGCCATTGCCAATCCGCAGAATTTCTGTGTCCCCACAGGCACACAGATTTCCGAACTGATCGAAGCAGCCGGCGGTTTTGTACAGGAGCCGGAGAAAATTGTATCCGGCGGTCCTATGATGGGATTTCCGCTGTTCCGTCTGGATGTCCCTACGGTAAAAACTTTATCTGCGCTTCTCTGTCTGAAAGAAGACCCGGTTTCCCGCGCGAAGCAGACCGCCTGTATCAATTGCGGCAGATGCGTATCCGTCTGTCCCGGACGTGTGGTACCGGCTCGTCTGGCCACTTTTGCGGAGCGCGGAGATATGGAAGCTTTCCAGAAGTATGATGGCATGGAATGCTGCGAATGCGGCTGCTGCAGTTATATCTGCCCGGCGAAACGTCCGCTGACTCAGCAGATCAAGTCCATGCGCAAAATGGTTCTGGCAGCCCGCAAAAGAGGATAGAGGAGGGAGAAGAAAAAATGAATGAATTTCTGCATGTGTCATCCAACCCTCATGACAGGGATCCGATGAGCACAGACAAGATTATGAAAATGGTAGCCATCGCACTGGCGCCTGCCTGTCTGTTTGGTATCTATAATTTTGGCCCACGGGCCCTGATGATCCTTGCGATATCAGTGGCATCCTGCGTGTTTTTTGAGTGGCTTTATGAGAAACTGATGCATAAGCCGGTGACTATTGGGGATTTCAGTGCTGTGGTCACAGGCCTGTTGCTGGGCATGAACATGCCGCCGATGATCACCTGGTGGATGCCCATCCTGGGCGGCGCGTTTTCCATTATTGTGGTTAAGCAGCTGTTTGGCGGACTGGGACAGAATATTATGAACCCGGCTCTGGCCGGAAGATGTTTCCTTATGATTTCCTTCGCAGGCCCCATGACAAACTTTGCTGTTCCGTCCGGCGCCTTTGGAAATGTGGTGGATACTGTATCCGGCGCGACTCCGCTGGCAGCACTGAAAGCCGGTGAGTCTGTGGATGTGATGAGTATGCTGATCGGTAATATCCAGGGTACCATCGGAGAGACTTCTGTGATCGCGCTTTTGATCGGTGCTGTTTTCCTGCTGGCAATGAAGATTATTGACCTGCGGATACCTCTTACATACATCGGAAGTTTTTCTGTTTTTGTAGTGTTGTATCATCTGTTTACCACAGGAAGCTTTGATCTGGGCTATCTGGCTGCACATCTGTGCGGCGGCGGCCTGATGCTGGGAGCATGGTTTATGGCCACAGATTATGTGACCACGCCGATCACCAAGAAGGGACAGCTGGTGTATGGCTGTATCCTGGGTATCCTGACAGCCATCTTCCGACTTCTGGGCGGTTCGGCAGAAGGTGTTTCCTATGCCATCATCTTCAGCAATCTGCTGATACCTCTGATTGAAAAGGTAACCTTCCCGACTGCATTCGGCAAAGGAGGGAAAAAGAAATGAAATCTACGATCGTGAAAGACACATTTATTCTGACAGCTATTACTCTGGTGGCGGGATTTCTGCTGAGCGTGGTGCAGGGTGTGACTGCAGAGCCCATTGCCCAGCAGGAGCTTCTGGCAAAGGAAAGTGCTTACAAAGAAGTATTTTCCGATGCTGCCAGTTTTGAACAGGTTTCTCAGGAGGATCCGGATCTGGAAGCCTATCTGGATGAGCAGGGGTATCCGGAACAGACCATTAATGAAACCATGCGTGCCCTGGATGGAAGTGGAAATGAGCTGGGCTATGCATTTACCGTAACGACTTCGGAAGGCTACGGCGGAGATATCCAGTTTGCCATCGGAATCCAGAGCGACGGGACCATCAACGGGATTTCCATTCTTTCCATTGAGGAGACGGCCGGTCTGGGCATGAATGCAAATACCGATGGTTTCAAGGGGCAGTTTGCAGGCAAAAATGTTGAAAAATTTGAATATACCAAAACCGGCGCCACAGAAGATAACCAGATTGACGTAATCAGCGGCGCCACCATTACTACAAATGCCATGGTCAACGGCGTGAACGCCGGACTTGCCGCGTTTTCCTATGAGAAAGGAGGTAATTAAGTATGAGCGGTCCTGTTGAACGGCTTTATAACGGTATTATTAAAGAAAATCCAACGTTTGTACTGATGCTGGGTATGTGTCCTACCCTGGCCATTACCACCTCAGCAACCAACGGTATCGGAATGGGCCTGACCACTACGGTGATCCTGGCTGCTTCCAATATGATGATTTCCGCACTGCGGAAGATTATTCCGGATACGGTGCGTATGCCGGCCTATATCGTGGTAGTTGCATCTTTTGTAACGATCGTGCAGCTGCTTCTGCAGGGATTTATTCCCAGTTTGTATGATTCCCTTGGCCTGTATATTCCTCTGATTGTAGTGAACTGTATTATCCTGGGCCGTGCAGAGGCATATGCATCCAAGAATCCGGTGGTGCTTTCTCTGTTTGACGGTATCGGAATGGGACTCGGGTTTACCCTGAGTATCACCTGCATTGGTGCAGTACGTGAAATCATCGGTGCAGGTCAGCTGTTTGGACATCAGATCCTGCCGCTGGCTGATGCGGCCGCAGGCAAAATGGGATATGAACCGATCACCATTTTCATCATGGCTCCCGGTGCGTTCCTTGTACTGGCACTGCTGTCAGCATTCCAGAACAAATTCCGTATCGGCGCTGCCAAACGAGGCATCGATCCCAGCAACCCGTCAACCTGTGGAGGCGGCTGTGCAAACTGCGGCAATCACACCTGTGAAGGAAAGAGAGGGTAAGGGTTTATGGGTAATCTGTTATTAATCGGCATCGGCTCTGCGTTGGTAAACAATGTAATTCTGAGCCAGTTTCTGGGCCTGTGTCCTTTCCTGGGCGTATCAAAGAAGATCAATACAGCTGCGGGCATGGGCGGCGCGGTTATTTTCGTGCTTACACTTTCCTCGCTGGTAACCAGTATGATCTATCAGCTGATCCTGGTTCCCACAGGAATGGAATATCTGCAGACGATCGTGTTTATCCTGATCATTGCAGCTCTGGTGCAGTTCGTGGAAATGTTCCTGAAGAAGGCCATGCCTTCCCTGTATCAGAGCCTGGGCGTATATCTGCCCCTGATCACCACCAACTGTGCCGTTTTGGGTGTGGCTCTCATCAACGTAGAGAACGGCTATAATATTCTGGAAGGAACGGTAAATGGTTTTGCCACAGCGGTTGGCTTCACCATTTCCATTGTAATCATGGCCGGACTCCGGGAAAAGATGGAATACAATGATATTCCAAGAGCTTTCCAGGGATTCCCCATTGTTCTGCTGACTGCCTGTCTGATGGCGATTTCCTTCTGTGGATTCTCAGGATTGATTTAAGGAGGGGGAAAAATGAGTATAACAGCGATTATAATTGCAACGGCAGTTGTTGCAGGAACTGGCCTCTTCATTGGTGTATTCCTGGGAGTTGCAGGAAAGAAATTTGCCGTGGAGGTAGATGAACGGGAAGTAGCTGTTCGGGAAGCTCTGCCGGGCAATAACTGCGGCGGCTGCGGATATCCGGGCTGTGATGGTCTGGCTGCTGCCATTGCCAAAGGGGAAGCCCCCTGTAATGCCTGTCCGGTGGGCGGTGCCCCGGTGGGAGCTGTGATCGCAGGGATCATGGGCCAGGAAGTGGTGGAGACAGCCCGCCAGGTGGCCTATGTAAAATGCGGCGGCGACTGTGAGAAGACAAAGGAGGCCTTTGCCTATACCGGAACCGAAGACTGCGAGATGATGTCTTTTATCCCCGGAAGCGGCGCCAAGAAATGTACATATGGCTGTCTGGGTTATGGAAGCTGTGTGAAGGCATGTCCTTTTGATGCCATCCATGTGATCAATGGAATTGCTGTCGTGGACAAAGAAGCCTGCAAGGCCTGCGGCAAATGTGTGGAAAAATGCCCACGGCATCTGATCGAACTGGTTCCTTACGAACAGACTACTTTTGTGGCCTGCAGTTCACATGCCAAAGGAAAAGCCGTGACAGAAAGCTGCGACATCGGCTGTATCGGCTGCAAGAAGTGCGAAAAGACCTGTCCAAACGGAGCCATCACCGTAACAGACTTCTGTGCTCATGTGGACTATGAGAAGTGCACCAACTGCGGCGCCTGCAAAGAGGTATGTCCAAGAGGCGTGATCGTATAAGTATTATAGGACAGAAAAAATGTTCCTCTTTGTAGATTGGCATTTTGCAAATTAAAGCTTTGTAAATTATAGTTTTGTGAATCATGATTTTGGCAATTTTGGTATTTGTCAATTACGTTATTTGTTAACTAGGTTATTTGCCATATAAGTTATTTGTCATCTACGGCATTGCAGATAAGAATATATTTTGCAGATGCGTCGGAAAATCGCTGCAGACCCACGACGGGGCTGCGGCGATTTTGCGTCACTGGGGCTGGATGCCAGGGATTTGCCGCCGGATACTGGGAAGCTTACTTCATGCGAATAGATTTTTACTGCAGAGGAGGGGCATATTTGCTGGCGGAGGGGAGGGCATACCGCAATGTTTGGATGGAGATGACTGGTGCAGGAGATTCTGTCCTTACCTGTCGGAATATTTGATCAAGACAATTGGAGTATCTGATACGGCCTGCCGGAGCAGTTGTTGACTAAGCCTGATTGAGTATTTAGTGCCGACTATCAACTGTTAGAGTATTTGGCACAGACTGTTAGAGTATTTGATTAAGACTGTTGGAATATTTGGTGCAGACGGTCAGAGTATCTGGCTGACAGATCTGTTTTGGCTTGTTTGTCCTGCCATTTTTCAGCCTGCCGTTGAAAATTGGATTCGGATCGGCAATCAGTTTCTTCAATCTGAGGTTGTTACCGCGGGGAAACAGAAAATGTGAAAAACACCCGTACCGATAGAGGCCATGTTACCGCAGGATATGGAGAAATGCAAAAGACACCCGTAGCAGAGAGGCGAAAGTTACCGCGGGATATGGAGAAATGCGAAAGACACCCGTAGCAGAGGGGCGGAAGTTACCGTGGGATATGGAAAAATTCGGAAAACGCCCGTAACTGGCGGAATATAGTTCCTGATAGCAGCAAAGAAGAATTAAAATCTGCAGTACATGTTACAGCAGTTGACCTGGAAGTTGCGGTGCAAGTTGACAAGGAAATTGTGTTACAAGTTGATAAGAAAGTTGCAGTGCAGTTGACATAGAAGTTGTAGTTCGTGGTGTACTGGTTGTAGTTTTTATTGTTTACACAGGTGCACCGCATGTGTTATCCTAATACACATGAAGAAAAAAGATTGGATCATCATACTGGCGGTTCTGGCGCTGGCTGGAATCTGTATGGCTGTATTTACGCTGTTCCCCCGGGAAGGAAACACCCTGGTGCGCATTACTGTGGATGACACATTATATGGGGAATATTCTTTACTGGAGGATCAGGAAATTTCCATTGGAGAGACCAATATCTGCGAGATACGGGATGGACAGGTGCGGATGATCTGGGCAGACTGTCCGGATCAGCTGTGTATTCATCAAAGTGCGTTGGATGAGAAAGGGCAGGGCGCGATCATCTGTCTGCCGAATCGAGTGCAGATTGAAGTAATGGGAGGCGGTCAGTCGGACGACGCTTTGGATGCTGTGGCTGGATAGCGGAGAGACAAGAGAAGCGGCAGACAGTGGAAAGACAGAGAAAGGCATTCCGTCAGACGAAGACATCAAAAATAGCATTGTGTCAGATATTGTATCAAAAGCACGGACAGAATGAGTTTGATGCCGGAGCAAAGGCGGCACAGGCAGATTAGAAAGGCAGCATATGAAAGTAAAAACAGCATATATGGGATTGTTTTGCGCCGTTGCCATTATTCTGGGGTATGTGGAAACGTTGATTCCCATATCCATTGGCATACCCGGAGTGAAACTGGGACTGGCGAATCTGGCGGTGCTTCTGGTGCTTCTGGTATATGGCTGGAAGGAAGGGGCAACCGTTTCTGCGGTTCGGATCCTGGTCATTGGATTTATGTTTGGAAATCTGTTCAGCATTTTGTATAGCGTGGCGGGAGCCTCACTGAGTCTTCTGGTCATGACCCTGCTGAAGAAGACCGGAGCGTTCGGCACAGTGGGGATCAGCGTGGCCGGGGGAGTATCTCATAATCTGGGACAGATGGCAGTGGTGCTTCTGGTATTTCACAGTGTGGGATATCTGTATTATCTTCCGGTACTGCTGATCAGCGGTGTGATCACCGGATTTCTGGTGGGCATCGTGGTCTGGCAGGTAGAACAGAGAATAGGAGCGGTTATAAAGAAATGATAGCATACATAAAAGGCGAAGTAACAGAATTGTCTGTGGGACGGCTGGTATTGGAAAATCAGGGTCTGGGATATGAATTGCAGGTGTCTGCCGGGGATCTGGAGGAACTGCATATCGGACAGACCGTGAAGATCTATACTTATGTTCAGCTTCTGGAGCGGGAAGGTACTTTCCAGTCCTTTGGATTTCTACGGAAAGATTCTCTGGAGGTTTTCCGGATGCTGCTGGGAGTCAGCGGTATAGGACCCAAAGCGGCCCTTGGGATTCTTTCCGGGCTGGGAGCGGATACACTGCGTTTTGCAGTGCTTTCAGATGATGTGAAGACAATTGCCAAGGCTCCGGGAATTGGTCGAAAGACAGCGCAGAAGTTAATTCTGGAATTAAAAGATAAATTCAGTCTGGAAGAAGCTTTTGAGAAAAAACTGGAGACTGTACAGGCTCAGGAAGAAACGGCGAAGACGCCGGCCGCCCAGGAAGCAGTGGAAGCGTTGACAGCACTGGGATACAGTCCTGCAGATGCTCTGCGGGCAGTGAAAAAGGCGGATACGGGAGAAGATATGGATGTGGAACAGCTGCTGAAGGCGTCATTGAAATATATGTGAGACTGTCAGAAGCAAAAGAGCCGGATCAAAGGGCTGAAATAAAAGTATGGTATCGTCTGCCAGTCGTTTGGACAGCGGCAGCGCACAGTGATAGGATATGAGAAAACATGGATAGAAGAATTATCACCACGGATGTAACAGAAGAAGACAAATATACAGAAGGAAATTTAAGGCCGCAGACCCTGGAAGAGTATATCGGGCAGGAAAAGGCCAAGGAGACTCTGAAGATTTATATTGAAGCGGCCAGACAACGGGGCGACGCCCTGGATCATGTGCTGTTCTACGGCCCACCGGGGCTGGGAAAGACTACTCTGGCCGGGATTATTGCCAATGAGATGCAGGTGCATCTGAAGGTGACATCGGGCCCTGCTATTGAGAAGCCGGGAGAAATGGCGGCCATTTTGAACAATCTCCAGGAGGGAGATGTACTGTTTGTGGACGAGATTCACCGGCTGAACCGGCAGGTGGAAGAAGTCCTTTATCCGGCTATGGAAGATTATGCCATTGATATTATGATTGGAAAGGGAGCTTCCGCCCGTTCCATACGGCTGGATCTGCCGAAATTTACCCTGGTGGGGGCTACCACCCGGGTAGGACTTTTGACGGCGCCGCTGCGGGATCGTTTTGGAGTGATCCATCATCTGGAATTCTATACCCACGAGGAGCTGGCCACCATTGTGGTCCGTTCCGCCCAGGTTCTGGGAGTGGAGATTGACGCCGGCGGAGCCATGGAGATTGCCAGACGTTCCAGAGGAACCCCCAGACTTGCAAACCGGCTGCTGAAGCGGGTGCGGGATTTTGCCCAGGTGCGGTATCAGGGGAAGATTACCCATGATGTGGCGGTTTCGGCTCTGGATCTGCTGGAAGTGGATCAGTACGGACTGGATAAGGTGGACCGGCAGCTGCTGCAGACCATGATTGTGGGATTTGGCGGCGGTCCGGTGGGGCTGGATACGCTGGCGGCTTCCATTGGAGAAGACGCAGGGACCATTGAAGATGTCTATGAGCCATATCTTCTGCAGAATGGTTTCCTTAACCGGACGCCAAGAGGGCGTGTGGCTACGGAATTGGCGTACCGTCATCTGGGACTGCCGAAATAAAAGGTTGTTTTTCTACAAAATTCGATTATAATAGAAAGAGAAAACGGGCAGAGGAAGCATGCTCTGCCACTATGGATACCAGGGGAGGATATGCCAATGGCATCAAAAAATACAGCACAGGTACTGATCGGCGGCAAGATCATCACGCTGAGCGGTTATGAGAGCGAAGAGTATATGCAGAGAGTTGCTTCTTATATGAATAGTAAAATTGCGGAGTTATCAGAGATTCCCGGATATTCCAGGCAGCCCATGGAGACAAAGCATCTGCTTCTGAGTCTGAACGTGACGGATGATTATTTTAAAGCCAAGCGACAGGCGGAGATTTACGAACAGGATTTGATCCAGAAGGACCAGGAAATGTATGATCTGAAGCATGAACTGATCGCTTTGCAGGTTCAGCTGGAAGAACTAAAAAAATCTGCAGAAGATGATGGGAAGCCTTCCGCTTCCGACCACCACAGACAGAACAAATGATGAAAATGCGGGGATTGCGTGGGTAATCCCCGTTTGGTTTTTCACAGGAACAGAAAGGAACAGATATGGTTGAATTATTAGCGCCTGCCGGAGATTTCGAAGGGATGGAAGGGGCCATTTCTGCCGGCGCGGATGCGGTATATGCAGGGGGAATGGCATTTGGGGCCAGAGCCTACGCCCGGAATTTTGACCGGGAGGCTATGCTGGAGGCCATCGATTACGTGCATATCCATGGCAAAAAGCTTTATCTTACAGTGAATACACTGGTGAAAAATACAGAAATGAAGCAGGAGCTGTATGACTACCTGGCGCCGTATCAGGAACGGGGACTGGATGCAGTGATCGTACAGGATATGGGAGTACTGCAGTTTATCCGTGAGCAGTTTCCGGAACTGCCCATTCATGCAAGTACCCAGATGACTGTGACTGGCCCGGAAGGAATGCGGTTTCTGGAAGAAAAAGGCGTGACCCGGGCAGTTACGGCACGGGAACTGTCTCTGGAAGAGATCCGGCAGATGCACAAGAGAAGTTCACTGGAAATTGAGACGTTCATTCACGGTGCTCTCTGCTACTGTTATTCCGGGCAATGCCTGTTCAGCAGTATTTTGGGCGGCAGGAGCGGAAACCGGGGACGGTGCGCTCAGCCCTGCCGACTGCCTTATGAATATGCATCCGATGGAAAGCATTTCAGAGGCGGTAATGATCTGCATCCCTTAAGTCCCAAGGACATGTGTGCCCTGGAGCTGTTGCCGCAGATCATAGAAGCGGGCGTATACTCTCTGAAAATTGAAGGAAGAATGAAGCAGGCAGGCTATACGGCCGGCGTGGTGGAGATTTACCGGAAATATCTGGACAGCTGGTTCCGGGATCCCGGGAATTACCGGGTGGATCCGGAAGACCGGCAGGCTCTTCTGGAACTGTTCAGCCGGGGCGGATCCCATGAAGGATATTTCCGGCAGCATAACGGTCCGTCCATGATCGCATTTCACAGCGAGAAAAAGATAGGAAATGCCTATCCGGAAATTTCCCGGCGGAAGGCAAAGGTAAGGGGAATGTTATGCCTGCGTGCCGGGGAACCGATGCGTCTGGAACTGTGCTGCGGACCGGTACATTTCCAGGTGGAACAGGGCATGGTGCAGGAAGCCAGAAATCAGCCCATGACCCGTGAACGGATCCTTCAGCAGATGGAGAAGACGGGAGAGACTCCCTATGAGTTTGAGACGTTGGATCTTCAGATGGATGAAAATATTTTTGTGCCGGTGAAGCTTCTGAATGAGCTGCGCAGAAATGCGTTCGGCCGTCTGACGGAAGAACTGTGCCGGCCCTACAGGAGAGCGCCGCAGGCGCCTGTGGCCTGGCCGGATTTTCCGGCGTCGGAGGATTCTGGAAAGGGACCAGGCACTTCCGTGGATGTATCGGTCTCCTGTGAGACCAAAGAGCAGCTTCATGCCTGCCTGGAACGGCCGGAGATTCACAGGGTGTATCTGTCATTGGAACTGGCCTGCGGTCATATGAGCCGTCTACTGGAGCAGACGGCTGTCCGGTTGCAGCAGGATTCTGACAGAAAAGATGCGGAAACGAGAGTCCGGCAGGTGGATGATTCGAAAAAAGACCCCGGAAGGGAGACTGCCGTACGGGAATTCTGGCTCAGTCTTCCCCATATGGTGCGGGCCGGAGAACTGGATCCGTATCAGGACCGCATAGGAACCTGGATGGAGCAGGGACTTGCCGGTTTTCTGGCGCGGAATCTGGAAACCTATGCCTGGCTGAAGGCCAGAGGCTACGGGAAATGCTGTCGGCTGGACGCATCCATGTATACCTGGAATGACTGGAGCCGGAAGTTCTGGAGCAAAGAAGGGATTGCGGGAGATACGGTGCCGGTGGAACTGAATTACCGGGAGCTGCGCAGCCGCCGAAATGGGAACAGCGAGCTTCAGATCTATGGGTATCTGCCGCTGATGGTGTCGGCCCAATGTGTGCAGAAGAATCTGGAGACCTGCCGGAAAAATGACGGGATGGTTTACCTGAGAGACCGGTATCAGAAGAAATTTCCTGTGAAATGTTACTGTGATTTTTGTTATAATGTAATTTATAACAGTCTGCCGTACGGACTTCTGAAAGAAGCGGGAGATGTGCAGAAGCTGAAAACAGCCGGACTCCGGATGGCTTTTACCATTGAGAGCGGCAAAGAAACGAAGGAGCTTCTGCAGGCGTTTCTGGATACGTATCTGTATCAGCGGCAGGCGCCGGAATATTCGTTTACCAAAGGACATTGGAAAAGGGGCGTGGAGTAGGTGAAGCTGTGGTAAATGTAATTGCTGAATTATCGAAATATTTCATAACGCTGATCATGATCTTATATACGCTGGAGTGTTTTACGGTATTCCGGCAGAAAGGGGAGAAGGCCAAGCGCCGGGTTCTGCGAAAGCAGCTGGTACTGATTTTCTTTATGGATCTGGCGGCCTTTACGGTGATTTTCCTGAAGACAGAAGATCTGCAGATTGTCCGGTTTTATCTGATGGCAATGGGATATTTTCTGGCCATTCAGATACTGTACCGGGTTTTCTACAAAAAAGCATCGATCCTTTTGATTAATAACATGTGTATGCTGCTGAGCATCGGATTTATCATGCTGAGCAGACTGGATATGGACAAAGCCCAGAGACAGTTTCTGATCGTTGCCATAGGCAGCGCCATTGCGCTGGTTGTTCCGGTGATGATCCGGAAGATGCGCTTTCTGAGCAAACTGACCTGGGTATATGCCGGGGTGGGAATTGTGCTGCTGGTTCTGGTGCTGGCACTGGCACAGGTGACCGGTGGAGCAAGACTTTCCATTTTCGGTGTGCAGCCTTCGGAATTTGTGAAGATTATTTTTGTATTCTGTATGGCGGCTATGCTCTGGAAAGATTCCAGCTTTCCTCAGGTGGTGCGTGCCACCGTTGTGGCTGCAGTGCATGTGCTGATCCTGGTGCTTTCCAGAGACCTGGGAAGCGCGCTGATCTTTTTTGTGACCTGGCTGGTGATGGTCTATGTATCCACCAAAAAGCCTGCATATTTTGCTCTGGGTCTGGGAGGGGGCGCACTGGCTTCTGTGGCGGCCTATTTCCTCTTTGGGCATGTGCGGCAGAGAGTAGCGGCCTGGAGAGATCCATTTGCAGAGTATCAGAATGAAGGGTATCAGATTGCCCAGTCCATGTTCGCCATTGGAACAGGCGGGTGGTTTGGAATGGGGCTTTGTCAGGGCTCTCCGGAACTGATCCCCGTGGTGGCGGAAGACTTTATTTTCGGAGCTATCTGCGAAGAGCTGGGCGGGATTTTCGGTATCTGTCTGGTCCTGGTATGCATGAGCTTCTTTCTGATGATTGTAAATATTTCTCTGCAGATCAAAAACCCGTTTTATAAACTGATCGCTCTGGGACTCGGCACGGAATATGCGTTCCAGGTCTTTCTGACCATCGGTGGCGCCACAAAATTTATCCCCATGACGGGTGTGACACTGCCTCTGGTAAGTTATGGAGGAAGCTCCGTGATGAGTACCATCATTTTACTGGCAATTATACAGGGACTATATATTTTAAGAGAAGATGAGGGTGAAGAGCTTGAAAAAATCAGACAGACAGCAGCGCAAACTGCAAAAACAACTGGAGAAGCAAGAGAATAAAAGACGGCGTTCCAAGAACCGGGAATATACCATTGTCTCTTATCTGTTCGTAGGGATCTTTGTGGCTCTGGCCGGATATGTGGTGTATTTTAACGGGGTGAAAAGCGAGGAATTCATCAACAGCCCCTATAATACCAGACAGGATACATTTGCGGATCGGGTGGTCCGTGGAAGCATCCTGTCCTCGGATGGAGAGATCCTGGCCCAGACCCAGATTGCGGATGATGGCTCGGAATACCGGGTCTATCCTTATGAAAATATATTCGCTCATGTGGTGGGGTATGACAGCAATGGAAAAAGCGGTCTGGAATCAGAGGCGAATTTCAGCCTGCTGACTTCCCATGCCTTTTTTCTGGAACAGATGAGAAATCAGTTTATGGGAGAAAAGAATCAGGGAGATAATGTGATCAGTACCCTGGATGCGGGGCTGCAGCAGACGGCTTATTATGCCATGGGAGACTATCAGGGCGCCGTAGTCGTGCTGGAGCCGGACACCGGGCAGATCAAAGCTATGGTATCCAAACCGGATTTCAATCCCAATACCATTGCTTCAGACTGGGAAGCCCTTTCCCAGGATACGGGCAACAGCAGTCTTCTGAACCGGGCAACCCAGGGACAGTATCCGCCGGGATCGACTTTTAAGATCGTAACGGCGCTGGATTATTACAAAAAACATGGAAGCATGGACGGATTTTCTTATAACTGTGAAGGTTCTATTACAGTGGACGGCCATACGATCCAGTGTTATAACGGAAATGTCCATGGCCAGCAGGATCTGTATACGGCCTTCGCCAATTCCTGCAACTGCGCGTTTGCGCAGATGGGGCTGGATCTGGGCGGTGATTCATTAAGCAGCGTATGCCGGCAGCTTTTGTTTAACAGAAATCTTCCGCTGAAAATGGCCTACCGGGTCAGCACTTTTTCGCTGGACGATCAATCCGGCAATGCGCTGACCATGCAGACTTCCATTGGTCAGGGAAATACGCTGGTAGCTCCTATGCATATGGCTCTGATCGTCAGTGCCATTGCCAATGATGGGGTGCTGATGGAGCCTTATCTTATTGACCGGGTGGAAAATCATACCCAGGATGTGGTCAGCCGCACAGAGCCGAATACCTACCGGGAGCTGATGAGCAGTGAAGAAGCACAGGCGCTGGAGGATCTGATGGTAGGAGTGGTGGAACAGGGAACTGCCACTGCTTTAAGCGGAAGAGGCTATACGGTTGCAGGCAAGACCGGATCCGCGGAATATAACGACGCCGGTGACAGCCACTCCTGGTTTGTTGGATACAGCAATGTGGAAGACCCGGATTTGGTGGTGGCAGTGATCGTAGAGGGCGGCGGCACCGGAAGCGAGGTGGCCGTTCCCATAGCGGCGCAGATTTTTGACGCCTATTATTATGGATAGTCCGCAGGAAGAATGAAAGAAGAATTTCTGCTGTATAGAACTTTCCGTCTGCAGCAGGCTGCTTCCGGCAGCAGTCTTCGGTCCAGAGCTTTCTGAGACAGATTTCCGGTCCAAGGCTTGTCAGCCTTTTGAAAAAGAGGTATACTATAGGCAAGTTAAGTGATACACACGCATTACAGGAGGAATTGCAAATGATTGAAGCAACGAGCTGTGGCGGTGTGGTAATTCATCGTGGGAAGATACTGGCACTGTATAAATCTTATAAGAATCGTTATGAAGGATGGGTGCTGCCAAAGGGAACTGTGGAGGAAGGGGAAGAATTTGAAGAGACAGCGCTTCGTGAGGTTCGGGAAGAAGCGGATGTGAAAGCTTCCATTGTCAAATATGTGGGAAGAAGTCAATACAATTTCACAGTACCGGAGGATCTGGTTACGAAAGAAGTTCATTGGTATCTGATGACGTCTGACAATTATCATAGCAAGCCCCAAAGATCAGAGTATTTTATGGATTCCGGATATTACAAATTTCATGAGGTCTATCACCTGCTGCGTTTTTCCAATGAAAAGCAGATTGTGGAGCGGGCCTACAGCGAATATCTGGAGCTGAAGCGGGCCAATCTCTGGGCCCGGAGGAAATATTATTGACAGTCAAAGGAACGGGAGAGTGACAAAAAACTCTCCCTTGTTTCAGTGGAATGGTTTAGAGAAAGAAAAACAGGGTATCCTGTAAAAAAAAGAGTAGGAAATCAATGTTGGACTGGTATGAACACTTATACGTTTCAAAAGAAATGAAAAAGAGGGAAAAGCGGGTCAGAATGCTCATCGACAGGGGCCGCGATGTCCCCGGCGTTTATCTGCTGACTCTTTCCGGGCATCCGGATAATATCCTGGAGATGATCCGTGCTTCTTTTCTGACACAAAAAGCGCTGCACAGACAGTGCCCCAGGGTCGTGGGAATGGCCAGCGGGCGGGACAATGCTCTTGCGTTGCTGGTGCAGATTGTGGAAGAGACTTTTGAGAATACCGGGAACTTCCGGGTAGAGGAATATTTGCGGGACAGGTGAAGAGATGCTACATATTTTATGGCTGATCATTAAATTTATATTGATTCTTCTGGGCATACTTCTTGGAATTGTAGTATTGCTTCTGCTGGCCCTTTTGTTTGTGCCGGTACGATACCGGCTGGAAGGTTCCCGTGAAGATCAGGTCCTGCGGGGAGCCGGCAGGGTCAGCTGGCTGTTCGGAGGGATTTCTTTCCGAGTATTTTATGATGGGAAGCAGTTCACCAAAGATATGCGGATTTTCGGCTGTTCGCTGCTTCGGCTGAAGGCGTGGAGAGATCGGCGCAGGAGGGCCAGGGCGGGCAGAACAAAACAAAAAAAGAAAAGGCCGGAGCCGGGCAGACAGACCAGTCTTGAACAGAAAACAGCAGGACCGGATAGACTTGAGCAGTCAGGCAGACCTGCGGAACTGAGGCAGAAAACAGAAGGACGGGACAGCACCGGGCAGACAACCGGCAGGTTGGATGGAACCGCGCGGCAGACTGGGAGAGAATCGGAAAAAGCAGAAGAGAGCAGGGAGCAGGAAGCAGGCCGGGAAGAGCTTTTACAGAGCGGGCCGGAATCGAAAAAAGCCGGTTTTTCCGCATATTTTCGAAGCGGCTGGCAGATGCTAACAGCAATCCTGAAACGACTGGCGGGTATACCGGGAAAACTCTTGCAAATGGGACGGCGGTTGTTTTCCCTTCCAGGCAGGATTTTAAACGCAATTGGCAAAATAGCATTAACAATCCGGAAATTCTGTGATAGAATAAGTTACTGGAAAAAATTTCTGCAGGATGAGCGGACCAAAGGCGCGATCCGGCATATCTGGCAGGAATGCAGAGGGCTTCTGAAGCAGATGAGCCCGAGAAAGATTTCCGGGCAGGTGATTTTTGGCGCAGAAGATCCGGCAGTGACCGGAGAAATTCTGGCAGGTCTGGGAATGACATTTCCAATACACAGGAACCGGGTACAGGTGGTGCCTGTTTTTGACCGGAAAATACTGGAGGGAGAGATACAGTGCCGGGGAAGGATTTACGGTATAACCCTTCTTCGGATTGCCTGGCGGCTGTATTTTGACCAGAATATACGATATGTCTGGAAAAGATGGAACAATAAGGAGGGCTGATTATGGCAGCAGATAACAATTTTCAGGAAACTGTGAATTCTCTGTTCAAGGGGATGGACAGCTATATTGCGGCGAAGACCGTGGTGGGAGACGCGATCCATATCGGGGATACGATTATACTCCCGCTGGTGGATGTGACCTTTGGCGTGGGAGCCGGTGCTTTTGCAGAAGATAAGAAAAACAACGGCGGCGGAGGAATGGGCGGTAAGCTCAGCCCCAGTGCGGTGTTGGTGATTCAGAATGGAACTACCAAACTGGTCAATGTGAAGAATCAGGATGGCCTGACAAAGATTCTGGATATGGTGCCTGATTTTGTCAATAAATTTGCAAAGACTGAGACTCCTGCCAGTGAGACAGCATCTGCTCCGGAACCAGAACAGAAAAAACAGTGTTCAGAAGAATAATAGACGCATATACTGGAAGTAAGGAACGGCAGAGGGGGCTTTCCATGGGAAAGTAGTCGGATTTGCCCTGTTTTTTATCGGGATTGGCATGGTTGTGGGACTTCTTGCGCCCCAGTCTGTGATATCGTTTCTGGTGGCAGCCATATTGCTGCTTTTGGGCTACAATTTATTCTGTGGATGTTAAGGGAATCTTTCTTCGGTGTGGAAGAGAGGTTCCTTTTTTGTGCGATAGGGAAACAGAACGCTCTGTTCTGAATTTCCTATCGCACAAAAGTATCACAGGATGCTGTCGGGTTAAAACAGCCCAGACTATGCTGTCTGCACCCGAAGTGTCCGCCAGAGAAAAACACTTGTGTTTTTCGGCATTTTTTATTAAAATAGATACTGTTATGCAGGCTGTGACCCGGGAAGGGAGTGCGGGTCTGCATCGAAATACGAAAAGAAGGGATAAGATTATGAAGGACGTGATTGAGATCAGATGGCATGGCCGCGGCGGTCAGGGAGCCAAGACAGCAGCGCTGCTGCTGGCGGACGTTGCCTTTGGGACCGGCAGATATGTACAGGGATTTCCGGAATACGGGCCGGAGCGAATGGGCGCGCCCATTACCGCCTATAACCGGATCAGCCAGAAGCCCATTCGGGTACATTCCAATATTTATGATCCGGATTATGTGGCTGTTGTGGACGAGGGGCTGCTGGAAACGGTGCATGTGACCGACGGCCTGAAAATTGAAGGCGGGATCATTGTAAATACAGCAAAAACCAAAGAAGAAATCCGAAAGCATCTGCACGGATATGAGGGCGCACTGTATACCATTGATGCCAGAAGAATTTCCATGGAGACACTGGGAAAATATTTTCCCAATACGCCTATGCTGGCGGCTGTAGTAAAGGTCAGCGGAGTGATGGAAGAGGAGATTTTCCTGAAAGAGATGGAAAATTCTTTCCGACATAAATTTGCTTCCAAACCGGAAGTGATCGAAGGAAACATGAAAGCGCTGCAGATGGCTTTAAGGGAGGTGCAGTAATGGATTTGGAAAGATTAAACGGTTCCTGCTCCTGGAAAGACCTGACAGAAGGAATGCAGATCTATCAGGGAGGGACTTCCAGAGAATTTCATACAGGAGAGTGGACCACAGTAAAGCCGGTGTTTCTGGCAGATAAATGCAAGCAGTGTCTGCTCTGTGTTCCGGTATGTCCGGACAGCGCCATACCGGTAAAAAATAAAGAAAGACAGGAATTCGATTACGATCACTGCAAAGGCTGCGGGATCTGTGTAAAAGCCTGTCCTTTCGATGCGATAGAAATGGAGGGGATCAAATAATGGCGAAAAGAGATCGTTTATCTGGAAATGAGGCAGTGGCAGTGGCGCTTCGTCAGATCAACCCCGATGTGATGCCGGCTTTTCCGATTACGCCATCCACGGAAATTCCGCAGTATTTTTCATCTTATGTGGCGGATGGTCTTGTTGATACGGAATTTATTCCGGTGGAAAGTGAACACAGTTCCATGAGTGCGGCTATTGGTGCGGAGGCTGCCGGCGCCAGAACGTTGACGGCAACTTCTTCCTGCGGACTGGCCTATATGTGGGAAGAACTTTATGTGGCTGCATCCAACCGTCTGCCAATCCTGTTGGCTCTGGTTAACCGGGCTCTGTCAGGCCCTATCAATATTAACTGTGATCATTCCGACAGCATGGGAGCCAGGGATTCCGGATGGATTCAGATCTATGCGGAGAATAACCAGGAAGCCTATGACAATATGATCCAGGCATACCGGATCGCAGAGCACGCCGATGTGCGCCTTCCGATCATGGTCTGCCAGGACGGGTTTATCACCAGCCATGCAGTGGAGAATATAGAACTGCTGGAGGATGAGGAAGTGCGGGCTTTCGTGGGAGAATACCAGCCGGAGCATTATCTGCTGAACGGAAAAGAGCCCATGGCAGTGGGACCGTATTCCATCACTAATTATTATATGGAAGCGAAGAAGCAGCATGCAGAGGCCATGAAGCATGCAAAGCAGGTGACGCTGGATGTGGCGGAAGAATATGCGAAGCTTTCCGGAAGAAAATACGGCCTGTTTGAAGCTTATGAACTGGAGGATGCGGATTACGCTGTGGTGATGATCGGTTCAGCGGCCGGAACCACCAAGGATGCCATTGATGCTCTGCGTGCCCAGGGGAAGAAAGTGGGACTACTGAAGATCCGTCTGTTTCGTCCGTTCCCCGGAGAAGAGATTGCGGCGGCGTTAAAGCATACCAAAGCAGTGGCCATTATGGACCGGGCAGAAAGCCTGAACGGCCAGGGCGGGCCGCTGGGAGCGGAAGTGATGGCAGCGCTGTACCGGGCCAAGGCAGATACGCTGGCTATGAATTACATTTACGGCCTGGGCGGACGGGATGTCCGGGTGGAGCATATGGAATCTGTCTTTGCCCAGCTGGAAGAGGCGGCAGAGAAGCAGGACGCCGGCGAAATGTACCGCTATCTTGGATTAAGGGAGTAGGAGGACCGTTTAGATGAGTTATGATTTTAAGGAAACAATGAACAAACCGGAACGTCTTGCTCCGGGTCACAGAATGTGTGCCGGCTGCGGGGGAACCATAGCCGTACGAAATGTGCTCCGCGGACTGCATGAAGGCGATAAGGCAGTCATCGGCAATGCCACCGGGTGTCTGGAGGTATCCACATTTACCTATCCGTATACGGCCTGGGAGGACAGTTATATCCATAATGCTTTTGAAAATGCCGGCGCCACATTAAGCGGTGTGGAAACGGCATATCGTGTACTGAAGAAAAAGGGAAAGATCGACGATACTTATAAATTTATCACTTTCGGCGGGGACGGAGGTACATACGACATCGGACTGCAGTCTCTTTCCGGAGCCATGGAGCGGAACCACGATCTGGTCTATGTCTGCTACGACAATGGCGCATACATGAATACAGGAATCCAGCGTTCTTCCGCGACGCCCATGTATGCCAATACCACCACCACGCCTGTGGGAAAGGTATCCCATGGCAAGCCCCAGAACCGCAAGGATCTGGCTTCCATCATTGCGTCCCATGACATCCCCTATGTGGCCCAGACCACATTTATCCGCAATTTTAAAGATCTTCATGTAAAAGCGGAAAAGGCCATTTACACGGAAGGAGCGGCTTTCCTGAATATCATGGCGCCATGCCCCCGGGGCTGGCAGTATCCCACGGCAGACATTATGGAAATCTGCAGGCTGGGGGTGGAAACCAATTACTGGCCATTATTTGAGGTAATCGAGGGAAAATGGATTCTGAATTATGAGCCGAAGAAAAAGCTTCCCATTGAAGATTTTTTAAGAAAGCAGGGACGGTTCAAACATCTGTTCAAACCGGAAAATGAATATCTGATCGAAGAATTCCAGAAAGAAGTGGACCGGAGATGGGAGGAACTGCTGCACCGGTGCAGTAAATAAAGCACAGACAGAGTATATGGACAAAACATAAAATACCGGAAACCGAAAAGGGACCGGAGAGGAAGAGACAGGCAGAAGACGGCGGGACCGGGCTGCCTGTCTGTTTCTGATCTCCTGCAAAATTTGTTTTGATTTCCATTAAGACAAAAAAAGAGCTGCTGCAGAAGAAATTTCTTTCTCAGCAACAGCTGCATCTTATCCTATGCTCTCTCAACTTTTCCGGAACGTAAGCAGGAAGTACATACGTACATTTTCTTTGCTGCTCCGTTTACTTTTACTTTAACGGATTTTACGTTGGATTTCCACATTTTATTAGAACGTCTATGAGAATGACTCACATTATTTCCAAAATGAGCACCTTTTTCACAAATTGCGCACTTAGCCATGATAGCACCTCCTTACGCTTTTTTTCAACAGACTATATTCTAACAGATGGTCTTGGGTTTTGCAAGCAAAAAAGGAAAAAAATCAAATTATTATTTCATTTTTATGGAAAAGAGGTTATAATACACTCATAATAGAGTGTAGAAATAAATGGAGGTATCTGATATGAGTGGACGAATAGATTCCGGTTTGGGGCAGATTGTCATCGATACCGATGTGATCGCCACTTACGCAGGCAGTGTAGCGGTGGAGTGTTTTGGCATCGTGGGCATGGCTGCCGTCAGTATGAAAGACGGCCTTGTCAAGCTGCTCAAAAAAGACAGTCTGAAGCATGGCATTAATGTCAGAATCGAGGAAAATAAGATTTGTCTGGATTTCCATGTGATTGTTGCCTATGGAGTAAGCATCAGTACCATTGCAGACAATCTTCAGAGTAATGTAAAATATAAAGTGGAAGCATTTACAGGCATGGAGATTCAGGAAATCAACATCTTCGTGGAAGGTGTGCGCGCAATAGATTAGTTTGTTAAGGAGGATACTTGTGGTGAGTACAAATACCATAGATGCGAAACTGCTTGCGAAGATGTTTCTGGCAGGTGCAAAAAATCTGGAGGCAAAGAAAGAGTGGATCAATGAATTGAATGTGTTCCCGGTGCCGGACGGCGATACGGGGACTAATATGACGCTGACCATCATGTCTGCGGCTGCAGAGGTTTCCCGTATTGAAAACCCTACCAATGAGCAGCTCGCAAAGGCAATTTCCAACGGTTCTCTGCGCGGAGCCAGGGGCAATTCCGGCGTGATCCTGTCTCAGCTTCTCCGGGGCTTTACCAAGAGCATTACCAGAGAAGAAAAGAGTGAGCTGGATGCTTCGGCCATTGCCAGGGCCATGGATAAGGGTGTGGAGACGGCTTATAAAGCAGTTATGAAGCCGAAAGAGGGAACCATTCTGACAGTTGCAAGAGAAGCGGCTGCCAGAGCCATGGAGATCGCGGAGGAAGACAGTGATCTGGAAGCTTTCTTTCTGGAAGTATTTAAACACGCAGAAGAAACCCTTGCCAGGACTCCGGAAATGCTTCCGGTTCTGAAGGAAGCAGGAGTGGTTGACTCCGGCGGACAGGGACTGCTGGAAGTATATCGGGGAGCACTGGATGCATTCCGGGGCAAGGAAATTGATTATACCATCGAAGAAACATCCGGAACAGGCAGTATTACGAAGGTAACCTCCCAGGCGGAAGCGGATATCAAGTTCGGGTACTGTACAGAATTTATCATCATGCTGGATCAGGAGTTTTCAGAGACAGAAGAGCATGGATTCAAGCATTTTCTCAGTTCCATCGGAGATTCCATCGTAGTAGTGGCAGATGATGAGATCGTGAAAGTACATGTGCATACCAATCATCCGGGGCAGGCCATTGAGAAGGCATTGACTTACGGTTCTCTTTCCCGGATGAAGATCGACAATATGAGGGAGGAGCATCAGGAGAAACTGATCAAGGATGCAGAGCGGATCGCCAAAGAGCAGGAGAAGCAGGAAGAACAGAAGGAAGTGGGATTCCTCTCCGTATCTACCGGTGAGGGAATCCGGGATATCTTCCTTGATCTGGGCGTAGACTATCTGATCGAGGGCGGTCAGACCATGAATCCCAGCACTGAGGATATGCTCAATGCCATTGCGAAGATCAATGCGAAGACCATTTTCATCTTCCCCAACAACAAGAATATCATTCTGGCAGCCAACCAGGCCAGAGATCTGACAAAAGATAAAAAGATCATTGTGATCCCCACCAAGACCATTCCCCAGGGTATTACGGCCATGATCAATTATGTGGCGGAAAAGACACCGGAGGAAAATGCGGAAAGCATGCTGGAGGAGATCTCCACCGTTAAGACTGGTCAGGTGACATACGCAGTACGGGATACAAGGCTGGATGACAAGGAGATCCATCAGGGCGACATCATGGGCATCGGCGATAAGGGAATCCTTGCCGTTGGCACTGAGATCAATGCAGTAGCCGGTGAAATGGCCGGACATATGGTGGATGAGGACGCAGAGATCATCAGTATTTATTACGGCGCGGATGTGCCGGAGGAAGAAGCGGAGAAACTGCGGGAATCTCTGGAAGAAGCCTATCCGGACTGCGATGTGGAAGTGAACTTTGGCGGACAGCCTATTTATTATTATATTCTTTCTGTGGAATAGCACAGAACATAACAGGTTAGAGTGACATGAAGAAACAGCCATTGCAGACCCTGAAAGGGGTCGGAGAAAAGACAGAAAAGCTGTTCCGAAAACTGAATATTACGGATACGGAAGCACTTCTGCATTATTATCCCAGAGATTACGATGCCTGTGAGCCCTGTGTGCCGGTGGAGGAACTGGTAGAAGGGCGAAAGGCAGCGGTGCTGGGAAAGGTGATGCAGGCGCCGTCGGTAGTCACCTCCGGCAGAGGAAGATCCGTGACCACATTGACCATTGCAGGCGAGAGCGGTAAAAAGCTCTCGCTTACGTGGTTTCATATGCCTTTTCTGCGCAGTACCATCAAAAAAGGCATGGTTCTGGTCTTTCGGGGAACGCCTCGGGTAAAGAACGGACGGATGACCATGGAACAGCCGGAATATTATACGCCGGGGGCTTACGAAGAGAAAATGCACCATCTGCAGCCGATATACGGACTGACAGCCGGGCTGTCCGGCAAGACCATTGCCAAAGGCGTGGAGCAGGTGCTCAAAGAGGCCAGACTGGATCCGGAATATCTTCCGGAAGAGCTGCGGGAGAAATACCATCTGGCCGAATACAATTTTGCGCTGCAGAACATTCATTTTCCGGAAAACAGGGAACACCTTCTGATCGCCAGGAAAAGACTGGTATTTGATGAGTTCCTTTTTTTTATCCTGGCAATTCAGCAGCTGAAGGCTCAGGAGGAGACACATCCCAACGCGTTTCCCATGAAAGAAGTTTGGGCCACGGAGGAGGCCATAGACAGTCTGCCCTATCAGCTGACACGGGCACAGCGGCAGGTGTGGCGGGAAATTGAAACGGATCTGAAAGGAACCCGTCTGATGTCCCGTCTGGTACAGGGAGATGTGGGAAGCGGAAAGACCATTCTGGCCTTTCTGGCCATGATCATGACGGCGGAGAACGGATACCAGTCGGCGCTGATGGTGCCAACGGAAGTGCTTGCCAGGCAGCATTTTGAAGCGGTATGCAGGCTCCTGGAAAATCTGGAAGTCCCGTCATGCCGGCCGGTACTTCTGACCGGTTCCAATACCCAAAAAGAAAAAAGAGAGATCTACCAGAAAATCGCTTCCGGTGAGGCCACAATGATTATCGGAACCCATGCTCTGATCCAGGAGAAGGTCCAGTACCGGAATCTGGCTCTGGTCATCACCGATGAGCAGCACCGGTTTGGCGTGAAGCAGAGGGAGGCGCTGACAACCCGGGGAGCCCATCCCCATGTGC
Source organism: uncultured Blautia sp. (assembly GCA_900542045.1). Lineage (GTDB taxonomy): Bacteria > Bacillota > Clostridia > Lachnospirales > Lachnospiraceae > Blautia_A > Blautia_A gallistercoris. The sequence continues at coordinate 51,949 of UQMI01000005.1, forward strand.
TGGTTATGAGTGCAACCCCCATTCCCCGGACGCTGGCGATCATCCTGTATGGGGATCTGGATATTTCTGTTATTGACGAGCTGCCTGCCAGACGTCTGCCCATCAAAAACTGCGTAGTGGATACTTCCTACCGCCCTCAGGCCTACCGGTTCATGGAGAGACAGATCCGGGAAGGACGGCAGGTCTATGTGATCTGTCCCATGGTGGAAGAAAGCGAAGGACTGGAAGCAGAGAACGTGCTGGATTATACCAGAAAGCTGCAGCAGATCTTTCCGGCAGAGATCCGTGTGGCATCTCTCCATGGACGTATGAAACCCAGAGAAAAAAATCAGATTATGGAGGCATTTGCAGCAGGGGAAATTCATATTCTGGTATCAACGACAGTTGTGGAGGTGGGGGTCAATGTGCCCAATGCCACCGTGATGCTGGTGGAGAACGCGGAACGGTTCGGTCTTGCCCAGCTGCACCAGCTCAGAGGACGGGTGGGGCGGGGCGAACACCAGTCCTACTGTATTTTTATGCAGGGAAACACGGATCAGGAGATCAGCGCGCGGCTGAAAATCCTGAACCAGTCCAACGACGGCTTTTATATTGCGGGAGAAGACCTGAAACTGCGGGGGCCCGGCGACCTTTTCGGCGTGCGGCAAAGCGGTGCTCTGGAGTTCCGGCTGGCTGATGTATTCGGGGATGCTCCGATCCTGCGGGACGCCAGCGCGGCGGCAGGAGAACTGCTGGCTCTGGATCCCGGACTGGATCTGCCGCAGCATGAGGGAATCCGTAAGAAAATGGATCTCTATGTGCGGGAAAATCTGGAAGTTTTGGGAATTTAGTGTTAATTTTCCGTGTTTCCAAGAAAAACCCTTGTCAAATGAAATAAAAAGTGATATCTTAAGTCAGGTAAAGTTTAAAATGCCTGTACGTAAAGGAGGCTAAGGTAGCTATGAGAACAACCAAAAAAGCAGAAACCAAAGCAACAGAAACTGCTGCGACAGCTAATGTAGAGACTCCCGTAGAGACAGCTCCTGTTGAGAAGGCAGAAAAGACTCCTGCAAAGGAAACGAAAAAAACTACAAGAAAAACAACTGCCACAAAAAAGAGTGCTGCAGCAAAGACAACTGCCGCCAAACGCACCACAAGAAAGAAAGCTCATGTGGTGAATCAGGAAGTTTATATCCAGTTTTGGGGCAAAGAAGTCTACGCCAAAGATGTGGTAGATCGGATCAAAAATATCTGGGAAACAGATATGGGAAGAAAGCCGGAGGAGCTTCTGGATCTGAAAGTATATATCAAACCAGAAGAAAATGGTGCGCACTATGTGATCAACGGAGAGATCACCGGATTTATCGGCTTATAAAAGTTTGATATAAAGTGAAGAAAAAGACCATTGCAAATGGAATTCTGGAAGAACTCTTTTGCAATGGTCTTTCCCGCTTGTTTCAGTGATTACGGAAACAGTCAGGGGAAGAGATTAGAACTGGCTGCCTGTGCCGCCTGTCATCTGTCTTTCCTGTGCTTCGATCATTTTCTTCACCATATAGCCGCCAACGCTTCCGTTCTGTTTGGAAGTCAGGTTTCCGTTGTAACCGTCAGTCAGGGGTACTCCCAGCTCGTTTGCTACTTCGAATTTGAAACGATCCAGTGCGCTTTTTGCTTCTGGTACAGCTGCTGTGTTTGAAGAACGATTTGACATAATTCATTTCCTCCTTGGTTGTTTGTTGTTTTGTTACACTGCTAGTATGTGACACAAAAAGAAAAATACACTGGTAATATTTGAATAAACTGCCCATGCTGACCAGTAAAACGGATTTTGCGGCCCTTTCCGGCACATTTTTGGTGGGTTTATAAAAAATGTCTAAATTTTAAAAAATGATTGCACTCTATTTATGCATTTGTTATAATGTCTAATATAATGTTTGAGAAGAAAGCAAGGGGTGACATATGAATCTTGGTATTATTGCACATAACAGTAAGAAAGTTTTGATTGAAGATTTCTGCATCGCTTACAAGAACATCCTGGCAAAGCATGAAGTGTATGCTACGGGCACCACCGGTCGTAGGATTGAAGAAGTTACCGGATTGCATGTGCATAAATTCCTGGCAGGCAGTGTAGGCGGTGATAAACAATTTATGGAAATGATTGAGCGGGAAGACATGGATATGGTGATCCTGTTTTACAATCCGGTCATGGTAGATCCCAAGGAACCGGATATTGTGAAGATAGCCAAATGCTGTGATCGTTACAATATTCCGGTTGCGACGAATATTGCAACTGCCGAGCTTCTGATCCTTGGATTGGCCCGCGGCGATCTGGATTGGAGATTAAATCTGAAATGAGAGTAATTGCAGGAACAGCCCGGCGGCTTCCGCTGAAAACGGTGCCGGGCCTTACAACGCGTCCTACAACAGACCGTATTAAAGAAACTTTGTTTAATATCTTACAGACAGGAATAGCGGACAGCCGCTTCCTGGATCTGTTCAGCGGCAGCGGAGCCATAGGCATAGAAGCCTTGAGCCGAGGTGCTGCTTTTGCTGCGTTTATCGAAAAAAATCCGAAAGCTGCTGCCTGTATCCGTGAAAACCTGGAATTTACCAGACTGGCGGACCGGGCGCAGGTTCGGAAAGGAAGTGTGGAAGAGATCCTTCCGGTTTTGCGGGAAGATCCCTTTGATTATGTTTTTATGGATCCTCCTTATGGGCAGGGGCTGGAGAGGAAAGCGCTGGAAATGCTTGCACAGTCCCCCCTTGTGACAGAGGAGACCGTGTTGATCGTGGAAGCGGATCTGGATACGGATTTTTCCTATACGGAGGAACTGGGATACCAGATTGTAAGAAGAAAAGAATACAAAACCAATGCACATATTTTTTTGAAAAAAAAGTAAACAGAAAGTACGAGGAAAAGAAAATGGCAACAGCAGTATACCCTGGAAGTTTTGACCCGGTGACGTATGGACATCTGGATGTGATCCGTAGGGCAAGCTCTTCATTTGAGCATGTGATCGTGGGAGTTTTGAATAATTCTGCAAAATCTCCGTTGTTTTCTGCCACAGAACGTGTTAAAATGCTAAAGGGAGTAACTGAGGATCTGCCCAACGTGGAAATTGAATCGTTTCAGGGCCTGTCAGTCAGCTTCGCGCGGAAACATGGAGCCGCTGTAATTCTGAGAGGACTGCGTGCGATCACAGATTTCGAGTATGAATTGCAGATGGCACAGACGAACCGGGTGCTGTGTCCGGAAGTGGATACCATGTTTATGACCACTTCGCTGGAGTATGCGTATCTGAGTTCCACTACTGTGAAGGAAGTGGCCGCATTTGGCGGGGACATCAGCAATTTTGTGCATCCCCTGGTGGCAGAATATATTCAGAAAAAGATGAATCAGTTGAGAGAAAAATAAATAAGGAGAGAAGTACTATGAGCAGCAGAATCGAACAAATTATTGAAGAAATCGAAGAATATGTGGACAGCTGTAAATATCAGCCTCTGTCCACTACCAAGATCGTTGTAAATAAAGAAGAAATCGAAGAACTGTTAAGAGAGCTTCGTCTGAAGACACCGGATGAAATTAAGAGATATCAGAAGATCATCAGCAACAAGGATGCCATTCTGGAGGATGCCCAGCAGAAGGCAGACAGCCTGATCGCCGATGCCCAGGCAAAGGCCCAGGAGATGGTGACGCAGCATGAGGTAATGCAGAAGGCATATGCCCAGGCAAATGAAACCATCAATGCCGCCAACCGCCAGGCTCAGGAAATCCTGGATTCTGCAACCCAGGACGCCAACAGCATCCGTTTGAGCGCTATTACCTACACAGATGAAATGCTGGCCAACATCGCCAATGTACTGACCAGTACCCTTGACGATGCCGGCGGAAAATACAAGATTTTCCTGGAGTCTCTCCAGAGCTGTCTGGATGTGGTGAATCAGAACCGCCATGAGCTGGCGCCGCAGACTGCGCAGGCCGCAGCCATTACTTCTTCTTATCAGAATGCGGCCGATGATGAGGAAGAAGACGATGATGTGTTACTGGATGACCTGGGAGACCAGTAAAGCCAGGAGAAAGGTCAGACAGAAGTTCAGCAGCTTTCCTGCCAGATAAGGGAGCAGTGACAGACCGCAGGAGTGAGTCACACTTCTTGTCTGGGCCAGTATACATAGTCCGCCAAAGGAAGAGGCGGCTGTGGCAATGGCGTATTTCATCGGAAAATTCAGACCTGTATTCTGGATATGATGCAGCCCTGTGGATATTTCCGTCAGGCTCAGAAAGAGAGTCCTGGAAATGCTTTCCGTGGTCCAGATCGTCTGAACGGCTGCGCTGAAGATGGAGAACAGCAGAATATAACCACCCAGCTTCGTGATCGTTTCGAAGCTGTCCATAATGGAGACATCGATCCAGTCCCTTTCCGGGACCAAAGAGGATGTCTCTTTTTTTTGTCCGGCCGGGGCGGAAGCAGGATCGCAGGTACCGCTGCGGGACATGGCCAGGAGGCAGCTTTGGGAGAAGCGCCGGTAGTACACGCGAAAACAGAGACTGCACAGATACATGCTGCAATAAAGCAGCAGAAAGGTGATCAGAGTATATTCCGGCCGGCCCAGAACCGTATGTACCAGGTAAGTGGAGAGGAACATGGGACTGGCGTTGTTGCAGAAGGTAAGAAGATAGTCCGCCTCATTGCGGGTGATTTTTCCGGAACAATACAGTTCGCCGGCAAGCTTGGCGCCCATGGGATAACCGCAGAGCATACCCAGGATCCAGGCATAGGCGCCATAGGGGGTAAGCCCCAGAACAGACCGCCAGACAGGGGCCAGGGGTTCCAGAAAGATCCGGATCACACCGGTGCGAAGAAGGAGGCGTGAAAGGATCAGGAAGGGGAGCAGGGTGGGCAGCAGCGTATTGAGCCACAGACCGAGACCGCTCCGGGAGGCTTCCAGGGCCTGGGAAGGCATGGCAAACAGGTAGAACAGGAGAAAAAACAGAACGAACAGGAAAAGATTCCGTTTCATGGTGGTAACCTTTTTTATTTCATTATATGTGCCTTGCATTGAAACATGAGTTGTGACATAATGGTAGCGAATGAAAAGGAGGAAGAAAAATGGCAGTTTTAGAGCATTTAGATCCAAAGGATGTATTTTATTATTTCGAGGAGATCTGCAGGATTCCCCATGGTTCCGGGAATACCGGGCAGATTAGTGATTATCTGGCCAACTTTGCCAGAGAACGAAATCTTTCTTATATACAGGATGAACTGGGAAATGTGATCATACGGAAGCCGGCTGCGCCGGGTTATGAGAACGTACCAGGCGTGATCCTCCAGGGCCATATGGATATGGTGGCGGAGAAAACGCCGGAGTCGGATCACGATTTTACAAAAGACGGATTGAAGCTGAAGATTACGGAAGATGGTTATATCACAGCAGAGGACACCACACTGGGAGGAGATGACGGCATTGCGATTGCATACGGACTGGCACTGCTGGCCGGCAATTATCCCCATCCGGCACTGGAGCTTCTGGTGACGGTAGACGAAGAGATCGGCATGCTGGGAGCATCGGGACTGGACTGCAGCCAGCTTCAGGGCAGACGGATGATCAACCTGGATTCGGAAGAAGAAGGCAGTATCTGGGTCAGCTGTGCCGGCGGAATGCGGGCTCTTTCCAGGATCCCCGTGGAATACACGGCAGGAGAAGGCGTACAGTATACCCTGAAGATCTCCGGACTGCTGGGCGGACATTCCGGATCCGAGATTGACAAGATCCGCTGCAATGCCAATATTCTCATGGGCCGCGTACTTTACGGATTAAAGGAAGCTGCTGATTATGAGATCCTGTCTCTGGCCGGCGGAGCCAAGGACAATGCCATTCCCAGAGAATGTACTGCAGAGATCCTGGTGCCGAAGGATCAGAAGGACGCTGTGGAAGCCTATGCAAGGCAGACAGAGGAAGAGCTGCGTACAGAATACCAGAACACAGACGATGGTGTACGGGTGGAAGCCATCTGCAAAGGAGAGGGCGAAGGAAAGGTGCTGACTCCGGTATCCCGGGAAAAAGTAATCTTCTATCTGATGAACCTGCCGGATGGGGTCCAGAAAATGAGCGGCAATATTCCGGGTCTGGTGGAAACATCTGCGAACCTGGGCATTCTCCGTCTGACATCTCAGGCGCTGGAAGGCAAATCCTGCGTGCGCAGTTCGGTGAAATCCGGCAAAACGGCTCTGTCACAGAAAATGGAATACCTGACGGAATTTCTGGGAGGCGAGTATGAGGTCAGCGGAGCGTATCCGGCCTGGGAGTACAAACAGGAATCGCCGCTCCGGGATCTGATGGTACAGGTGTATAAGGAAATGTATCAGAGCAGTCCCCAGGTAGTGGCGATCCATGCAGGTCTGGAGTGCGGGCTTCTTTATTCCAATATTCCGGGTCTGGACTGTGTGTCCATTGGACCAAATATGAAAGATATCCATACAACGGAGGAAGTCCTGGAGATCGCCTCTGTAAAACGTGTATGGGAATATCTGCTTCGGGTGCTGGAGCAGATGCGGAAATAAATGGTATTTTTCTGATTCCTGTCACATATGATGATATGTACCCTGAAAATCTCCCTTCCTGTGAAGAGCGGTGATGATATGAAAAGACTGCTGCTTTCTCTGTTGTTCCTTGTATGTCTGCTGACTTCTCTGCAGACAGAGCTTCTGCAGCGGAGTCAGGTGTGGATCCTGCAGACAGATACCAATGAATCGGAAGCGTTTCGTAGACAGGCATTAAATCCGGACACGATGGAAGCGCTTCGGAAAGAAAGTCAGGGGGATATGGAACGGTTTGCGGAGCTGCTGACCAATGCGATGCTCAGAAGCCGGTTTTCGGAGGAAAAGATGGACGGGAGCCTTGTATTTCCGGAAGAAGAACTCTACCGGAAATACAAGGACGCGGCGTATCAGAGTCTGCTGGAAAGCTACCAGGCTATCTGGGCAGATCTGGTATATTTTCCGGTGGCAGCGGCGGACACATCTTTTGCCGATACCTGGGGAGAGCCCCGTACATACGGAGGCGACCGGCTCCATGAAGGCACGGACATTTTCGGCGCGCAGGATGTATCCGGGTATTATCCGATCGTGAGCATGACAGAAGGCGTGGTGGAGCAGGTGGGATGGCTTCCCCTGGGCGGATACCGGATCGGAATCCGCAGTCCTCATGGAGGTTATTTCTATTATTGCCATTTGTCTTCTTACGACCGGGAATTCCAGCGCGGTGACCTGGTGGCGGCCGGTGAGATCCTGGGTTTTATGGGAAACACCGGCTATGGAGAAGAAGGCACCAGAGGAAAGTTTCCGGTACACCTGCATCTTGGCATTTATATCGCCACTTCCGGTAATCCGGAACTGTCTGTGAATCCCTACTGGATCCTGCGGACCATGGAAGAGCAGCGCATTGTTTTCGCAGAAGGCTGAACAACAAAAACAATGCAATTTTGGGGAGATTATGGTATAATATATGCTGGTATTTTTTCATTATCAGTGGATAATGAAAGTACGGCTTCTATGAGTTTTAAAGGAGTGATGGGAATGGAAATACAGTTATGGCGCAATATTTTGAATCCATATGAACTGGCTGTGAAGGAGCTGGTCTTGAAATTTGAGCATCTGATATCGGAATACCGTGAGCAGGGGCTGTACTCTCCGATTGAGCAGGTGAGCGGCCGTGTGAAGAGTGTATCCAGTATTTTAGATAAAATGCAGAGAAAACAGATTCCGATGGAAAAAATGGAGCAGGAAGTAGAGGATATCGCCGGAATCCGGATCATTTGTCAGTTTGAAGAAGATATCGATGCTGTTGCCCATCTGATACAGAACCGGAAGGATATGACGGTGAAAAGTGAGAAGGATTATCTGAAGCATATTAAGCAGAGCGGCTACCGCAGCTATCATCTGATCATCTACTATCCGGTAGAAACCATAGAGGGAGAAAAAAATCTGCAGGTGGAAATTCAGATCCGTACTCTGGCCATGAATTTCTGGGCAACGATAGAACATTCCCTTCAGTACAAGTATAAGGGAAATATGCCGCCCCATGTGACCGAACGGCTGAGTAAAGCAGCGGATGCCATCAATCTGCTGGATCATGAGATGTCTTCCGTGCGGAATGAGATCATGGATGCGCAGAATTCTTCCCAGAATCAGTCCAACCTGGTGGCGGACATTCTGATCAACATTGAGAACCTTTACAAAGTTTCCAGCAAACGGGAGGTAATGAAGATCCAGGATGAATTCCTGCGTGTTTATGAGACAAAGGATCTCCATCAGCTGGAGCGTTTCCACCGTCAGCTGGATATTATTGCAGAAGGATACCGTGCCCAGTCTGCACCGGCACGGATATGAATTCAGGCTGCAAAGCAGCCTGAATTCACGAAGAAGGAGCGAAGCGGATTCTGAGTGTCCGCTGAGAGTGGCTTTTTTGGCCTGGTGTCACGAAGAAGAAGCGGAGCGGATTCTGAGTGTCCGCTGAAGATATGGCTGTGAGGCAGCCGAAGGAGAACAGAAGATGAGGAAAAATATATGAATGGTTTTTTGCCTGTGACCAAACAGGACTTGCGGGAGCGGGGAATCGAGCAGCCGGATTTTGTCTATGTGATCGGAGATGCCTATGTGGATCATCCTTCCTTTGGACCGGCAATCATCAGCCGGCTGCTGGAGAGCCGAGGGTATTCGGTGGCCATGCTGCCGCAGCCGGACTGGAGAGATCCGGAGAGCATACAGATTTTCGGAGAACCCAGACTGGCATTTCTGGTCAGCAGCGGAAATATGGATTCCATGGTGAATCATTATACTGTATCCCGGAAGAAAAGACAGCGAGACTCCTTTTCGCCCGGGGGACAGATGGGCCTGCGGCCGGACCGGGCCTGTATTGTATACAGCAATCTGATCCGGCAAGTCTACAAACATACGCCTGTGATTCTGGGCGGGATCGAAGCCAGCCTGCGAAGGCTGGCCCATTACGATTACTGGGAAAATAAAGTCCGGCGCTCCATTTTGCTGGATGCAGGGGCAGATCTGATCTCCTATGGAATGGGTGAGCGTTCAATAGCGGAGATTGCCGATGCTCTTGCTCAGGGAATTCCGGTGGAGCAGATCACTTTTGTTCCGGGGACGGTTTACCGTACCCGGACACTTTTGGATGGATATGAAGTTCTGGAGCTTCCTTCCTATGAGGAAAGCTGCCGGGACAAAAAAGTATATGCACAGAGTTTTGCCAGACAATATGAAAATACAGACTCCATAACCGGAAAGGTGCTGGCAGAACCTTATGAAGGCCAGGGCTACGTGGTGGCAAATCCGCCGGCCCGTCCGCTGACCTCCCAGGAAATGGATGATATCTATGCGCTTCCCTATATGCGGACCTGGCATCCCATGTATGACCAGGCCGGTGGAATTCCGGCGCTGGAAGAGGTAAAATTCAGTCTGACCAGCAACCGGGGATGCTTCGGGGGCTGTAATTTCTGTGCGCTGACCTTTCATCAGGGACGTACTCTGCAGGTGCGCAGCCACGAATCTCTGCTGCAGGAAGCAGAGGAGATGACAAAGGACCCGGCCTTTAAAGGCTATATTCACGATGTGGGCGGCCCCACTGCGGACTTTCGGCATCCCTCCTGTCAGAAACAGCTGACCCGGGGTGTTTGCCGGAACAGACAGTGTCTGTTTCCGGCTCCCTGCAGGAATCTGAAAGCAGATCACACCGATTATGTGCAGCTGCTGCGAAAGCTTCGGCAGGTGCCGGGAGTAAAGAAGGTCTTTATCCGTTCCGGCATCCGTTTTGATTATGTGCTGGCCGATCCGGATCCCATTTTTCTGCGGGAACTGGTGGAGCATCATATCAGCGGACAGCTCCGTGTGGCACCGGAGCACGTATCGGATCCGGTGCTGACTATGATGGGAAAGCCGGCCCATAGCGTTTATGAGAGATTTCTGAAGGAATTTCAGAAGGAAAATGCCCGTACCGGGCGAAAACAGTATGCCGTTCCGTATTTTATGTCTTCCCATCCGGGATGTACCATGAAAGAAGCGGTTCGACTGGCAGAATACGTGCGGGATATGGGATTCATGCCGGAGCAGGTACAGGATTTTTATCCTACTCCGTCAACGCTGTCCACCTGTATGTATTACACTGGTCTGCATCCGATTACCATGGAACCGGTTTATGTGCCGAAAAATCCCCATGAGAAGGCGATCCAGAGAGCTTTGCTGCAGTACCGGAACCCGGAAAACTATTCTCTTGTTGAAGAGGGCCTGCGTCTGGCAGGCCGAGAGGATCTGATCGGCTGGGACAGAAAATGTCTGCTGCGTCCCCGGAACGGAAAAGAGGGCCGCAGGGAAAGCTGTCCGGAAAAGAAAGACGGGTTCCGGAAAACTGGCGGTAACACAAAAAAGACAAAGAAAAAGACCATTCGAAATATACATCAGAAGAAAAGGATGAAGAATGAAAGTAAAAAAAGGTGAGTTTGGGTATTTCCGGAAGGAAAAAAAGAAAAGAGCAGTGATCACGCTGATTCTTTTTCTGATTCCGCTGGCAGCCTTTGCGGGCGGATATCTGTATTACAAGACCCGGATGAATATCGTCACAGTCATTGCCGTGGTGGGATGTCTGCCGGGGTGTAAATCCATGGTGGGACTGATCATGGCCATGATGCAGAAGTCCATGGAGCCGGAAGTTTATGAAAAGATCAGAGAAACCGCAGGAGATCTGACCATGTCTTACGAGATGTATATCACCTCCTATGACAGGAGCGGATATGTGGATGCCTTTGCCATCTGCGGCAATGAAGTGGTGGGGTATTCCAGCGATGAGAAAACTGACCCGGTCCATACGGCATCCAATGTGCAGAAGATCCTGCGACAGAACGGATATGGGGTAAATGTGAAGATACTCAGGGATCTGGGGCCCTATCTGGAACGGCTCCAGAGTCTGCGAAAGCACCGGGAGTCCCTGGAAAAAGATATTTCCTTCCAGCCCGATGAACGGTATCCCGACTTATCCAGAAATGAGCTGATCAAACATCTCATTCTGGCTATTTCGCTGTAAGGGGTGAGCCAATGCGGGAATATGAAATCGGCAGAAATGAAGCGGGTCAGAGAATGGATAAATATCTGGGGAAACTGCTGGCCAATGCGCCAAAAGGTTTTCTGTACAAAATGCTCCGAAAGAAAAACATTACGATCAATGGAAAGAAAGCGGCCGGAATGGAAATGCTGGCAGAGGGTGACCGGATTAAGCTGTTCCTGTCGGATGAGACCATTGAAAAGTTTTCCAAAGAAGAATTTCAGAAAGTTTCCTGTCCTCTGGATATTTTGTACGAGGACAGCCAGATTCTGCTGATCAATAAGCCAGTGGGTATGCTGTCTCAGCCGGATGGGAGCGGACAGGCTTCTCTGGTAGAATATCTGATCACCTATCTTCTGGAAGAGGGAACTTTGACCAGGGAGGAACTGAAAACCTTCCGCCCTTCTGTGTGTAATCGGCTGGACAGGAATACCAGCGGCATTGTGGCGGCGGGAAAGACCCTTGCCGGACTGCAGGAACTGTCCCGGCTGTTCCATGACCGGACGATCCATAAATATTATTTGTGCCTGACGGCAGGCGAAATTAAAAAGAAAAATTTTATCAAGGGGTATTTACATAAAGATAAAACATGTAATAAAGTAAGAGTATCCGGTACAAAACTGCCGGAAAGCGTGCCCATTGAGACAGAATATGAGCCTCTGGAAAGCAATGGAAAGGCTACACTTCTGCGGGTACGGCTGGTGACCGGACGGACTCATCAGATTCGGAGCCATCTGGCTTCCATCGGGCATCCCATCATAGGAGATGCCAAATACGGGGATCCGGGTGTGAACCGGTATTATAACAGAAAATATGGATTATGCCATCAGCTGCTGCATGGGAGAGAACTGGAACTGCCGGTGCTGAGGGGAACATTGGAGGCGGTATCCGGAAAGCGTTTTCTGGCGCCTCTGCCGGATGAGTTCCGGACAGTGCTGAAGGGCGAGCTATCAGGGGAGAATATCACGGATGAAAAAATTTGATGTTTTTTGGGATTATGTGAAACTGGTCTGCTATATTCTGGTAGCAGTGATCATCATCAACAATGTGGTTCTGATCAATGCCAAAATACCATCGGAGTCTATGGAAAAGACTATTATGACCGGCGACCGTATTTTTGGCTTTCGAATGGCTTACGGCATTAACTTTGATGTGTTCGGACATCATGTGGGACTTCAGTATAAGGACCCGGAACGGTATGATGTGATCATTTTCAAATATCCTGACGATGAGAGTCAGCTTTTTATCAAGCGGGTGATCGGACTCCCGGGTGAAACGGTTAATATCGTGGATGGAAAGGTATACATTGATGATTCGGAGGTGCCATTGGATGACAGCTTTACGCCGGAAACTCCACAGGGCAGTTTCGGTCCCTATGAAGTGCCGGAGGGCTGCTATTTTGTGCTGGGCGATAACCGGAACTGGTCCAGAGATTCCCGGTTCTGGGACAATACTTATGTGGAATTTGATCAGATCGTGGGAAAAGCGGTCATCCGCTATTATCCATCGATTAAGCTGATTGAATAAAGCAGGCGAAACCGGAAGAAAAGTAAAGGACGGTAAGAATATGGCAACCTGGAATTCCAGAGGACTCCGTGGTTCCACCCTGGAGGAACTGGTGAACCGTACAAATGAACAATACAGAGAAAAAGGGCTGGCACTGATACAGAAGATTCCTACGCCCATAACACCGGTGAAGATCGACAAGGAGCACCGGCATATTACCCTGGGCTATTTTGAGCAGAAAAGCACGGTGGATTATATTGGAGCCGTGCAGGGGATCCCGGTCTGCTTTGACGCAAAGGAGTGCAATACGGGGACGTTTCCGCTGGCCAATATCCATGAGCATCAGGTGGCCTTTATGCAGGCGTTTGAGAAGCAGGGAGGCGTGGCGTTTCTGCTCATTTTCTATACAGGGGAAAATCTGTTTTATTATCTGACCCTGCGGGAACTGCTGGTTTATTGGCGTAGAAGAGAAGAAGGAGGCCGGAAAAGCTTTCGAAGAGAAGAGCTGGATCCGGACTTCTTTTTACAATCCAGAGGAGGTGTTCTGGTACCCTATCTGGAAGGTCTGCAGAGAGATCTGGATCTGCGGGATTGACTTTTTTCGGCAGATTGAGTATAATAACCTGGAATTTTATTTTGATAGCATAGTAGCACTTTACTATAATAAATTGGAGGAGATCATGGAAAGAATTTTTCATACACCGGAAGGCGTCCGGGATATCTGCAAACAGGAATGCCGGCAGAAGCTGACGCTGCAGAAAAAAATCCGCAGAGTGTTCCACAGCTATGGCTACGAGGACATTGAGACGCCAACATTTGAATATTTTGAAGTGTTCAGCAAAGAGGTGGGGACCATCCCATCCAAAGACCTGTACAAGTTTTTTGACCGGGAAGGCCATACCCTGGTGCTGCGGCCGGACTTTACGCCGTCCATAGCCCGGGCAGCCGCCACGTATTTCCTGCCGGAACAGGAGGATGTGCGGCTTTGTTATACAGGGAATACGTTTATCAACAATTCCAGTTTTCAGGGAAGACTGAAAGAAAGCACCCAGATGGGCGTAGAACGCATCGGCGATGCGTCAGTGGACGTGGATGCGGAGCTTCTGGCAATGATGACGGAATGCCTTCTGGCAGCCGGATTGACAGAATTTCAGATCAGTGTGGGACAGGTACAGTTCTTTAAGGCACTGCTGGAAGAAGCCGGGATGGATGAGGAGACCTGCGAAAATCTGCGTTCTCTGATTTCCAGCAAGAATAATTTTGGTGTGGAAGAGCTGATCCTGGGTCTGAATCTGAAGCCGGAGCTGGAACAGGCTTTTCTGCAGCTTCCGGAGCTTTTCGGTACGGCGGAAGTGCTGCAGCATGCAAGAAATCTGACAGATAATCCCAAAGCTCTGGCGGCCATTGGGCGGCTGGAAGAGATCTACCAGGTGCTGTGCTGTTATGGATATGAAAAATATATATCCTTTGATCTTGGCATGCTCAGTAAATATAATTATTATACAGGCATTATCTGTCAGGCATTTACTTATGGCACCGGTGAACCTGTTGTGAAAGGCGGCCGTTATGATACACTGCTGGAGCATTTTGGAAAGCCGGCCTGCGCTGTGGGCTTTGCTATTTCCATGGACCCTCTGATGCTGGCTCTGACCAGGCAGAAGCTTCTGCCTGGAGAAGAGTGTGAGACGGAAGAACTGACTTATACAAGAGAAAACCGGGCAGAAGTGATCCGGAAAGCGGTGGAGTTTCGGAAAGCCGGCCGCAGAGTCATCCTGAAGTGCCTGGATAAAAGGAGGATGCCATGAGATATCTGACATTTGCAATGACCAAAGGGCGGCTTGCCTATAAAACCCTGGAAACTCTGGAGCAGATGGGGATTACCTGTGAAGAAATGAAAGACAAGAACTCCAGAAAGCTGATCTTTACCAATGAGGAACTGAAGCTGCGCTTCTTTCTGGCAAAAGGACCGGATGTACCTACCTATGTGGAATATGGAGAGGCAGACATCGGGATCGTGGGAAAGGATACGATCCTGGAAGAAGGACGGAAGCTCTTTGAGGTCATGGATCTGGGCTTTGGAGCCTGCCGGATGTGTGTCTGCGGACCGCCGGAGGCCGGGGAACTGCTAAAAGGGGGAGGCCAGATCCGGGTCGCCACAAAATATCCCAATATTGCCAAGGATTATTTCTATAACAAAAAACACCAGACGGTGGAAATCATCAAATTGAACGGTTCCATCGAACTAGCTCCCATTGTAGGATTGTCTGAGGTGATTGTAGATATTGTGGAGACCGGAAGTACGCTGAAGGAAAATGGATTGGTGGTGCTGGAGGAAATCTGTCCTCTTTCTGCGCGTATGGTGGTAAATCAGGTGAGTATGCGCATGGAGAACGAGCGGATCCGCAGGATCATTCAGGATCTGAAAGAAGCACTGGCAAGTAACAGGAGGAACGCATGAGAATTGTAACATTGAGCGAAGAAAGTATAGGAAATATACTGGATGAACTGCTGAAACGCAGTCCCAATAATTATGGAGCATATGAGGCAGATGTGGCAAAGATCCTGCTGGATGTGAAAAAGAACGGCGATCAGGCTTTGTTTGCCTACACACAGAAATTTGACGGATTTCCCATTGACAGGGATACGTTGCTGGTAACGGAGGAGGAGTTCAATGAAGCCTATGATCAGGTGGATCCCACACTGATCGAAGTGATCCGCAAAGCCCTGGTCAATATCCGTGCCTACCATGAGAAACAGAAACGAAACAGCTGGTTTTCCAGCGATGAGCCGGGAACCATGCTGGGACAGAAAGTGACCCCGCTGGAACGGGTGGGCGTCTATGTTCCAGGAGGAAAAGCGGCCTATCCTTCCTCCGTACTGATGAATATTGTACCCGCCAAAGTAGCAGGCGTGCAGGAAATCCTCATGACGACGCCGCCGGGAAGAGACGGGAAGGTCAATCCGGCCACTTTAGTGGCGGCCAGAGAAGCCGGGGCAGATGTGGTATACAAAGTGGGCGGCGCCCAGGCCATTGGGGCTCTGGCTTACGGAACGGAGAGCATCCCCAAGGCAGATAAGATCGTAGGGCCGGGAAATATCTATGTGGCTCTGGCTAAAAAAGCCGTATATGGAAATGTGAGTATCGATTCCATTGCCGGACCAAGTGAGATTCTGGTGCTGGCAGATGAGACAGCCAATCCCCGTTATGTGGCGGCGGATCTGTTATCACAGGCGGAGCACGATGAGATGGCCTCTGCTATTCTGATCACTACCAGTAAAGCTCTGGCACAGGAAGTGGACCGGGAAGTCCAGGAATTCTTAAAAGAACTTTCCAGAAAAGCCATCATTGAGAAATCTCTGGAGAATTTTGGATATATCCTGGTGGCGGAAAATATGGAAGAGGCCATCGAAACGGCCAATGCCATTGCGTCCGAGCATCTGGAGATTGTTACGAAGGATCCTTTTTCCATCATGACGAAAATACGCAATGCGGGCGCGATCTTTCTGGGGGATTACAGCTGTGAACCCTTGGGGGATTATTTTGCGGGCCCCAATCATGTGCTGCCCACCAATGGAACAGCCAAGTTCTTTTCTCCGCTGAACGTGGATGATTTTGTGAAAAAATCCAGCATAGTATATTATTCCAGAGAATCTCTGGAGAAGATCCACAGGGATATTATCCAGTTTGCCAATGCGGAACAGCTGACGGCCCATGCCAATTCTATTGCTGTCCGTTTTGAGGAAGAGCAGTAAGGAGCAATGAAATGGAGAACAGAGAAGCAACGGTAAGCAGAAATACAAAAGAAACACAGATCCAGCTGAAATTTGCAGTGGATGGCAGCGGAGTATCGGACATCTGCACCGGAATCGACTTTTTTGATCATATGCTGGATGGATTTGCCCGCCATGGACTGTTCGATCTGTTTGTGCGGACCACAGGAGATCTGAAGGTGGATTCCCACCATACGATTGAGGATACGGGGATTGTACTGGGAAACGCCATACGGGAGGCAGTGGGGGACAAGAAAGGAATTGCCCGTTATGGAAGCTGTATCCTGCCTATGGATGAGACCCTGGTACTCTGTGCGGTGGACCTGTCCGGACGTCCGTATCTGTCTTTTGACGGAGAATTTACCGTGGACCGTCTGGGAGAGTTGGATACGGAAATGATAAAGGAATTTTTCTATGCGATTTCGTATGCAGGTGCCATGAATCTGCATCTGAAAGTCCTGACTCCGGGCAATAACCATCATATGGCGGAAGCAATGTTCAAAAGCTTTGCAAAAGCGCTGGATATGGCAACCAGGTTCGATCAGAGGATCACAGATGTGTTGTCCACCAAAGGCAGTCTGTGAGAAAGGGGAAAGATAACCATGAAACAACAAAAAATGAACGCAGGTAAGCGGGATTGTCTGCTGATTCCCTGTCTGTACCTGCTGAATGGAAACGCTGTGGCGGGATGGGGACAGAAAAATCTGTTCGGCTCTGGAAATGTAGAAGAGCTGACCCGTTTTTACAGCGACAATGGAGCGGATGAGCTTTTGATTTTTGACTTTTCCTCCACAGACAAAGAGCATGACGCAGCGATTGGAAAGATTAAGGATATCTGCAGTCTGTCAGAAATACCGGTGATGGCTGCGGGAAATATCAATCGTGTGGAAGATGTGAAAAAACTTCTTTACGCGGGATGCTCCCGTGCCATTTTGAATTTTTCCAAGCCGGGCAACGTGGCTCTTCTGCCGGAAGTATCCAGACGGTTTGGTAAGGACAAGCTGGCTGTCTGTGTATCCGATTTTCGGGAATTTTCTGATCACCAGGAACTGATCGAAGCTTACGCAGACCGGGTGCTTTGTCTGGATGCCTGCCAGAATGAGATTCTGGCGGTTTCTTCTATACCGGTGATCCTGCATGCCGGGGAAGAGCCGGAAGAAAGTGTGGTACAGACTCTGCGGGCCTCTGCAGTTGCCGGTGTCAGCGGCAGCTTTGTCAGCAGTCGGCAGCACCGTCTGTCAGATGTGAAAAACCGTCTGGCCGCAGCCGGGATCCCGGTGAAGATTTACGAGAGCCGGATCTCCTGGGACAAATTCAAGCTCAACGATCAGGGTCTGATCCCTGTGATCGTGCAGGACTACAAGACCGATGAAGTGCTGATGCTGGCCTATATGAATCAGGAGGCCTTTGAACATACGCTGAAATCCGGCAGGATGACTTACTGGAGCCGCAGCCGGGGAGAACTGTGGGTGAAAGGGGATACCTCCGGTCATTATCAGTATGTAAAATCCCTGGATCTGGACTGTGACAACGATACGATCCTGGCAAAGGTGGATCAGATCGGCGCGGCCTGTCACACGGGCAGACATTCCTGCTTTTTCCAGGAACTGATGAAAAAGGAGTATGATGACACCAATCCGCTCCGGGTGTTCCAGCAGGTATATGACGTGATCCTGGACCGGAAGGAGCATCCCAAGGAAGGTTCGTATACCAATTATCTCTTTGACAAGGGAATTGACAAGATCCTGAAAAAAGTGGGCGAAGAATGTACGGAGATCGTCATCGCTGCCAAGAATCCGGACAAGGAAGAGATCAAATATGAGATCTCGGATTTCCTGTATCATGTGATGGTATTGATGGCCGAAAAAGGAGTGACCTGGGAAGAGATTACCCGGGAGCTGGCCAGAAGATAAAGGAGGAATCAATTATGGATTATGCAACAATGTCCCCCAGAGAAGTGCGGGAACTGATCCGTCAGGAGAAGATTACCACACCCACCGCAGGCATGTGTGCCGGCTACGCCCAGGCAAATCTGGTGGTTCTGCCACGGGAACTGGCCTATGATTTTCTGCTGTTTACCCAGCGCAATCCCAAATCCTGTCCGATTCTGGAAGTCAGCGATACGGGAAGCCGCTTTCTGCGTACCATTGCAGATCAGGCAGATATTGCAAAGGATATTCCCAGATACCGGATCTACCGGAATGGAGAGCTGGATGGAGAATACACCGATGTATCGGAATTCTGGCAGGATGATTTTGTCAGCTTTCTGATCGGCTGCAGTTTTTCCTTTGAAGCGGCGCTTCTGGAAGCCAATGTTCCGGTGCGCCATATCGAAGAAGGCTGCAATGTACCCATGTACAAGACAAATATTCCCTGCGAGCCGGCAGGCGTATTTCACGGCAACATGGTGGTGAGCATGCGACCCATTCCCTATGAGCTGATCCCCAAGGCAGTGCTGATCACCGGAGAGATGCCCCGGGTACACGGCGCGCCGGTACATATCGGAAATCCGGAGGCCATCGGCATTGCCGATGTGAACAAACCGGACTTCGGAGATATGGTAACCATCCGGGACGGCGAAGTGCCTGTATTCTGGCCCTGCGGCGTAACCCCCCAGAACGTGGTGATGGAATCCCGGCCGTCTCTGGCCATTACCCATGCACCGGGCCATATGCTGATCACCGATGTGAAGAATGTGGAGTTGAAGTATTAAGGGATTCCGGCTGCGTGCAAATGGAAATGAATGAACGGTTTTGGAAATACTGGATCTGAATAAAAACTATTTTCTGGATCTGGCGAATGCTGTGGCAAAGCTGTGATGCAGAAAGCGAAGAAACAGGACTGTAGTGGAAAAAGACACTGCAGTTCTTTTTTGGAAGCTATCGGGAAATAGATAATCTTAATCAGGGGGCTGTCTGGATATAGATAGTCCCTTTTGATCAAAGACAATTTTTGAACATATTTTCTTGTCTGAAAAGATAAATTCTGATAGATTGATAATCGTATAATAGCAAAATCAACAAAAAGATTGACACCTTATATGACACCACATATAATAGAAGCAGGAGGTATGCTAAATGTCGAAATGGGATAAACTGATAGCGCGCATATGTAATTTGTCAAAAGACCTCCGATTTGATGAATTGCGAAAGGTATTGGAAAGTTACGGATATGAGATGAATGCTCCGAGAGGGGGCAGCAGTCATTATACCTTTAGAAAGCAGGGCTGTATGCCAATCACAATACCGAAGCATGAACCAATAAAAAAAGTATATGTAGAAATGGTAAGACAGATAGTGGAAAGTGAGGCAAAAAATGATGAAGACGCTGGATGAATATATGGCAATGTCCTATCGTATGGAAATCGTAGAGGATAAGGAAGAAGGCGGATTCGTAGTGTCCTATCCGGATCTGCCCGGATGTATTACCTGTGGCGAAACAGTGGAAAGTGCGGTGGCAAATGCGGCGGATGCAAAAAAAGCATGGTTTGAGGCGGCGCTTGAAGAAGGTGTGGAAATTCATGAGCCGGACAGCCTGGAAAACTATTCCGGACAGTTTAAATTGAGGATACCAAGAAGTCTGCACAGATCACTGGCAGAACATTCTCAGAGAGAGGGAATCAGTATGAATCAATATTGTGTATACCTTCTTTCCAGGAATGATGCGCTGTTTTCAAAATAGGGATTGTCAGACATTCAAGTTAATTCGGTTTCTCTTGTTTCCGGTAACTTTTTCAGTCAGAGAATATCTTTCATTAACTGATACTGGCAGGAAGCCAGGGTTTCTTTGGGCAGTTTGTAGTTGCTTTTGATCCAGCGGAGGGTCATGCCCACCAGACCGCTTACATAGAAAGCGGTCACAGAGTCCACAGGCCCGGGGAGCAGAACACCCTGGGCTGATTTTTCTTCCAGGCATCTGGAGATATAACGGCTGAAGAAATGATAAAACATTTCAATCAGTTCTTCATTCAGATCTGTTTCAAAAAGGTTGTAAAAAACCTTTTCTTTTTCTTCGCAGGTCTTTAAAAACACCACAAAAAAATCCTTCAGTTCATGGGTCTTCATCAGTGTTTCCAGTTCCTGAGAAATATAATTCAGACAGTAGGAAAGCAATTCGTATTTGTCCTGAAAGTGCAGGTAGAAGGTGCTGCGTACGATCATGGACTGCTCGCACAGTTCGTTTACTGTGATCTTGGGAAACGGCTTTCTTTCCAGAAGATTGAACAGCGTATTTGCCAGTATTTCTTTTGTTTCTGTCTGATTGGTCTTCGGCATGATTGTATTCTCCTTTTTGTCTCTTTTAGCCTCGGTACGATGCTGCTCCATTTATCATAAATGATTTCAGGTAAAATCACAATAGAAAAAGGAATGGAGACGCAGAAAATAGACAGAGAAATCTGCTTTAGACGGAAGGCTGACGCTGAACCCGCTGGCCCACCTGGATCTGTGGGGAACCATCTGTCTGCTGCTGTTTCATATGGGGTGGGCAAAACCGGTGCGGATCAATACGGCATATTACAAAGACAGAAAAAAAGGGACGATCCTTGTATCTCTTGCCGGTCCGGTCATGAATTATCTGCTTGCATTTGCCTCCATGCTGGTGTATGGTTTGTTTTATAAATGGGGAAGCAGATGGGGAATCTGGTTCTATTACCTGGCGGTGATCAATGTGGGGCTGGGAACGTTCAATCTGATCCCGTTGCCTCCTCTGGACGGTTCAAATATCCTTCTTGAACTGTTCCCGAAAGCAGGCAGATTCTACAGCAGGTTCCGGAAATATGCGCTTCCGCTGCTGGTGATCTGTCTTTTGACCGGCATTCTCAGTGTTCCTTTAAGCCGTATTAATTCGGCGATCTTAGACGGTATGTGGGAATGGGTGAAAGGGATATGGAATATTCGCCTTCTGCCCCAGGGGGCAGGATACATATAAAGAGGATACCTGTAGGAGGTGGAAATGTGCTGCGGCAGATTCGATATTTTCAGGCGGTAGTGCGCAATCACAGTTTTTCAGAGGCAGCTGTGGAATGTCATATTTCCCAGTCTGCCATTTCCCAGCAGATCAAGGCCCTGGAAAACGAACTGGGTTTTCTTCTGCTGGAGAGAAAAAACAGAAAATTTATCTTAACGCCGGCCGGTGAGCATTTTTATAAGAAGAGCCTGGTTCTGCTGGCAGATTATGAGCAGCTCTGCAATGAATCTGCCAGGATTGCCCGGGGAGATGAGGTCCTGCTGAAACTGGGATATCCCCGAAGTTATGGCGGAAAAGAGGTTCCGCTGGCTCTGGAAGAGTTTTCCGCCAAATATCCCCGCATTTCTGTGCAGATCCTGTATGGAGATCATGAAGAACTGTTCGAACTTCTGCGAAGGGAGGGGATTGATCTGGCATTCAGCGACCAGCGCAGGGCCTTTTCCGATGAGTATGTCAATCTGGTCATGACTGCCAGTCATATGTATATTGAAGTCTCTTCCAGAAATGCCATAGCCGGTCTTTCTTCCATTACGACCCAGGAACTGAAAAATCTTCCCTGCATTCTGGTTTCTTCAAAGGAACAGTGGGAGACAGAACAGGACTATTACCGGACGGTGATCGGGCTGCAGGGAGGATTCCTCCGTGCAGAAAATCTGGAAGAGGCCCGTCTGCTGGTGATCAGCGGACAGGGATTTCTGCCGGTGGGGGGGAGACAGCTTTCCCCCTGCCAGTTATGGGGCTTCCATCTGCCGCATTCCGCTTTTTCGCGGCAGCGAACCCGTGATCCGCAATTACTGCCTGTTCTGGAAGAAATCGAATTCCGGTTATTATACAGAGGAGTTTGCTGAAATCCTGAAGCGTCAATTTGATTCGTGAAACAGAAATTGATTAGCAATTTGTATTAGAATAACTTATCTGAAACCACAGCAGTTCGAATTGATAGGAAATGCCGGTTTTTTTATAATAAGGGCGGATCAGAAAAGAAAGGATGCGGATAAAAATGAAAAAAGAAGTTCTGCTTTTAACCGGCGCCGGACAGATCGGCATGGCCATTGCCCGGAGGATGGGATATGGAAAGAAGATAGTGATCGGTGATAAAAAACCGGAAAATGCCCGGGCGACCGGGAAGATCATGGAGAACGGGGTGCCCGTATCAATTCCATTTCACCGGGAATTATCGTGACGCCTCTGGCTGTGGATGAGTTTAACGGTCCCAGGGGCGATTTCTATAAGAATATGTTTGCAAACTGTCCGGCCGGGCGGCCTGGAACGGCAGATGAGGTGGCCAATGTGGCGGAACTGCTCCTGAGTGACAAAGGCGCGTTTATCACCGGCGCGGATTTTCTTGTGGACGGCGGGGCAACGGCGTCATACTTCTATGGACCGCTGCGTCCGCTGTAACAGAAAAAGTTTCCGTTATCTATATTTTTATGTAGAAGAAACCCTCTTTCCTTTGCTATGATAACGGACAGCTGGATCAGGGACGAATGGTTTCAATGGAACAGTAGGAGACCAGTTTTGGATAGTCTGTAATTTCGATCCATCTGCGATGAGAAACAATGACCTTTTCCTTCCGCAGCCGGGCCAGATTGTTGGTCACATTGACAAGGCTGATGGCCAGGATATCTGCGATGTCCTGTTGTGTCAGATCGATCCGCTCCGGTGTATCGGCAGGCGAATGAAGAGAGAACAGATACAGCAGATTGCAGACTTTGATAAACGCGCTGTTATAATCCTGATGGGCAGATTCGTAGATAAACAGATTGATGTACATGGCATAGGTTTCCAGCACACGGGCATTCAGCGCCATATTTTCCTGGTACATCTGATAAAAGTCTTCCCGTGTGAAGGCCAGTGCCTGCACTTCAGACAGGGCTTCTGTTCCAATGGACGCTTCGATCTTGAATACCGAGTTCTGGCAGCCCGGGAATACGGTTCCGTCACTGTGAAAATGCAGGATCTTGCGGGAGCCGTTCTCATGCTCTACGAAAGTTCTGGCAATACCGGATTCAATATAATACACATGACGGATGGGATCGCCAAGTGCCCAGAGCATATCGCCTTTCCGGAAACTGCAGCGGCGGTGCGGTCGGGCCAGAAAGTAATCATAGAATTCGGTATAGTCGTTGGAGAAAAAATAGCGCGGGAGCAGCATCTTGATCTACCTGCCTTTCATGAGATATTTCCAGTATAGCATAAGAGGAGGCTTCTGCCCACATCCGGCGTGAAAAGAGCCGGTGCTTTTGTCCCTGAGATCCAGGCAGGAATTTTGAGCAGAGGAGGATTTTGCACATGCAGCATAAAGTCAAGGTAACGGTGATCGATAAGAAATTATATACGGATCTGCAGCAGCAGTACTGTGCGGACCCGGAATCCGGAAAATGCCCCTGTTATCATGTGGGCGATGTATTTGTATTTGAGCGCTACGGCACTGCAGATGATTTCTGGCATATAGGTCGGAATACTTTAAAACAGACGGCCTGTACAGCCGGGAATATTGCAGGAGGGCCGGAATTTCCCCATTGTTCAGAGGCCTGGGATGCCATTTCCAGGTATATTTACACAGGGCTCCAGGGCGGCTCTATTATGCGGGGCTGGATGAAGGATGAACGGGTTATGATTGCCTGCTGTTCAGACGGAACACGTCCTGTCATCTTTAAGATCGAGAGACTGGATTATAAGGTTCTGTGGATGGAGGGCCTGGTCAAACCGGAAGAACAGAAAAAGATCAGACAGGTCCTGGAACAGATCGACGGTGTGACGGAAACTGTTTTCCGGGAGGAATTTGCGGAAGTATACCTGCAGAAGGATGTGGAAGACAGTATCTTAAAAAATGCAGCAGAAGAATGTGGATCATGCAGGATCCTTCGAATTGACTGAGAATCTGCGGCAAGGACAGTTGACATCAATCAAATCGTAAAAAGCGTCACATGTATTCATCTGTCCTTTGGTCAGTCAGGATATTTCCTGTTCCTCAATTAAATCTTTCAATTCGCCAATTTCTGTACGGTTGAAATCATGGGAGCTGAAATTACTACCGTATAGACAGGGCATTCCGTACAGTTGAAATCGTGGAAACTGAAATTTTTACCGTATAGACAGGGCATTCCGTACGGTTGAAATCATGGAAGCTGAAATTTCTACCGTATAGACAGGGCATTCCGTACGGTTGTAATCGTGGGGGTTAGGATTTCAACCGTATGGACAGGGCTTTCCGTACGGTTGAAAGCATGGAAGCTGGGATTTCAACCGTATGGACACGGCTTTCCGTACGGTTGAAATCGTGGGAGCTGGGATTATAACCGTATGGACACGGTATACTGTACCCCTATGAGGCAGACACGGAGAAAAATACTTCTGTACGTATTTGAAAATCCAAATCCATACTGTGGACACAGATCTGTACGGGTTGGAGAAGGCATTCTTCTATTTTTCCAACTTGCGGACACGGATCTGTACGGTCTGGAGAGGTCATTCTCCTTGTTTTCCAACTTGTGGACATGGATCTGTACGGTTTGAGTGGAGATCTTCCTGTCAGGGTGTTTTCCGGCCTATATGATCGCATTGATCTCTTCGCAGTTGAAGTAATTCTTCAGAGGTTCTGGAATGCAGGCAAAGTTGACAGAAGCCATAATTTCCGGGGCCGTTTCCATATTTCCCATCATCCAGTCGATAAACAGCTGGGCATTTCCTGAACTGTTAAACCGGATCACAAGATTTAATTCCGGTGTGATCTTTCCTTTTCCATAATGATACTCAATCTGTTTTACCATGTATTCCCGGGAAAATTCTGCTACAAGGTTGAAGAGCAGGATCTGCAGATCTGGTTCGTGAATGAAGGAACGGTAAAAATGTTTCAGCGGGAGAGAGTTCTTATAATAATGCATGATGGCTTCCTTGTAGTTTCTCCCTTCTTTCATGGCGTCCTTCAGATTGCGGCGTGCTTCTGATGTACATGTATATACGATCAGATCATTTTTGTCCTTGAAATGGTTATAAAAACTCTGCTTGGATATACCGCATTCGCTGACGATATCACTGATTGTTATTTTCTGAATGGATTTTCTCTTTGACAAATCTTTTAACGCGTTTGCCATGGCGTCCTTAATGTATGCATGAGCCATACGATATCCCCTTTGTCTGTAAGTTTTTGAATAAAAGTCAATGAAATGGACGAATAGCCCTGAAAAGTCTAAAAAATAGTCAATTTTTGTAAGAATTAAACAAATAGACTCTTAAATGATATCGTAAATTGCGCAAAATGTCAAATTTTACTATAATTATTCTGTCAATATTTCAGAAAGAATGGTGGAAAAAGGAGAGAGAATATGAGTATTTACAAACGTCTGGCAAATGTTTTTAATGGACTTGATCCAGAGCAGACAGAAAATCTGCCGGAACATGTGAAGTGGCTGGAAGACGCACTGGCAGCAGTTGCTTCTGAAGAAGAGGCTAAAGCCGCATATTACTGTAATCCGCTGCCGGAGCCGATAGAAGAAATTGCGAAGCGGGCTGGTACGGATGATCTGGAAACCCTCCGCAAAAACCTGGAGGGAGCCGGGGAAGCCGGTATCGTAATGATGGTTTATCTGGATAAAGAGAAGGGTGTCATCGGTTATTACCGCGCAGGTCTGCTCCCTGGCCTTGCAGAGAATCTTGCCACAGGAAAACGTGTGACCAAAGAAGGTGCATTCTGGGTTGACAATTACTGCAAGGCATCCAATATGACTGTTTACCCCAATGCAGCGCCCTTCCGGGGCGGCTTCCGTGCCCTTCCTGTAAGAGAAGCAATTCCCGCGGAAACCAAAATTGCAAAATACGATGAGATCGAGCCCTATCTGGAAGCCAATGATACATTTTCTGTTGCCAACTGCGCATGCCGTACATCTACCAAATTGCTGGGACATGGCTGTGAGCATACAGAAATCGAAACCTGTATCCAGATCGGTCCCTGTGCTGAATCCTTTATTCTGACCGGAAGAGGACGGCAGATCAGCCGGGAGGAAGTAAAGGAAATCCTGAAGCGATGCGAGAGGGAAGGTCTTGTGCATCAGCTCATGCCCATGGAAAAAGGAAAATCCATGTTCATCTGCAACTGCTGCGGCTGCTCCTGTATCGGGCTGCAGATCCAGAACCTGCTGAATATCCAGGCTCCAGCGCATTCCAATTATGAGCCGGAGATCGACGTGGAAAAATGTGTAGGCTGCGGAGCCTGTGTGGAGACCTGTAATATGAACGCTCTTTCCCTGGGCTGCAAATATGCTGCAGAACCGGTGAAATTCCCAGAGCATCCGGATCCCATGGAGTACGAGTGGACCGAAGAATTTTACAATAAAGACTATATGAAGCGCGTCATGGTAAACGAGCAGGGGACTTCTCCGTGCAAGACCTACTGTCCGGCTCACATTTCCGTGCAAGGTTATATCCGCAAGGCAGCAGAGGGCAAATATGACGAAGCTTTGAAGGTGATCAAGAGAGACAATCCATTCCCGGCTGTATGCGGCAGAATCTGTCCTCATAATTGTGAAGCCGAATGCTCCAGAGTCAGAGTGGATGAAAGTATCGCCATTGACGATATCAAGAAATTCATTGCCGATAAAGAACTGGAAGAGGGCAATCTTTATATTCCCACAGTCTACGACCACTGGACAGAGAAGGTGGCTGTGATCGGAGCCGGCCCCGCAGGTATGACGGCAGCTTATTATCTTGCAGAAAAAGGCTATCCGGTGACTGTATTCGATTGTCAGCCGGCGCCGGGCGGTATGTTGAAATATGGTATTCCCACCTTCCGTCTGGAAAAAGATGTGATCGATGCAGAAATTGAAGCGCTTAAAAGGCTTGGCGTGGAATTCAGATGCGGCGTGGATGTTGGAAAAGACATTACGATCCCGCAGTTAAGAGAACAGGGCTATAAGGCTTTCTATATTGCCATCGGCGCTCAGAATGGACGAAAACTGGGTGTAGAAGGCGAAGACCTTGCAGGCGTCAATGTAGGTTTGGACTTCCTGCGCTCTGTAAATGCCGAAGAAGCATCTCCGATCAACGGCAAGGCCGTGATCATCGGCGGCGGCAATGTGGCGCTGGATGTGGCCCGCTTGGCAGCCCGTCTGGGTGCTTCCAAAGTTCACATTGTCTGTCTGGAAAAAGATGAAGAAATGCCTACTGCGGCAGACGAAAAGGAAGAAGCCATCGGTGAGGGCATCCAGATCAACAACTCCTGGGGTCCGGTCCGCTTCCTTGGTGAAAACGGAAAACTCACAGGCGTTGTGCTGAAACGGTGTAAATCTGTATTTGACGCAGAAGGCCGTTTTGCTCCTGTCTACGATGAAAATGATACGATGACACTGGAATGCGATCAGGCATATATCACAATCGGACAAGCCATGGACTGGGGCGAACTGCTGAATGGAAGCAAGGCATCTCTGGGACGCGACAATATCATGAAAGTAGCAGATATTTCTTACCAGTCAGAAGAGCCGGATATCTTCGGCGGCGGTGACTGTGTAACCGGACCGAAGCTTGCCATCGATGCCATCGCCACGGGAAAAGCAGGTGCCATCAGTATTCACCGGTTCCTTCGTCACCAGGATCTTCTGATGAAACGGGAACGGGAATATACGGCAGTCAATAAGGATACGGCAGATTTCGGCGGCTTTGACCGGATGCCCAGACAGCGCCCGGCGGCAGCGGATCACAGCAAAGCGACAAAAACAATGAAGGATCTTCGTGCAACTCTTACAGAAGAGCAGCTGAAGAAGGAAGCAGACCGCTGTCTTGGATGCGGCGTTTCCGTTCTGAATCCGGACCGCTGCATCGGCTGCGGACTCTGCTATACACGCTGTGAATTTGATGCCATCAAACTGAAAAAGATTGCAGATATTGAGCCCACAGACAGTGTGGAAGAGTATATGAAAATTTCCACAGAATATGCCACCACACGTGCGCAGAATCTGGCTGCAAAAGGCATGAGCGCAGGCAGCGGCGGAGTTGGCGCCTACAGTCATATGCAGAACGGAAGAATGGGAGAATAATATGCACGAAATGGGAGTTGTCATGAATATCGTCTCAGGCGCTGAACGGCTTTCCAAAAGATACGGCGTTTCTTCCATCGGCTATGTGAAGGTGGATATCGGAGGCTTAAGCGGCGTGATCCCCAAATATCTGACAGAACTGTGGCCCCTGGGGACCAAAGATACCATTTTGGAGGGAGCGGAACTGATCATCCATGAAGTCCCCGGAATGGTCAAATGCCAGGACTGCGGGGAAGAATATATTCTCATGGATCACAGAAAAGAGAATCTGCCGGACTGCCCCAACTGCCATGGAATCCATTTTTCTTTAATGGACGGAGCAAGAGACGTTCTCATTACGGAATTAGGAGTACCGGAGTAATATGGAAAATCTGAAAGTAATCAAGATCAAACAAAGTGTTTTTGCGGACAACAATGCGGATGCAGACAGGCTGAGAAAACAGTTGAAAGAAGAAAAGACCTTTCCGTTGAACCTGATGTCTTCGCCGGGTTCCGGAAAAACATCCACACTTTTAAGCCTTGCCGGACGTAAGGAAACCTTACAAAGTAAACCTTACTGACGAAAATGGAAAACAGTATCCAGACTGGAAGACACAGCGAAAACAGCTGTGCCGGATAGTCGGGATACTGTTTTTCTGTCTGGAGGATAAACGGCCCTGGAGATGGAGCTGGAGGGTTGGAGTGCTGGGAGCTGGAGGGAGCTGGAGCAGGTGTCCATCCATAGAAAAAACGAATGGAAGGACATAGAGGATAGGTATTAGACATTGCAGGGGTTCGCCGATATAATGAGTGATAGAAAACAGAAAGGTTTTCTGTGAAACGAACACGGCAGGTCTGGTATACAGCCTGCGTAGACTGTGACAGGAGGTATCAAATGAAAAAAATCCTAGCGCTATTGCTTGCCGCTTCAATGGCTTTTTCCTGCGTGGCCTGCGGCAGTACAGAGGAATCAGCAGAACCTGCAGGAAACATCACACAGGCCGCTGAGCCGGAAGAGGCGGAATCAGCGGAACCGGAACAGACACAGGATGCCGAGCCGGAAGAAGCAGAATCGGCGGAACCGGCAGATTCAGAACAGGCTGAGACGGCAGCTGCGGAAGAGACAGGAACTTCGGAAGAAGGAACGGATCCGGCAGATGAGGAAAACGGAACACAGTCCCAGGACAGCCGTGTATTGGTGGCCTATTTTTCCTGGGCAGACAACGCAGTACCTGATGAGAATGTGGACGCGGTATCTTCTCCCAGCGTGATCGCGCCGGGAAATGTCCAGCAACTGGCAGGCTGGGTACAGGAAGAGACCGGAGGAGACTTGTTTTCCATCCGTGTGACAGATCCATATCCAAGCGGCTGGGACGAGTGCCTGGAACGGGCCAATGAAGAGCGGGCAGAGGATGCAAGACCGGAACTTGTGGAAAATGTAGAAAACATGGATCAGTACGATACCGTATTTCTGGGGTATCCTAACTGGTGGTACGGCGTTCCCATGGCGCTTCTTTCTTTTCTGGAGCAGAATGATTTTTCCGGAAAACAGGTCTATCTGTTTTGTTCCCATGGAACAGGCGGACTGGCAAACAGTGTGGAGCTGATCACAGAGGCAATTCCCGATGCGTCGATTTCTGACAGTATTTTCGACTGTTATGAGGAGGATGCCGCTTCTTCACAGGAAGCCATACAGGAGTGGGCGGCCGAGCTGCAGTGAGCAGCTGCAGCGTCCGGCTGTGCCGCGGATACAGAAATGGAAACAGAACAGGGAGGTCCAGAATATGAACACAATACAGAGACAGACATTTGATGAGGAACGGGCGCTTTATGGAAGCCGGGGGATCCTGGTGAAGGAATGTTCCTTTGACGGCCCTGCTGACGGAGAAAGCGCATTCAAGGAAAGTGCGGATATACAGGTGGAGAACTGCTTTTTTAATCTGCGGTATCCGTTCTGGCATGATCATGGGCTGAAGATCAGCAATTCGGAAATGACCCAACTCTGCCGTGCGGCATTGTGGTATTCCGACCATATTGAGATCACCGGCACGAAGCTCCACGGGATTAAGGCACTGCGGGAATGCAGAGATGTGAAGATGGAAAACTGTGATATTCTTTCGCCGGAGTTTGGCTGGTCGGTACAGAATATTCAGATGGAAGACTGTACGGCTGAGAGTGAATATTTTATGATGCGTTCCGCAGATCTGCAGTTTCGAAATGTGCAGCTGAAAGGAAAATATTCCTTCCAGTATATTGAAAACGCTGTTTTCGAAAACTGCCGGTTTGATACAAAAGATGCATTCTGGCATGCCAGGAATGTGATCGTGCGCAACAGTGTGGTAAAAGGCGAATACCTGGCCTGGTACTGCGAAAATGTCACGTTTGAGAACTGTAAGATCACAGGTACGCAGCCCCTTTGCTACTGCAGGGGCCTGAAGATCATAAACTGCGAAATGGAAGATTCGGATCTGGCTTTTGAGCGTTCGGACGTTCAGGCTGTGCTCACTGCTCCGATGATCAGTATAAAAAATCCTTTAAGCGGCTGTATTACCGTACCGGCAGTAAAGGAGATCATTCGGGACATTCCGGAGGCAAACGGGCAGATCATCATCCAGGAACAGACAGAAACCATTCCTTCCGGTGTCTGCGCCTGATCTGTGCAAAAGGGAAGGAAGAAAGGAAAGGGTGAAGTTTGAAACCGAAAATTGTGGTCAAAGTTGCGGTGGATATCCTGATGACAGTGGGACTGCTGTTTCTTATGGGCTATCAGTTCTGGGGCGATACTGCTCACGAATGGGCCGGAGCAGCAATGTTTCTGTTGTTCCTTGTTCACCATATCCTGAACCGGAGCTGGTACAGAACGCTGTTCAGGGGCAGACATACTCCGTTCCGCATGTTTCAGATACTCGTTAATGCTCTTTTATTTTTGGCAATGGCGGGGCTTATGGTCAGCGGTATCATGCTCTCCAACCATGTATTTGCTTTTCTCGGCATCCAGGGAGGAATGTCCTTTGCAAGGCTTCTGCATATGGCGGCTTCCTACTGGGGATTTGTCCTGATGGCTGCACATCTGGGAATGCACTGGAGTATGTTTGCAGGAATGGCAAGAAAGGCGCTGAAGCTTTCAGCCCCTTCGCCGGTGCGGAGAATCCTGTTTCCGGTTCTCGGAGCAGGAATCGCTGTGTACGGACTGACGGTGTTTATCCGAAGAAATCTTCTGTCCTACATGCTGCTGCAGACCCGGTTTGTATTTCTGGATTTCAGTGAGCCGGTCCCTCTTTTTTATCTGGATTACCTGGCTATGATGGGGACATTTATTTTCCTGGCCCATTCGATTTCCACGGCTCTCCGAAAAAGAACGGGAATGAAAAAGGAAAGATCCCGCAGGCAGCAGTCCGTCGGAAACAATTAATATTTCAGAAACCGAATCTGGACAAAACAGAAATAAAGCTGTGACATAATCTCACTATAGAAAATCAAGGCAAAGGAGTGGGATATATGTCAGCAAGAGTGGCAGTTGCAGCAGTGGCAG
The DNA here is from genome assembly GCA_900542045.1 of uncultured Blautia sp. GTDB lineage: Bacteria > Bacillota > Clostridia > Lachnospirales > Lachnospiraceae > Blautia_A > Blautia_A gallistercoris. The sequence continues at coordinate 83,821 of UQMI01000005.1, forward strand.
CTGTGATCGCAGCAGCAGCGGCGGCAGTCGTAGTAAAAAAAAGAAAACAGTGACCGGGAAAAAGAAGTCTTGCGGGACTTCTTTTTTCTTCACTATGCTTCCAGGTCATAATCATATGCTGCTTTGGCATTGTACATTTTGAAAGGGTTGATTTATGATTTACATTGAAAGAGTAAAAGGAAATCTGAGCCGGTATGGTATTTCAAAAGCCGGAGTGGAACAGAAAAATGGATCAAAAAAAGGAGGAACGCAATCAAAATGAGGAAAAAAATCGTCTGCCTGATTCTTGGAATCACTCTGTTGGGATCTTTGCTGGCAGGATGTGGAAATGAAGATACGGCCCCTGCACCGCCGCAGCAGGAAGAAGAATCCGGAACGCAGGAAGAGGAATCTGTGACAGAGGTTACAGAAGCCGCTGAAGAGACAGTTCCGGGTGAAAGTATTCAGACGAACGGCGGGGAGACCATTTCCCTGGCTTCCCTGGAGCATCAGGATGAAACTTCAGATACCATTGTCTATTATACATCGGATATCAGTCCGGAAGCCATGGTGGCTGCTTATGATGCCCTGGGTACGGAGCTGACCGGTGAGAGCATTGCAGTGAAACTCTCTACAGGAGAACCGCCTGCCAGCAACTATCTGGATCCGGACCTGATCACAGATCTGGTGCATCAGGTAAATGGAACCATCGTAGGAAATAATACAGCTTACGGCGGTCAGAGGTCCAGTACCGCCATGCACTATCAGGTGGCGGAAGATCATGGATTTACTGATATTGCGGATTTTGTCGTGCTGGATGAGGATGGATCGGTGAGCCTGCCGGTGGAAGGCGGAGCACAGCTTTCGGAAAATCTTGTGGGAGCGCATTTTCCCGAATATGACGGTTATCTGGTACTTTCTCACTTTAAAGGACATGCCATGGCAGGTTTCGGCGGTGCCATCAAAAATATTTCCATCGGCATGGCTTCCCAGGAGGGCAAGTGTCTGATCCATACGGCGGGAGAAAGCCATACCAGTCCATGGGGCGGTGAGCAGGATCCGTTCACCGAGAGCATGGCAGAGGCAGGGAAGTCTGTCGTAGAAGCTCTGGATGGAAATATTCTGTATATCAGTGTTATGAATCATCTGTCTGTTGACTGTGACTGTGACGGAAACCCGGCAGAACCGGATATGCATGATATCGGAATTCTGGCGTCGGCAGATCCGGTGGCGCTGGATCAGGCCTGTGTAGATCTGGTATATGCTTCTGAGGATGACACGGAATCGCTGATTAACCGTATGGAATCCCGCAACGCGGTCCATGTGCTGGAGCATGGAGAAGATATCGGACTGGGCAGCCGGACCTATCAGATGGTAAGTATCGATGAGTGAAATCGCTGAGATCCTGCATCGGGAATTCGTCTATATCTGGTACTATTTTGATGTGCAGCTCCGGCAGATCTTCGGCTATTGGGCCATTGGTATCCTGCTGGGGTCCTGTATATCCGTTTTTCTTAAAGACAGGATCCACGGGCTGCTCCGTTCCATGAATCAGAGCCGGATGGGGCTGCTGGGGATTGTGCCTGCGAGCCTTCTTGGGATTGCGTCTCCGCTGTGCATGTATGGGACAATCCCGCTGGCAGCTTCTTTTTCCAGAAGCGGAATGCGGGAGGAATGGCTGGCTTCCTTTATGATGTGCTCAATCCTGCTGAATCCTCAGCTGATCGTATACAGTACCGCATTGGGAACAACGGCGCTTGTTGTGCGGATCGTGTCCTGTTTTTTCTGCGGGATCGCTGCCGGGCTGCTGCTTCGGGCATTTAAGAAAGGAAAACCATTCTTTCGTTTTGACAGTTTCGCAGAGCCGGTGAGTCATGATACAGATCCCCACCTTCTGATCCGCCTGGTCAAAAACGTTGGACGGAATATTCGTGCCACGGGCCCGTATTTCCTGATCGGTGTCCTGCTGTCTGCTTTGTTTCAGAGGTACGTACCGGAGGATCTGATGACAACGGTGTTCGGCGGAAATGAGGCCTTCGGCGTACTGATGGCGGCCACTGTGGGGGTTCCGCTCTATGCCTGCGGAGGAGGGACGATCCCTTTGCTCCAGGCCTGGCTTATGGACGGAATGAGCATGGGCAGTGCGGCGGCTTTTATGATTACCGGTCCCTCCACCAAGATTACCAATCTGGGTGCTTTAAAAATCGTACTGGGAATGAAAAACTTTCTGCTCTATCTTGCCTTTGTAATGGCGTTTTCTTTCTGTACAGGGCTGGCAGTTAATTTTCTTGTCTGATAGACAGCAGAGAGATTCCGGTCTGTGCAGAAAGAAATGTTTTTGCCGGACTTGCCGGAAAAGAGCTGCGCAGGTGGCTAGTGCTTTGATTCCCCTAAATGCCAGCCTGCGCTTTGCCGCTGCAGTTCTACCATCCGATGGTAGAGACCGCCTTTTGCCATCAGTTCTGCCGGGGTACCTTCTTCAGCAACCTTTCCATCAGCCAGGACAATAATCCTGTCCGCTGCCTCCACGGTGCGCATCCGGTGAGCGATGACCAGTACCGTTTTCCCGGCCAGCAGGCGGGAGAGGGCGGCCTGTACTCTGGTCTCGTTTTCCACATCCAGACTGGCGGTGGCCTCATCCAGAAGAACAATGGGCGCGTCTTTTAAAAGGGCCCGCGCAATGGAGATCCGCTGTCGTTCTCCGCCGGAGAGCCGGGTACCGTTTTCTCCAATGGGAGTATCGTAACCTTCAGGCAGTCTCCGTACAAATTCGTCACAGTTGGCGGCTTTTGCTGCAGCCAGCACTTCTTCATCCGAGGCACCGTGTTTGCCCAGACGGATATTTTCCATCACCGTATCGTCAAACAATACCACATCCTGAAAAACCATGGAGTAATCGCTCAGCAGTACTTCCGGATCTACTGTGGAGATATCCACGCCGCCCACCCGGATAGATCCCCGGGTGGCATCCCATAATCTGGCGGCAAGTCTGGCACAGGTACTCTTACCGGATCCGGAGGGACCTACCAGTGCTGTAATCTCTCCTTCTCTGGCAGTAAAACTGACATCCTGCAGGACCTCCTTTTGATCATAAGCGAAGCTTACATGATCAAATACGATATCATGGCCCTTGGGCTGGAATATGCAGGAACCTTCTGCGGCAGGCATTTCATAGATCTCGTTCATACGGTCGGCCGACACCTGGGAGACAAACATTTCCGCAATGAGAGCCAGGCTCTGGTCAAAGGGAGCGTAGACTCTGGTGATGACCAGCAGGAACAGGAACAACAGCATAAAGTCAATCTTTCCGGAAAGAATCAGATTTGCTCCTGTCAGGATGGTGGTGGCCACACCCAGGCGCATGATAACGCTGGCGGCATTGACAAAGAGGCCGGTAGAAAGTTCGCCTTTGATCATGATCTTTTCATGGTCATCAATTTTTTGCTCCAGTCCGGCCAGGTAGCGTTCCTCCTGATTGGCAGCGCGGATTTCCCGCACATTTTCCAGTGCTTCCTGAATGCCATCGGAGACACGGACGGCAGCTTTTTTTGTCCGCGCAGAGGCTCTCGCGGCCAGCCTGCGGCTGCCGAACAACAGGCCAAAGGCCACCGGCACACCCCACAGGCAGGCCAGTGCCAGCTGCCAGTTGTAGAAAAACAGGCATACGGCAATGATCGCTGTAGAAATATAAGCGCCATACAGATATCCCAATACATGACTCCAGACATGCTCCATGCGGTTCACATCTCCCATGAGAGTTTCTGTGAGATCTGCCAGATCCCGTCTGCCAAAGTACCCCAGGGGAAGCTTTCGAAGCTGCTCCGCCAGACGAAGGCGGGTGGTTTTGACTTCATTGTATACCAGTCCATAGGTGGCCTTATACTGCTGCAGATGGGTCACGAAGGAAAGGATAACAAAGAGAACCACCAGTCCGATGACAGGCACTGTGCCGGGCAGCTGCGCCCCGTTTGTCAGAGTTTCCATAAAACCGGTCATCAACAGATACAGGATACTGACGCCGCCCATGACGATCAGGTTGACAATGACTGTCCAGAAGGCGCCTTTTTTTGTATTCCGGATGCCCTGGTCAGTCAGGGCGTATTTGCGCTGAAAATTTTGATTGAACATTTACTTAGCCTCCTTTGCGCTGCTGAGTTTCCACTGGACTGCCTGATGGTAGTCGGCCCACATCCGGGCATAGAGTCCCTGGGCGGCTGTCAGTTCTGCGTGGGTGCCCTGTTCGGCGACCTGCCCCTCCCGAAGGACAATGATCTTATCTGCACCCACAACAGTGGACAGGCGGTGGGCGATCATAATAACGGTGCGGCCTTTGGTCAGTGTGGCGAAAGCTTTCTGGATCAGGACTTCGTTTTCGGGATCAGCGAAGGCGGTGGCCTCATCAAGGACGACTATGGGGGCATTTTTCAGGATGGCCCGGGCCAGAGCGATGCGCTGTTGTTCGCCGCCGGACAGGTAAGTGCCTTCTGTTCCCAGCTGTGTGTCAATACCCTCTGGAAGTTTATCCAGGATATCCTGGCACTGGGCAGCCTGCAGGGCATCCAGCACCTGTTCTCTTGTGGCGTCCGGCCTGGAGGCCCGGACATTTTCCAGAATAGAAGCCTTGAACAAACGGTTATTCTGGAAAACAAAAGCTACCTGATCCATGAGGATATGGGGATCGATCTGTCTGACATCCACACCGCCAACTTCTACGATACCGGAGGATGCGTCCCAGAACCGGGGGATCAGGCTGGCTGCTGTGGATTTGCCTCCGCCGGAGGGGCCTACCAGTGCCACTGTCTGACCGGGTTTGGCAGTAAAAGAAACATGAGAAAGGGCGGGGATTTTGGCGCCATCGTAGGTAAAGCTCACATCTTTAAATTCCACCTGATTGCCGTGAGGTGTCTGGGGATGTGCCGGAGCTTTCAGAGTCGGGGCATCCATGACCTGATTGATACGTCCCAGGGAAGTCTGGGCCAGCATGGTTCCGGCTGAGGCAAACATGATTCGTGCCAGGGCCGTGGAGATGATGGCAGAGAATACGGCATAAAAGGCAAAATTGGTGACAAATCCGGCAAAATCTCCCCCTGCCAGCATACCGGGAGCCAGAAGCAGGGCTGCCGGAACAAGAAACACAAAGGCTCCTTCGGTAAAGGTCAGATTGATGGACTGAGGTACCCGGCACACATCTGCCTGATAATGTTCTGCCTTGGTGCTGTAATCCTCTATGGCCTGCTGGAAAGCCTTAAAGGAATAGACGGTCTGCTGGAAGATTTTCACCACAGGGATACCACGGACATATTCTGTGCCGGCTTTAGTCATGCGATCCTGGGCTGCCTGGTATTCTGCCATCAGAGCGGTATTCTTGCCGCCCATCATGGAGAACATGGCGATCACTGAAATGACTGCCGCCAGCAGGCAGGCGGCTCCCATACGCCAGTCAAAGACAAAGAGCAGTACCAGCATGGCCGCAAACAGGACGACTGTGCCAACGATGTCTGCCAGATTATGGGCCAGAAGGGTTTCGGTATCGGCAGCCGCTGCATCCAGGCGGCCGCGGATGAGCCCGGAAGCATTGACATCGAAATAGCCAAGGGGGGCTTTTATTACATGAGCAACGCCCTGTTTGCGGATATTGGATGCTGTGCGGAAGGCTGCGAGATGTGTACACATCAGTCCTGCGAAATACAGAATAATCCCGCTCACCGCAAAGGCAAAAGCCATCCAGCCATACCGGGCCACATCTGCTGCCTGTGTCCAGCGGGGCGCCACAGAGATCAGATCCCGGGCTGCCAGCCAGATGCAGATATACGGCGCCATGCTTAAAAGCATGGATACTGCTGACAAAGCCAGACCCAGAAAAGTCAGCTTTTTGTGACTGCCTGCATAATCCAGCAAAGCTGCCACATCATTCTTTTTTTGTTTTTTCATAAAACAACCTCCTTATAATGGTTGGTAGTGTCAAATACTACCTGTTTTTTTGTTTCAAAATATAATAAAAACCTTGAT